>URPK01000021.1 GCA_900549715.1 uncultured Collinsella sp. | reverse complement strand
GCCCTTCCTCGGAGAAGTTCGCGAAGCCCACTTCTCCGAGGAAGGGCACCAGCCCGGAGGCGGCCCCAGCGCGAGACCGTCCCGGATGCCTACCTACTCGTTGTCGCCTGCGGTCATCTGCGTTGCGGAGAGCGCGCCGTCGGCTGCTGTTGCGGCTGCGGCGTCGGGCCAGACCCAGTCGGTGAAGGCCGGGTGGTCGTAGCCCTCATCGCACGCGAACTCAAAGGCCTCGGTGCGGAATGCCTCCCACTTATCAATCTGCTCGGCAAACTTATCGGCGTCGACCATGCGCAGCACGTCGGCGGCCAGTGTCCAGCGGTCCATGTTGTTCAGGCGCAGCATGTCGAACGGCGTTGTCGTGGAGCCTTTCTCCTCGTAGCCGTGGACGCGGAAGGCATCGTGGCCGGGGCGGTTCCAGATCAGGCGGCGAATCGTGCCGGCATAGGCGTGGAACGCGAAGAGGACGGGCTTCTCGCCGCAGCCGAACAGCTCAGCCCAGCGCTCGTCGCTGAGAGCCTGGTCGTTCTCGCAGACGTTCTGGATCTTGAGCAGATCGACCACGTTGACGAACCATACCTTGATGCCCAGCTCGCGCAGCATGTCGGTTGCAGCCAGAGCCTCGAGCGTCGGCACGTCGCCGCAGGTGGCGACCACGACATCGGCCTCGGCGAGCGAATCGGCGGTCGATGCCCACTCCCAGGTCGCAACGCCCTCGGCGAGCTCCGCCTTGGCCTCGTCGACCGTCTGGAAGGTCGGAGCAGGCTGCTTGCCGCAGAAGATGGCGTTGACGCAGTCGGTGGACTGGTAGACGCGCTCGGCAACGGCAAGGGCCATGTTGGCGTCGGCCGGATAGTAGGCATTCACGATGTGCGTGTCGTTGGCCTTGTTGAGCAGCAGGTCGATAAAGCCGGGGTCCTGATGCGAGAAGCCGTTGTGGTCCTGACGCCAGACGTGGCTCGACAGCAAAATGTTAAGGCCGCTGATGGGGGCACGCCACGGAATCTCGCGCTTGGTAGCCTCGAGCCACTTGCAGTGCTGGTTGACCATGGAGTCGACCACATGGACAAAGCTCTCGTAGGAGCTCCACACGCCGGAACGGCCAGTGAGCACGTAGGCCTCGAGGAAGCCCTCGCATTGGTGCTCGGACAGCTGCTCGACGACCTTACCGGAGCCTGCCAGCAGCTCGTCGTTGGCCTCGTCCTCGTAGAAGCCGGCGTCCCACTGCTTCTTGGTCACCTTGTAGGCAGCCTGCAGACGGTTGGACGCGGTCTCGTCGGGACCAAAGATGCGGAAGTCATCCATGTTCTTGGCCAGAACGTCGGCAGTGTACTCACCAAAGACGCGGGCGGCCTCGGTGGAGCCCCAGCCATGACCCTTAGTTGCGACGGGGACCTCGTGGGCATGAATATCGGGCAGCTCGAGCTCGCGACGCACCTTACCGCCGTTCGCGTTGGGGTTGGCGCCGATGCGCAACTCGCCGGTCGGCATAAAGGCCGTCACCTCGGGGCGCACCTGGCCCTCGGGCGTAAAGAGCTCCTCGGGCTTGTAGGAACGCAGCCACTCGCGCAGCACGCGGAAGTGCTCGTGGGTGTCCTTGGCACTCGCCAGCGGCACCTGATGCGCGCGCCAGGAGTCCTCGGTCTTCTTGCCGTCGATGTGCTTGGGGCAAGTCCAGCCCTTGGGCGTACGGAACACAATCATGGGGTAGGCCGGGCGGACCACGGTCTCGCCTGCGGCGGCCTGGGCCTGCGCGGTGACCTTGATGTCACAGATCTCGTCAAAGACCTGCTCAAACAGGGCAGCGAAACGCGCATGAATGCTTGCGTGGCTCTCGTCGTCAAAGCCGGCGACAAAGAAGTGCGGCTTATAGCCCATGCCCTCAAAGAACTTGGTGAGCTCCTCATCGGACACGCGGGCAAGGATGGTGGGGTTGGCGATCTTGTAGCCGTTGAGGTGCAGGATCGGCAGGACGATGCCGTCGGTTGCCGGGTTCACGAGCTTGTTGGACTGCCAAGAGGTCGCGAGCGGACCGGTCTCGGACTCGCCATCGCCCACCACGGCCACGGCCAGCAGGCTCGGGTTGTCCATGACGGCACCGTAAGCGTGGCTGAGCGTGTAGCCGAGCTCGCCGCCCTCGTGGATGGAACCGGGCGTCTCGGGCGCAAAGTGGCTCGGGATGCCGCCGGGATAGGAGAACTGGCGGAAGAACTTCTGCAGGCCTGCCTCGTCATTGGTGATGTCGGGGCGAATCTCGCGGTAGGTGCCGTCGAGCAGCGACTGAGCAGTACCGGCGGGGCCACCGTGACCAGGGCCCATCAAGAAGATAGCATTCTGGTTGTGGTCGGCGATCAGTCGATTGACGTGACCGAACAGGAAGTTGATGCCGGGCGTGGTGCCCCAGTGGCCAACCAGGCGGTGCTTAACGTCCGGACGACCGAAGTCGCGCACCTCACCGGTTTTCTCGTCGACAAAGTCGGGGCGCATTAGCGGGTTAGAGCGAAGGTAGATCTGACCGACGGACAGATAGTTCGATGCGCGCCAATACAGGTCGACGCCCTCGAGCTCGGAAGCCGGCACCTCGTGGCCCAGCTTTTGCCACGGCGTCCCCAGTGTTTTAGCCATTGTTTATGTCCCTTCGCTGTGCGGTCACCCTCCAATACGGCAACCTTTCGTTGGGACCAGTATATTTGCTAAAACGTTTTATCATGGTGAAAAAACGTTTTACCACCCTTATCAATCCCATCGATTAGCAAAACGCGACATTCACCTGCGGCGTTGATTGTCACAGGTGCTCCACATTCGGTCTCTGCAAATTGGTAAACGTGTTTAGTTGTGTTTAGTAAGCTCGAGCACGCTGTCCTTAACGATAAGCTCCGGCTCCAGAACGACCTCTTCGGCACGCCTGCCGCCCCTACCGGCAAGACGCTTGGACATGCAGCCAAAAGCATGCTCCGCAAGGACACCAGGGTCCTGCTCAATCGCGGTCAGTGCCGGCTCAAAGAGAACGTCGGCCGCCGAGTTGTCATAGCTCACCACCGAGATATCGCCCGGGATGCTCTTCCCCATCTCGTGCAAGCGCTTGAGCAAACCGAGGGCAATGTTATCCGAGCTTGCGAACACGGCAGTGGCGTCAGTTGCGAGCACTGCCTCCGAGGCCTCGTATGCGCTCGGAATGTAGTACTCGCTCTCAAACTCCAAACGCGCGTCGATCGGCAGGCCAACCTCGCGCAGCGCGCGCTCATAGCCGGCAAGTCGCTTGCGACCCGTATTGGAACGGCGGGCATTAACCAGGCAGGCAATACGGCGGTGGCCTTGCTCGATCAGATAGCGGGTGGCCATATAGCCGCCCATCTCGTGGTCGAACATCACCTTGTCGCACTCGAGCCCCTCAATAGCACGGTCGACCATTACGGCCGGGATGGGCAGGTGGCTGACCTCTTCGCGCAGGGCGCGGTCATCGGAGAACTCGTCACCCACCACCAGGAAGACGCCATCAACGCCGCGCGTCACCAGCTGGCGCAGCAGCTCCAGATCGTCATCGGCGCTTCCGCCCGAGCTGGTAATGAAGAGCGCATAGCCGTCCTCGCGGCAGCGCTTTTCCAGGCTACCGGCGAGCGAGGCAAAAAAGCGGCTCTCGATGTTAGGGACGATAAGGCCCAGCGTGCGCGACTCGCGCATGACCAGGCTGCGCGCAATCTGGTTGGGAACATAGTGGTTGCGCGCCGCGACCTCTTTGATGAGCTTGCGGTTTTCTTCCGAGATGCGACAGGGCCGATTATTGAGAACAAGCGAGACCGACGAGGGGGAAAGCCCCACCTCCTGGGCGATCTGCTTGAGGGTGACTTTGTTGGCCATCTCGCTCCTTCCGGGTTTACGCGCAATCTCTTGAAAGTATAGCGACTACCCCTCTACCTCGGTGATAAACACTTTACCAATCCGGTGGACGGCTGTTTTATCGCCGCCAGCGCACCAAATCCGTCCGGGTGGGGTATATTGCAATCGATTGATGACAACGACCACCAAAAGGCGGATATTCGTATGCACGAGAACGATTTTTTTAACGAGGACCTGCTGTGCGCGCTCGCTGGCGTTGCCGGCGAGGACAACGTGCTGATGAGCGAGCCCATGCGCGAGCACACCACGTTTAAGATCGGCGGTCCGGCCGACGTCTTTGTCACGCCCGATACTGAGCAGGGCCTCGTCGCCACGCTCGATACCTGCTATCGCTGCAATCTACCACTCACCATCGTGGGCAACGGCTCCGACTTGCTCGTCGGCGACAAGGGCATCCGCGGCGTCGTCGTAGCGCTGGGCGAGGGCCTCTCCGACATTACGGTCGACGGCACGCACGTCACGGCGGCAGCCGGCGCCTTGCTTTCCGATGTCGCAGCCGCGGCAGCCGAGGCCGGCCTTACCGGCATGGAGCCCATCTCGGGCATTCCCGGATCGGTCGGCGGTGCCTGCTACATGAACGCCGGAGCATACGGCGCTTGCATGGCCGATGTGCTGGAGTCCGTGCGCGTCTACAAGCCCGCCCGCATGCTCGACGACGGCACCCGCGGTAGCGGCAGCATTATTGAGTTCGATGTCGATGAGCTCAACCTGGGCTATCGCAAGAGCCGCATTGCCGACGACGGTTTCGTCGTGCTTTCGGCCACTTTCAATCTCGCCCCGGGCAACGCCGCGATGATCAAGGCCGACATGGACGACTACCGCCAGCGCCGCGAGGACAAGCAGCCGCTCGACATGCCGAGTGCCGGCTCCACCTTCAAGCGCCCCGAGGGCTACTTTGCCGGCAAGCTCATCATGGACGCCGGCCTGCGAGGACACGCCATCGGCGGCGCGCAGGTGAGCGAAAAGCACTGCGGCTTCATCGTCAACGCCGACCACGCCACCGCCGCCGATGTCGACGAACTCATCCGCCACATCCAAACAACCGTCAAAGACCAATTCGACGTAGACCTCGAACCCGAAGTCCACCGAGTCGGCGAATTCCTCTAAAAAAGAAGGCCCCGAAAGGGGCCTTCACTTTCTTTTATTCAGACAACCAATCCGGTGCGTAGCGCCCCGAACCCGAGAGGGCCGCGTGCCCGCCCGCAATATATTTGATTGATCGCGAGTTCCGCACGCAAAGAAGGCCACTTAATGTGGCCTTCGTCTTGCGCAGG
>URPK01000020.1 GCA_900549715.1 uncultured Collinsella sp. | reverse complement strand
TCGCGAGTTCCGCACGCAAAGAAGGCCACTTAATGTGGCCTTCGTCTTGCGCAGGACTGCCCGAGCAGGCAATCAAATATATTGCGGGCGGGCACGCGGCCCAGTCGGCTTTACGACAGCGCAATACCGCCAAGCCAGCCCCAACGCACGCCAGAGCCAGTACCATAAAAGCTAATGAACGAATCAAGCGACTTAGACGTAATGGCGCCCTCGTTGCTCATTACGATGCCGCCGCCAACGTAGATACCCACATGACCGTAGATAAGGCCCGGAGCACCCGTGCCGCTGTGCGAGGAATCGGCCACGATCATGCCCACCTGCAGCGCCGAGCGGTCGGAGCTATAGCACCAGGCGTTGAACATGTCACACGCGTTGCCGCCAAAATAGCCCACGCCGGCATTGCGGAAGACATTGGTAACCCACGCCGCGCACCAGTTCTGACCCGGCGAAGGCGTGGAGTAGCACGCGTTGACGACGGCCCGCTGCTTGCCCGAGCCGGCATTCTGCTGCGGAGTTCCGGGCGCATACGATCCACCGCCCGAGCTCGAACCACCCGAGTAGGAATTGTTCTTGTTCGCGGCGGCCGCGGCAGCGGCGGCCTTCCTAGCGGCCTCCTCGGCCTGGGCGGCAGCGAGAATCTCGGAATCGCGCTGAGCCATGAGCTCCTTGACGTCGTCGGAAAGACCGTTCAGCACGGTCTGGACTTCTTGCTGCTTGGCCTGCATATCCTGCATCTGAGCCGTCTGCTGGTCCTTGAGTTTCTCCAGGTTGGCCTTTTGTGCTTCGAGCTCGGTCTTCTGCGCGTCGAGCTCAGCCTGAATCGTCTGGATATCCTCGATGGCATCGCGGTCGCTCTTGTTGATCTTCTCAACGTAATGCGCGTTGGCGACGAGTTCCTCAAACGAGCCAGAGGCCAGCAGCAGCGACAGGATGTTCGTACCGCCGGACTTGTAGCTGGCGGCCACGCGATCGGAAAGGTCGTTGCGCTTCTTCTTGAGCTCGGCCTTCTTTTCATCGATCTGGGCCTGCGTGTCGTCAATCTTGCCCTGGACATTCTCGATGTCGTTGAGGGTCTGGGCATTCTTGTTGGCCAGCGCCGCATACTCATTTGCGATGCTGTCGAGCTGGGCCTGAACCTCGTCGAGTTGGGCCTGGGCGGCATTCAATTTATCGGTGGTTTCTTTGGAAGCCTCCGCCGCATGGGCGCGAGTGGGCAGGCCAAAAAGAACTGCCGCAGAAGCGGCGCCGAACAGGGCCTTAAGGGCAGTGCGGCGCGAGAGCTCCTGGGAAAGGATGGAATCGCTGTTTGGTGACATATGTACTCCGTTACATGCTTATTTATATGTCGCTCAACTCATACATATTAGCGTACATATGGCGCGTCCCAACGATTTCCACGAACGGCAGGAAACTACAAGGTCGGCGGCTCGTAAGCAATTGTCAAATTTGAGGTAACAATTGAGCAAGCTCTTATATGAGTACGTTAACATAATCCTCTGCTTTTCCTACAGTGCACCATTTGGTCGTCCCCGCCTGCGCTATACTCCCCTCTAGAAGTGTTCCTGATTCGATAGGAGACTACATGTCCAAAGCACTCGACCCCAAAGACACCTGCGTCCTCGTTACCGGTGGCGCCGGCTTTATCGGCTCGCACACCGTCGTTCAGCTGCTCGAGGGTGGCTACCAGGTCATCATCGTCGATGATCTCTCCAACTCCAGCGCCGTCGCCGTCGACCGCGTCAAGACCATCGTGGGCGACGAAGCCGCCAAGAACCTCACCTTCTACAAGGCCAACGTGCTCGACCGCGATGCGATGAACAAGATCTTCGATACCCATCAGATCGACCGTGTCATCCACTTTGCCGGCTTTAAGGCCGTCGGCGAGTCGGTGAGCAAGCCCGTCGAGTACTACCACAACAACATCGAGAACACCCTGGTGCTCATCGACGTCATGCGCAACCATGGCTGCAAGTCCATCATCTTCTCGAGCTCCTCGACCGTCTACGGCGACCCGGACAACCCGCCCGTCACCGAGGAAGACCCCAAGAAGCCCGCAACCAACCCCTATGGCTGGACCAAGTGGATGATCGAGCAGATCCTTATGGACGTCCACACCGCCGACCCCGAGTGGGACGTCGTGCTGCTCCGTTACTTCAACCCCATCGGCGCTCATCCGTCGGGCCTGATCGGCGAGGACCCCAAGGGCATCCCCAACAACCTGGTGCCCTATGTCGCCCAGGTCGCCGTGGGCAAGCTCGAGGCCGTTCAGGTCTATGGCAACGACTACCCCACCCCCGACGGCACCGGCGTGCGCGACTACATCCACGTGTGCGATCTGGCCTCTGGTCACGTTGCCGCCCTTAACTGGATGAACGGCAAAACCGGCGTCGAGATCTTTAACCTGGGCACCGGCACCGGCACCTCGGTACTCGAGGTCGTCGCCGCCTTCTCCAAGGCTTGTGGCAAGGAGCTGCCCTACGTGATCCGCGAGCGCCGCGCCGGCGACATCGCTGCCAACTGGTGCGATGCCTCCAAGGCCGAGCGCATGATGGGCTGGAAGGCCCAGTACGACATCGCGGACATGTGCCGCGATAGCTGGAACTGGCAGAGCCACAACCCCAACGGCTTCGCCGACGCCGAGTAGCAAAAACCTACATACCGCTCTTGCCCCGATCTCACGTTGTGAGGTCGGGGCTTTTTCATGGCATGTAACCATTCGCCGAAAATCGACCAACTTTTTTATCTTGCCTGTACATGTTTAAACAACATGTTTTACAATAGGCGTATCGAATCAGAACATCGGAGGCGGACTGCACACCCATCGGCAGGCCGACCCCACAACAAGAAGGTTGGTGAGCGCATTCATGGAGCGTGCAAGCGGCGTCCTCATGCCCGTCTCATCTCTGCCCGGACCATACGGAATCGGCGGCTTTGGCTGGAATGCCTACGACTTCGTCGATTTTCTCGCCTCGTGCAAACAACATTACTGGCAGATTCTGCCCCTTACGACGACCAGCTATGGCGATTCGCCCTATCAGTCGTTCTCGGCCCGCGCAGGCAACCCCAACTTTATCGACTTTGCCGAGCTTATCGAGGCAGGGTATCTGGAGCAGCGCGATATCGATGGCGTGTATCTGGGATCCGACCCCAGCAATGTCGACTACGGTGCCATCTTTGGTGGCCGCCGTCAGATTCTCGACCGCGCCGCCGAGCGCTTTGCTGCCGACAAGCCGGCCGATTTCGATGACTTTATCCAGGCCAACGAGGACTGGCTCATCCCCTACTGTGAGTTCATGACCGTCAAAGAGGAGTGCGGTCTCAAGGCGTTTTGGGAGTGGCCCGCGGAGCTCCGCACCCGCGGCGAGGCTTCCGCCAAGGTCTGCGCCGACCATCCGGCGCGTATGCTCTACCACCAGATGACGCAGTACTTCTTCGATCGCCAGTGGAGCCGCCTCAAGGCCTATGCCAACGAGCGCGACATTCTCATCATCGGCGACCTGCCCATCTATGTCTCGCGTGACTCCGTCGAGATGTGGGCGACGCCTGAGCTCTTTAAGATCGACACCGCCGGCAATCCCGTGAGCGTCGCCGGCACGCCGCCCGACCAGTTCTCGGCCACCGGCCAGTACTGGGGCAACCCCATCTACGACTGGGACGCCATGGAGTCCGACGGCTTCTCCTGGTGGGAGGGCCGCATTCGCGCCGCCCTCGACATGTACGACGTCATCCGCCTGGATCACTTCCGCGGCTTCGAGGCCTATTGGGAGGTGCCGTTCTCCTCGCCCGATTCGTCCTACGGTTCGTGGACGCAGGGTCCCGGCCTCAAGTTCTTCAAGACGCTCGAGGAAAAGCTCGGCACGCTGCCCATCATCGCCGAGGACCTGGGCTTCCTCACCCCCGGCGTCATCGACATGCGCGACAACTCGGGCTTCCCCGGCATGAAGATCCTGCAGTTTGCCTTTGAGGGCACCAACTCGTACTACCTGCCGCATAACTACATCGCCAACACCGTCGCCTATGTGGGCACCCACGATAACGAGACGGCGCGCGGTTGGTTTGAGGGAACGGCCACCCCGCGTCAGCGCGAGCAGGCAGCCCTGTACACCCATCAGCAGGCCGGCGAACCCATGGCAGATGCACTCAATCGCACCATCGCCGCCAGCGTGAGCGACACGTGCATCTACACCATGCAGGACCTGCTCAACTTGGGCAACGAGGCGCGCATCAACACCCCTGCCACGTTGGGCGGCAACTGGACCTGGCGCATGCTCGACGGCGCCATCACCCGCGAGCTCGAGCACAAACTCACCGACTGGACCGAGACCTACTTCCGCATCCCGTCGGAAGCCGAAATCGAGCTTCCTCAATAGGAGCTACCGCGCCCGACCCCTCCCCACCGTGCGGACGCGCTTGCTTTTTCCCGCGCGAGGCCACCCCAATCCCCTCGCGCGGGCTTCTTATGAATTGCAGACATGAAACAACCCATCACAGGAGAAAACATGCCCCAAATTAACCTCATGGAACTCGCCGAGCAGTCTTTTGGCACCTCGCTCGAGCAGCTCGACGACCGTCGCATTTACAAGCTGCTGGTCAAACTCGTGCAGGAGCGCTCCGCCGCCTGCCCGCTCAACAACGGCAAGAAAAAGCTCTATTACATTTCCGCCGAATTTTTGATCGGCAAGCTGCTCATCAACAACATGATCGACCTCGGCATCTACGATGAGGTTAAGGACCAGCTCACCGCCGCAGGCCACGACCTCAACAAGATCGAGGAGTTCGAGGTCGAGCCGTCGCTCGGCAACGGCGGCCTGGGCCGCCTGGCCGCATGCTTCCTGGATTCCATCGCCACGCTGGGCTTGACCGGCGATGGCGTGGGCCTCAACTATCACTACGGCCTGTTCCGTCAGCGCTTTGTCGACAACCAGCAGAAGGCCGTCCCCGACGAGTGGCTCGGTGAGCAGGACATCCTAGTCGACGACGGCCGCTCCTACACCGTCGAGTTCGGCGATTTTGCCGTTACCTCCAAGCTCGTCAACATCGACGTGCCCGGTTACGGCCAGCCCACCAAGAACCGTCTGCGCCTGTTCGACCTGGCGAGCGTCGACGACGGCCTGGTCCCCGGCAGCTCCATCGACTTCGACAAGACCGAGATCGCCAAGAACCTCACCTTGTTCCTCTACCCCGACGATTCCGACGAGCAGGGCCGCCTGCTTCGCATCTATCAGGAGTACTTCATGGTGAGCAACGCCGCCCAGCTCCTGATCGACGAGGCCGTCGAGCGC
>URPK01000019.1 GCA_900549715.1 uncultured Collinsella sp. | reverse complement strand
GGTGCGGGAACGGCCTATTTGCTCAATGTGTTCGGCTGAGATCGGAAATCAACCAGAAAAAGCAAAGGTGTTTCGTTGGCGTAGGCGGTGCGGTGCGGTGCTGCCGTGCATTGCGTGTGCCGGCCCAAGTGTCCAATCCGACACTCGCGCGCCTGGGCTAGAATAAAAAATAGCCTATAGGCGACTGACAGGAGGGTCAATGAGCAAAGCTGATCAACAGTTTGTAACCATGTGCCGCGATATTTTGGACCATGGCACCACCACCGAGGGCCAAAAGGTCCGCCCGGTGTGGGAGGATGGCACCCCTGCCTATACCATTAAAAACTTTGGTGTCACGGCACGCTATGACCTGCGTGAGGAGTTTCCGGCGCTTACCCTGCGTCGTACGGCCCTCAAATCTGCCATGGATGAGATCCTATGGATCTATCAAAAGAAGTCCAATAACGTGCATGATCTCAACAGCCATATTTGGGATGAGTGGGCGGACGAGACCGGCTCCATCGGCAAGGCCTACGGGTATCAGATTGGGCAGAAGAGCCATTATGCCGAGGGTGACTTCGATCAGATGGATCGCGTGCTGTACGACCTTAAGAACACGCCGTACAGCCGCCGCATTATGACGAACACCTATGTGTTTAGCGACCTGTCCGAGATGCACCTGTATCCGTGCGCCTACAGCGTGACGTATAACGTGACGCAGCGTCCGCAGGACGACAAGCCGACGCTCAACATGATTCTCAACCAGCGTAGCCAGGACATTTTGGCCGCGAACAACTGGAATGTGTGCCAGTATGCCATTTTGCTGATGATGGTCGCGCAGTCGGTCGACATGATCGCTGGCGAGCTGCTGCACGTGATTGCTGACGCCCATATTTACGACCGTCATGTCGATATCGTCCGCGAGCTTATCGAGCGTCCGCAGTTTGCCGCGCCTAAGGTAACGCTTAACCCCGATGTGCATGACTTCTATGCGTTTACGACCGACGACCTGATTGTCGAGGGCTATGAGCACGGCCCGCAGGTCAAGAACATCCCCATTGCGGTGTAGGTGACGCGCATGACGTGTAAGGTTTCTGCCATTGTCGCCGTGTGCGATGACTGGGGTATTGGGTGCGAGGGCGACATGGTGGTGTCCAACCGTGCTGACATGCGCCATTTTGTGGCGTGCACCAAAGGTTGCCCGGTCATTATGGGACGCAAGACGCTGCTGAGTTTTCCTGGCGGCCGGCCGCTTAAGAACCGCCGCAATATCGTGCTTACCCGCGACGAGGATTTTGCGGTCGAGGGCGTTGACGTGGTACATAGCGTTGACGAAGCGCTCGCCGCCGTGGCCTATGAACCCGTTGCGTGGGTGATCGGCGGCGGCGAGGTGTATCGGCAGTTTTTGCCGTATTGCGTGGAGGCCGAGGTCACGCATAACCACTGCGCCCATCCTGTGGACACGTACTTTCCCGACTTGGACGCCGATCCCGCGTGGGAAGTTGCTCGGCGCGAAGGGGTTGCCACGATTGCCGCGGGCGAGGGTGACGAAGGCCTCGATTATGAGTTCGTGACGTATCGTCGCGTTGAGGCGTAAATCTCCTATTTGCCCACGGTATTATCGGGTTGGAATGATTGAGGGGCGGCGCTTGGCGTCGCCTCGTTTGATATAGATGCTGCTGTAAGAAGGGTGCGGGCTGGCTACTATGACTGATGCCGTTGAGGTGCTGCGAATCGATTCGCTCGAGGACGAGCGGCTCGATGCCTATGTGCGACTGACCGAGCGCGAGCTGCGCTGCGTACTGGAGCCGCAGAAGGGCATCTTTATCGCCGAGAGCGCCAAGGTCATCGAGCGCGCGGTGCGCGCCGGATACGAGCCGGTGAGCTTTCTTTTGGGTGAACGCTGGCTCGACCAGATGATGCCGCTGTTTGAGCGCCTGGTTGTGCGCGAGGGAGCGGGTCCGGTCCCGGTGTTCGTGGCCTCGATGGAGCTCATGGAGCAGTTGACGGGCTTTAACGTGACGCGCGGTGCGCTCGCGGCGTTTCGTCGTCCGCGTCAGATTCCGGTCGATGAGTTCTTGGGTGGCGTTGTCGAGGCGGCGGGGGAGCGCCCTGTGCGCGTGTGCGTGCTCGAGGGCATTGTCGACCACACGAACGTCGGCGCGATTTTCCGCTCGGCGGCTGCACTGAACGTCGATGGTATTTTGGTGAGCCCCACTTGCTGTGACCCGCTGTACCGCCGCTCGGCCCGTGTGAGCATGGGCACGGTGTTCCAGGTGCCCTGGACACGCATTGGCAGCGAAGCGCGCGTATGGCCGCATGATGGGCTGGCGGCGCTACACGATGCCGGCTTTTCGTGTGCCGCTATGGCGTTGACGGATGATTCGGTGTCGCTGGACGATCCCGCGCTCCAGGAGATTGACCGCCTGGCAATCTTTATGGGCACCGAGGGTGCTGGCTTGGGCGCCAAGACCATTGCAGGCTGCGACCGCGCCGTGCGTATTCCGATGGCGCATGGGGTCGATTCACTCAACGTGGCCGCGGCAAGCGCTGTTGCCTTTTGGCAGCTGTGCCCGCATGTGAGCAACGAGTACCACTACCAGCCGGGGCTGTATCACTAGGCAGATAGTTAGCACCGGGCTCTGGTTCGGGGCGTTTCGGCCGACGTCGGTCGGTGCTAAGCTGGTATTGGCTTTGGTCTTAAATTGCCGTTTTGTTGTTTGACGTACGCTGGTGGGGAGGGCGTGTGGCTAAGAAATCTACGGCTATCGATGTAACGCAGGGTGTCATTTGGCAACAGCTGCTGTCGCTGTGCGTCCCTATCTTCTTTAGCTCGTTTTTTCAGCAGGCTTACACGCTTATCGGTACGTATATCGTCGGCCAGTTTGGCGGCAAGCTCGCGCTGGGTGGCATTCAAGCCACGATGGTGCTCACCGAGCTCTGCATCGGCTTTTGTGTCGGCGTCGGTGCCGGCTGCGCGGTCATTACGGGCCAGTTTTTTGGCCAGCACGATGACGAGCGCCTGAGCCGATCGGTCCATACGGCTATGACGCTTGCGCTGGTGGGCGGCATTGTCATTTCCATTCTGGGCATGGTGTTTGTCGAGCCGATGCTTGTGTTGATGAATACACCGCATGAGCTGCTGGCCGAGGGTGTGGCCTATGCCCGTTGCTACTTTGCCGCCATGTTTGCGGCGCTGCTGCTCAATATGGGGACGGCGCTGTTGCGCGCCGTGGGCGACACGCGCGGTCCGGCGGTTATTATTGCATCCGGCTGCTTCGTCAATGTGGCATTCGACATTCTCTTTGTCGCCGTGCTGCACATGGAAGCGCTGGGCTGCGGCATCGCGATCGTGCTGACTATCTGCACCAATGCCTCGATGATTCTGGTTCGTATGATGCGCGCTCCGGGTGCGTGGCGGCTGTCGCTATCCAAGCTCGGTATCGATCGCGGCATTTGCAAGAGCATGCTTTCGTGTGGTCTTCCGCTGGGCGTTCAGTCTGCGGCGTATTCGATCTCCAACGTTTTGATTCAGGTGTCGGTCAACTCGTTTGGTGCCGATGTCACGACCGCTTGGGGCCTTTCCGGCCGCCTGGACGGCATTATCTGGATGGTGACCGAGGCGCTCGGCGTGTCGATCACCACGTTCTCGGCGCAGAACTTTGGTGCGCGCAATTACGATCGCATGCGAAAGGGATACCACACGTCGCTCGTGCTGTCGTTTATGCTCATTGGTGGCCTGTCTGCCGTGCTGCTTGTGTTCTCGGGTCCGTTGTCGCGTTTGTTCATCGACGATGCCGCGATTTCGGCCTACACCACGACGATTCTTCATTTCATCGCGCCGTTCTACGCGATCTTCTCGATTATCGAAAACGCGTCTGGCTCCATCCGCGGCGCTGGCGTGAGCTTCCAGCCTATGATGCTCACGATCTTCGGCACGGTCGTGCTCCGCGTGGCGTGGGTGTTCGCGATTATGCCGCTCGACCCCTCGCTCGAGCATCTGCTGCTGGTCTACCCCGTAACCTGGGTAATCACCGCCGCGATGTTCACCGTCTACCATCACAGCGGCAACTGGCTAGGCCGCGCCACTGCCTAGCCATTGGGGACGTCCGCAATGGCTAGTATTCGATGCCTTGGCGGGCTAGGAGGCCTTCGTCGAAGTAGTGTTTGACGGGGCGCATTTCGGTGACCAGGTCTGCCAGATCGGCGTGGGGCAGCAGACCGCGGCCGGTGAGCACGAGCTCCGTGGTGGTTGGTTTCATCGCGATCAACGCTTCGACATCTTCGCGCGTCACAAAGCCCCGTCGCATGGCCTCGCCGAGTTCATCCAAAATGAGCACGTCGACCTGCGAGATCTGTTCGCGTGCAAGTTCCATGATCTGCTCGGCGCAAGCCTCGGGCGTGTCGCGATCGGCCTGTACAATGCGCAGTCCCAGGCGCGGCGCGGCATCGTGTTCGGCGCAGTGCAGCTTCTTGGCAAACTGAAGCATGAGTACGTTAAGTCCATAGCCCGTGGCGCGCAGCGCAAGCCCCAGCGCAGCCGTCGTCTTGCCCTTGCCGTCGCCCGTATAGATTTGAACCTTGCCGACTCCCAGTGATGCCTTCTCTGTCCTTTCGTGCCCGGCGTCGGTTTATCGCCGTCCGGGTTGGGTATTCTAGAAAAAATTATCAACCCCAGTAGATGGAGTTCAAGCAGATGGAGATGGATGACAATAAACGTAGACGGAATATGATCCTCTACGTGCTCATCGCCTTCGTCGTCTACCTCGTGCTCTCGACCGTTCTGTTCCCCAACATCGGTCACACGCAGCAGATTACGAAGACCGATTACTCGACGTTTGTCAAAGCGCTCGATAAGAAGAGCGTCGACAAGGTCGAGTACAACACGGACGATTACACGATTTATTACACCAAGAAGGGCGAGGACGAGAATATCGCCTACAAGACGACCGGTGTGCCGAATGACGCGGGCTTTACCGATCGCGTGCTTGAGTCCGGTGCTTCGCTTGAGTCGGTCGTTCCCGATAAGAACTCGGGCCTGATGACCTACTACCTGCTCACCCTCATTCTTCCCATGGTGATTTTCTTCCTGATTGGCTGGTGGCTCAACCGCCGCATGAAGAAGGCCATGGGTGATGACGGTCCGTCGATGAACTTTGGCGGCGGTGGTTTTGGCGGCGGCGGACTGGGCAAGTCCGGCGCGCGCGTGATCGCCTCCAAGGACGTGGGCGTGACCTTTAAGGATGTCGCCGGCCAGGAAGAGGCTAAGGAGTCCCTCAAGGAGGTCGTCGACTTTCTGGAGAAGCCGCAGCGCTACGAGGAGATCGGCGCCAAACTGCCACGCGGCGCTCTCCTTGTCGGCCCTCCGGGTACCGGTAAAACCCTGCTCGCCAAGGCTGTGGCCGGCGAGGCGGGCGTGCCGTTCTTTAGTATTTCTGGTTCTGAGTTTGTTGAGATGTTTGTCGGCCGCGGCGCCGCTAAGGTTCGCGACCTGTTTAAGCAGGCCAAGGAAAAGGCCCCGTGCATCGTCTTTATCGACGAGATCGATACCATCGGCAAGAAGCGCGATGGCGGCGGCTTTAGCGGCAACGACGAGCGCGAGCAGACGCTCAATCAGCTGCTGACCGAGATGGATGGATTCGATAACCACAAGGGTATCGTCGTCCTCGCTGCGACCAACCGTCCCGACAGCCTTGATCCGGCCCTGCTGCGCCCCGGCCGCTTCGACCGCCGCATCCCCGTTGAGCTGCCCGACCTGACCGGTCGCAAGAATATCCTTGAACTGCACGCCAAGAGCGTGAAGACGCAGCCGCCGATCGACCTGACCGCGATCGCCCGCGCCACGCCTGGCGCCTCGGGTGCCGACCTGGCCAACATCATCAACGAGGGCGCCCTGCGCGCCGTCCGCGAGGGTCGCAAGCGCGCCACGCAGGATGACTTTGAGGAGTCGGTGGAGGTCGTCATCGCCGGCCAGCAGCGTAAGTCCACGGTGCTGTCCGATCACGAGAAACAGGTCGTGTCCTATCACGAGATCGGCCATGCCATCGTTGCCGCCCGCCAGAAGGGTTCTGCGCCGGTTACGAAGATCACCATCGTGCCGCGTACGAGCGGTGCTCTGGGCTACACCATGCAGGTCGAGGAGGACGAGCGCTTCTTGACCACGCGCCAGGAGGTGCTCGACAAGCTCGCTGTCTACTGCGGCGGACGTGCTGCCGAGGAGCTCATCTTTGGTGAGATGACGACCGGTGCCGCCAACGATATCGAGCAGGCCACCAAGCTCGCCCGCAACATGGTGACGCGCTTTGGTATGTCGGAAGAGTTTGGCATGATGGCGCTCGGTACCGTTCAGAATGCCTACCTCAACCAGGACACGTCGCTCACCTGTGCCCCCGGTACGGCCGAGCGCGTCGACGCGATCGTCGCCAAGCTGATCGAGGACGCACATGACCGCGCCCTGCAGATCCTCAAGGAGAACAAGTTTAAGCTCCATGAGCTGGCTCGTTATCTGTACAAGAAGGAGACGATCACGGGCGAGGAGTTCATGAATCTCCTCACGCGCGAGAATCCGCTGATGCCAAAGCAGCAGTAAGGCTGGTTGCACAACGTCGAACGCCCCATTTGAGTTTCTATCTCAAATGGGGCGTTTTGTTTGGGAGGGATATGTATGAAGATCGTGGTGAGTGCCTGCTTGATGGGAGAGAGCTGCAAATATAACGGGCTCGACAATTACCATCGCGCGTTGGTCGAGGCCTGCGAACGCACAGGGACCGAGGTCCTGTTGGTGTGCCCCGAGGTTTTTGGCGGCTTGCCCACACCGCGCAAGCCGTCCGAGATTGTGAATGGCGAGGTTTGTACCTGCGAGGGCATCTCGGTCGATCGCGAGTTTCGCCAGGGTGCTCAGCGCGCGCTCGATATGTGCGAGCAGGCGGGCGGCCCGTCCGAGATCGTTGCGTGCATTTTGCAGGACCGCAGCCCCTCGTGCGGTACGGGTCACGTCTACGATGGCACCTTTAGCGGTACGCTCACCGCGGGCAATGGTGTTTTTGTCGATCTGCTGCTGCGTCACGGGTACCGTGTGATTCCGGCTAGCGAGTTCGATCCCAGCATGCTGGAACATTGTCCACAGCACTCGAACCCAACACTTCCTCACGGGTGACCGTTTTGGCATCATCCGTGAAGTTGATATTGAGTACGACCCGGTCATTAAAGACGTAGACCGAGTTGACAGGCGCCGTACCCAGGCAGCCCCTCCCCACGGCCCTCGCGCAGGAACGCGCACACGGCCTTCCCGTCTCTTGCGCCTCTCCCGGAACTGTCCACATCAGCGTAGCCAATCCAGTCCGCCAAGGGCTGCAGCCCGGACAACGCGGCGATGGAGGGCTTCTTCGGCCTGCTCAAGAAGGAGTTCTGGCACGGCAGGGACTGGTCGGACTGGACCCCCGCCCGCTTCATCGAGGAACTCGGGGGCTGGATCGGCCGATACAATACGGAGAGGCGCAGCGATGCGCTCGGCGGCCGCACGCCGGCCGAGTTCCGCTCCGCGCTGGGAAGGGCCGCGTAACGGTCCAAGAAATCGTCCGCAGTCCCCATTCTTGCCCCTTTGGGACGGCTTCTTGTTGGGGCGTGCCTGCCCCAAACCCTGCTAGGAACGAGTGCAGCAAACTGGAATTTTAAATTACTCTTTGCAAATAACCTTTGAACCTTCACCATCAATTACAATTCCCTGACGATTGTTAATTGGGCATAGATTCAAATCCGAAAACTCAGTTATTATTTTCTCGGTAACTTTCTTAAATGGTGCTGTAAGATAATGCGGAAGAACAT
>URPK01000018.1 GCA_900549715.1 uncultured Collinsella sp. | reverse complement strand
AGCACGCGGCTGTTAACCGCGCTGTTGTAGGTTCGAGTCCTACCCGGGGAGCCAGAATTTTTCAGCCCATTCCGCTGGGCTTTTAAATTCCTCGGTAGCTCAATGGTAGAGCACGCGGCTGTTAACCGCGCTGTTGTAGGTTCGAGTCCTACCCGGGGAGCCAGAATTTTTCAGCCCATTCCGCTGGGCTTTTAAATTCCTCGGTAGCTCAATGGTAGAGCACGCGGCTGTTAACCGCGCTGTTGTAGGTTCGAGTCCTACCCGGGGAGCCAGGTTTTAAAACCCGTCGCTTATGCGGCGGGTTTTTTCATACCGCGATCGCCTGGCGCGAACGTTACCATATCAACATTTCGTGTCGAGGATGTAATCCCGCGACCCACCACCTCAACATGGCGCGCTCGTTGTAGAATATTGCAATGATTGCTCCCACGAGATGGTGCCGCGAGCACCAGATAAGGAGATTCTTGTGTCTGAGACCATTAACGGCAGCCTGAGCGTCTCGAACGACGTTATTGCCGATATTGCCGGTTATGCCGCGATGACGTGCTATGGCGTTGTCGGAATGGCTGAGCAGCTCCAGGGCGCCGAGAGCGTGCGCCTGCTTGCCGGTCAGCGCCTCCGCAAGGGCGTGCTTGTCTCCGCCGACGAGAACGGCCTTACGGTCGATCTTCACGTCGTGCTCGAGAACGGCGTCAACATGAAGTCCGTCTGCCACAATCTTTCGAGCTCCGTTGCCTTCACTCTGCAGGAGATCGCCCAGATCGATCCCGCCAGCCTTAAGATCGGCATCCACATCGACGCGCTTAAGAGCCGTCTGAACTAGCATCCGAAAACGGAGATTCAAATACCCATGATTGCAAAGACCATTCGCACCTGTTTTCCGATCGCTGCGGCTGCCGTTTCCGACAAGGCCGAGGAGATCAACAAGCTCAACGTCTTCCCCGTACCCGACGGCGACACCGGCACCAACATGTCGCTCACGCTCGCTTCGGTGACTAAGGAGCTTTCCGCCCTTCCCGCCGACGCCGACATGGAGGCCATTGCCGGCGCCATCACCCACGGCTCCCTGATGGGCGCCCGCGGCAACTCCGGCGTCATCACCTCACAGATTCTGCGTGGTGTGGCCGAGGGCCTCGTCTCTGCCGATGAGCCCATTACGTCCGCCAATATCGCCTTCGCCTTCCGTCGTGCCGTCAAGGTCGCCTTCCAGGCCGTCCGTAAGCCCATCGAGGGCACGATTCTCACGGTGCTGCGCGATGTCTCGACCAAGGCCGACGAGTGCGAAAAGAAGAAGTTCTCGGCCGAGGACGCGCTCGATGCCATCGTCGTCGAGGCCTACCAGTCCGTCGCTCGCACGCCCGACCTGCTGCCCGTTCTGAAGGAGAACGGCGTGGTCGACTCCGGCGCCTTTGGCTTTGCCATCTTCCTCGAGAACTTCGTAGCTGCCGCTCTTGGCCGCAGCACCGTTGTCGAGGATTTCTCCGCTACGTTTGACTCCGCCGGCTCTGCCCGTGATGCCGCTCTTGGCCGCGTTGAGATCGAGGCTAACGACGACTGGGAGGGCTCGGAATTCCGTTACTGCAATGAGTTCCTGTTTAAGGCCGACGCCCCGTTTGACGAGGACGAGTGCCTTAAGTTCCTGGGTTCCATGGGCGACTGTGAGCTGCTCGTGGGCGCATATCCCGACTACAAGATCCACGTGCACTCCAACACCCCGAACCTGGTGCTCGAGCACATGCTGCAGCTTGGCCAGATCTACGAGGTCTTTATCCACAACATGGAGATGGAGGCCCACGACCGTACCGCCAAGATCCACGAGGACCAGGAGAAGGCCGCCGAGCCCGCGAAGGCCCTGGGCTTTGTCGCCGTTGCCGCCGGTTCCGGCGAGGCAGACATCCTCAAGTCCCTCGGCGTTGACGTGATCGTGTCCGGTGGCCAGACCATGAATCCCTCGACTGCAGACCTGCTGGGCGCCGTCGACCAGGTCAACGCGACCTCGGTCATCATTCTGCCCAACAACGGCAACATCCGCATGGCCGCCGAGGCCGCTGCCTCTGCCTGCACCGACAAGAAGGTCGCCGTCGTTCCCACCAAGACCGTTCCGCAGGCCTTCTCCGCGCTGTTCGCGGTCCTGCCCGATTCCGAGCTCGAGGATGCCGTCGCCGCTATGGTCGACGCCATCAGTGAGGTTCGTGATGGCGAGATCACCCGTGCCGTGCGTGATTCCAGTGCCTCCGACGGCTCGCCGATTCACTCCGGTGACGTCATGGGCATCATCGCCGGCTCCATCGATGTGGTCGGCTCCGACGTGAAGCAGGTCACGCTCGACTGCATCAACCGTATGCAGGAGGAAGAGGAGGGTGACGCGCTGACGATTCTGGCAGGCGAGGAACTGTCCGATGAGGCCTTCCAGGAGATTGTCGACGCCATTGAGGAGGCTCAGCCCGATCTGGAGATTGACGCCCATCGTGGCGAGCAGCCGCTCTATCCCGTTATCTTCTCGATCGAGTAGGCAACTGCCCATGTCCGAGCTGTGCTCCGTGCCGCGCGTCTCGGAGCGCTTTGCCCAGAGCAATGCGCTCGACGAGGATATCGCGCGACTCAAATATGTTTCGGGTAAACGTGAGGAGGCCCTTCGCCGTCTGGGTATTCGGACGGTGGGGGACCTCCTTCTCCATATCCCTCATCGATACCTCGACTTTACGCGCTCCTGGTCCATCGAGATGGCGCCCATCGGTACCGTGTGCACTATCATCGCCACGGTCGACCGTATCGTTCAAAAGAAGCCGCGTCCGCGCATGCAGGTGACCGAGGTCTCACTCGTTGATGAGACGGGCGTGCTGCAGGTCGCCTTTTTCCGTCAGCCTTGGATTGCCCAGCAGCTTAAGCAGGGCGACCGCCTGGCCGTGATGGGCAAGGTCGAGTTTGCCTATGGTTTTAAGCAGATGGCCTCTCCGCATTTCGAAAAGCTCGAGGACGGGCGTGCCGCGGGCACTATTTTGCCGGTCCATTATGTGAGCGATGGCGTGAGCCAGGCGTGGATGCGCCGCATCGTTAGCGGTGCGCTCGAGGTCGTCGGCAATCCCTTTGATCCCATTCCGGCACGCTTGCGCGTTAAGCGTCGCCTGATGAGCAATGCTCGTGCGCTTCGATCGATCCACTTTCCCTCGAGCATGGCTGAGCGCGACATCGCACGCCGGCGTCTTGCCTACGAGGAGTGCCTCTACCTGCAGCTGGCGCTGCGCCTGCGCAACGACGGTGGCCTAGTCGATGTGGTGCCCTATGCCCATACCGCGGGCGAGCACCTGGCCGTGCTCAAGCAAGCCCTGCCGTTTTCGCTGAGCGACGAGCAGGAGGCCGCGTTCCAGGATATCCTGCGCGATATGTGCGATGGCGGGCGCGTGATGAACCGCCTGCTGCTGGGCGATGTCGGTACCGGTAAGACCGCCGTTGCCGCCTGCGCGCTGGCTGTGGCTGCCGATAGCGGCACGCAGGCCTGCGTTATGGCGCCCACGGGCGTGCTGGCGCGCCAATATGCCGATAAGACCGGCCCTCTGCTCTCGCAGGCCGGCATGTCCTGGGCGCTTCTGACGGGTGCCACGCCGGCCGCAGAGCGCGAGCGCATCCATGCACAGCTGGAATCGGGCGAGCTCGACGTCCTCTTTGGAACCCACGCGGTCCTTTCGGATAACGTGGCGTTTAAGTATCTGTCGCTCGTAGTCATCGATGAGCAGCACCGGTTTGGCGTCGGCCAACGCAATGCCTTGCGCGCGAAGGGCCCCGGTGCCGATCTGCTCGTTATGACGGCAACGCCCATCCCGCGTACGCTGGCGCTTTCGGTCTACGGCGATCTGGACACGAGTATCATCCGCCATCGGCCCGTCCCTGGCGCTGGCGTGACGACACGCGTGCTTACCGAGTCGAGTCGCGACCTGGCCTATGGCGCCATTCGCGAGGCGCACGAAAAGGGGCAGCAAGCCTACGTGATCTGTCCGCTCGTGGAGCCGAGCGATTCGGCCGATGAGCTCGAAGACGTACCCGGCATCGCTCGCGACGACGAAGGCCGCGTGTCCGTGCCTGTGCCGTTGCACGACACGGCGACCGAGCTCGATCGCCTTCGTCTGGCGTTACCGGGGCTTACCATCGAGCGTCTTCATGGCCGCATGCCGGCGGGGGAGAAGGACCAGGTTATCGATGCCTTTAAGCGTGGCGAGATTGACGTGCTCGTCTCGACTACGGTGGTCGAGGTGGGCGTCGACGTGCCTAACGCCACCGTCATGGTCATCGAGAACGGGGAGCGCTTTGGTTTGGCTGCTCTGCACCAGCTGCGCGGTCGCGTGGGCCGTGGCAGTGTGTCGGGCACGTGCCTGGTCATGACGCACTCCAAGGGCAACGGCGGCGCTTCGGCAGCACAAGATCGCCTGCAATCGCTCGAAAAAACCTCGGATGGCTTTACGCTCGCCCAGATGGACCTGCGTCTGCGCCACGAGGGCGAAATCCTGGGGTACCGTCAGCATGGCGGAGTGACCCTGCGCTTTGTCGACCTGGATGCCGACGAGGAGCTGATCGAGTGGGCCCATTTGGACGCGGTCGAGCTCTTGCGGTATGCTTGCAACCTTGACTCCGTGGCGACGCGCCCCTTGCGCGACGCGGTCGCCATGCGTTATCGACATATCTTTAAGGAGGTCAGCGGAGGATGAGAATCATCGGCGGTGAATGGCGCGGCCGCAAGATCGAAGAGCCGCGTGGACGCGATGTCACCCGTCCTACGACCGATCGCGTGCGCGAGGCATGTGCATCCATGGTCATGTCGGCGTTCGATTTCGATTTGGACGAGGTCCGCGTGCTGGATGCCTTTGGCGGCTCCGGTGCCCTGGGAATCGAGATGCTCTCGCGTGGCGCCCGCTCGCTCACCACGTTCGAGATCGATCGCAATGCCGCCCGTCTGATCACCAAGAATATCGAGTCGCTGTGCGGCGACCGCTCGCGTTGGCGCGTCGTTACCGGCGATGTGTTGGCGAGCGCCTCGCGCGGCCGTGTGCCGGGTGGCCCCTTTGATCTGGTCCTGCTCGATCCGCCCTATGCCTTTGGCGCCGAGCCGGTCGAGGAGCTGCTGCAAAACCTAGCTCAGCAAGGCTTGCTGGCACAGGGTGCCTATGCGCTGTTTGAGCACGCTGCCGCCGACGCGGGCGCTCACCCGACCGGTTTTGAGACCGTGCGAGAGAAGCGCTACGGCATAACCTCGGTTGACTTGCTGCGCTGGGTGGCCGAGGACGAGAACGACCTTGCTGACAAGAACGAAAATAACGAGGAAGCGCCTTGGGAGGACGCCCATGAATGACACCATCAACCGCGTGATCGTCCCGGGCACCTTCGATCCCATCACGTTTGGCCATATCGATGTGATCCGCCGCGCCCGTCGCATCTTTCCCAGCGTGATCGTCGCTGTTGCCGAGTCGCAGGGTAAAAACGGCGTGGGCACCACGTTTATGCTCGATGAGCGCGTGGCGCTGGCTCGCGAGGCGCTCGGTGATATCGACGGCGTCGAGGTCCTGCCCTTTACCGGCCTCTTGGTCGACTTCGCTCGCGAGCAGGGGGCGGGGGCCGTGGTCAAGGGCCTGCGCGCCATGACCGACTTTGAGTACGAGCTGCAGCAGGCAGACCTCAACTATCGCTTGGATAACGAGCTGGAGTCCATCTTTGTCATGAGTGCGCCGCAGTACGGCTATATCTCGAGTTCGGTCGTTCGCCAGATCGCCTCGCTCGGCAGCGATGTATCGACGTTTGTCCCGCCCAACGTGGTCGAAGCGCTCAGACACCGCTTTTCGTGACGTTTTTTATTGCCTGGTGGCATGTGGTAAACTAGCACGATGATATGTTACCTATGAAAGGAGACCGGATGCCGGGCGAGAATTTTCCTGGCGATAGGATCGTCAGCTTGGTCGATGAGCTCGAAGGGCTGATCGAGGAAGCCAAGCCGCCTTTCGGCAAGAACGCTCAGTTCAAGGTCATCGACGCCGACGTGTTCTTCAACATCCTCGACGAGATCCGCATGAGCTATCCCGAGGAGTGGCAGAAGTCCCGCCGTATCCTTAAGGAGCGCGAGGAGCTTATGGCTTCCGCCGCCGCCCAGGCCGATTCCATCATCGCCGACGCTCAGCAGCAGGCCCTCACCATTGCCGGTGAGCAGGAGATCGTCCGCTTAGCGCAGCAGCAGGCCGACGACATCCGTGATCGTGCCCAGCAGTACGAGCGCGAGACGCGTTATGCTGCCGAGGACTACGCAGAGCAGGTCTTTACGCACCTGGAGGAGAACCTCAAGAGCCTGACCGGCACCGTTACCCGTTGCCGTCAGCAGCTCAACGAGGGTGCCGCCCAGCAGAATGGTCAGTGGTAATGGCTGAGTTCCCGAGCGTTACCGTCGATCTTTCTGAGCAGCTCGAGTTTCCTGGAGATTCGTATCCGCTGACCGGTAAGGTCGATGTCGCCACCTACACGGTGGGCGAGAAGGAGTACCAGCTACAGGACGGCATCGACTACGACGTTGTCTTTACCAATGCCGGTACCGGTGTCTTGCTCACGGGTATGGTCCGCGCGCACGCCACCGGCGAGTGCGACCGTTGCCTGGAGCCCGCCTCGTTTGATATCGCCGGCGAGATCGAGGAGTTCTACCTCTTTGAGGAGCCCGAGGATCCCGAGGCCTACGAGGACGGCTACGAGCTCCTGGGTGAGGACCGCATCGTCGATCTGGGTGAGCCCATCAATGACGCGGTCGTTATGGACACGCCGTTTGTGGTGCTCTGCAAGCCCGATTGCCGCGGTCTGTGTCCCACTTGCGGTTGCAATCTCAACGTCGAGCAATGCGATTGCGCCGCCCAGGCAGAGGCAGAATGGGCTGCTGCCACGGAAAATCCATTTGCAGCATTGAAGAATCTCAAGCTCGATGAGTAAAACTGTGGTAGTATCGCTACTTGCGCGTAATCGCCACACTGGATAGTTCATAAGGAAGGTCACTATGCCCGTACCTAAACAAAAGCAGGGTCGTATCCGCACTCACACCCGTCGTTCCGCCAACATGAAGATCTCGGCTGCGGCTCAGTCCACGTGCCCCCGTTGCGGCGCTGTCAAGCTTCCGCACCACGTGTGCCCCAGCTGCGGTTTCTACAAGGACCGCGAGATTATCGTTACCGAGTAACGGTATACTCTGGATGCGATGCCGTTCCAAATGGAACCACAATGGCCGGCTCAATGAGTCGGCCATTTTTGTATAAGGAGCATGTATATGAGTAACGTTCGCGTTTGTGTAGACGTTGTGGGCGGAGACGAGAAACCTCAGGTTGTTCTCGATGGTATCGAGGCTGCGCTTGCCGCCGATCCCGATATCGAGGTCTTGGCAGCTGGCCCCTCTGAAATCGTCAATCCCTTTGCTGCTTCCCATGCACGTGTTGAGGCCCTTGAGGCACCCGACGTTATCGCCATGGATGACGATCCTATTCGCGCCGTGATGACCAAGCGCAAGTCCTCGATCGTGCTTGCCTGCCGCGCCATCAAAAAGGGCAACGCGGACGCGTTTTTCTCCGCCGGCTCCACCGGCGCCATGACCGCTGCCGCGACCGCCTACGTCACACCGTTTAGATATATGGCCGAAGGCAAGAAGCAGCCGGTGCGCCCCTGTTTGACCAATGCGCTGCCCAATCGTGCCGGCGGTCTGACGGTGCTGTGCGACATGGGCGCCAACCCCGATGTCGAGGTGGACGACATGGTGCGTTTTGCCCAGATGGGCAGCGCTTATGCCCGCGTTGTCCTGGGCATCGAGCATCCTCGCGTGGGCTTGCTTGCCAATGGTACCGAGGACGAGAAGGGCTCCAACTTTACCAAGGCCTGCTTCCCGGCCATGAAAGCCGCCGTTCCCGGCTTTGTGGGCAACTGCGAAGGCACCGACCTCACCTCGGGCAATTTCGATGTCGTCGTTGCCGACGGCATGTCGGGCAATATTGCGCTCAAGGCCACCGAGGGCGCTGCCAAGTTTTTGCTTCAGGAACTCAAGGGTGCCTTTATGGCCTCGCTCGGCACCAAGATCGCCGCGCTGCTCATTAAAAAGCAGATGCGTGAGATAAAGGCCAAGCTCTCTGGCGACGCCAAGGGCGGCGCGATTCTTTTGGGCCTGCGCGGCGTGGTTCTGATCGGCCACGGTGCCACCTCGGTCGAAGCTGTTAAAAACGGTACGCTCGCGGCGGCCGAAGCCGTGCGCGCCGGGCTGGTCGAGAATGTCGCCAACTCCATGGACGGCATCGTTTTATAAGAGCGAGTTAGAGCGCTGTTATGTGCCTCGCGGCCTGCTTCGTGGGGTAGAATCAGAACCGTGTCTTGGTACCGCCCGGGCGGTACCATTCTTTTGGTATTCATGCACTATGAGAGGAAGCGCTATGGACCGCTCCGAAATCTTCGACAAGATCGCCGAGGTCGCTGCTGACGTTCTGGGCGTCGATGTTGCCGAAATTAGCGATGAGACCACCTTTGACGACCTCGATGCCAACTCGCTCGAGCGCCTGCAACTGGTTACGGCTATCGAGGACGAGTTCAATCTCGAGATCGATGACGAGACTCTGCTCTCGCTCAACTCTGTCGCCGACGCCGTCGACGCGATTGAAAACGCCAGGGAGGCCTAGGTCTTGGCTTTGTCTGAACGACTTACGCGTGCCCAGGAAATTCTGGGCCACGAGTTCAATAATAAGGTGCTTCTGCGCGCGGCGCTTACGCATCCCTCGGCAGTCGAGGGCCAGCCGGTTTCTGCCAGCTATGAGCGCCTTGAGTTCTTGGGCGATTCCATTTTGGGCGCCGTCGTCGCCCGTTCGCTCTTTGAGTCCTATCCCGAGTTTGACGAGGGCAAGCTCACGCGCCTGAAGGTGTCGCTTGTCTCGGGCGCTACGCTATCCGAGGTGTCGCATGAGCTGGGCATCGACGACATCATCATCTTTGGTGCCTCCGAGACCGGTACCGGCGCGCGCGGCCTGCATTCGGCGCTCGAGAACGTCTACGAGTCGCTCGTGGGCGCGCTGTACCTGGACGCCGGCTGGGATGTTGCGGCGGACTTTATCCATCGTACGCTCAAACCGCACCTGGCCTCCGAGCGTGCCGAGCACCCCGCGAACCCCAAATCGTTCTTGCAGGAGTGCGTGCAAGCCGACGGTCACGAACCCCCGGCGTATAAGCTCGTTGGCTCCGAGGGCCCGGCGCATGCGCCCACCTTTACCGCCGTGGTGTTGATCGATGGTATTCGCCAGGGTCGCGGCTCCGGCTCCTCAAAGAAGGAAGCCGAGGGAGCCGCTGCACTTGAGGCACTTGACCGCATGGGCTACACCACCAACGGCGTGATTCTCAACAAGAAGCCTGTTTAAGCGAGGAACCGTGTATCTCAAGTCCCTCACGCTCAAAGGGTTCAAGTCGTTTGCCGACCGTGCCCATATGACGTTTGAGCCGGGCCTGACCGTCATCGTCGGTCCCAACGGCTCGGGAAAATCGAACATCTCTGACTCGATTCTGTGGGTCCTGGGCGAGCAGAGCGCCAAGCAGCTGCGCGGCCAGGCCATGGAGGATGTCATCTTCTCGGGCTCGTCAGCGCGCAAGCCGGTGGGTGTCGCCGAGGTCACGCTGGTGCTCGATAACTCGGACCATATGCTGCCCGTCGACTTTGACGAGGTCGCCATCACCCGTCGTATGTATCGCTCGGGCGAAAGCGAGTACCTCATCAACTCGAGTCCGTGCCGCCTGATGGACATTCAGGACATCCTGCACGATTCGGGCTTGGGCAAGGATACGCATTCCATCATCAGCCAGGGCAAGCTCGACGCCATTTTGCAGAGCCGCCCCGAGGAGCGCCGTGCCCTCATCGAGGAGGCCGCCGGCATCTCCAAGCACAAGCGCCGCAAGGAGCGTGCGCTCAGAAAGATTAAATCGATGGACGAGCACCTGACGCGTGCCCGCGACATCAATAAGGAAATTGCCCGTCAGCTGCGACCGCTGGAGCGTCAGGTCGATCGCGCGCGCAAGTATAAAGAGCTGTCCTCGCGCGCGAACGAGCTTACGCAGATGCTGGCCGTCGACGAGCTGCGTTCGCTGCAGTCGCAGTGGAACGACTTGGAGAGCCGCTCCAAGGAAGGTGCCGCCGAGCTGGAGCTTGCGCAGTACCGCTTGGGCGAAAAGGAACGCGAGCTCGAGAAGCTCCAGGTCATGCTCGAGGAAAAGGGCCTGTTTGTGGGCGATCTGGGCGAGCAGCGCCGCCATATGCAAGACGTGGTCGGCCGCATTAACTCCGATATGCGCCTGCTCGAGGAAAAGGGCCACAACATGGTGTCGCGCCTGTCCGACATGCGCGGCCAGATCTCGAGCTCCGAGCATCAGCGTCGTCGCGTGGTAGAGGAGCTCGAGGACGCGCGTGCGCAGCTTGAGGAAGTGACCGGCGCGCACATGCAGGCCCAGGAGGACGTTGACGCCGCCGGACCTGCCGCCGCCGAGCTCCACGAGCGGCGCGTGACGCTCGACAATCAGATTTCGCAGCTTACGCGTGAGCAACGCGATGTGCAGCGTGTGGCCGATAACGCGGCGCTCGAACTCGCCAAGGTGAAGGACTCGCTGAGCAACGCCGAGGTCGAGGACAACATGTATGCCTCGCGCCTGGAGCAGATCGATGACCAGCTCGAGGAAGTCACGGCCTCACTCGAGAGCCGTCGCGACCGCGCCGAGGAGCTTGAGGGCGCTCTTGAGGAAGCGCGCCAGGCTCAGGTCGATGCGCGTGAGGCCACCGAGACGGCACGCGCGGCCCTGAAGGACCTGCGTGCCCGCGAGAGCGAGGCGCGCAACAAGTTATCCGAGGTGCGCTCGGAGCTTGCCAGTCATAAGAAACTCGATGCCCGCATGGCCGACAGCTCGCCGCTCGTGAGCCGGCTGGTGGGTGCGCTGGGCGACGATGTCTCGGGTCGTCTGGGCGACGTGCTCGAGGCCCCGCGCGAGCTTGAGGGCCTGGTTGAGCAATTGCTCGCCGGCGATATCGATGCCCTGTTGTTCGATAACGCTGCCGCACTCGAGCGCGCCGGTCGCGCCGCTCTGGACCAGAAGAAGGCCTCGGGCGAGGCGCTGCTGGTGGCGCGCAGCGTGAGCGGCTCTGCGGCCGCCGAGGGTGCCGCCGGTACCCGTCTTGTTGATCGCCTTTCCGTGCGTGCGGGCTACGGTCCGGTCGTCGAGGCATTGCTCGGCGGCTATTACGTGGTCGATGACTTGGCTGCCGCGCTGTCCGCGCCGGTCGTTGATGGCGTGACCTATGTGACTCCCGATGGCGCACGCGTTGCCTGCGGCGGCCTGGTTCGCGTGGGGCTCGATGCCGGCGAGGCTTCGGGTGCCTTGGAGCGCAAGCGCCGCATCCGTGAGCTCGAGGGCTTGGAGCCTGATCTTGCTGCCGTGTTTGAGCATGTTTCGGACCAAGTCGTTGAGGCCAACGTCGCCGTCGAGGAGGCCCGTGCCGCCGAGGGCGATGCCGCTGGCGAGATCGCCCGTCTTGAGGGCGAGCGCCGCTCGCTGCTCTCCGAGATCGGCCGCCTGGAGCAAAGCGCCAACAATGCCGAGGTCGAGCGCGTGCGTATTTCCAAGCGCCGTGAGCAGGCTGCCGAGGCCGTTCGCGCCGCGCGTCCGCGCGTGGATGAACTTACCCGTTCGCGTGACGAGGCCCGTGCGCAGGCGAGCGACTTAGGCTTGCAGATTGCTGAGGCCAACGACGAGCTCGATCGCGTTCGGCGCGATGACTCCGAGGCCGCCGGTAAGCTCGCCGACGCTAAGGTGCGCCTGGCCCAGACGAGTGAGCGCCTGCGTTCGCTGAAGGGCCGTGTGCCCGACCTTGAGCATCGCCTTGAGGGCATCGACCGCCGTATCCGCGGGACGCGCCAGGCCTCGCGCTCGCTCGAGCTGCTGCGCCTGCGCGTCGACCCCATGCACGAACGCTATTCTGCCCTGTTGGAACGCGCATCGAATTGGGCAGCGCGCCTGCGTGACCAGGCCTCTCTTGAGGAGGCGGACTCCGCTTCGCTCAAGAAGACCATTGAGGACGCCAAGGCAGAGGTTGCCCGTGCCAAGGAGCGGGTCGATACCGCCACTGCCACGCAAAACGAGTTCAAGGTCGCGCGTGGCAAGCTCGAGGTGCAGGTAGAGGCCGCCATCAAGGCCATTACCGCCGATGGCACCACGGTGCTCGAGGAAGCGCTTATGCTTCCTGCGCCCACCGACCGCGATGCCGCCGAGCGCGAGCTCAACCAGCTTATGCGCCAGATCAACAACCTTGGTCCTGTTAACCAAGTTGCCATGGAGGAGTACGAGCAGCTCAAGCGCCGCGCCGACTACATCGAGGAGCAGCTGACCGATCTGGAGAGCGCGCGTAAGGCACTCACCAAGATCACGGTGGCCATTGATCGCAAGATGCGCAAGGCGTTCCTGGTGACCTTTGAGAAGGTCGATGCGAACTTCCGCGAGATCTTCGCCATGCTGTTCCCGGGTGGTCAGGCGCATCTGGAGATGACTGACCCCGAGCATCCGGCCGAGACGGGCATCGAGGTCGTGGCGCAGCCGCGCGGCAAGCGCATCACCAAGATGATGCTCATGTCGGGCGGCGAGAAGAGTCTGACGGCGCTCGCCCTGCTCTTTGCCGTGTACCGCACGCGCACGGTGCCGTTCTATGTGCTGGACGAGGTCGAGGCGGCGCTTGATGACGCCAACCTGTCCAAGCTCATCGGCGCCCTCGATGTGCTGCGTTCCGATACGCAGCTCTTGGTCATTTCGCATCAGCGCCGTACTATGGAGGACGCTGACGTCCTCTACGGCGTCTCGATGCAAGCCGACGGCGTCAGTCGCGTCGTCTCGCAAAAACTCGATCGCGAAACCGGAAAGGTCGTGAATGCATAATGGGATTCTTCGATGCTCTCTCGCGCGGACTTGAGCGCAGCCGCGAGGCCCTCAACGAGGTCTTTTACTTTGGCGGCGAGGTCGACGAGGATTTTTGGGAGGACCTAGAGGATACCCTCGTCATGGGTGACATGGGTGCCGAGGTCGCCATTCAGGTCTCCGATGACCTGCGCGACGCCGCAGCCAAGAAGAACCTCAAGACCGCCCCGCAGCTTCGCCGCGCCCTGGCCGAGCAGCTCGAGGGCCATTTTGTGCCTGTTGAGCGCGACCCGTTTTCCGACACGCCGAGCTGCGTGCTGTTTGTCGGCATCAACGGTGCCGGTAAGACCACCACGGTCGGCAAGATTGCGAGCGCCATGGCCGCCCGCGGCAAGAACGTGGTGATCGGTTCGGCCGACACCTTCCGCGCCGCTGCCATCGAGCAGCTCGATGTGTGGGGCCAGCGTGCCGGCGTACCGGTTATCAAGCGTGACCGCGGCTCCGATCCGGCGAGCGTGTGCTATGACGTGCTCGACGAGGCCGATAAGCGCGGCAGCGACCTGGTGCTCATCGATACCGCCGGTCGTCTGCACACGAGCCCCGAGCTCATGCGCGAGCTCGCCAAGGTGGTCAACGTGACCCGTAAGCGCGCCGCCAATATGGCCGCCGGCCCCATGCCGGTTTCGGTCGTGCTTGTGATCGATGCCGCCACTGGTCAGAACGGTCTGAACCAGGCGCTCGAGTTTAACGAGGCGCTGGGTCTGGACGGTATCATCATGACGAAGCTCGACGGTACGGCAAAGGGCGGTATCGCCATGGCCGTGGCCGAGAAGCTCAAGCTCCCGATCCTGCGCATCGGCGTCGGCGAGCAGGTCGATGACCTACAGGAGTTCAATGCCAAAGATTTCTGCCGCGCCCTGGTGGGCGAGTCCAATTAAGGAGTGACTAGTGTTTGATTCCCTGAGCGATCGCCTCAACGACACATTTGACCGCCTGCGTGGCAAGGGTAAGCTGACCGAGGCCGACATCACCTCGGCCATGCGCGATATTCGCATGGCGCTGCTCGAAGCCGACGTCAACTTTAAGGTCGTCAAGGAGTTCGTCGCCAAGACCAAGGAGCGCTGTATGACCGCCGAGGTCATGGAGTCGCTGTCGCCGGCGCAAAACGTCGTCAAGATCGTGCTCGACGAGCTTACCGAGATGCTCGGCTCCACCGAGAGCAAGCTCGTTTTTAGTAACCGCATTCCTAATGTCATCATGCTCGTGGGCCTGCAGGGCTCCGGTAAGACCACGGCTGCCGTAAAGCTTGCCTACCTGCTCAAGAAGCAGGGCCGCTCGCCGCTGCTCGCCGCGTGCGACGTCTACCGTCCCGCTGCTGCCGACCAGCTTGCCACGCTCGGTGGCGAGATCGGCGTGCCGGTCTTCCGCGGTGACGGCGAGCACCCGGTCGACATCGCCAAGGGCGCCATCCAGGAGGCCGTCGACCACCTGCGTGACGTGGTCATCGTCGATACTGCCGGACGTCTTCAGATCGACGAGCAGATGATGCAGGAGGCCGTCGACATCAAGAAGGCCGTCAAGCCCGACCAGGTGCTGATGGTCGTCGACGCCATGACCGGCCAGGATATCGTCAACGTGGTCTCGACGTTTGCCGAGCGCACCGACTTTGACGGCGTGATTATCTCCAAGCTCGACGGTGACGCCCGTGGCGGTGGCGCGCTTTCGGTGCGTCAGGTGACCGGCAAGCCCATCAAGTTTGTGAGCATGGGCGAGAAGCCCGATTCGCTGGAGCCGTTCTATCCCGATCGCATGGCCAAGCGAATCTTGGGCATGGGCGACGTCGTCGGCATCATCGAGAAGGCCCAGGAGGCCGCCGATGCCGAGCAGCTCGAGGCCGCCGAGCGCATGCTGCGCGAGGGCTTCACCATGAACGACATGCTGGACCAGATGAAAGCCGTCAAAAAGATGGGCGGCATGAAGGGTATCCTGGGCATGCTCCCCGGTGGCCAGCGCGCGCTCAACCAGATGGGCGGCAACCTGGACGAGGGCATCTTCGACAAGAACGAGGCCATCATCATGTCGATGACCAAGGAGGAGCGCCTGCGTCCCTCCATCATCAACGGCCAGCGTCGCGCGCGTATCGCCAAGGGCGCCGGTGTGACCCCCACCGAGGTCAATAGCCTTATGAAGCAGTGGGGCGAGATGAACAAGATGATGGGCCGCATGCGCACGATGGCCAATCAGGCACAGGCCGGCGGCAAGAAGGGCAAAAAGGGCAAGAAGGGTAAGAAGATGCGCATGCCCAATATCCCTGGGCTGGACGCTATGGGTCTGGGCGGCATGGGCGGCCTGGGTACGGGCGGTCCCAAGTCCGATATGGAGCTGCTGCGCCAGATGGAAGCGCAGATGCGCAATAAGAAATAGGGCTGTAATTCCAGCTTGATATGGCAAAGGCCACTCGGAAGCTACCGGGTGGCCTTTGTTGTTGGCTTTGATAGTTGGGCTGCGTTCAGCGTCGCGCCCCGAGCTCGCGGTGCCGTGCCGTTAGTGTCAGCCGCAGCCCTCGTGGCCCTCGTGCTCGTGATGGCCGTGGCAGCTGCAGGACTCGCCATGTTCGTGGGCGTGGTCGTGGTCATGGCCGTGGCAGCTGCACGTGGCCTCGCCGTTCTGTGCGAGCGTTCCGGCGATAAGGGCCTCGACACAAGCGTCGCAGCTGCCCTGAGCTCCTGCGTACACCGTGATGCCGGCTTGGGCAAGCGCGTTGATGGCGCCACCGCCGATGCCGCCGCAGATGAGCGTGTCCACGCCACCGTTGGCGAGCAGGCCCGCAAGGGCACCGTGGCCGGTGCCGTCGGTGCCCACGACCTGCTCGTTGAGTACCTTGCCATCCTGAATGTCGTAGATCTTGAACTGCTCGCTGCGGCCAAAGTGCATAAAGATGTTGCCGTTGTCGTACGTGGTTGCCACCCTCATGGTGTCGATCTCCTTTGCTGGCCATACGGCCGTTGCCGTGGTAATGGGGGAGTACGCGATATTGCCGCCTTCGATGACGATTGCCCGTCCATTGACCAACGCGTTTGCCACCTTGCGATGCGCTCGGCTGCAAATAGCCGTCACCGTGGCGCGCGCGATGCACATCTGCTGTGCGGCTGCCTCTTGGTTAAGGCCTTCCAGGTCGCACAGCCGCAGGACTTCGAGTTCGTCGACCGTCATGTCGATGGCGTCTCCGCTGGCTAGGCCGTCAGGGGTAAAGCCGCGGTATTCGGGGATAATCCCAACACGGCGCAATTTCTCACGTCTTCCCGCCATACATGCTCCTTATCTGACATATGCCAACAATAGAATAACGCGTGTGCGCCGCAGAGCAAGGAACTATTGGCATATGTCAGAAAAAGCAAAGCCTTGATTATCGACTTTATCCGAACACCTCCCACATTCATCCGTACATGTACGG
>URPK01000017.1 GCA_900549715.1 uncultured Collinsella sp. | reverse complement strand
GCGATTGGCGAAAATACGTTGGTGAAAATGGTGAAAAATATATTGACGCTAACAGGGGTCCCGAGCTTCGAGCCGGACATCGCCGCGCGGGCGGCCCTCTCCGCGTCCGCCTCGTCGCACTTTCCCTGTCCCGGGCGCCTCCTCTGCGTCCTCGCCGGGGAGAGCGCCTCGCGCACGGGCATCCCCAGCGACGCGAGGTGCCTGGTGAGGCCCGCCCCGTAGGACGACGTCCCCTCCATCGCGACGCAGACCGGCTCCCCGGCCGCCGCGATCGCCCCGGCGAGCGCCTCGTAGCCCGCCGCGTCGGCGGGGAACTGGCGGGACAGGACCCTGCGGCCCCTCCAGTCGAGGACGCACAGCCAGTGCGAGTCGGCGTGGGTGTCGACCCCGCAGAAGACCGGCCCGCGGGCGCCGGGTGTCGATTCGGTTCTCATGTCTCGCTCCGTTCTTTCCGTGCTCGCCTGGACCGGGCAGACGGCACACTGACGGGGCGCGATAGAATGCGGTTGTTCGGGTCCGCGGTATCGCTCCATGCTCCTATTAGGTCATGCGGCGGTCTCGGCTCGCCGCGGCCCGCGCGGGACATGTCAGGAAACGAGGGCAGCCCTGTGGGCGCCAGCGGAATGTGGGGTCACCGCGCGGTCCGCATCTGATGGTGTCGACGTCAATGGTATACGGGTGCATCATCGACGTCTTCAATACAGACAATATCAGTGCGGAATGTTCCGGAGAGAAGCCCCGTCACGCCCCCGGATCCCCTGCGTTTACGGCCTTGAGGTCGGCGTGGGCGGAGGACTTGGTTGTTGGGAATACGTGTCCCGGTCGCTGTTTCGCGGCTTTGCCGCGAAAGGCGCGTTACTTTGGGATGGGTGGGGAACGTGGTTGTTGCGGCAACTGATCCCCGCCACAAATTACCCTCGGCATACTTGCGCGAGCGATTGCTCGTGCTACACTTGCAAGTGCTGTTTCAGGGCGGGGTGGAATTCCCCACTGGCGGTAAATCGGGCGGTGCCAAAGGGGTGCCGTGGCGCAGGCGAGGCGTCTGCGACCGAGCCGATGAGTCCGCGACCCGTGCGTGTGTTGGTTCGCATGCCGGCTGAACTGGTGAGATCCCAGTACCAACGGTTAGAGTCCGGATGAAAGAGGCAGGTGATCTTATGTCTGAACAGTCGCAGCATATCCATTTTGAGAACATGAATAGGTGGAGCACCAAACAGCTCGTTACCATGGCGCTGATGTGTGCCTTGGGCGCGTTGTTTATGTATGTGCAGCTACCCATCCTTCCCTCGGCGCCGTTTTTGACGTATGACCCGTCGCTGGTGCCGGCGATGGTGTGCGGTTTTGCGTATGGCCCTGGCGCCGGCACTGCTGTTGCCGCCATGGCGATCGTTATCCATGCGCTCACTACGGGCGACTGGGTCGGCGCGCTTATGAACCTGGTTGCCACGCTGGGCTACATTCTGCCCGCGGCTATCGTCTACCAGAAGATGCATACCTATAAGGGTGCCGTGATTGGCCTAGCGCTCGGCGTCATTGCCGCTACGGCGTTGTCTATGGTCGCAAACCTTACCATTGGTGTTTGGTTCTGGTATGGCTCGGTCGATGTGATCGCCCCGCTCATGATTCCTGCCGTGCTGCCGTTCAACCTCATCAAGACCGTGCTCAACTCGGTGTTGACGCTGGCGGTGTACAAGGCGGTCTCTAATCTCATTACGCCCAAGAAGGACCAGGTCAAAGGCCGCGCATGATTGAGTGTCGGGGCGTTTCCTTTAGCTATGACGGTGCCACACCGGCACTCGACGGCATCGATCTGAACATCGAGGATGGCGAGTTTTTCTGCATCCTCGGCGGAAACGGGTCGGGCAAGTCGACGTTCGCCAAGCATTTGAACGCGCTGCTGCAGTCCGATACGGGAACGGTGCGCGTCAACGGCATGGACGCGTCCGATCCCGAGCTGGTCTACGACATCCGCTCGACTGCGGGCATGGTGTTCCAGAACCCGGATGATCAGCTGGTGGCGACGCTTGTCGAGGACGATGTTGCCTTTGGTCCCGAAAACTTGGGCGTGCCATCGGCCCAGATCGCGCAGCGTGTGCGAGATGTGCTGAAGGCCGTGGGCCTGGTGGGCTTTGAGCGCCACGAGACCCATGCGCTCTCGGGTGGCCAAAAGCAGCGCGTGGCGCTTGCCGGCGTGCTCGCCATGGAACCGCGCGTGCTCATATTGGACGAGGCTTCCTCGATGCTCGATCCGCGTGGGCGCAAGGGCCTCATGAAGGCTTGCCACGCGTTGCACGCTCGCGGCATGACCATCGTGATGATTACGCACTTTATGGAAGAGGCCGCCGAGGCCGATCGTGTCGCGGTGTTTCGGGCAGGGCGAGTTGCCATGCTCGGTACGCCCGAGGAAATCTTGACGCGGGCGGACGAACTTGCGCAGCTCAACCTGGACATGCCGGCGTCGTGTTGTCTGGGTAAGGCGCTTCGTGCGAAGGGCGTGCCCGTTTGTGCGCAGGTGCGCGAGGCGGATATGGTTGCCGAGGTTGCGCAGGCCTATACCGAGCGGAGCGGGGCGGGCGCCGCGGGGCAGCCTTCCGCATCCCAGTTGGAAATCGCTGACGGCACTGTTCCGGTAGACAACGAGGGCAACGCGTCGGAGCCCGTCATCGAGCTATCCCATGTTTCGTACAGTTATTCGCTCAGTCCGCGCGAGCGTCGCCGCTGGCATAAGCGCTCGGCCGTTGCGGGCAAATCGAGCAAACAGGCTCTCTGGGGAAACGACCCCAGCAGCCCGTGGGCGCTGCGCGATGTATCGCTGACGGTGCGTCGCGGCGAGTTCCTGGGCTTAGCAGGTCATACCGGTTCGGGTAAGTCGACGCTGGTCCAGCATCTCAACGGTTTGATTCGCCCCCAGGAGGGTTCCGTTTACGCGTTGGGGCTCGACCTGGCAAACAAGAAAGATGCCGCCGCGGTTAAGGCCAAGGTCGGCGTGGTGTTTCAATATCCCGAGCGTCAGCTGTTTGCCGAAACCGTGACGCAGGACGTGGCGTTTGGCCCGCACAACCTTGGCTTGTCGCAGGCCGAGGCCGCGCGCCGCGTTGAGTCATCGCTCGCGCGCGTGGGCCTCGACTTGGCCACGGTGGGCGACAAGAGTCCCTTTGAGCTTTCGGGTGGCCAACAGCGGCGCGTGGCGTTTGCCGGCGTGCTTGCCATGGAGCCCGAGGTCCTGGTACTCGATGAGCCCATGGCGGGGCTCGATCCGGCGGCGCGCAGTGATTTCCTGGAGCTCATCGATCGACTTCACCATGGGGGCCTGACCGTCGTCATGGTTTCGCATAGTATGGATGACCTGGCCAACTGCTGCGACCGCATCGTCGTGATGAACGAAGGTGCGGTGTTTGCCGAGGGAACCCCCGCGCAGGTGTTTGCACATGCCGATGAGCTCAAGTCGATCGGCTTGGGCGTTCCCGCCGCCCAGCGCATGGCGTCGGCGCTCGCGGAAGCGGGCGTGCCGCTGCGTTGCGGCGGGCTCTATACGGTTGAGTCGCTGGCCGACGAGCTGACAGATTTGCTGATCGGTCGCTCAGACGGTCCTTCTAACGTCGCGGACATTGCTAAATCCAAGACGGTCGCGCGAGAGGAGGGCTGCTAATGGAGGCGTTTTCGTTTGGCAGCTACTATCCCGGCGATAGTGCAATCCACCGCCTGGACCCGCGAACTAAGTTGCTCTTGGGCTTTGTGTTTCTGATCACGACGCTCACGGTTGGCAGCTTCCGCGGACTGGTCCCGGTCGCAATCTTCGTTGTTCTGATCTATACCGTGTCTCGGGTGCCGGTTCGTCGCGTTCTGTCGTCGATGGCGCCGCTGCTGGCAATCGTCGTCGTGGTCGCGGTGCTCAACTTGTTTACCGATCAGGGTGGGCGCATCCTGTGGCGGCTCGGCTTTCTGCGGATAAGCGAGGGCTCGCTGCATTCCGCCGCTTTTATGACCTGCCGTCTGACCTTGATGATGGCCGGTATGAGCGCTATTACGCTCACCACACCGACGCTCGATCTCACCGCGGGCTTCGAGCGCCTGCTCGCACCGTTTGCGCGTGTGGGACTTCCTGCGCACGAGCTCGGCATGATCATGGGCATCGCGTTGCGCTTTATGCCGCAGTTCGCCACCGAGATGAAGCAGACGGCGGACGCGCAGGCAAGCCGCGGTGCACGCGTAACGGGTGGCCCGCTCGGCGGCGTGCGTATGCTCGGCAGTGTGGCGATTCCACTGTTCACGGGCGTGTTCCGTCATGCCGAGACGTTGTCTGCCGCCATGGATGCACGCTGCTATCACGGCGAGCAGGGCCGCACGCGCCTGCATGCGCTTGTATTTCGCCGTGGGGATGCGCTGGCTGCGGTGGTGACGGCGCTGCTGCTTGCGTGTGTCATCGTCGTCAACCTTCAACTTGTTTAGGCGCGATTCGAGCGCAAGAAAGGGGCCCCTATGACCGACAACGACCGCACGGCTCAGCTTGAGCGCGCCTGTTCGTATCTCAGGCGCATTCCGGCGTGGTATCTGGCCACGACCGATGCGAGCGACGGGCATCAGCCTCGCGTGAGGCCGTTTTCGTTTGCCATGGTCGATGACGGTAAGCTGTGGTTTTGCACATCGCGCGACAAGGATGTGTGGGCGGAACTGAGTGCGAATCCCAAGTTTGAGCTCTCGGGCTGGAAGCCGGGGGAATGTTGGATCGTGTTGACCGGCGAAGCCGCACTTGAGGACGACGCAGTTGCGAGCGACAAGGTGCGTCAAGCGGGTTTTAAGCACATGGTGGGCATCGGCGAGGAACACGAGAGTGCCAACGACGGCCGCCTTGCTTTCTTTTCGGTCCGCAACATTGCCGCGCGCTTCTGTGATATCGACGGCAGCGAGGAGCGCCTGGAGCTCTAGCGCGTCTCAAATTAACTACCCGTTTCGAATTAGCTAGCGCCAGGAGGACACATGGACGGATTGAATACGGTGTTGGAGTATCTGACGTCGGTGCCGGCATGGTATTTGGCGACGAGCGTTGACGGACAGCCTCATGTGCGTCCGTTTTCGTTTGCGCAGATCCAGGACGGCAAGCTGTGGTTTGTAACAGCGCGCACCAAAGATGTGTGGCAAGAGCTGCTGCAAAACCAGCGCTTTGAGGCCACGAGTTGGTGGCCGGGCCATGGCTGGCTCATCTTGCGCGGGCGTGCCGGCTTGGATGACCGGGCTTTAGGCGAAATGCGCGAAGCTGGGTGGAAGCATCTAGAGCGCCTGGGCGAGCACTATGAGGGGCCTAACGACCCCACGCTCGTCTTCTTTAGCGTCGAGGATCCCGAGGCTTTTATCTGCAATCACGACGAATGGGTGCCGGTCGAGCTCTAGCCAGCTGGCTCATCCTAACAACTTGGTTTTCGCATGGGCGGGCCCCGTATTGCCCGGCGCCGTTAGGAGCGCCGGTCAATACGGGGCCCGCTCCATTTGTCAATTCCTTCAAGCGAATGTGTCGGGAATGTTTCAATGCATGAATATGCAAGCCATTTACGTATTAATGCATCTTTTGGTGCTAAAGTTTCAACCCACTTCATAACGACCGCTGCGAAATGCGCATCGGTGCATAAATCGCAGACAAGGAGTCTGATATGTCTTTGAAGGTTGGAATCGTCGGCGCGGCTGGATATGCCGGAGCCGAGCTCATTCGCCTCGTGCTCGGTCATCCCGAGTTTGAACTTGTTGCCATTACGTCCAACGCCGATGCCGGCCAGCCGCTGTCTGCGGTGTATCCGAGCTTTGCTGGCGTGAGCGATCTGGTCTTCACGACGCATGACGCGCCTGAGCTTAAATCCTGCGACGCCGTCTTCTTGGCCGTGCCGCACACGGCTGCCATGGCACAGGTGCCCGCGCTGCTTGCCGCGGGCGTTTCCTGTTTCGATCTTTCGGCCGACTACCGCCTGAACGACGCGTCCGTCTTTGAGACGTGGTATGCCGCCGAGCATACGAGCCCCGAGCTGCTCAAGACACGTGCCTTCGGTCTGCCCGAGCTGTTCTGCCGGGACTTGGAGACCGCCGCATCCGACCATGCCGACGGCAAACCCGTGCTGGTCGCCTGCGCCGGTTGCTATCCCACCGCAACGAGCCTTGCCGCCGCGCCCGCCGAGCGCGCTGGCTGGGTTGCCCAGAGCGGCCCCGTGATCGTTGATGCCATCAGCGGTGTGACGGGTGCCGGCAAGTCCTGCAACGCTCGTACGCATTTTTGCAGCGCCGACGAGAATTTGGAGGCATACGGCGTGGGCAAGCATCGTCACACGCCCGAAATCGAGCAGATCTTGGGCCTAACCGATCGTGTCGTCTTTACCCCGCACCTGGCACCGCTCAAGCGCGGTCTGCTCTCTACGGTGACGATGCCGCTTACGCCGCAGGCTATCGATACCTTGATCCTTGAAGACGTTGTCGACCATTACAAGCAGTTCTACGCCGGTCGCACCTTCGTGCGCGTACTCGATGCCGACCAGCAGCCCAAGACGGCTTCGGTCGTCGGCACCAACGCCGCCCAGATCGGCCTCGCGCTCAACAAGCGCGCGGGCGTTCTGGTGGCTACGGGCGCCATCGACAATCTGTGCAAGGGTGCAGCAGGCCAGGCGGTCCAGTGCGCCAACATCGTCTTTGGTTTTGACGAGCGACGAGGCTTGCCCACAGTGGCGTGCCCGGTGTAGCACATTCGATTGTTGACGATTTGGTAGTCGGGCATCGAGTGGGGCGCCACTCTTAAGCTGGTCTCACGATTGTGGCCGGCATGGCGCACCAACCGATGCCCATTTTTTGTTTGACATAAGGAGTCGTAAAGACGATGAATGCTGAGCAGTTCGATATCAAGATTCGTGCCGTAGAGGGCGGCGTAACGGCGGCGGCCGGCTTTAAGGCGGCGGGCATCCATGCCGGATTCCGCAAGAATCCCGAGCGCCTGGATTACGCGCTCGTCGTGCCCGACAGGCCCTGTCCCGGGGCCGGTGTGTTTACGACTAACCGCTTTTGTGCAGCGCCCGTGCAGGTGAGCCGTGCCAACTTGGGCGGCGCCGACAAGGGCTACGGAGTCATTGCCGGCGTTTCGGTCAACTCTGGCAATGCCAACGCCGCCACGGGTGAGACCGGTCTTGCCTGCGCGCGCGAGACCTGCAACATCGCCTCGCAGGTCATCGGCTGCGAGCCCCAGCAGATTCTGGTTGCCTCCACGGGTGTGATTGGCCAGATTCTGTCGATCGACACGTTTGAGACCGCCATTCCTGCTGCCTACGAGGCGCTCTCCGCCCACGGTGGCGCCGATGCCGCTCGCGCCATCATGACGACCGACACGCACTCCAAGGAGTACGCCGTATCCTACGTCAGTGAGGCTGCGGGTCATGCGGGCAATGTCTGTACGGTAGGCGGAATGTGCAAGGGCTCGGGTATGATCATGCCCAACATGGCCACCATGATCGCAGTTATCACCACCGATGCCCCCGTCGAGCCTGCGGCACTTCATGCCCTGCTGCTCTCGACCGTCAAGCAGACCTTTAACAAGGTAACGGTCGATTCCGACACCTCGACCAACGACACCTGCATCATGCTTGCCTCCGGCGCCGCTGCCGCAGATGCCGAGCCTATCGTCGAGGGCTCCGATGCCTTTGACGAGTTGGCATTTGCCGTGCACGAGGTGTGCGAGAGCCTGGCGCGCAATATCGCCGCCGATGGTGAGGGCGCATCCAAGCTCGTTACGGTCAACGTTACCGGCGCCGTGAACGACGAGGAGGCCGATATCGCCGCCCGTGCCGTTGCCAACTCGCCGCTCGTTAAGACCTGCATCGCCGGCCACGACTGCAACTGGGGCCGCGTTGCTATGGCGCTTGGCAAGTGCGGCGTGAAGTTTAATCAGGAAGACGTTTCCATCGACATGATGGGCATGCCTGTCTGTCGCGACGGTCTGACTGTTCCCTTTGACGAGGACGAGGCTCTACGACGTTTTGAGGCGCCCGAGATCGTGATCTCGGCCGACCTGGGCGCAGGCGACGCGGCAACGACCGTGTGGACCTGCGACCTCACGCATGAGTACATCTCCATCAACGGCGATTACCGTTCCTAGATTCCAGGCACGCTGCGCATCTTGCCGCGATTGCGGACAGCGGAGCACGGCGCGATAACGATACGAAAGACGAGGCAGATTATGAAATTCGCACGCGATTGTCGTTCGAGCGAATCCAACGAAGCAACCGCGCAGCTGCTGTTTGAGGCGCTGCCGTGGATTAAAAACCTGACCGGCAAGACAGTCGTTATCAAGTACGGCGGTGCCGCCATGGTCGACGAGCAACTGCGCCGCGACGTGATGAGCGACATCGTCCTGCTCAAGATTATCGGCATGCGCCCCGTCATCGTGCATGGCGGCGGCAAGGCCATCAACGAGGCGCTGAGCCACTATGACATCCCTGTCGAGTTTAAGAACGGTCAGCGCGTGACCACACCGGATACCATGGATATCGTGCGCGAGGTGCTGGGCGGAAAGGTCAACCAGGAGTTGGTTGCTGCCATTAACCAGCACGGCAACCTGGCCGTGGGCGTGTCGGGCAGCGATGCCGGCACGCTTATCGCCGAGCCGCTAGACCCCGAGCTCGGTCGCGTGGGCAAAGTGACGCACGTCAACACCGACTATATCGAGCGCTTACTCGATAGTGAGTACATCCCCGTCATCGCTACCGTCGCGGCGGGGGAGGACGGTGGCTTCTTCAACATCAACGCCGATACCGCCGCCGGTGCCGTTGCGGCAGCGCTCCACGCGCATAAGGCGATCTTTTTGACCGATGTCGATGGCCTGTACAAGGACTTTAGTGACAAGGACTCACTTATCTCCAACCTAACGCTCGGCGAGGTTAACGAAATGCTCTACGGCGGCGAGGTCGATAAGGGCATGATCCCCAAGCTTCGTGCGGCTGTCGACGCGCTTACCGCTGGCGTGTTCCGAGCCCACATCATCAACGGCACGACGCCGCATTCGCTGCTCCTGGAGCTGCTGACCGATGCCGGCGTCGGCACCGTGATCCATTCCACCGAGACGGCTTACGAGTTCGATACGCATCCGCATCCGCTTTCGACGTTTGCTGCGCGTCTGACCGAGAACCTCGACGAGGTCGAGAAGCTTCAGACGGTCTAGCTGACCTGCAGCCGCCCCATTCCTCACCCATAGCCCCGCGCCGTCCGGCGCTCAACGAAAGGCATCCCATGTCACTTGCAGCTCAGCAATCGCTTGAATCCCATTACGTTATGCATACCTTTGGCCGCTTTCCGGTCGAGTTTGTCGAGGGTCACGGCATGAAGCTCACCGGCGACGATGGCCGTGAGTACCTCGACTTTCTTGCCGGCATCGGCGTGTGCAGCCTAGGTCATGGCGACCCGGCTGTGCTCTCGGCGCTCGAGGCACAGACCAAAAAGCTCATGCATGTCTCCAATTACTTCTACATCGAGCAGCGCGGACAGGTCGCGGCGCTGCTGTCCAAGCTTGCTAACGACGACGTAGATGGTGCGCGCGTGCTTGCCGATGCCATTGTCGCCGGCGATGAGACCACGGCAGCTGCTCTTGGTGCTCCGGCTGCGGGCGAGCAGGTGTGGGAGACGTTCTTTGCCAATTCCGGTGCCGAGGCCAACGAGGGCTCCATGAAGCTCGCACGTCTGTACGCCAAGCGTGCCGGTAATGGCGGCAACACCATCGTGTGCATGCGCGGCGGCTTCCACGGCCGTACGCTCGAGACCATTGCCGCCACCATGCAGGATTGGCTGCAGGACAGCTTCCGCCCGCTGCCGGGTGGCTTTGTGGCCTGCACGCCCAACGATGTGGACGAGCTGCGTGCGATCTTTAAGCAGCTGGGGAGCGAGATTTGTGCCGTGATGCTCGAGCCGATCCAGGGTGAGAGTGGCGTGCATCCCATGACCGAGGAGTTTATGGCGGCAGCGCGCGACCTGGCACACGAAGTGGGCGCCGTGCTTATCGCCGACGAGGTCCAGTGCGGTATCTTCCGCACGGGTAAGCCGTTTGCGTTCCAGACCTATGGCGTGGAGCCCGACATCATGAGCCTCGCCAAGGGCATTGCTGATGGCGTGCCCATGGGTGCCGTCGTGGCAAAGAAGGAAATCGCCGACGTCTTTAAACCCGGCGATCATGGCTCGACCTTCGGCGGTAGCTGCCTGGCTGTCGCGGCATGTGCCGCGACGCTCTCCGCGCTCGTGCGCGGCGACTACGCTGAGCATGCCGTCAAGGTGGGCGCCTATATGGAGCAGGCGCTGGCTAAGCTTCCGCATGTGGTAGAGGTGCGTGGCCGTGGCTTGATGCTCGGCTGTGATCTGGATGATGCCGCGGGCGACGCGCATGATGTTGTTGCCCGCGCGCTGGCCGCCGGTGCCATGATTAACGCTACGGGTGCCCATACGCTGCGTTTCCTGCCGCCGCTCGTCTGCGAGGAAGCCGACGTGGACAGTCTGATCGAGATCCTGTCGGGTGTCTTGGGCTAACGCGGCACAATAACTCAATTTGGACCGGGTTCCGGACTGCGGGTGTGCCATATGCGGCACGATTCAATGGTCTGGAGCCCGTTTTGCCTTAGATTTTCTAAGGCAGGGAGACCTGCTGGTCAAAAAACATCAAATATGAGTACTGTTACCGATTTGGTAGCAGCAATTTTGGACTAATAAGGCCAGATGGCAAGTCGAAATGGCGATGAATGCACCATTTTGATCCAACTGTTAGTCCATATAATGAACATATGTTGCGTAACTTAAGCAAATACTATCTTTTTATATGTTGCAAACAAAGTAGCAGTACTCATTTTTGCCATTTTTTGGCCACGGCCTTTGTGACAGACGTGCTGGCGGGTTCGAATCCCTCTGCGATGGGCCTGAAAAAAAGAAAGGCCTCCATCGCTGGAGGCCTAACAATTCAGTGGTGGGCGATGAGGGATGTCGCGTGCGGCTTCGCCGCCCGCTCTCGCTTCGGGCCTGCGGCCCTCGCGTGCTGCGCTGGAAAACGCTTCGCGTTTCCTCAGCTCCGCACCCTGTCGGGTTCGAATCCCTCTGCGATGGGCCCAAAAAAGAAAGGCCTCCATCACTGGAGACCTAACAATTCAGTGGTGGGCGATGAGGGATTCGAACCCCCAGCCTTGTGCGTGTAAAGCACCTGCGCTAACCGTTGCGCCAATCGCCCGTGCGGAGAGAGTATAGCAAAACAATTGCCTCATTCATCTCATATCCATTAAAGGTAACTGGCGCGTGTCACAGCGGAGCTGATTCAGTTGAGATTGCCTGAACATTCCGCCCCTCTTTACGCCCTCGGGTATACTCAAAAGCTACTGATTCGATTTGATGCCCAGCAACAGCAGAGGGGATAGTTATATGTGCGGTTTTGTCGGTTTTGTCGGTGGGACGGATAACCAATCCGAGGTGCTCACCAAGATGATGGACCGCATCGTCCATCGCGGTCCCGACATGGGCGGTCAGTTTATCGACGGCCGCGTTGCCCTGGGCTTCCGCCGCTTGTCGATCCTCGACCTGACCGAGGCAGGCGCTCAGCCTATGGCCAATGAGGACGGCAGCGTCGTTATCGTCTTCAACGGCGAGATCTACAACTTCCAGGAGCTTCGCTCCGAGCTCGAGGCCAAGGGCTACAAGTTCCACTGCGGCGCCGACACCGAGAGCCTCCTGCACGGCTACGAGGAGTGGGGCGAGGCCGTCCTCGATCGCCTGCGCGGTATGTACGCCTTCGTCATCTGGGACAAAAAGAAGAACAAGCTTTTTGGCGCCCGCGACATCTTTGGCATCAAGCCGCTCTACTACTATCCCATGGCCGATGCGGGCGACGGCGCTCCGGGCGTGCTCTTTGGTTCCGAGATCAAGAGCTTCCTGGACTACCCGCACTTCCACAAGGCGGTCAACAAAAAGGCTCTGCGTCCGTACATGACGCTGCAGTATTCGGCAACCGAGGAGACCTTCTTCGAGGGTGTCTACAAGCTGCCGCCGGCGCACTACTTTACCGTCGATATCCCGACCGGCAAGATGAACATCGAGCGCTACTGGGATTGCGATTACTCTGCCGTCGAGAAGCCGTTCGAAGAGTATGTTGATGAGCTGGACGAGGTCGTGCACGAGAGCGTCGAGGCCCATCGCATCGCCGACGTCAAGGTCGCGTCGTTCCTCTCCGGTGGCGTCGACTCCAGTTACATCGCCGCTTGCCTCATGCCCGACAAGACCTTCTCGGTGGGCTTTGACTACAAGAACTTCAACGAGACCAACTATGCCAAGGAGCTTTCCGATAAGCTCGGCGTCGAGAACGTTCGCAAGATGATTACCGCCGACGAGTTCTTCGGTGCGCTCGAGGACATCCAGTATCACATGGACGAGCCGCAGTCCAACCTGTCTTCCGTGCCGCTGTGGTTCTTGGCCGAGATGGCCCGCAAGGACGTCACCGTCGTGCTTTCGGGCGAAGGTGCCGACGAGCTCTTTGGCGGCTACGCCTATTACGAGGATACGGTCCCGGTGCGCAAGTACAAAAAGATGGTGCCGCTGCCCATCCGTCGCGCGCTCGGTAACCTGGCGCTGCATATGCCGTACTTCAAGGGACATAACTTCCTGGTCAAGGGTGCCGAGATCCCCGAGAAATCGTTCCTGGGACAGGCTCTGGTATGGCCGGAGCGCGAGGTCGACGGCGTGCTCAAGCCCGAGTACAACACCGGCGACGGCGCCTTTGAGCTCGCTGCACCCATCTATGCGCGCGTGAAGGGTCAGCCCGAGCTGGTCAAGAAGCAGTACCTGGACATGAACATGTGGCTCCCGGGCGACATTCTGCTCAAGGCCGACAAGATGTGCATGGCACATTCGCTGGAGCTGCGCGTGCCCTTCCTGGACCGCAAAGTCATGGAGTTCGCCGAGCACATTCCCGACCGCTACCGCATCAACGAGAACGGCAACAAACAGGTACTCCGCCACGCTGCCAACAAGTCGCTGCCCGATGAGTGGGCCACCCGTCCCAAGGTGGGCTTCCCGGTGCCGATTGTCTACTGGCTGCGCGAGCAAAAGTGGTACGACTATGTCAAGGAGTACTTCACCGCGCCGTGGGCAAGCGAGTTCTTCGATACCGACGAGCTCATGCACCTGCTCGATCTGCACTTTGCGGGCAAGGGCGATTTCCAGCGCAAGATCTATACGCCGCTCGTGTTCCTGGTGTGGTATAAGCGTTTCTTTATCGACGAGGACCAGCCTTCTGTACAGGCTGCCTAGCCTCGGCTTACGAACGCCTGCGCGTAACGGCTCCTCCGGGAGCCGTTTTTGCGTGAGCACGTTTCAGTTACTATGAAAACCGTCCCTGCCAAATGGCTGAGAAAGGTGAAAGATGCACCATTCGGATTCAGCGACCGTGACCACGGTCGATACGCTTGCCAAGCTTCTCGATGTGTGCGGCGAGCTGCGCGCATCAGAGCAGGTTGACGAGCGTGCCGTGACCGGCTGCTCGTTTGATTCGCGCGCGGTCTCGGCAGGTGACGTGTTCTTTTGCAAAGGCGCTGCCTTTAAGCCCGCGTTTTTGAGCATGGCGCTCGATGCGGGCGCCGTCGCATTTGTGTGCGAGGAGTCGCTGGTCGAGTCTCTGGAGTCGCTGGCGCAGGAGAGCGGTGCTGCGATGCTGGTTGTTGATAGCGTTCGCACGGCCATGGCCCTGTTGCCGCCGGAGGTCTACGACCGTCCCGACCACGACGTCAAGATCGTGGGTATCACCGGTACCAAGGGAAAGACCACGGCCGCTTTTATGCTCCAGTCCATCATCAAAGCGGCGGGCGAGTCCTGCGGCATGATCGGCTCAGTGAACACCGACGATGGTATCGAGTGCTACGAGAGCACCAATACTACGCCCGAGGCCCCCGAGGTCTGGCGTCATATTGCCAACTGCCGCACGTCCGGTCGCCAGTCCATGGTCATGGAGGTCTCGAGCCAGGCGCTCAAGTACCAACGCGTCGAGAATCTGCCGTTTGACGTGGCGTGCTTCCTCAACATCGGCCGCGACCACATCTCGCCAATCGAACACCCCACGTTTGAGGATTATTTTGAGAGCAAACTCAGGATCTTTGACCAGGCAAAGACCGCCGTGGTGAATTTGGGCACCGAAGAGGCTGACCGCGTGCTGGAGGCAGCGTCGACGGCCGAGCACTTGGTGACCGTTGGCGTCGAGCATCCCGAGGCAAGCCTGTGGGCGAGCGACGTGCGCATGGTCGGCTTTAGCATCGAGTTCAACTTGCATGGCCTGTGTGCCGACGAGTCCGAGGCGGGGGAGAAGATCCTGCTGGGTATCGCGGGAGACTTTAACGTGGAGAACGCGCTGGTCGCTATCGCCGCCGCGCGCGAGATTGGCATCGGTATCGATGCCATCAAGAAGGGCCTCTCCAAGCTGCGTGTGCCGGGCCGCATGGAGGTCGTGGAGTCGAAGGACGGCCGCGTGATCTGCGTCGTCGACTATGCGCACAACCAGCTTTCGTTCCGCTCGCTTTTCTCGTCGGTCAAGCGCGCGTTTCCCGCCAGCCCGGTCATCGCAGTGTTTGGCGCTGCCGGCGGCAAGGCGCAGGAGCGCCGCGAGCAGCTTCCGCGCGAGGCCGCACCATATTCCGATCTGATGATCTTTGCCAATGAGGACCCGGCTCACGAGGACCCGATGAAGGTCTGTCGCGAGCTTGCCGAGCATGTTCCCGACGATACGCCGAACAAGATCATCCTCGACCGCGAAGCCGCTGTGTATGCGGCGTTCAAGGCGGCGCGCGAGGAGTACGTCAACCCCGATGCTCCCACCATTGTCTTGCTGCTGGCAAAGGGTGACGAGGAGCTCATGCACGTGGGCGACGAGTTCGTGCCCATCGAGAGCGACCTTTCGCTGGCCAATCGCCTGATCGATGTTACCCAGTTTGACTAATGAACCATGATGGCGGCGGCGCCCTGAGTGCGCTGTCGCCATAAGCGTGTTCCCTCAATCAAAACATGCCGTCCAAGTCCAAACCCTTCTACGTAAACGGAGTAACCATGTCCCACAACACCCTGCCGACCGTTGCCGAGCTTTCGGGCGAGATGCGCGAGCGCTTGGCCAAGGTTAAGTACGTCTTTACCGACCTGGACGCCACCATGCTCGCACCCGGCTCGTGCGTGCTGCGCGACAACGACGGCAACCCCTCGACCAAACTCGTCGAGGCCGTCGTGGCGCTCGCTCGCGCTGGTATTCAGGTGGTTCCCACCTCGGGTCGCAACCGTACCATGATCCACGAGGACGCGCGCGTGCTCGGCCTCAACTCCTACATTGGTGAGATGGGCGGCCTGGTCATGTACGACCTCAAAGCCAACGATTGGGAGTATCTGACCGGCGACATGCCTTACGACCCCGCCTGCGGCCTTACTCCGCACCAGGTGATCGAGCAGACCGGCGTGTGCGAGAAGATCCTTGCCCGCTGGCCGCACAAGATCGAGTATCACAACGACATGTCGACCGGCTACAAGTACCGCGAGGTCACCGTCGGCATGCGCGGCGATGTGCCCGACGATGAGGTCCAGGCCATCCTGGACGAGGCCGGTTGCGGTCTGATCTGGGCTTGCAACGGCCATCTGACTCACCTGTCCAAGCCGACGACGCTCGAGCTCGATCGCGTCGAGGACGGCCGCGCCTTCAACATCAATCCGGCGGGTCTCAACAAGGGCGTTGCCATTGCGCGCTTCTGCGAGCACCTGGGGATCGAACGCGAGGAGACGCTCGCACTCGGCGATTCCGAGTCCGACTTCTACATGGCCGATCACGTGGGCACGTTCTGCTTGGTCGAGAATGGCCTGACGAGCGCCGGCGCGCCCGAGTTCTTGGCTGCTTGCGAGAACGCTTTCGTTACGCGCGGCAAAATTGTCGACGGTTGGGCGGCGACGGCAGAGCTGCTGGTCGCGGCGCGTTCGTAGCGCGGCGTCGCTGCACTTGGACATGTCTTTTCGAGAGAGACTGGTGAGGTAATGTCCGATATCGAGAATCCGGCAGGCGACACGCGCCCGATTGGCGTGTTCGATTCTGGTTTGGGCGGTCTGACGGTTGCGCGCGCGATTGCGACGGCGCTGCCGCACGAGTCCGTCTACTACTTTGGTGACACCAAGCGCTGCCCCTATGGAACCCGCACCGAGGATGAGGTGCGCTCGTTTGCGTTGCAGGCGGGTCGTTGGCTTTCGAAGCACGACGTCAAGATTATGGTCATCGCCTGCAACACGGCGACAGCTGCGGCCTTGCGTCTGGCCCAGCAGGTGCTCGACGTTCCCGTGATCGGCGTGATCGCGCCGGGTGCCCGTGCGGCAATCAACAGCACCCGCTCGCGTCGCGTGGGCGTGCTCGCCACCAACCTCACCATTCGCTCGGGCGCCTACACGCGCGCCATTCAGGATCTAGATGCCGGCGTCGATGTATATGGCTGTCCTGCCTCGAGCTTTGTCGAGGTTGTCGAACACGAGCTCGCCTCGGGTGCACATCTGCAGGAACAGTGGCTTGAGAACGAGGACATCTTCGATACGCCTGCCGTGCGTGCGCTGGTGGGTGCCACGGTTGAGCCGCTGCGCGACCACGGTATCGATACCGTGGTGCTCGGCTGTACGCATTTTCCGCTGTTGGTGGGACCCATCCGCCATGTGCTGGGGCCTGGGGTGCGCGTCGTGAGTTCCGCTGAGGAGACCACACGCGAGCTGACCGATATCCTCACGCGCCGCGAGCAGCTGGCGGGCAACGCCGCCGAGCCGCAGCATCGTTTTGCCACGACGGCCGATAACATTGCCGAGTTTGCGGTGGCGGGTAGCTTTATCTTCGGCCAGCCGCTCAAGAGCATTGAGCATATCGATATCGACGAACTGAAATAGATGTAGGGTTACCGTCCAAAGACTTGCCCCCTTCTTTTGCCGAAAGGATATTTCTATGGAGTACATGCAGGTCAACCGCGCCAACGGCCGCGCCGCCAACGAGTTGCGCCCCGTTAAGCTCACCCGTGGCGTCATGAAGCACGCCCACGGCTCGTGTTTGGCCGAGTTCGGCGACACACGCGTGCTGTGCGCCGCCACTATCGAGGAGGGCGTGCCGGGCTGGCGAAAGGGAGCTAAGGCCGGCTGGGTGACCGCGGAATACGCCATGCTGCCGACGTCGACCGGCAAGCGCTGCAAGCGCGAGCATGCCAACCGCAAGGGTCGCTCCATGGAGATCGAGCGCCTCATTGGCCGCAGCCTGCGTACCGTCGTCAACATGAAGGCGCTCGGCGAGTACACCGTCACCGTCGACTGCGATGTGATTCAGGCCGATGGCGGCACGCGTACAGCGAGCATCACCGGCGCCTGGGTGGCGCTGCACGACGCCCTCGCCATGTGGGTCGAGGCGGGCAAGATCGAGCGCATCCCGCTTACCGGCCAGGTGGCTGCAATCTCCATGGGCGTTGTCGACGGCAATACGCTGCTTGACCTCGATTATTCCGAGGACAGCCATGCCGAAGTCGACATGAACCTCGTCGCCACCGACACCGGTGAGATGATCGAGCTCCAGGGCACTGGCGAGCAGGCGCCCTTTGACCGTAAGCGCCTCAACGCCCTGCTCGACCTGGGCGACAAAGGCATCGCCGAGCTCATCGAGCTTCAGCGCCAAGCCATCGCCTAACCTGCCAAAAAGGGACAGGTTTATTTTGGTAGGTTTTATCTGCGGAGACGTCTAGACACAAGACTGCCGTTGATTGAGAGGGGAGAGAGGCCGAGGTCCTCGTCGTCCTCAACACGGCATTGCTATAGAGACAAGGAGGCCAGCTATGGCACTTGAGAAGATTGACATCGACACCCTCGACCCGGCGGCGACCATCGTCGTGGCAACGGGCAACGCCCATAAGCTTACCGAGATCGAGGCCATTTTGGGCAAGGTCATACCCGAGGTGCGCTTTGTGGCGCTCGGCCAGCTGGGCGATTTTGAGGACCCCGAGGAAAACGGCACGACGTTTTTGGAGAACGCCATCATCAAGGCGCAGGCTGCGGTCGAGGAGACGGGGCTCATGGCCATTGCCGACGATTCGGGCCTGGTCGTTGACGCGCTGGACGGTGAGCCCGGTGTGTATAGCGCGCGCTACGCGGGCGTTCACGGCGACGATGCCGCCAACAACGCCAAGCTGCTCGTTAACCTGGAAGGCGTGGCCGACGAGGATCGCACCGCGCGCTTTATGAGCGTCGTCGCGCTCATCGACACGGACGGTTTGGTCACCTATGGTGAGGGCGCCTGCGAGGGCACTATCGCACACGAGGGCCGCGGCGATCACGGCTTTGGCTACGACCCGCTGTTCCTGCCGGTCGACACGCCGGGCAAGACCATGGCCGAGCTGACGGCGGACGAGAAGAACGCCATCAGCCATCGATTCCATGCGCTCGAGCACCTATCCGCCAAACTGACGGGCGAGGAGTAGGCCGTGCGCGCGGTGGTGCAGCGCGTGCTCAACGCCGGCGTGACGGTCGACGGCGAGTGCGTGGGTCGCATTGGACGCGGCTACCTGGTGCTGCTGGGTGTGGGCCATGGCGATACGCGTGCCGAGGCCGACAAGCTGTGGGGCAAGCTCCGCGGGCTGCGTATCAACGAGGACGAGAACGGCAAGACCAACCTGGCACTTGCCGATGTCGACGGCGAGGTACTCGTGGTGTCGCAGTTCACGCTGTTTGCCGACTGCCGCCACGGCCGTCGTCCGTCGTTTACCGATGCAGGCGCCCCCGATGTTGCCAACGAGCTCTACGAGTACTTCCTGGCGCTTGTGCGCGAGGACGTCGAACACGTAGCGCATGGCATCTTCGGTGCCGACATGAAGGTCGACCTCGTCAACGACGGTCCATTCACCATTGTCCTCGATACCGACAACCTTTAGGTTACGCGGTTTTACCAAACCGCGTAACAACTGGTCATGCGAGGTTGTCGTCCGGTACGTATTTGGGACGGGGCTTATTTAGCTACTTGCGTATGACGGCAGCAGGGTGCTATAGTATTAGAGTTTTGTCTATCTTAGGGGTATTATCCCCTTTTTGAATTGCACCTTCTGGAGGCCCTGTTCATGGAAGAGATGGAAGTCAATCACGTCGACGACATCCACGAGAAGCTGACCGATATGGTGGGCGATCGCGTCAAGGTTAAGGCCAACATGGGCCGTACCCGCGTCGTCGAGCGCATGGGCACCATCAAGAGCGTCCACCCGGCCGTCTTCATTGTCGAGGTTGACGAGCGTCGTGGCCGCAAGTCGCGTCAGTCCTACCAGTATATCGATGTCCTCACCGGCCAGGTCGAGCTGTTCGATCCCGAGAGCGGCGAGCATATCTTTACCCCGCTCGGCAATCAGCTCGAGGAGCATTAACGGTGACCGATCGGTCCCTGACTCTTTCCGCGCCGGCAAAGATTAACCTCTACCTGGGGGTTCATACCGAGCGCGATGACCGCGGCTACCACAGGGTCGATTCTCTGATGGCAGCCGTCGGTCTTTCCGATACCGTGACGGTCACGCCGGCGCAGGCGCTGGTCGTTCAGACGGTTCCGGCATCAGATTTTCCCATGCAAAAGAATACGGCGTATCGGGCTGCGGTTGCTATGGCCGAGCATTATGGTCGCGAGGCAAACATCTGCGTGACGATTGAGAAGCGCATTCCATTGTGCGCCGGCTTGGGCGGCCCCTCGACGGATGCGGCCGCGGTCATTGTCGCCTTGGCGGAGCTCTGGGGCATTGATCGCACCGACCCAGCGCTCGATTACATTGCGCGTGGCATTGGTGCTGATGTCCCCTTCTTTTTGCACGCGAGCCCTGCGTTTTACGTAGGTGGGGGAGACGTGCTGGCAACTGAGTACCCCGCGCTGCCCGCAACGCCCGTCGTGTTGGTCAAGCCGCGCGAGGCGAGCGTTTCGACAATTGAAGCCTATCGACGTTTTGACGAGGCCCCGGTGCCCGCAGACAAGCCCGGCGCGATAGCTTCCGCCTTGCGTGCTGGTGATGCCGAGACGGCATATGCGCTCATCCATAACAACTTGGGTGTCATTTCCGCACAGATGGAGCCGCAGATTCAAACGGTTCTCGATTGGCTGCGTAAACAGGACGGCACCTTTGCTGTAGATGTGTGCGGATCGGGCGCCTGCTCGTTTGCCATTTGCGACACCGCCGCCACGGCCGAAAGGCTTGCCGACGCTGCCCAGCAAAACGACTGGTGGTCCTGCGCGACGGAGCTCATTTCCAACACGGTTCGCATCGAAGTGCCAAAGAAGTAAAAATTTCTCTAGCACACGACGGAAATCTTTGTTACTATAGTCGAGCTAACGGGTTGTGGCTCAGTTTGGTAGAGCACTGCGTTCGGGACGCAGGGGTCGCTGGTTCAAATCCAGTCAACCCGACCAGAGCATGAGGAGGGACCGCTTCTTGCGGTCCCTTTTTTTAGCTATTGTTGTGATACCGCGATACCCGCGGTATACTCATTCGAGCTTGTCTCGCTGTATTGTGGAGGTCTACATGTTTGGACTGAGGGCTCCTGAGCTCATCATTATTCTCGTCGTTGTCCTGATCATCTTCGGGCCCAAGAACCTGCCGAAGCTCGGCAAGTCTCTCGGCTCTACCGTCAAGAATATCCGCGAGGGTATGGAGGGCGACGATAAGGCCGAGACCAAGCAGGCCGAGGAGGTCGTGGTCGAGCAGTCCGAGGAGGACAAGGAGATCGCTGAGCTCGAGGCCAAGCTCGCTGCTGCCAAGAAGAAGCAGGCAGAGGACAGCGACGCGGACGCAGAGTAGTCCCATCCCTTTGGGGTGAGCACCTGACCGGCTTGCCCGCAGGCTAGCCGGTCTTTTTCGTTTTGTTGACAGTTGATTGTTTGATCAGAGTTGGGGAGATATCCGTATGGACGCAAGCCAGATCGTACTGACCGCTGAGGGCCGCCAGAAGCTCGTCGAGGAGCTCGCTTGGCGTGAGGGCGATTACGCCAAGGAGATCGTCGAGGACATCAAGGAAGCCCGCGCGTTCGGCGACCTTTCGGAGAACTCCGAGTATGACGCCGCTAAGGACAAGCAGGCCCAGAACGCCGCTCGTATTGCCGAGATCCAGGCCATCCTCGCCAACGCTCAGATCGCTGCCAGCACGGGCGACCTGACCGTCTCCATTGGCTCGACCGTTACCCTGGTCGACCCCAACGGTGAGCTTATCGAGGTCACGCTTGTCGGTACCACCGAGACCAACTCGCTCGAGCACAAGATCTCCAACGAGTCTCCGGTCGGTCACGCCATCATCGGTCACGGCGAGGGCGATTCCGTCGAGGTCGTTACGCCTTCCGGCAAGACTCGCGTCTACACCATCGCCAAGATCGCACGCTAGACCACGGTCCCGCGTAAAGGTATGTTTTCGCTCCCTGGGACCGAATCCTGGGGAGCGTTTTAGTTTGAGGAGCTAACTTATGGCAGAGAACCAGAACGCCGCCGATCAGGCATCGACGCTCAACGACGAGCGCGCCACCCGCCTGGCCAAGCGCGCCGCCCTGTTCGAGGCGGGCCAGAACCCCTATCCCGAACACTCTGAGCTTGAGGACTACGTCGCCGATATCGAGGCAAAGTACGCCGAGCTTGCCGATGGTGAGGACACCGAGGACGTCGTGAAGATCGCCGGCCGCGTGGTCGCCAAGCGCGGTCAGGGCAAAATTATGTTCATCGTCGTGCGCGATGCGACTGCCGAGATTCAGCTGTTCTGCCGCATCAATGACATGGACGAGGCTGCCTGGAGTACGCTCAAGGCCCTCGACCTGGGCGATATCCTGGGCGTGACCGGCGTGGTCGTGCGCACCCAGCGTGGCCAGCTTTCCGTTGCCCCTAAGAGCGCGACCCTGCTTGCCAAGGCCGTTCGTCCGCTGCCCGAGAAGTTCCACGGTCTTTCCGACAAGGAGACCCGCTATCGCCAGCGCTATGTCGACCTGATCGCCAACGACGACGTTCGCGAGACCTTCCGTAAGCGTTCGCAGATTCTCTCCACCTTCCGTCGCTTTATGGAGTCCGACGGCTACATGGAGGTCGAGACCCCCATCCTGCAGACCATCCAGGGCGGCGCTACTGCCAAGCCGTTCATTACCCACTTCAACGCGCTCGATCAGGAGTGCTACCTGCGTATTGCCACCGAGCTGCACCTCAAGCGCTGCATTGTCGGTGGTTTTGAGCGCGTGTTCGAGATCGGCCGCATCTTCCGTAACGAGGGCATGGACCTTACCCACAACCCCGAGTTCACCACGATGGAGGCCTACCGTGCCTTCTCCGACCTCGAGGGAATGAAGGCACTCGCCCAAGGTGTCATCAAGGCTGCCAACAAGGCCATCGGCAACCCCGAGGTCATCGAGTACCAGGGCCAGACCATCGACCTTTCTGGTGAGTGGGCCAGCCGTCCCATGACCGACATCGTCTCCGACGTGCTCGGCAAGCAGGTTACCATCGATACGCCGGTCGAGGAGCTTGCTGCCGCCGCTCGCGAGAAGGGCCTGGAGATCAAGCCCGAGTGGACTGCTGGCAAGATCATCGCCGAGATTTACGATGAGCTGGGCGAGGACACCATCGTCAACCCCACGTTCGTGTGCGATTACCCCATCGAGGTCAGCCCGCTTGCCAAGCGCTTTGAGGACGACCCGCGCCTGACGCACCGCTTTGAGCTGGTTATTGCCGGTCACGAGTACGCCAACGCGTTCTCCGAGCTCAACGACCCGGTCGACCAGGCCGAGCGTTTCGCTGCCCAGATGGCCGAGAAGGCTGGCGGCGACGACGAGGCCATGGAGTACGACGAGGATTACGTGCGCGCCCTCGAGTACGGTATGCCTCCCGCGGGCGGCATCGGCATCGGTATCGACCGCGTGGTCATGCTGCTCACCAACCAGGCTTCCATCCGCGACGTGCTGCTGTTCCCGCACATGAAGCCCGAGAAGGGTTTCCGGTCCGGTGCCGCTGCCGCCAAGGCTGCCGAGGCCGGCAACGCCGCGAGCCCGTTCGTTGAGTCGCTTAAACCCACGCTCGATTACTCCAAGATCGCCGTTGAGCCGCTGTTCGAGGAGTTCGTCGACTTTGATACCTTCTCCAAGAGCGATTTCCGCGCTGTGAAGGTCAAGGCATGCGAGGCCGTCAAGAAGTCCAAGAAGCTGCTGAACTTTACGCTCGACGACGGTACCGGTACCGACCGCACCATCCTCTCCGGTATTCACGCTTATTACGAGCCCGAGGACCTGGTCGGCAAGACCTTGCTCGCCATCACCAACCTGCCTCCGCGCAAGATGATGGGTATTCCCAGCTGCGGCATGCTGATCAGCGCTGTCCACGAGGAGGAGGGCGAGGAGCGCCTCAACCTGATCCAGCTCGACGCCTCCATCCCCGCCGGCGCAAAGATGTACTAACTAGTTACGCGGTTCTACGAACCGCGTAACGGCTCGACGCTGCGCGGGCCGCATTTGGACAATCTGACGTTCAACTTCAAGGGCGCGACCAGAAGGTCAGCGCCCTTTCGTTTCACGTCACCTTGTTTCAAATGCGGCCCGCTCGCTCATATGACCCAATCCACTGTCAAGGGCCACAATGGCCCCGCCGACCGCTTGCAATCGGTCGGCGGGGCCTGCCGTTAAACCCGTCCCGGTCCGCCCCCGGCATGTCATCGACGCCTTCGGCTCAGTCTCATATCCGCGGATACCGCTCCGGCGGCCCGCAATCCTCTCCTTCGGCGGGGTTCCCCTAGTCTGTCTTCGCGCATGCGGCGGCCGCCGCGCGCACAGCGAGAACGGGGGTGTCCCCGAAGGCTGCCCGGCTCGCCGGGACGGGGGCTTATGTCTATTCCGCGCCCTCCCGGCACATCGTGCCGAGGGCCCACAGCCACCTCACGAGCTCGGCCGCGGTGGCCGCGTTCGCCTTCGCCTGCGGCATCCCGCGGGCGATCATCTCCTCGCGGCGGCGCAGGAGCCTCTCGGACCCCTTCCTCCCGTGCATCCTTATCTCGAGGGGCACGCCGGAGCCCTTGGGCATCAGCTTCGGCTGGTGGCCGGCCTGGGCGTAGCACCAGGACCCCTCGACAGCCAGCTTCCTGACGAGCGCGTTGCCGGCCCCGCTGATTCCGCCGAGGCGCACGGAGTCCGCGCTCGACCTCTGCTTCGGGGCGAGGCCGAAGTAGGCCGTCACCTGCCTGCCGGAGCGGAACCTCGAGAAGTCGCCGACCTCGGACGCGAAGGCGGCGGCGAGCGCGAACCCGCACCCCTTGATCGACTGGAGCGCCTCGACCTCGGCCGAGAGGGGGCCCGCCGCGACGGCGGCCCTGTATTCGGCGAGGAGGGCCTCCCTCGTCTCGTCGGCCGCCTCGACCTCGTTCCTCAGCGCCGCAAGCGCCCGGATGCCTCCGTCGTCGGCGGGGTGTTGCCGTCGAGCCACCTGAGGAAGCCGTACGTCCAGTACTTCCGGTGGTTGCCGGCCGGCGTCGTGCCGCCGTAGACATAGCCGCGGCGGGCTAGGAACGCCAGGAGCCGCTGCTTCGCCGCCGCGAGCCTCGCGGTCGCCGCGTCGTGGGCGGCGGCGAGGTCCCTGAGCCCCTCGATCTCGGGGGACGGCACCCATACCGGGGTGACGTCGTGCGACAGTATGTTAGCGTCAATATATTTTTCACCATTTTCACCAACGTATTTTCGCCAATCGCG
>URPK01000016.1 GCA_900549715.1 uncultured Collinsella sp. | reverse complement strand
GTACTTCATGGTGAGCAACGCCGCCCAGCTCCTGATCGACGAGGCCGTCGAGCGCGGCAGCAACCTGCACGATCTGGCCGACTACGCCGTGGTCCAAATTAACGACACGCACCCCACCATGGTCATCCCCGAGCTCATTCGCTTGCTCACCACCGAGCATGGCATCGAGTTTGACGAGGCCGTGACCATCGTACGCTCCATGGTCGCCTACACTAACCACACGATTCTTGCCGAGGCGCTCGAGAAGTGGCCGCTCGTCAGCCTGCAGAAGGTCTCCCCTGCCATCGCCGACATTATCGTCAAGCTCGATGAGATCGCGAAGGCCGAGCACGATGACCCGCGCGTCGCCGTCATCGACGAATACGACACCGTCCACATGGCCCACATGGACATCCACTTTGGCTTCTCCATCAATGGCGTAGCCGCCCTCCACACCAAGATCCTGGAGGACACCGAGCTTCATCCGTTCTACGAGATCTATCCCGAGAAGTTCTCCAACAAGACCAACGGCATCACCTTCCGCCGCTGGATCCATGGAGCCAACCCCGCGCTCGCCAGCCTGCTCGACGATGTAATCGGCACCGACTGGCGCAGCACCGGCGATCTGAGCAAACTCGCCAAGTTCGCCGACGACAAGGACGTTCTTGAGCGCCTGGCCGCCACCAAGGTCGAGGCCAAGGCCATCATGCGCCAGTTCATGGCGCTCGAGCAGGGCGTGACCATTCCCTCCAACGCCATCATCGACGTCCAGGTCAAGCGCATCCACGAGTACAAGCGTCAGCAGATGCTCGCGCTCTACATCATCTGGAAGTACTTCGATATCAAGAACGGCAACAGGCCTAAGCACCCTGTCACCATCATCTTTGGCGGCAAGGCGGCGCCTGCCTACACTATCGCGCAGGACATCATCCATCTGATCCTGACGCTGTCGCAGTGGATTGCAAACGACCCCGACGTGGCTCCCTACCTGCAGGTTGTCATGATCGAGAACTACAACGTCACCGCCGCCGAGCGCGTGATCCCCGCCGCTGACATCTCCGAGCAGATCAGCCTGGCCTCCAAGGAGGCGAGCGGCACCTCCAACATGAAGTTCATGCTCAACGGCGCCCTAACCCTGTGCACGCTCGACGGTGCCAACGTGGAGATTGCCGAGCTCGTGGGCGACGAGAACATCTATACCTTTGGTGCCTCGTCCAAACAGGTCGAGCAGCTCTACGCCGACGGCACCTACAACGCCGGTGCGCTCTACCGCAAGCCCGGCATTAAACTGCTGGTGGACTTCATCACCAACCCGGCCTTTATGGCAACCGGCAACGCCGAGCGCCTGCAGCGCCTGCACGACGACATTAAGGGCAAGGACTGGTTTATGGCCTTGCTCGACATTGAGGAGTACATCCAGACCAAGGAGCGCGTGCTGGCCGACTACGAGGACCAGGACGCCTGGATGCGCAAGGCGCTCATCAATATCGCCAACGCCGGCACCTTCTCGTCCGACCGTACGATCTCCCAGTACAACGACGAGATCTGGCACCTGGACTAACCCATTCCCCTTACCCATTCTCTTGAGGAACGGAGTCGTGGCAACACGGCTCCGTTTTTTGTGCCCGCACGTTACCCTGTGATCCAACTCGGCCAAACAATCTCGATCCGTAGCAATTACTCAACCAAAACGGTCCCAGCCGTTACAGATTGAGACATACCGGCCCCTCCCCTCGGGTTTATCTCAATCTGTAACATCTAGCAGGTGAAATTCGCCTTTGGTGTTACAGATTTAGATGAAATGGTTAGCTCAGCGGAACCGTCTCGATCTGTAACATCTAACGTCCGAAATCGGCCCTATCCGTTACAGATCGAGACAAACGACCGGTCAGACAGTCCCAACACAAAGAAAGGCTCCCCTCTCGCCCAGTGGACGGGAGGGGAGCCTTATATGTGACCGCGGCAAAAGGATGGCAAAGCCGCAGTCGCCCAAAGGAAGGGCCTGGTTGCACCGGGCCTAGATAAGGTTCTTGCCAGAGACCTTATCGAAGAGGTGGGTCGCGTTCTTCTCGAACTTGAACCAGATGGGGTCGCCCGCCTTGAGCGCGCCCTTGGCCTCGAGGTCGACGACGGGAATGATCAGGACAAACTGGCCGTCGGGAGCAGTCACGTGGACATGCTCGGTCGAGCCCATGAGCTCGGTCACCTCGACGGTGCCCTGGAGCGCACCCTCCTCGTCCTTGTCGGCAAGCAGAATCTGCTCGGGGCGCACGCCGGCCGTAATCTCCTTCACGTCGCCGCCGTCCCAGTTGAGGGCAAGCTGAGCGCAAGTCTCCGGGGCGAGCGCCACGTTCATATCCTCGGTCTTGACAGTAAAGCCGTTGCCCGAGCGCACCAGCTGGGCATCGAAGAAGTTCATCTGCGGCACGCCGATGAAGCCGGCGACGAAGATGTTCGCGGGATGGTTGAAGACCTCCTGCGGCGTGGCGATCTGCTGGACGACGCCGTCCTTCATGACCACGATGCGGTCGCCGAGGGTCATAGCCTCGGTCTGGTCGTGGGTAACGTAGATGAAGGTGCCCTTGATCTCGTGACGCAGCTTAATGAGCTCGGCGCGCATCTGGTTACGAAGCTTGGCATCCAGGTTGGACAGCGGCTCGTCCATCAGGAAGACCTTGGGGTCACGCACGATGGCGCGGCCGATGGCGACGCGCTGGCGCTGGCCGCCAGAGAGCGCCTTGGGCTTACGGTCGAGGTACTCGGTAATACCCAGGATCTCAGCAGCGGAGCGAACCTTACGGTCGATCTCGTCCTTGGGGACCTTCTTGAGCTCAAGCGTAAACGCCATGTTCTCGTACACCGTCATATTGGGGTACAGAGCGTAGCTCTGGAACACCATGGCGATGTCGCGGTCCTTGGGCGCCACGTCGTTGACGCGCTTGCCGTCGATGAGCACGTCGCCGGAGGTGATGTCCTCTAGGCCGGCGACCATGCGCATCGTCGTGGACTTACCGCAGCCAGAGGGGCCAACGAGGACGATGAACTCCTGGTCGTGAACGGTGAGGTTGAAGTCCTCTACAGCGAGCACACCGTCCTCGGTAACCTTGAGGTTGTGCTTCTTCTCCTCGGTCTTCTTCTTTTTGCCAAAGAAGCCCTTCTTTTTTGACTCGTTGTTGGGATACACCTTCTGAACATGTTTGAGAACGATCTCGGCCATGTCTCTACCTTTCGATACGCGGCGCCGCGCTGAGGGGCGCCGCCAAAACTTGCAAAACAGTTACGGCATCAGCCCTTGACGGCACCTGCCACCACACCGTCGATGATGTACTTCTGGCAGAAGATGTACATGATGACGATGGGGACAACGACCATCATGATGCAGGCCATCATGGGGCCGAGCTCGACGTGGCCATAGCCGCCGCGGAAGTACTGGATCAAAATAGGAATGGTCTTGTACTTGGTGGAGTCGAGCGTAAGGTAGGGCAGCAGGTAGTCGTTCCAGACCCACATGGTCTCGAGGATGCCGACCGAAAGATAGGTGGGCTTCATGATGGGGAGAACGATCTTAAAGAACACCTGGACCGGGTTGCAGCCGTCAATCATGGCCGCTTCCTCAATCTCGAGCGGGATGTTCTTGACGAAGCCGGCGAACATAAAGACCGCGAGGCCCGCGCCAAAACCGAGGTAGATGAAGCAGATGTTAAACGGCGTGTTAAAGCCGATGCGGTCCGCGAGGTTGGACAGCGTGAACATGAGCATCTGGAACGGTACGACCATCGAGAAGACGAACAGGTAATAGAAGAAGTTCGAGATCTTGCTGTTGACGCGCACCACGTACCAAGCGCACATGGAGCAGCACACCAGAATCAGCACGACCGACGTGACCGTGATGATGAGCGAGTACATAAACGCCGAGGCAAAGCCCTGCTCGTTCAGAGCGTGCACGTAGTTTGCGAGGCCGTTGAACGTCTCGGGCGTGAGCAGATCGAACGCCGTGGTGGTGCTGATTGCGGTCGCTTTCTTAAAGGAATTGAGCGCAATCATGAACACGGGGTAGATCCATGCGAGCGACAGGATCGTAAAGAAGATCGAGAGCGCGCGGTTGATAGCCTTATCGCGTTTCATTACTGCTGCACCTCCTTGGACCTCGTGGCCTTAAGCTGGATCATAGAAATAGCGACAACCAGGATGCAGAAGATAACTGCCTTGGCCTGACCGATGCCCTGCCATGCGATGCCAGCACGCGAATAGAACGTGTTGTAGATGTTCAGGGCGAGCATCTCGGTGGAGTGCGCCGGGGCGCCACCGGTAAGGGCAAGGTTCTGGTCGAACAGCTTAAAGCCGTTGGTGATGGACAGGAACAGGCAGATGGTGATGGTCGGCATCAGGTTGGGGATCTTAACCTTCCAAAACGCCTGCCATGCCGTAGCGCCATCGACCTTGGCGGCCTCAATGTAGTCAGACGGGATGGACTGCAGACCGGCGATGTAGATGATCATCATGTAGCCGACCTGTTGCCACAGGGTCAGGATGATAAGGCCCCAGAAGCCAGCGGCGGAGTTGAGGGCGATAAGCTGGGCACCCACGTTGGAGAGCAGGCAGTTGATCAGAATCTGCCAAATGTAACCCAGTACAATGCCGCCAATCAGGTTAGGCATAAAGAAAATCGTACGGAAGATGTTGGTGCCCTTGAGCGCCTTGCGAGTGAGCGCCTGCGCAATGGCCAGCGCGATCACGTTGATGAGCACCGTCGACAGGAAGGCAAACGCCACGGTAAAGAAGAACGACGTGGAGAACTGCGGGTCGGTCAGTGCGCGCACGTAGTTCTCGATACCGACAAAGTGCGCGTTATTGATGGTAATAAACTGGCAGAACGAGAGATAGAAACCCTGGATAAAGGGAATCACGAACCCGATCATAAACGCCAGGCACGTGGGCAGCATAAAGAGCGGCCACCAGCGTTTGAGTGCTTTGCCCATAGAAGGGTCCTTTCAATATGCAGGGGGCGGGCAAACCTACGTCTGCCCGCCCCCTGTCGCTAATCAGATAGCTTGGGCAGCAACTGCTTACTCGGAAGCAGCCTTCTCGGTCTTCCAGCCATCGACGAAGGCGTTCTTGACGCCGTCCCACTTGGTGTTGTCGGCAGCATAAGCGATGAGAGCCTGCTTGAGGTTCTTCTTCCACTCCTCAGAGGGGATGTAAACGAAGTCCCAAGCAACGGTCTTCTTGCCGTCCTTGGCCATAGCAACGGCCTGCTGCGAGAAGACGTTGGTGGTCTCCTTAGCGCTCTTGAACGGGGCGGTCAGACCCATCTTGTCAGCGATGATGCTGGTGGCGGTGTCAGAAGTGACGCACCAATACATGAAGTCCTCGGTGGCCTTCTGGGCATCCTCGGAAGCCTGGGAGCTGACGCACCAGTAGTTCTCGCCGCCGGAGCACAGGCCCTGGTTCTCCTCGCCGTCGACGCCGATGTAGATCGGCAGCATGCCGAGCTGGTCGTCGGTCATACCGGCCTTGGTGAGGTCGGCGTAGGCCCAAGAGCCGTTCTGGTAGAAAACGGCCTTACCGGTTGCGAACTCGTTGGTGGCGTCGTCACCGGTCTTGGAGGCAAGCTGCGAAGGATCGCAGGTGGAGTCGGTGATATACAGGTCGAAGATCTGCTTAAAGTTGTCGAGATACTCGCCCTTGATCTCGTCGTCCTCCTGGTTGTGCTCCTTCTCGAACTCGTAGTAGAGCGGGAGGTTGGCGAGGTGGGTGGTGTAGCGCCAGCTGGAGGAGTCATCCATGCCGGCGGAAGTGAAGGCACCGTCAACGCCGAGCTCGTCCTTGCGGGCCTGGATGTCATCGGCGCAAGCCTTCAGCTTGTCGAAGGAGTTGATGTCCTCGGCCTTGTAGCCGGCCTTCTCGAGGAGCTCCTTGTTGTAGATGATGCCGTAGCTCTCCTGAACCCAGTCGATACCCAGATCCTTGCCGTCGGACTGCAGCGCCAGGGAGTCGTCGATGAGCTCGCCGCGGAGCTTGGTGTCGGAAAGATCGGCGCAGTAGTCCTTCCAGTTCTTAAGGCCGGTGGGGCCGTTGACCTGGAACAGCGTCGGAGCGGAGCTCTTGGACATCTCGGACTTGAGCTTCTCCTCGTAGGTGTTGGAGGCGGCGGTCACGATCTTGACCTCGACGCCCTTCTCCTTCTTGTACGCCTTGGCGATCTCCTTCCACTCCTTGTCGACCTCGGGCTTGAACTGGAGGAAGTAGACCTCGGCAGCGTCACCAGAAGCAGAGGAGCCAGAGCCGGCAGAACCACCGCAGCCCACGAGGCCCAGACCAAGAACCGCAGCCGCGGAACCAGCAAAGCCCAGGAACTGCCTTCTGCTCATTTCGTTCTTCATTACAATCCACCCTTTCACACCGTGGCGGCACCCTTTGCCGCCGCCTTCGGAGATTGGCTCGGGGACTTTGCCCCTTTTGCTGACTTGTACAATACGCTATTTGGCTAGTTGTTTGAACAAGTATTACTAGAGCGGTAGAAAAACTTCGGTGAACGGTAATTTCGACTTGATACTTGACAAGTTTTGTATAAACAATTATTTGTTATCGAATGCAGAGAAAACGCCCGATCAAGCCGATGCATCGTCGGTTTGACCGGGCGTTTTCGCTTTGAGGGCATGAGTCTCGTCAGGCTGCGAGCTAGCCGGCTATCGCTTGGAATTGACGCGGTAATGGAAGATCTCGGGGTGTGTGCGGGCATGCGTGACCTCGAACAAGATGCCGTCCGAGGTGTACGACTGGCTCTCCATAACGGCGACGCAGTTGTACTTGCCAAGGTCCAGATAGCTGCAATCCTCATCGTTGGCGAGCTCGACACTCACCGTACGGCGGCTCGCCATCACTTTGATGCCGCGCTTGTGCTCCAGATAGCCGTAGATAGAATCCGCCGCGATCTCGGGGGTCAGGCCCTTGGCGATCGACGCCAAAAAGTAGCCGTGGTCCACTTGGCGCGCGCTGCCGTTGAGGCTTCGGACACGCACGACGCGAATCAGCTCCTCGCCCACCTTAAAGCCCAGGCGACGAGAGAGTTGCTCAGTGCAAATCAAGTGTTCAAAAGACTTGACCTCGGTCGATGCGACGGCATTGTTGCGTTTTGCGAACTCGCCAAACGACTCAACCTCTTCGAGTGCGCCCAGCATATCGGTTTCGCCCTTAAGCCAAATAACGCGCACGCCCTTGCCGTGTATAGGCTGCACAAACATCTGGTCGGCCAGCATGCTCAAGGCGCGTCGAACGGTATTGCGCGTGCAGCCAAACTCCGCGGTCAGCTCGGCTTCGGTTGGCAGCATCTCCTGAAACGCATAGGTCCCGTTGATGATGCGCGAACGGATCTCGCGGTAGATTCCTTCGTAAATCGCTTTTGGCATGATTTCACCTCTAATGAATATGTATGGCTAGGCACGATAGCATTTCTTAAAGTTGTTTAAACCGATTATCGGTAAAGCACGGATTATTTACCGTCGACGGTTCCCCCGAAACCCAAATCGGACCGAATCAAAACCGTCAATGCGGCAAGCAGCCAGTCCTCTACAATGAGTTCATTGTTTAAACGTTCTTGCTCGCACAGCATGTTGCATCCGAAAGGCATATTATGCTGCAGAAAATCCAACGTTTTGGCGGAGCCATGTTCGCGCCCGCCATGCTGTTTTCTATATCAGGCCTCATGGTCGGCATCTCCGCCCTCGCAACGACCGTGGATATCGTCGGCGACCTCGCCGTATACGGAACCCCCTGGTACGTTTTCTGGACTATCATTCAGCGCGGCTCGTGGACGGTCTTTAAGCGCCTTCCACTCCTTTTTGCCGTAGCGCTGCCCATCGGCCTTGCCCAAAAGCAACCGGCACGCTGCTGCCTCGAGGCGCTCGTAGCCTATTTTGCCTACTGTTTCTTTTTGAGCGAGATCATTAAGCTGAGCGGCGACAACCTTGGACTTAAGTACCCGTCGTCTTTAACCCCCGCCAGCGGCATCACCGTCATCGACGGCATCAAGACGCTCGACACCGGCATTATCGGCCCGCTGGCGGTGTCGGCAACCGTCGTTGCCATCCATGACCGCTTCTACGATGCCAAGGTTCCCGATTGGCTCGGCACGTTCTCGGGTTCCTCGCTCGTCTACCTCATCAGCTTTTTTGCCGTGTTTGCCCTTGCCGCCATCTCGGCCGCCATCGTGCCCTTCGCATACGCTGTGACCGAAACGCTGCGCCACGCACTTGCGGGCGTCGGCCCCTTCGGCGTGGGCATCTTTGTGTTTTTGGAGCGAGCGCTCGAGCCCATGGGGCTGCACCATCTGCTCTATATGCCCATCTATTACGACAATCTGGTCATTCACGACGGTATTTACGCCACGTGGACCAACCTGCTCCCCATTCTCTCCCATAGCACGCGCCCTTTAAATGAACTTGCGCCCTGGGCAGGTTTTACCGCCACCGGCTGGGGCAAGCTCTTTGGCCTTCCCGCCATCGCGGCAGCATTCTATTTCACCGCCAAACCCGAACGCCGCGCCGGCCTTAAGGTCATCCTTTTGCCCGCCATCGTCGCCTCGGTGGTCTGCGGCGTCACCGAGCCGCTCGAGTTTCTCTTTATGTTCACCTATCCCGGACTCTTTTTGCTCTACGCCGTCCTGTCCTCCTGCCTTGCCATGACCATGAACTTCTTTGGCATCGTCGGCATCTTCTCGGGCGGTCTCATGGAAATGACGGCCTTCAACTTCATCCCACTCATGCGAATGCATGCCGGCTCCTACCTTTTGGCGCTCGGTATCGGTCTTGCCTTTAGCCTCATCTTTTTTGTTAGTTTTCGAGCACTCATCTTGGTCTATGACCTTAAGACGCCGGGCCGCGAGGATCATGTCTCCAATCGCGCGGCAATCGATCGTTTAACGGGAAGCGGCTTTGCCAAAGAGCAATCTCCCAATGGCGAGGTCAGTATTCAATCCGATCAAGATCACGTCCTCGCTGAGCGGGTAATTCAGCTTTTAGGTGGCGTTGGCAATATCGTGGGCGCAACCAACTGCGCCACGCGCCTGCGCGTCGAGGTCGCAGACCCTTCCATCGTTGCAGATAATGCGTCGTTTGTCGCGGTGGGCGCCAAGGGCCTCATCATTACGGGCAAGACCGCCCAGGTGATTATTGGCATCTCCGTTCCCCGCGTTAAAGAGCATTTTGACCAGATCATGGGCCTCGAGCCGGGATTTGTGTCCACCACCTCGGCCTCCCCTGCCGCCAGCGCAGCCCATAAGCGCGGCGATATCTGCTTCTTCGATATCGACGGAACACTCGCCTGGCAAGACCCTCGAGTGGCACAAGAGCTTCCCGAGAGCGAGCGAGACCTCTCCCCCTATCCCAATGAAGCGGTCTCGCAAGCCATCCGTGATTTTGTCGCCAAGGGCAATATGGCGTTTATCTGCACAGGGCGCACGCTGAGCTGCATCCATCCAAAGCTGCTCGAGCTGCCCTGGACCGGCATCGTCTGCCTCGCGGGTGGCTATGTCGAACTTGAGGGACACGTGATTCGCGATTTGGCGATGACGCCCGGCATGCTGCAGCGCCTTGCTCCCATTCTTGAGCAATCGGACGAAGTGATTCGTTTTGAGGGACTCAATGGCGTCGTTCGCATGAGTGCCGATGCGCCCGACGCTCCGGGATACGCCCGCACCGTGGGCGATGCAATTACGCAGCTGCAACATTACAGCGCCTACAAGATCTTAATGTCCACGTCGCTTGCCAACCGCATCGCTCAGGATCAAGCGTTTGAGCCGCTGCTCTGCTTTAACGAGCTCGAGCTCGAAGTGACCGAGATTTCGCCTCGCGAATGCACCAAGCGCGAGGGTATCCAGTCCGTACTCGACGCCCTCGATCCCCACCACGGAACCGTATACGGCATCGGCGACGCCAGCAATGACGTCTCGCTGATGAACGCCGTCGATGTCGGTATCGCCATGGGCAATGCGCCGGACTTCCTCAAGGAAAAGGCCGACTATGTCACCGACAGCATCGACCACGACGGCGTCGTCACCGCGCTCGAACACTTTGGGCTTATCTAGCCAAGCCCCTACCGCACTTGCGGCCGCATGGACCAATCGTCTTCAACCGCCGCGCTCGACGCCCTAATGTGGCAATATGTTGTCTGCATAATGCAACGATGCAACCTATCAAAGAATGCGAGAACCCGTGTCCAGTCCGTTTACCAGCTTTTTAGCCCAGCACTTTGACCAGATTAACGACTATCTGGCCACGTTCTTTGACGGACAGGCGACTTCCGCCGATATCGAGCGCTACCTGTATACCCCGCTCTCGGCATTTACGGCAAACGCTGGCAAGCGCCACCGCCCGCTCATCTGCATGCTCGCCGCCACTGCGGTAGGCGGCAGCTTTGAGAGCGCCCGCAGCGCAGCGGCGGCCATCGAGCACTTTCAGTCGGGCGCACTCATCCACGACGACATCGCCGACAACGGGCAGATTCGTCGCGGCAAGCCCTGCATGCACCTTACCGAGGGCACCGGTCTTGCCATCAACTGCGGTGACCTGGCGCTCACCATGGTCACCAAGACGGTTCTCGACGACCCCACACTCAACGCAGACGTGAAGCTTCACGTGCTCCACGAGCTTACCGAGATGATCGTCCGTACCATCGAGGGTCAAGCGCTCGACCTGGGCTGGGTCCGCGACGAGCGCTTTGACATTTCGGTCGACGATTATCTGGACATGGCGACGCACAAGACCGCGTACTACAGCGGAGCGACGCCGCTTGCCGCCGGAGCCATTATCGGCGGCGGCAGCGAAGAGCAGATTGAGGCACTGCGCGCCTTTGGGCTGCACACGGGCCTTGCCTTCCAGATTCAAGACGACCTGCTCAACTTGATCGGCACCAAGGAGGCCGCCAACAAGGACTTCCGCACCGATATCACCGAGGGCAAGCGCACCCTCGTTGCCGTGCATGCCCTGTCAGACGAGCGCTATCACGACGAGATCGAGGCAATCCTTTCCTCGGGCACCGAGGACCCTGCGCAGCTCGCACGCGCCGTGGAGATCTTCCAGGAGACCGGCTCCATCGATTACGCCCACACCTATGCGCTCGACCTGACCGCTAAGGCCAAGGCCGCTATCGAAGGCGTCGAGCTCGACCCGCATGCGCGCGAGCTCTTCCTCTCAATGGCAGATTTCTTTGTGGAGCGTCTTAACTAGCGGGGGTCATAAAACCTGTGGGCAGCGAGTTTGGGTACAAGTTGCTACACTATTGAGTGCATGTTTATAAATTGTCTCGCGTTGTCTATCCGACACACGCTCAAAATAGTACGAATGGTACGCCGAAAGGGGTTCGTTCATGGAACCTATTACCACGGGCATGCAGGGAGCAGCCGTCGAGGACGTCCAGTCCCGCCTTCTGCAGCTCGGCTATACAATCGATGACGCCGAGGTTGTCGACAAGCGCTTTGGCACCACCACCGAGCAGGCCGTCAGCACCTTCAGGCTCGACAGCGGCCTTGCTGCCGGTCATGCCGTCGATATCCCCTGTTGGAGCGCCCTGGTCGACGCCTCGTATAAGCTGGGCGACCGCACCCTGTATCTGCGCATGCCCAATTTCCATGGCGCCGATGTGCAGGCCCTGCAGCGCGCTCTCAACGTTTTGGGCTTTGCCTGTGGCGAAGACGACGGCTACTTTGGTCCGCATACCGAGGCCGCCCTGCAGCAGTTCCAGGAAAATGTCGGCCTGTTTGCCGACGGCATGGCCTTCCAGGACACCTACGCCTACATCAACCGCCTGCACCATGTGTGGGAGGGCAAGCCCTCGGTCACCGAAGCCGAGTCCCGCATCGGTTTTGCTCGCGCCGCCAACGTGCTCGAGCGCTTCCAGATCGCCGTTATCGGTGAGGACCCCATCGCACGCAGCGTTGCTTCGCGCATGTGGAACATCGCCACGGCAACGACCGACAACAGCGGCATGATGCTTTGCGATTCCGAGGTTCCGACCGATGTCGACCTGGTGCTCGAGATCGCAAGCGGCGAGCTGCCCGCCGACGCCGCGCCACGCGCCACGATTGCCCTCGCCGAGTGCCACAACCTGGCCCAGCGCATCCGCACCGCCAATGTCGCCGCGCAGCAGAAGCCGGCTCGCATTCGCATTGAGCTCACGGGCATGACGCGCTACAACGGCACCTTCACGGCCAGCGACGCGCAGACGCTCGCCGTACGCCTACTCGACGGCGTTTGCGATGCCCTCGCAGATTAGGTAAACTAGACGAGTTGCTTTTGGGCAACACCACACATTGGGACGTAGTTCAACGGTAGAACTCCGGTTTTTGGTGCCGGCTGTTGGGGGTTCGAATCCCTCCGTCCCAGCCATTAAAACTGAGCGCCCTAAGCCCATAACGGCCCAGGGCGCTTTCTTGTGGGCAAGCGGAGGAATTCGAACCCGCAAGGGTGCGGAGCTGAGGAAACGCGAAGCGTTTTCCAGCGCAGCACGCAAGGAGCGAAGCGACGCAGCGGGGCGCGGCCGCCGACCAGGCGGACGCGGAATCCCTCCGTCCCACACCAGCCAAGAGCCCCTCACGTCAAGCAAATCGAGCCAACGCCGCCAAGCGGAGGGATTCGAACCCGCAAGGGTGCGGAGCGACGCAGCGGGGCGCGGCCGCCGCAGGCAGACGCGGTGTCGGCACTTGGGGACGCTCCTAAGTGCCGGCATTATAGGAACGTCCCCAAGTGCCGGCTCGGGACTATTTTCGAGGACCCTCCGAAGGACTGTGGCCAAAAAACGGCAAATATGAGTACTGTTACCGTTGTAGCTACATTATTTTCGTTAATAAAAGAAGATCTTAATGAGATTTATTCGCATCAAGGTCTTCCTTTAATGAACACTTGAGGAGATACGGCAGCTTATCTGCTCGATCGACACGTCAAATCACCTTAAATATGGTCAAAATTACTGCCACTAAAAGAGTATCAGTACTCATATTTGCCGTTTTTTGGCCACGGCTCTTTATAGACACCCTGTACAGCGACGGTGGTAGATTTCGGAACGTGTCCGTCAGCCCCGTTCCGAAAAGCGAGCCGCATGCAACGGCCAAGCCACGACAGGCCCCGGGAGAGCGGGGACACCGGCTTAGGTTTATCGCGAGTTCCGCACGAACAGGAGGCCACTTAATGTGGCCTCCGTCGTGAGCAGGACTGTAGAGCAGGAAACCTAAGCCGGTGTCCCCGCTCTCCCGGGGCCGGCGGAATTTAGTTGTTCAGCATGCGGTCGAAGCTTCCCGAGTCGCCATCCCGATAGTCGGCGGTCATCAGAATCTCCTGCGGAATGCGCCCGCCTTCACGTAGCACATTGCGGAACTGCACGCGCGTGACCATGGGCAGATCCTTGATCGTCGCCGCCAAGTTCTGCGGCACGCCCTGGTTGGCAGCCGCGCGCTCGCACTCGCCGCCGGCCTTCACGCGACGCTTATGCTCGGCGAGCATGGCGCGGTACATACCGGCATGCAGGCGAATCTCAACCACATTGGCATTGCGAGCCTGCTCGACGATGCGCGCGCCCTCGCGGTCGATATCGCCCACGTAGTAGACGTAGTTAAAGCGATAGCCGATCTCGGCCAGATAATCGTCCAGGGCATGCGAGACGCTCGCCTTGCATCCGCCGCCAAAAATCACGCCGCCCACCTTGATGCCAAAGAGCTTGGCGTGCTTGCGGCCACGCAGCAGCCTAACGATCTCGTCGTAGGTGTCCAGGTTCTCGACCATAATGAACGGCTTATCGGCGCCCAGCGTAAAGAAACCCGTAAAGTGCACGGGGCGGTTGGGGGCGACCTTGATCGCCTGCATGCTGATGCCCTTTTCGGTCATGCGCCTTATCAGGCGCTCACCGTGCTTGCCGTCAAAAGCCTTCTCGTCGTTAAAAATCTGGTAGGCACGCTGGCGGCGCGAGGCAACCGGCGTATCGGCACCTCGGTTTTGCTCGATCCAAGCCTGGATGATTGCGATTTCCTCGGCAATCTTGCGGTTGGACATCTCGTTGTGCTGAGTGCGCTGCGGCGCCTTTTTGCCGTCCTTGCCCTCGACCTTAACAATTTGAGTCTGCTGTTCCTTGATCTTAGAGAGCGCCGTAGGCGTAGGGACAACTTTGAGCAGCTGCCTGCCCAAAACGCGGGCAAGGGCAAACGCCGATACCTCGCCGTGGACGGCCGACTCGGGCTGCTGGGTAGCACTATCTGCTACGGCAGGCTCAGCCTGTGCATGAGGCTTACGCTTGGAATCTGCCCGGGTATTACGTTCCTGCTTGGGCGCAGACGAGCGCTTTTGCGGACGATCGGACTTGGCCTCCTTCGCCGGCTGGCGCTTGACCTGATCCACCGGAGTCTCGGCCTTCTCATCTCCGTTTTGTGTCGCTGTCTTCTCGGCCGCGGCCTCGGCATTTGAGCCACGACCGCCGCGGTGACGACGACGGCGGGGCTTGCCTGAGGCGCTCTCCCCAGCCTGCTTATCAGCGGTCTGTTGAGCTTTGACCTCAGTGTCAGCCGCAGGCTGCGACTCGGAAGGTTGCTGCTCGCGAGCCGCCGGCTCAACGGTTTTCTCGGTTTGTTCGGCCTTCTCGGCCTGAGCGGTCGAAGCCGGCTCGCCCTTCTCCTGACGCCTTACGGGATACGCGCGCCTCGCAAAACCACGCCCGGGACGGCATGAACCCGGAGCCTTCTTGGCAGACTCCTCAACATCGTCTGCAGCCTCGGAAGGCTCTTCAACCTCATGCGCGACATCCTGCTGCGCAGCCTTAAAGTGGGCACCACGGCGACGCTGGGGCTCCTGGGCCTCCACGGGCTTTTGCTCCTTCGCGGGCCTCTGCGACTCGGCAGCAACCTCGTTCTCAACAGCCTCGGCATCCGTCTCACCCTTTTGAGCAACGGCACGACGGAAGCGCTCCTGCTGGGCGCGGCGCTGCGCATCGCGCTTGCCACCCCCGCCAAAACCGCCGCGTCCCGCCTTGGCCGTAAAGGCACGCACGACGTTCTCATCGAGCAACTCATCGGTATCGACATGCTCACGCGGAGCAACTTCTTCCACAGCAGGCACGTCAGCGAAATCCTCGACGACAAAATCTTCGACGGACTCGGCAGGCTGCTCCTGGGCATCGCGGATCTCGGCATTGATGGTATAGAACGCCGGGCGCCCGTTAATGCCGCTGCCCTCGATCTTGGTAACGATCTTTGCCGCGATGAGTTCGTCGCGCATCACCTTGGTGTTGCATTCCTTATCGACGGAACGGAAAATCTGCGCCAGCGCGCTCGACTTGATCTTGAGCGCCTTGCGGCAGAGCAGGTCGTAGGCAACCAGCTTGGCGCGCTCGGCAGAAAGCGACGTCTGGCTGCTCAGGCGCTCAGCCAAAGCATCGACATTGTTTTGATTATCGGAATATACCGTCTTGGCCACGGGGCCCCTTTCATATGTACACATATACGTTTATATGGTACAACGCGCGCCCTTATTCACGCAAAACATCTGCGAGAACACTCGAGCGTCACCCGCTTTCGCATGAAAAAAAGACCGAGCCCGCGAAGTCGCGGACCCGGTCTTTCCGAGTCATATGGATGGAACGGTTAGTCCATCAAGCTGACTAGGCCTTGGCGGCCTCGGCGTCGGCAGGAGCTTCAGCGGCAGCGGCGCGACCGTACTCGGCCTTGCCCATCTCGGACCACTCGGGCTCCTCGTCGGGCATGGAGCCGGCCTCCTTGCCGAAGAACTCCTTGAGGCAGTTGACGGCGACGATGAGGCCCAGGACCATCAGCAGGACGGCGAAAACGAGCTGCAAGCCCTTGGTGGCGGCGACGGAGACGGCGGCCGTGGTGGCGGTAGCCGGGATGGTGCCGAAGAAGCCGTAAGCCTGGACAGCGGTCATGCAGCCCATGGCGCTCTGGACCAGCGAGGTGAAGGTGCAGCAGAGCAGGAAGGCGACGGGCACGTAGAGCATCCAGCCCTTTCGGCCGGTGCACTTGCAGAACACGGCGAGGGTGATCATGGTCATGCCGCCGAGCAGCTGGTTGGAAGCACCAAAGAGCGGCCAGATGTTGGCATAGCCGCCAAAGGCGAGGGCGAGACCGGGAAGCAGGGTGACGACCGTGGCGAACCAGGGGTTGCCGAGAACCTTCATGTAGCCGGCCTTGGACTCGATGGCCAGGGCGTCGTTGGTCTGGGCAAAGAACTCGGAGAACGAGGTGCGGGCGATGCGGGCGACGGCATCGAGCGAGGTCAGGGCCAGAGCGGAGACGTTCATGGTCATGAAGACGGTAGCGAGCGTGCCGTCAACACCGAAGGCCTGCATACCGCGGGAGATACCAGCGGCGAAGATCTGGAACGGGGTGGAAGCGACGCCGGCGTTGAGGGCACCAGTGCCGGCGGTGTTCATATCGGAGAACATGATGCCGGCGACGATGATGGCAAGGATGCCGACGAAGGACTCGACGATCATGGCGCCATAACCGACCTTGACGGCGTCCTGCTCCTTCTCGACCTGCTTGGAGGAGGTACCAGAAGAAACGAGGCTGTGGAAGCCGGAGAGGGCACCGCAGGCAACGGAAACAAACAGGACCGGGAACATCATGCCAGAAGCGCTGGAGAAGCCGGTAAAGGCCGGAGCGGTGATGGTGGCCTGGCCGTTAACACCCAGGACGACGATACCGAGGACAGCGCAGGCGATCATGACGATCATCATGATCGAAGTGAGGTAGTCGCGCGGGGTCTTGAGCATCTGGATGGGCATGGCGCCGGCAAAGACCAGGTAGACCATGACGACGGCAAACCACTGGAGCTTGTCCAGATAGACCGGGAACTGCATACCGACGGCGAACATGAGGACCATGAGCACCACGCCGGTGACGAACTCGGCAGCACCGGTGAGGTTGAACTTCTTCTGTGCCCAACCAAAGGCGATAGCGACGAAGGTGAACAGGATGGAGATGGTGCCAGCGCAGCCGGCGGCATAGGACTTGGTGAAGTCGATGGCACCGGTAGCAGCGCCAGAAGCGTCAACGACCGAGGTGAACATGAACGTCTTGCAGACCATGTCGGTGAAAGCGGCGATGACGATGATGCAGAACAGCCAGCAGAACAGCAGGAACAGGCGACGGCCAGTCTTGCCGATGTACTTCTCGATGAGCTGAGCGAGCGACTTGCCGTTGTTCTTCATCGAAGCGTACAGGGCACCAAAGTCGTGAACGGCGCCAAAGAAGATGCCGCCGACGAGGACCCAGAGCACGACGGGCAGCCAGCCAAAGGCCATGGCGACGATCGTACCCGTGACAGGGCCAGCACCGCAGATCGAGCTGAACTGATGCGAGAACGCGGTAAAGGCGGAGACGGGCGAGAAGCTCTTGCCGTCCTTCATGCGCTTGGCCGGCGTGAGGGCCTCTTTGTCAACGCCCCACTTGTTGGCCAGCCAGCGGCCGTAGCCCAGATAGCCGCAGGCGAGCACCGCCGCGGCCACAACCATGAGCAAAACTCCGTTCATTACATTTCCTCCTCTAAAAAGAACTTCCTAGACATAAAAAATGAGGGCCGTCGGTTGCGCTCGACGGCCCTCATCTTCATCAGCCGCCCGTTATCGTACGGGCTAGCTGTATGTGCTAACCCGCATCAGATAATTACTACGCTGATAATGTTTAGCTGATGCGTGAACATGTCTAAGAAATCCTCTTCAATCATGATGTGAACGATCCGTGCGTGTTCACATCCCCCAGTGGTTGAAAAGGAGTATGAAACTTTAGTTACCTAAAGTCAACGCAAATAAGTAATGAATTTTCAACTTTTTTGAATTTCTCGTTATAAAACGCCACTAACCTCGGACTTTACCCGACAAAAGTTTTTGCATGAGAGATGCCCCCTCGGGAGCCGCGGGAGCTCCCATCCCAAATGCGGAGCAAAGCTCCGCACACCAACTTTTTCTTTCAGCTAAAGAACGCCGGAAATTCGACGCAGGCTGGTTAACCTTGCTGGACGTTGTCGACGCCGATCCAGCCCAGAAGCCATATCGATACAGAAAGGTCCCCGGACGGAGGGGCCGGATATAAGGTTTATCGCGAGTTCCGCACGCAAAGAAGGCCACTTAATGTGTCCTTCGTCTTGCGCAGGACTGTAGAGCAGGAAACCTTATATCCGGCCCCTCCGTCCGGGGACCGCGCCGTACCAGCTACAGCGTCATGTTTGGATCGGCGTCGACGTCGAACGGCGAGATTTCACCTCGGTCGAATTTACGGCGGGCGACCTCCGCGATCATGGCGGCGTTGTCGGTGCATGCCGAGAGAGGCGGCACCGTCACGCGGATGCCCTGGCGCCCAAGCTTCTTGATCATCATCTCGCGCAGATGCGGATTAGCCGAGACGCCGCCGCCGATGCAGTATTCCTTGCATCCGGTGGCATGCAGCGCGTTCTTGGCCTTCTTGTACTGAACGTCAAAGACGGCTGCCTCAAACGAAGCCGCCAGATCGGGCAGGTGAATCGTGCGCCCAGCCTTGGTCTCCTGCTCGATGTAGAGCGTCACCGCCGTCTTGAGGCCCGAAAGCGAGAAGCGATAGTCCCCCCTGCTGTTAAGCGCGCGAGGAAAATCGATCGCGCGGGGATTGCCCGTCTCGGCCAGCTTGGAGATGATGGGGCCACCGGGATAGCCCAGACCCAACGCCTTGGCTACCTTGTCGAAGGCCTCGCCCACAGCATCGTCGAGTGTCTCACCAAGTACCTCGTAGTCGCCCCATGCCTTCACGTGCACGAGCATGGTGTGCCCGCCCGAGACAAGCGTAAAGATAAACGGGGGCTTGAGGTCGGGCTGCGCCAACAGGTTGGCAAACAGGTGGCCCTCCAGATGATTGACGCACACGAGCGGCTTGCCGGCAGCATACGCAAAGCCCTTGGCAAAGGCGACGCCCACCACCAGGGCGCCAACCAGGCCCGGACCCTGTGTCACGCCCACGGCGGCAAGCTCACTTGGTGTAATGGCTCCGCCCGTAAGGCCCAGCGACGCTGCGGCGTCCTCGAGTGCCGCATCCACGACACTCACAATCACCTCGACGTGCTTGCGCGAGGCGATCTCGGGCACCACGCCGCCAAAGCGTGCATGAAAATCAATCTGCGTCGACACCTGGTTGGCCAGCATATTGCCATCCGCATCGATAATCGCCACCGCCGTCTCGTCGCAGGAGCTCTCGATAGCGAGTACGAGGCGGCGACGCTCAATCTCGACACGTTCCTCGGCAGAGCGCCAAGGCGCAGGCAGCGGCCATACGCGCTGCTCTGCCGCCGTCGGCTCGGGCGAAGCATTGTCGACCGGAAGCACCAGGGGCAGCGGAGCCGTCATGACGATGGCGTCCTTGCCGGCACCATAGTAGCCGCGGCGACGGCCAGCCTCGGTAAAGCCCAGAGCGTTATAAAGCGCGATCGCTCCCTCGTTACCGTCCTCGACCTCGAGCGAAGCCGTGGTGCAGCCGAGCATCTGGGCATCATAGCTCACGTGCGACAGCAGCTTGCGGGCAATGCCCTCACGGCGATGTGCCAGGTCGACGGCGACATCCAGAATCTGCACATCACCGTCCACGACCATACCGCCGGCAAGGCCCAGCAGCTTGCCGTCGTCGTGTGCCACCCACCAACTACGCGGCGCAGCGACGTCCTCGCCCAGTTCGGACAGGAACATGCCCGGCGTCCATGCCTCGTGTCCGGCACCTTCAAAGCAGGCAGCCTCCAGCGCGCTCGCGCCCTCGGCATCCGCCGCGCCCATGGGACGGAACTGCAGATGACGACCGGCGAGCTCATCGGCAACACCCGTAATTTCGCTCTGCGCACTCTCGGCAAGACCAAGACGCTTGCGCTCGTTTTCCTCGGCATCCGAAAGGCGCGTGTAAATCGGCAGGACGCGGGCCGGATCGCCGTCACCCGCAGCGTGCGCGAGCAGCAAGCCCTCGCCCGAAGGCCACCACAGGTCGCGCTCCACGCAGCGGGCGGCCTCGTCCTCATCCAGCAGCTTGCCATAGCGCACGAGACCGTCACCGGTCAGCTGAACCTGGCCCCAGTCCGCTGCTTGGCGCCACTCATCGAGCGCCACGGCGGCCTTGACCACGTGTTCGCGCTCAAATTGACGCTCGGGACCCTCATCGACCAGCATATACAGCGCCGGATATACCTCACCGCGCATAGCATCGGCCAAGATACCAAGCTTGCCGCGCACGCCAGCCTTCCACGCCGTCCAAGCGCAAGCGTCGAGCGTCGACACGCCCAGCAGCGGAACATTGGCACCACGCGCGAGGCCCTTGGCAGTGGAGATGCCGATGCGCACACCCGTAAAGGACCCCGGGCCGCGGCCGACCACATAGCAACCAACATCGCTGCGATCCAGACCGGCTTGAGCCAGCACGCCATCAACGGTATTCACGAGCTCAACGTTGGCGTGACGGCGACACATGTGGTCGCCACTCACGAGCTTCGTCTCACCCGTCTGCCCATCAATCCAGCTTGCCGCGCAGGCAAGCATGTCGGTCGAGGTATCGAGCGCCACCACCAGCGCGTTGTCGTTATGCAAGCTCATCTTGTACAGCCTTATCAATCAAATGGGAAAGCTCCATTGCGCGGTCACCGTGCGCCTCAAGCGTTATCGTTCGCACATCGCTGTCGCCCTCATCACGCTTGAGCGTCACCGAAAGATACTCATCCGTCAGCTCGTCCTGGAATTGTTCGCCCCATTCCAGCAGGCAAGCACCCTCATAGCCCAGCACATCGAAAATGCCCGTATCCTCGAGCTCGTAGGCATGCTCCAGGCGGTATAGATCAAAGTGAAACAGCGGAATACGACCTTGATCGTGAACGGCCATGAGCGCAAACGTAGGACTCGTAACCATATGCCCATCGCCCAGCCCGCGCGAGACGCCCTTGGTAAAGTGAGTTTTGCCCACTCCCAGGCCACCGGTCAGGATGAGCACATCTCCGTCCTCAAGGCACGGTGCAATTAGCTCGCCAAAGTACTCCGTATCGGCAGCGCAAGTCGTTTTGTAAGTACCTACCCCCAGGCGCTCCAGGGACATATATGCTCCTTATTATTCCGAGGCGTCCTCTGGTGCGGGATGTCGCCCCAGATAGTCGCCCAGCATCTTAAAGTCTTCCTCCAGCAGCTCCTGCCACGCTGGATTGCGTAGCGCTGCTGCCGGATGGAAAGTGGGCATCACCACAAAGTGCCCCATCTGATGGAACCTGCCGCGCAGCTTGGTAATGCCGATCTCGGTCTTGAGCACAAAGTGCGTTGCGGGGTTGCCGAGCGTCACGATGATATCGGGCCAGATGCTTCGAATCTGCTCGCGCAAAAACGGTGAGCAAGCCAGCACTTCCTCGGGGCGCGGATTGCGGTTTCCCGGCGGGCGGCACTTAAGCACGTTGGCAATGTAGACGTCTTCGCGTTTGAGCCCCGCCAGCGACAAAATGCCGTTGAGGTCCTCGCCTGCCGCCCCCACAAAGGGCTCGCCCTGCAAATCCTCATTACGGCCCGGCGCCTCGCCAATAAACATCACGCGAGCGCGGGGGTTTCCCACGCCAAACACGATGTTGTGGCGCGACTGGTAAAGCTGGCAAAGGTGACAATCGCCCAGAACGGCCTCGATCTCCTCGAGTGCGACCTCACGCGGCGCCTGATGGCTATGGCCGGGAATGTGCATGACGCCCATAGCGACTCCTACACGTAGACCTTGTCGAGACGCATACCAAAGCCGCAAGCGACCTCGTAGTTAATCGTGCCGCGTAGGCGCGCCATCTCGTCCATGGTAATCTCGGCATCTCCATCGCGGCCGACAATGATCATCTCGTCACCATACTCGGCCTCGGGAATCTCATGCGCCGGGTTGGACTGAATGGCGACCATAAACTGGTCCATGCAGATATTGCCCACCTGACGCACACGCTCGCCGCGATACAGCACGTCCATACGATTGGAAAGCGTACGCGAAAGGCCATCGGCATAACCGATCGGAAGGGTGCAGATCTGAACGCGCGTGCGCGGTACGCGGTAGGTAAAGCCGTAGCCCACGCCCTCGCCCATCGCAGGGTGTGCCACGCGCGTCACACGCGCGTGGACGCTCATGACGGGATCAAGCTGCATCACGCGACCACTCAGCTCACATGGCTGCAGACCATACAAACCGATGCCGGCACGAATCATGTCAAAGTGCATTGAAGAATCGAGCATCGAGGATGGCGTATTGGCACAATGCACGATACCGCATTCAAAACCTGCGTCCTTAATGGCCTGAACGGCCTCGGTAAAACGCTGGCACTGCAGCTTGTAGTCCCAGCCCGAAGGTTCATCGGCCGTGGCGAAGTGCGTAAATACGCCGTCGCACTGAATACCGCGATGGAAATTTATACCGCGGACAAAGTCGAGCACCTGCGTGTAGTGAACGCCGATACGATTCATGCCCGTCTCGATGGCAAGATGGTACTTGCCCACTTTGCCCGCCGCGACGGCACATTCTCCATACGCAAGAGCAAAGTCAGACGTATAGACCGAGGGCATGATATCAAACTCGAGCAACGTCGGAATGGCCTCGATAGGCGGCTCGCTTAGGATGAGGATGGGTTTCGTAATCCCGCCCTGTCGGAGCTCAACGCCCTCGTTAACCGTCGCCACGGCAAACATGTCGGCACCGGCCGAATACATGATCTTGGCGCACTCAACAGCTCCATGACCATAAGCATCGGCCTTGACCACGCAGCACAGGCGCTGACGTGGATTCAGCAAGTTCTTATAGGCCCTCGTGTTGCGACGGAGCGCCCCGCGGTCGATCTCGACCCAGGACCAGCGCGTCAAATCGGCTTTATTCATGATTAGTCATCCGACCCTTCGTCCATGATTCCCAGATCTTCGAGCGCATCCTTTGCCGCCAGCTCCATGGCAGGACCGATCAAGTCGATAAGATCGGTCGCGATAACGCTCTTCTCACCATACTCCGTCGCCGCAGCAAAACCGGCGTAGCTGTGAAGTGCGACGGCGTACGAATACAGCAGCTCCCAACGATCCATCTCGTCACGCATGGTGGCAAGCGTGCCGGCCAAAATACCCGCGAGAACATCACCAGAACCGGCAGTTGCCAGAGAAGCCGGACCCGAGAGTGGCAGCAGCACGCGCTCAACGCCACAGATAGCCGTCGTCGGCCCCTTGGCTATGACCACCAGATTGTCGGAGCCTGCAGCCCAGACAACCTTCTGCGCGGCCGCAATCGCGGTACCAAGGTCGTTCACCTCGTCACCGGCAACCAGGCGCGAAAGCTCACGATAGTGCGGCGTCATAACCAACGGCTGTTCGCGGCGATACATCTCGGGGTTACTATCAATACCGTCAATGGCAATCTTAGCAAGGCAGTTGAGTGCATCGGCGTCCAAAATTAGCGGTACATCAAGCTCGAGCAAGCCCGAAACCACCTGCATAGCGCCGGCAGACGTCGTCATACCGGGACCGCACAGCACGCAGCTGTACTTCTTTGCGATCTCGCACACCGTCATGCGCGCAGCGGCGCCAAAGGAGCCGCGGGAATCAGACGGAATAGCAAAGACCGGAATCGAAGGAAGTGCCATGCGAATGAGATTGGCGCAGGCGTCAGGAGCCGCGACTGCCACGTAACCAGCACCCGCGCGAGCTGCAGACTTGGCCGCCATAATGGCAGCACCAGGATATTGCGCCGATCCGGCGACAATAAGCACAGAGCCACGGGAATACTTATCGATATTCGATGGTAGCGGAGCAAAGTAATCAACTAAGTCACCGGGCTCGACAATCTCGGCGGCGTGGTCAACATCATCGATGACTTCGTCAAGACGGTCGTAAAGATTGCCGCAGATCAAATCGCCAGCATACTCAGGGCCATCAGCGCTATACAGACCAATCTTGGGCGCAATCATCGTCACCGTGCGCTCGGCACGAATGCAGTCGTCATCAACAACGCCCGTCTCGGCATTCAGGCCCGAGGGGACATCAATGGATACGACACAATCGGCGCATTCATTGACCGTAGGAATCCAAATGGAGAACGGCGCACGCAGATTCCCGTGGAAACCGGTACCAAAAATGGCATCGACAACAACATCCGCCTTATCGATCAAAACCTCGAGTTCGTCACGCGAGGGACCGACGCAAACGTGCACATCGCGGCCGGCAGTTCGACGAGCAACATGACGTGCCAAAGCAGCAGGAATCTCATCCGGCTCAACCGGAGAAACGATATCCACGTCCACACCCTTGTGGCTCAAGATATCGGCGGCAACCCAACCGTCGCCGCCATTATTACCAAAACCGACCAAAACGAGAACCCGATCGGGATTGAGCTTCAAGACCTCGTTAGCGGCAAACTCACCCGCTAGCTCCATAAGCTCGGCCTTCGAAGTCCCTTCGCGTTCGATGATATCCTCGAGACGAACGACTTCTTCGGTACTCAAAACCGGTTTCATCTATGCTCCTAGCGTATCTTGCGAAGCATCGCCCAGGTGCTCCGTCAATGCTGAATTCTGCAGCTGCTCGAGCTCATCTAATACAGAGCGAGCCTCTTTAAATGTCTGCGCAACGCGTTTCTTGGTGCTCACCTTTTCATCTTTTGGCTTAGGCCGAGCATCTTCGGTAATCGCGATGGCATTCGCAACGGCCAAGTCTCCCGTAAGCGTAATGGAAAGAGCGACCTCAACAACGCCCAGTTCTTGAGCGATCTCGAGAGCACGGCCCGAAAGCAGCGCCTTCGGTTTGCCGAGTTTATCACGCGTTACCGAAACATCCTTGCGACCCACGCCTTGACTAAAACCCGTGCCGAGAGCTTTAAGCACCGCCTCGCGCGAAGCAAAGCGGCTCGCATAGTGAGCAGCGGGACGCGATGATGCATCGCAATACGCACGCTCTTCTTCGGTAAACACACGCCGAGCAAACGACGGCGTCTTTTCAAGAATTGATTTCATGCGGGAAATCTCGACGATATCAACGCCGATACCAGCTTCAGCCATGTTCACCTCCATATCGCACAGACTAAGTTATTGTAGCCCGTTCACAGAAGATGCGACAAACGAGGGTTATAAAACACAGCTACTATGTGAGACAAATTGCCCGAGATACAAAAAAGGGGGAGGCCGCGAGGCCTCCCCCTTCTTCAAGTCTTGCGACGGCTCGGTGCCGTCCACCGGTCAGCGGCGCCCTGGCCTCCCACGGGCTGGCC
>URPK01000015.1 GCA_900549715.1 uncultured Collinsella sp. | reverse complement strand
ACAGGAGGCCACTTAATGTGGCCTCCGTCGTGAGCAGGACTGTAGAGCAGGAAACTTCATCAGTGCCCGCCCCACGGGAAACCTGCGGGATAGACCGGTTTGGATGGGGCTTTGATGCATGGGTGGTCTGTGCTCGTGCAAATGGGTATCATATTTTGGTTATTGCATCGACTCTGCGATGCATGTTTGTACGTTCCCGGCGGTCGGTTTGCCAGAAGCGCCCCGTCGGTTGTTCCAGACCCGTTTCGAAGAAAGGAAACCACACTAACCTATGGCAGCTAAAAAATCATCTCCCTTGAAGATCATCCCGCTTGGCGGCCTTGACGGCATCGGCAAGAACATGACGGTCTTCGAGTGCGGCGACGACATGGTGCTCGTCGACGCTGGCCTCATGTTCCCGGATGACTCCCAGCCCGGTATCGACCTGGTGCTTCCCGACTACACCTATGTTCTTGAGAACGAGGAGAAGCTCCGCGGCATCATCGTCACCCACGGCCACGAGGACCACACCGGTTCGCTTCCGTATCTGCTGCAGGACCTCAACAATAAGGTGCCCATCTTCTCGAGCAAGCTGACGCTCGGCTTTATCGAGGGCAAGCTCTCCGAGTTCCGCATCCGCGCACCCAAGTTCCGTGAGGTCAAGGGCGGCAGCCATGTCAACCTCGGCGGCATCTCGCTCGACTTCTTCTCGATGACGCACTCCATCCCCGGCGCTCTGGGCGTGTTCATTCGCACCAACCAGGGCACCGTTATGCACACCGGCGACTTTAAGCTCGACCAGACGCCCATCGACGGCGTCACGCCCGACTATGCCGCTATCAGCCGTTTTGCCAAGCAGGGCATCGACCTGCTGCTTTCCGACTCCACCAATGCCACGGGTCCCGGCTTTACCAAGTCCGAGGCCGAGGTTGGTCCCAACCTGTTGCACGCCATCAAGAACGCCCCGGGTCGCGTGTTCGTCGCGTCGTTCTCGAGCCACATCCATCGTCTGCAGCAGATCTGCGATGCCGCCCGCAAGTGCGGCCGTAAGGTCGTTGTGACCGGTCGCTCCATGCTCACGAACACCCGCGTGGCGCGTGAGCTGGGCTACCTCAACATCGATGACGCCGATATCATCGATGCCTTCGATATCGATAACCTGCCCGACGACAAGATTGTCGTCATGTGCACCGGTTCGCAGGGCGAGCCGCTGTCGGCCCTGTCCCGCATGGCCAATGGCGAGCACAAGACGCTCTCCATCCACGAGGGCGATACCGTTATCCTTTCGGCAACTCCCGTTCCTGGCAACGAGAAGGCCGTCCAGCAGGTCGTCAACAGCCTGGCCAAGCTCGGCTGCGACGTGTGGGATAAGAACCGCGCTCTCGTCCACGTCTCGGGTCACGGTAGCCAGGAGGAGCTCAAGCTCCTGATGGCCATGGCCAAGCCCACGTACTTTATGCCGGTTCACGGTGAGGCCGTGCATCTGCGCGCCCATGCGCAGCTGGCCCGCAAGATGGGCATCAAGGACGATCATATCTTTATCCTCGATAACGGCGACACGCTCGAGATGCGCGGTGGTATCGTCAAGCGCGGTACGCCCGTCGAGTCCGGTGTCGTTTACGTCGACGGCCTGCGTATCGGCGATACCGACCCCATCGTCCTGCGCGATCGCCAGAAGCTCGCCAACGACGGTATGGTCACGGCCGTTGCCATCGTCTCCCTCAAACACAAGAAGATCGAGGCCATCGAGTTCTCGGGCCGCGGCGTCTCGTTTGCCATCGACGACCAGTTCTCCGAGGATGCCTCCGCGTCCATTATGAAGACGATCGAGAAGGGTAAGTTTAGCTTTACCAGCAGCGGTTCCGATGCCATTCGCAAGGCCGTGCGCGATTCGCTCTCTAACTTTATCTGGAGCCGTACGCGCACCCGTCCGATGATCATCCCGGTCGTCATGGAGGTTTAGTTTGGCGCGCGGATCTGCAAAAAACGCCAAAGGCAATAAGGCCAATAACCAACCGGCATCTGCTAAGGGTGCCGGTTCCCATCTGCGTGCCAATAAGGGCCACGAGTCCGAGTTTGATGAGTTTGAGCCCCTGGTCGAGCCTTCGGCCAATCGCGATATCGCCGGTGTGGTCATCGCCGTTTTGGCGATCGCGTCCTTCATTGCCGTGATCTCTCCGGCAACAGCGCCCGTGACGGCTGCGGTTGCCGGTTTCTACCACCTGGGCTTTGGTCTGGGCGCCTACGTGCTGCCGATCGTCATCTTGCTGTTTGCCGCCACGCTCTTTTTGGGTGAGGACTCGCCGCTCAACGTGCGCTCTGTTGCGGGCGGCGCCTTGGTCTTTATCGCCGTCGTCTCCATTCTTTCGCTGATGGTGCCGGGCACGAGCGATTCGTGCGACCTTATGTTTACGCCGCAGAACCTTTCCGTGTCGGGCGGCTACATTGGCGCCTTTATCGCAAGTGCCTTGCAAAACGCCTTGGGTAAACCTATCGCCATGGTTGTCTTGCTGGGGCTTGTCGTCGTTGGTTTGGTCATTATCGGCTTTTCGGTGGGTGGCGTTTTGCGCTCCGCACGCGATCGCGCTGCCGATTTTGCCGAGCGTCGACGTGCCGATGTCAATGCGAGCCCGTGGGGCGATGAAGAGGCCCTGTCTGTTCCCGGCGTCGCTCGTCCGCACCTGAGCATTTTGCGCCAGAAGGGGACTGACGCCGCGGTGACCACGGTCATGGGTGGCGATGTCGACCCGGTTTTGGATGACGACGAGGACGATGACCCGTTTGTCGACGTATCCGAGTCGGTTGAAGCCGAGCGGGCCAAGACCACGCTGCTGCCGCGCCGTCATGCCAAGAAGGGCAAGACTGCGCCTAAGCTCAATACGAGTGAGCCCGACCCGTCTTGGTCCGATAGCGAGATTGAGCTCACCGAGGGCGATGACGAGGACGACGAGGCTCCGATTGAGACCGCAAAGACAACTTTGCTGCCGCGTCGCCATGCAAAGCGCGGCCAGGTCACCGGACAGCTTTCGATGGAAGACGACCCCGATAAGATCGACGAGTCCGAGCCGCCGTTTGCCGTGAATCCTGTCTCGGCAGCACCTCAGATCCCCGACTTCTTGAAGCATCCCAAGGTTGCCGATGCGCCTGCCTTGAGTGCTGTCGAATCGGCTGCGGCTAGCGATGGGGGAGCGGACGGCGGCGCCGCAGATAACGAGGGCGAAGAAGAGGACGGCCTCAAGCTTCCGCCGCTCGAAATCCTGCATGCCAACCCGCAGTCGGCTTCCGCTGCGTCTTCGGACAAGGAGCTGGAGCAGACCGCTGAGTCACTGCAATCCACCTTGCTTGAGTTTGGCCGCAGTGCCCGCGTGGTCGGCTGGATCGCCGGCCCCACGGTGACGACCTTTAAGCTGCAGCCCGGTGAGGGCGAGCGTGTGAGCAAAATCTCGAGCCTCGAGGACGATATCGCGCTTTCGCTCGCTGCCCAGTCGGTGCGTATCTTTGCCCCGATCCCCGGCACCTCGCTCGTGGGCATCGAGATTCCCAACCGCAAGCGCCAGAACGTCAATCTGGGCGACGTGCTGCCCTATGTGAAGGGCGGTCCGCTCGAGCTCGCTATCGGCCGTGACGCCGAGGGCACGCCGGTCGTCGCCGACCTCGCCAAGATGCCTCACCTGTTGATCGCCGGTACGACTGGTTCTGGTAAGTCGGTGATGATCAACTCCATCATCACGACCTTGCTCATGCGCGCCCTTCCCGAGGACGTTCGCCTGATTATGGTCGACCCCAAGCGCGTCGAGCTTGCGGGCTATAACGGTCTGCCGCATCTCTATGTGCCCGTGGTGACCGAGCCTAAGCAGGCCGCGAGCGCTCTGCAATGGGCTGTGTCCGAGATGGAGCGTCGCCTGAAGGTTTTCGAGCGTCTCAACGTGCGTAAGATCTCGACCTACAATGAAAAGCAGGCCGCCGGCGAGTTTGAGCATTACGACAACCCGCCGCAAAAGATGCCCTACCTGGTCATCATCATCGACGAGCTTTCGGACCTGATGATGGTCGCCGGTAAGGATGTCGAGGCCTCGATCGTGCGTATTGCACAGCTGGGCCGTGCCGCCGGTATTCATCTTATCGTGGCCACGCAGCGCCCCAGCTCCAACGTGGTGACGGGCCTCATCAAGGCTAACATCACCAACCGCATCGCCTTTAACGTCGCCACGGGCATCGACTCGCGCGTCATCATCGACCAGATGGGCGCCGAGAAGCTCACCGGTTTGGGCGACATGTTGTTCTCCAAGGTCGACTGGGGCAAGCCCCGCCGTATCCAGGGCTGCTTTGTCTCGGATGATGAGATCAACGAGATTGTCGAGTTCGTCAAGTCGCAGAGTGAGCCAGACTACCACGAGGAGATCCTGTCTGCCGTGGCGCCCGCTTCCATGTCCATGGCGGGTGGCGGAGGCATTGTCCGCACCGGAGTAGCCGAGCCGCAAGACGATGATCCACTCATTTGGGAAGCCGCCCATATTGTGGTGGAATCGCAGCTTGGCTCCACATCTGGCCTGCAACGTCGTCTGAAGGTTGGCTATGCGCGTGCCGGGCGTATTATGGACATGCTGGAAGAAAAGGGTGTCGTCGGCCCGCCCGACGGTTCCAAGCCGCGCGAGGTCCTGTTGGACGAGGAGGGGCTTGCCGCGCTGGAATCTGTCGACGCCGAGATGGCACGTGAAGATCGTGAGTTTGGAGGATTCTGATGGCTGCACGCTTTGGTGACATGCTGCTCGAGCAGCGTCGCCGAATGGGCCTTTCCATTCAGCAGGTCGCCAACACCATCAAAATCAGGCCGCAGATCATCGAGTTTTTCGAGACCGGTAACTTTGCTTCGATGCCGCCGCGCGGCTATGCGCAGGGCATGATTTCGAGCTATGCTCGTTTTTTGGGCCTCAATCCGCGCGAGGTCGTCAATGCCTACTTTGACGACCTGATGGCATACGAACGCGAGACGTCGCAGCAGGGCGGTCGTTTTCAGGACGCCGCCGGCTACGTCAATTCGCGTTCCTCTGTCGATAACGGGCGCTTCCTGATGGTTCAGGGTGGTCGCTCAACGCGTTATGGTCAGCGTCCGCAGCAGGCTGGCTATATTACCGAGACGGGGTCCAGTGAGGAAATCCGTTCTCAGCGCGATCGTTTCCGCAGCACGCCTATGCCCGACGATCGTGCGCTTCCCGCTGCCCGCGGTGTGGTGCGCGATCCCCGTGTCGGCTACGGAGATGGCGGCTATTCCGATCGCGGTTACCGTTGTGCCTCTACGGGACGCTCTCGCGGTGGCTATGCGGATGCCGATACCACGCAGGTGACGCCGCGTCTTCGCTCTCAATCTCAGCCGTGTGGCCAGCGCCCTTCGGCTCCGCGTTCGGGCCAGCGTGGCTATCAAGGCCGCGGTGAACTTGCGCCCCGCTCGGGTCAGCGCGGCCTTCAGGGCCAGGGTGGCTATCGTGGCCGTTCCGATAGCAATCGTGGTCGTATGCCTCAGGGAGGTGGCCGCAGCAGTTCCAGTCGTGGACGCGGCGGATCTCGTACTCCTCAAAACAACGGGCTCGATCCGCGTATCGTCTACGCTGGCATCGGTGCTGTGGCGTTGCTGCTGATCGTGCTCATCGTGGTACTTCTGCGCGGCTGCGCATCTTCGACGCCCGAAACCACGCCCGAGACGCCTGCTGCTACCAAGACGACGACCAAGAAGTCTTCTAAGAAGACCGAAACGGTCGACGAGGACGAAGACACCGATGAGCCGACTGACGAGTCGACTGATTCGGACGCCGCCAAGACGACGGCCAAGAAGGAAGAGAACGAGGTCACAAAGGTTAAGGTCTCCGTTGCCAAGGGAAAGACCGCGTGGATTGAGGTCAAGGTCGACGGAAAGTCGGTTTATGGCGCTCAGGCGACTGGCCCCTTTGAGCAGGAGTACACGCCCGAGTCCTCGATCGAGATCACCACGTCTAAGCCTTCCGATGTCACCGTTACCAAGAACGGCGAAAAGGTCCGTTACGATACCAAGACCTCGGGCGTGGCGCGCGTGACGATCACCGTTCCCAAGAAGGAGACGACTGATTCCGAGAATGGTGAAAGTTCTGATGGTGCCGACACCACCGACGGCACCGATGCCCAGTCCACGGATGGCGCCGATACCGCAACTGACGGCCAGACGCCCACCGATTCTACCGACTATTCGTACGATAGCTACTAAGCCGTTCGTACGCGAAAGGAAACATCATGGCTAAAGATTCCAGCTTCGACGTCGTGTCCGAGGTCAACATGCAAGAGGTCGACAACGCCTTCCAGCAGACCACGCGCGAGATTTCCCAGCGCTATGACCTGAAGGATTCCGGCGCCACGATCGAGCTTTCGAAGGGCGACAAGCTCTTTACGATCAACGCCCCGGCCGACTTTGTCTCCAAGCAGATCATCGATGTCCTGAGCTCCAAGCTCATCAAGCGCGGCATCGACCTCAAGGCTGTCTCGTGGGATGCTCCGCAGGCGGCATCGGGCGGCACCGTGCGCGTGCTCGGCCATATCGTCGAGGGTATCGACCAGGCGACCGCCAAGAAGATCAATAAGGACATCAAGGACCAAAAGCTCAAGGTCAAGGTGACCATCGAGGCCGAGAAGCTGCGTGTTTCCTCTGCTTCGAAGGACGCGTTGCAGACCGTTATCCAGTTCCTGCGCGACCAGGACTACGGCCAGCCGCTGCAGTTCACCAACTACCGCTAATATCATTCGAAAGGACTGCTCTCCAACATGGATACACCGTTGGGCTCCGTGCTCTACATCACCCTCGGGTGCGCTAAGAACGAGGTTGACACCGACCGCATGCGTTCTCTTTTAACCGCCGCGGGCTACGAGGAGGCATTCGACCCACAGGATGCCGATATCGCCATCGTCAATACATGCTCGTTCCTCGCCTCCGCAACGTCCGAGAGCATCGAGACCACGCTCGAGCTCGCCAACGAGGTTCAGGACGGCGTTCGTTCTTGTCCCATCGTCATGTGCGGCTGTGTGCCGTCGCGCTATGGCGACGACCTGTCTGACGAGCTGCCCGAGGTCGCTGCCTTTGTGAAGGCCGACGAGGAGGACGGCATCGTGGCGGTCATCGATGGCGTGCTGGGTGTCGAGCGTGAGATCGCTGCCTATATTCCGCAAGTCAAGCGCACTGTCGAGGGCGCCGTTGCTTACGTCAAGATTTCCGATGGCTGCAACCGCTTTTGTAGCTTCTGCATGATCCCGTATATCCGCGGTCGTTATCACTCGCGCAATGCCGAGAGCATTATCTCCGAGGTGCGCGACTTGGTTGCCGGCGGTGTGCGAGAGATCGTGCTGATCGGCCAGGACACGGGCATCTGGGGCACCGACTTTGCGGATGAGGACGTCGCCGAGGGCTCGCCGCGCAATCTGGCGCAGCTGCTGCGTGCCGTCGCCGAGGCCGTGCGCCCGCAGAACGTCTGGGTCCGCGTGCTCTACCTGCAGCCCGAGGGCATGACCGATGAGCTTATCGATACGATTCGCGATACGCCCGAGGTGCTTCCCTATATCGATATCCCCGTGCAGCACTGCGACGCGCGCATTCTCAAGGCTATGCGCCGTTCTGGTTCGCGCCAGGAGCTCGAGGACCTGTTCCGCGATCTGCGTGAGCGTATCCCCGGCATCGTGATCCGTTCCACGGCCATGGTCGGCTTCCCGACCGAGACCGACGACGAGTTCCGCGACCTTATCGACTTTATGGACACCGTCGGCTTTGACTACACGAGCGTCTTTGCCTACTCGCAGGAGGAGGGCAGCCTGGCCGCTAAGATGGAGGGTCAGGTCGATGAGGAGGTCAAGCTCGAGCGCGCCCAGGAGGCCATGGACCTGGCTGAGTCGCTCGGTTTTGCCGCCACCGCCGCACATGTGGGCGAGCGCGCCCAGGTGATCGTCGACGGCATCGAGGAGACCGAGGACGGCGCCGAGCTGATCGGCCATGCCTGGTTCCAGGCGCCCGATTCCGATGGCGCGGTGCATCTGGACGCCAGCGAGGCGTCCGTGGGTGATATTCTGACCGTCGAGTTTACCGATAGCTTCTGCTATGAGCTTATCGGACATGTTGTGGAGTAGGAGAGCGTCGTGGCAAACGAGAGCAATAAGGAGCTGACGAGTGTTTGGACGCCCGCCAACATCGTGACGTGCGTTCGCATCGTCTTTATCCCGGTGTTCATGATCGTGTCGGCGCTGTCTCACACGAGCGTTGCCGGTACGGACTGGAGCACCTTCGACGGCCCGCTCGCCGCCGCCGCCTTTATTCTGTACGTTATCCTGTCGTGCACCGATAAGGTCGACGGCTATCTGGCGCGCTCGCGCAACGAGATCACCGACTTCGGTAAGTTCTTGGACCCCATCGCCGACAAGCTACTCGTGTTCTCGGCCCTGCTGCTGTTCCTCGATTTTGGCGCGGTGACCGTGTGGTCCGTGTTCATTATCTTGTTCCGCGAGCTGTTGGTGAGCGCCCTTCGCATGGTCGCGAGTGCGGCCGGTGTGGTCATTGCCGCCGATAAGCTCGGCAAGTACAAGACGGCGACCACGATGGTCTCCATCTGCGGCTACCTGTGCGTCTTTGCGATGACCGGCCTCCAGTTGGGGCCTGCGGAGCTGTTGCTCGGTGTCTATGGCGTTTCACGCTTCCTGTACGCTGTTGCCGTTGTCCTGACCGTTATCTCGGGCGCCCAGTACTTCTGGAACTGCCGCAAGATCGTCTTTTCGGTCTAGGTCCTGGTGGGTATGGCGGACTCTTTTGAGCAGATTTCCGCACATTACGAGGAGCTGGCGCGCGATATTGTCGAGCGCGCGAGCGCTCGGGGCGTGACGGTTTCTACGGCTGAGTCGCTGACGGCGGGTATGATCGCCTCGACGATTGCCGATATCCCGGGCGCCTCGGCGGTGCTGCGCGGCGGTGCGGTGACCTATTGCGATGAGATCAAGCATCGTGTTCTGGGTGTTGAGCAGGAGACGCTCGATCGGTTTAGCGCCGTGTCGCACCAGACGGCGCGCGAGATGGCCGCGGGCTCGCTGGACCTCTATCAGAGCGATGTGGCCGTGAGCGCAACGGGCTACGCTGGGCCCGGTGGTGGCACCGAGCAAGACCCCGCCGGCACGTTCTATATTGGCTGGGCGTATCGCGCGGCCGATGGGGGAGCGCCGGTTGTCAAGTCTGCGCGCTGTCATTACGAGGGCGATCGGTCGTGCGTTCGTGCCCATGCGGTCGCGGAGGCTTTGGGACGCATTGCCCTTGTGCTTAACTCTATGGAATAGACGTGTTTTAAGGGGCCTCCGGGCCCCTTAATTGTGGAGATAGGGACCTTAGGCTCATTTGGCGTTTGTGCTGGTTGTAGACGTAATTTTTGCCTGCCTTGTTCATATTTGGTCCTTTGTGGTCAAGCATTTGGTCAGTGTTTGGTCGGCGTTTGGTTGGTTTTTGGAAAGACCGCCTGCATATGATTGGCCTGAACGGTTGACCACGAACAGCCGTTCGTTTATTATCGATGCAGGTTGTTAAGAGGAGGGCTATTCATGGCCAAGAATTCAGGTCCCGTACGTACCGTTCATGCTCGCACGACGGGTAAAGAGCGCGATGAGATGATCGCCACCACCAAGGCCGAGATCGAGAAGAAGTTCGGTCAAGGCTCCATCATGAGGTATGGTGACGGCGGCCCCGAGCTTGAGGTTGAGGCCATCCCCACGGGCGCTCTGGCACTCGATGCCGCTCTGGGTATCGGCGGTGTGCCGCGCGGCCGTATCGTCGAGATTTACGGTCCTGAGTCCTCCGGTAAGACGACGCTTTCGCTCGAGATCCTGGCCGAGGCCCAGGCAATGGGTGGCGTGGTGGCATTTATCGATGCCGAGCACGCGCTCGATCCCACGTATGCCGCGCGCATTGGCGTGGATATCGACGAGGTACTGATTTCCCAGCCTGATACGGGTGAGCAGGCGCTCGAGATTGTTGACATGCTCGTGCGTTCCGGCGCCATCGATGCCATCGTCGTCGACTCCGTCGCCGCGCTGACCCCGCGTGCCGAGATCGAGGGAGAGATCGGCGATACCACGGTCGGATTGCAAGCTCGTCTGATGAGTCAGGCGCTCCGCAAGCTCGCCGGCTCGCTGTCCAAGTCCAACACGACATGCATCTTCATTAACCAGCTGCGAGAGAAGATCGGCGTCATGTTCGGCAACCCCGAGACCACGACGGGCGGCCGCGCCCTTAAGTTCTTCTCTTCGGTGCGTATCGACATTCGCCGCATCGACAGCATTAAGCTTAAGGATGAGGTTATCGGTAACCGCGTGCGCGCCAAGGTCGTTAAGAACAAGGTGGCAGCTCCGTTCCGTTCTGCTGAGTTCGACATTATGTACGGTACGGGCATCTCTAAGGAGGGCTCGATTCTGGACATGGCTGTCGAGTGCGGCATTTGCAAGAAGATGGGCTCCTGGTTTGCCTATGGCGAGGACAAGCTCGGCAACGGTCGCGAGGCCGCCAAGGCGTTCCTGCGCGAACACCCCGATTGCGCCGACGAGATTGAGCATAAGGTCCGCCTTGCCTGCGGGCTTGAGTTTGATGACGATGCTCCGTCCGAGGTCGAACTGACCGATCAGCCTGCGCCTGAGGAGTTTGACGAGCTTTACGCCATCGATGGTTCCGCCATGCTCGATGATGACGACGAGTAGCGGTTACGCTCATGTCGTATACGGTGACCGAGGCCACGGTCGTCTTTCCCGATAAGAAGGCGGCCTCCTCGTTCTCGAGCGGGTATGCGTCCAAAAAGCCTTGCGCACATATCGATTGTGAGCTTGAGGGCGGTTTTGAGCGGTCCATTTGGATTCCCGTGCGGGTTGCGCGCCTGTATGTCAAAAATCGCCCCGATCTTCCCTGTGATTGGGATAACTTTCGTGAAGCGGTGCAGCTCATCGAGCGTAAATGTGCACTTACCATGGTGACCGAGATGCTATCGCGACGCGACCATGCGACGGGTGAGGTCCGTGACAAGCTGGCTCGCTACGGCTTTCGCCAGCCCGCGATCGATTTCGCCGTCGAGCGCGCCACCGAGTATCGCTTTTTAGACGAGAACCGCTTTTGCTCGTACTTTATCGAGGAACGCAAGCGGCGCGGTTGGGGACAGCGTAAAATCGAGACCGAGCTCAAGCGCCGTCATGTCGTGCTCGATGACATTCCCGGTTATCCCGAGGATTATTTTGCCGTCGAAGACGATTTGGCGCGTGCGTCAGCCCTGCTCGCCAAGCGGCGTGTTCCAGAGACGCGCGGATTCGAAAAACTGGTTCGGTTTTTGATGGGCAAGGGCTTCTCGTATCACATCGCCGCCGATGCCGTTAAGGCACGTCTTAATGCCGAACGCGAGGAATGTGCGGTTTAGGCGTATGCGTTTTGTGGCCCTGCCGTTCACCGCGTTTTAGCCGCCGTGCTGGGGCCATTTATTTGACAGTTGTTGTGGTTCAACGTACGATAAACACTGTCATTTGCTTTGTGATATGTGCTCATCTGTGATGAGTTTGTTTATATGTTTATCTGTATCCGACCCGCATAAGCTGCGCCCATATTACTCAAATGTCGCGGGCCGTTCGTAAGGACGGTTCGCTTTGTTGTGTAACGAATCCATAAAAAGGAGTGAGCATGCCTATCATCGCAGCGCTCGTTGGCATCGTTTTGGGTGCCATCGCCGCCATTGCCTACATGCGCACCGCCAAGCAGGGTAGTCTTCACGAGGCCGACGAAAAAATCCAGTCGGCACACGCACAGGCTGAGTCCCTGATCGGTGATGCCAAGCGTCAGGCCGAGACCCTCAAAAAAGAGGCTCTGCTCGAGGCTAAAGAGGAGATCATCAAGAACAAGCAGGCCGCTGAGACCGAGGACAAGCAGCGTAAGAACGAGATTCGTACGCTCGAGAACCGCGTGATGCAGCGCGAGGAATCCCTCGATCGCCGCAACGACGCTCTCGACAAGCGCGAGCATCAGCTGTCCAGCCAGGCCGGTCAGGTCGAGAAGCGCTCCCGTGAGCTCGAGGAGCTCTGCGCAAAGCAGACCTCCGAGCTCGAGCGTATCGCCGACCTTACCCGCGAGGACGCCCACAAGGAGCTCCTCGATAAGGTTCGCGGCGAGGTCACCCACGAGGCCGCCACGATCATTCGCGAGTCCGAGCAGCAGGTTCGCGCCGAGTGCCACAAGACCGCCCAGGAGATTCTGTCTCTGGCGATTCAGCGCTGCGCTGCCGATCACACTGCCGAGGTCACCGTTACCTCCGTGCACATTCCCTCTGATGACCTCAAGGGCCGTATCATCGGTCGCGAGGGTCGCAACATCCGGACCTTCGAGCAGGTTTCCGGCGTCAACCTCGTGATCGACGACACGCCCGAGACCGTCGTGCTTTCGAGCTTCGATCCGGTCCGTCGCGAGACCGCCCGCGTCGCCCTCGAGAACCTTATTGCTGACGGCCGCATTCATCCCGCCCGCATCGAGGAGATGTATCACAAGGCCGCCGACTTGGTTCAGCAGCGCGTGCGCGAGGCTGGTGAACAGGCTGCCTTCGATACCGGTATCCACGATCTGCACCCCGAGATCGTTAAGACCCTGGGTGCTCTGCGCTACCGCACCTCGTTTGGTCAGAACGTGCTCCAGCATTCCCTCGAGGTTTCCGACCTGTGCGGCGTGATGGCTTCCGAGCTTGGTCTGGACGTTGTGACCGCCAAGCGTGCCGGCCTGCTGCACGATCTTGGCAAGGCTATCGACCATGACGTCGAGGGTCCGCATGCCGTTATCGGCGCCGAGCTCGCCCGTCGCTATGGCGAGAAGCCCGTTATCGTTCACGCTATCGAGGCTCACCACGCCGACGTCGACCCCAACACGGTGCTCGATGTTCTGGTCCAGGCTGCTGATGCCGTTTCTGCCTCTCGCCCCGGTGCCCGTCGCGAATCGGCCGAGAACTACATCAAGCGCCTTGAGAAGCTCGAGGAGATTGCCAACTCCCATGACGGCGTCGAGCGTACCTATGCCATGCAGGCTGGTCGCGAGGTCCACGTCATGGTTCAGCCGGACAAGATTTCCGATGCTCAGTCCACGGTCTTGGCTCATGACATCGCCCATCAGATCGAGGAAGAGATGGAGTATCCCGGTCAGGTGCGCGTCGTCGTGATTCGCGAGAGCCGCGCTGTCGATATCGCTAAATAACATGAACGACGCGAACGAGCTCATCTCATTTATCGCGTCGATGTCGGGGGAGGGCAACCTTCGCGTCGAGGAGAACCTTGGCGAGGGGTATGTCCGCCTCCGCGTTTCGGAGGCCGAGCGGCGCCAGGCAAAGCACGACATTCAGCATGTCGAGGATATTGTCATCGAAATGCTGCGCAACGCTCGTGATGCCGGCGCCGACAAGGTCTATCTCGCCACGACCAAGGAAGATGGCGTCCGTACGCTCGTCTTTCTGGATAACGGCTCGGGCGTGCCGCAGGATATGCAGGGGCGCATCTTCGATGCCCGCGTTACCTCCAAGCTCGAGAGCATGAAGATGGATCGTTGGGGCGTCCACGGTCGAGGCATGGCATTGTTCTCGATTAAGCAGAACACCGACGAGGCACGCGTTATCGCGTCGGATGTTGACCTGGGCTCGGTCTTTAAGGTGAGCGTCGCTACCGACCGCCTTAGCGAGCGCGCCGATCAGTCCAGCTGGCCTCAGGCCGTGAAGGACGAGGACGGTCACTATGTTTGTGCCCGTGGCCCTCACAACATCATTCGCGCCGCTTGCGAGTTTGCCCTCGAGGAGCTGCGCGCCTGTGATGTTTATCTAGGGTCTCCGTCCGAGATCGCCGCGACGTTGCATGCGCAGGCGTCCAGTCGTCTCGATGCTTCTCGTCTTTTGTTTATCGATGACGAAGCCGAGCTTCCCGTGGTCGATCGTCTGGGTCTTGCTTCGGATGCGGAAGACTTTATCCGTATCTGTTCGGGTTTGGGCCTTGAGATGTCCGAGCGTACGGCGCACCGTATCTTGGCGGGCCAGATTAAACCCGTTCGCGGTGTGACCGCACGCCTGCTACGCGAGCGCGATTCGTCCTCACATGCGTCTGCTCCGGTTGATCTCGCCAAAGATCGTCGTGGGCTGCGTATTGCCAAGGACGATATGGCGCAGTTCTCGCGAGCAGTGGAACGCGACTTTAACGATCTTGCATCGCGGTACTATCTCAACCTTTGCGGCGACCCCAAGATTCGTGTTTCGCGTGATCGTATTACCGTGACGTTCGATCTTGCCAAAGAGGAATAGCATCTTTACCGAGTCCGTTCGGTACGATACAGTTATTGCAGTTAAAACGTACTTTTAAACGCAGGAGTTTCTTCATGGATTGCCTGAAGGTATCAAGCAAATCATCGCCCGCGTCCGTTGCCGGCGCCATTGCCGGCATGGTCAAAGATGGCGTTCCCGTCAATATTCAGTGCGTCGGCGCGGGTGCCGTCAACCAGGCCATTAAGGCTGTGGCCATTGCACGCGGATTTTTGATTCCGACCGGGTTTGATATTTCCTGCGCGCCGGTGTTCTCCGACATCCTCATCAACGGGGAGTCGCGCACGGCCATTCGTCTTTCTATTTATGTTCATCAGATTAATCGAGCTGCTATGGATAACGTTGTGATGGACGACGTTAAGCCTGTGGCATAGAGTGTCTACTCTTTGCCCGCCCTCTTTGATTCCGCCTATTCCACCTCGTTAGGACTTATACACATGGACCAGGGTTTCGTACGCGATATTCTTGCCGGTAAAACCTACTTTATCCGCACCTTTGGCTGCCAGATGAATCAGCACGACTCCGAGCGCGTGAGTGGCCTGCTCGACTCGTATGGTTGCCTCATGGCGCTCGACCCGGAGCATGCTGACATCGTCGTGTTCATGACGTGCTGCGTTCGCGAGGCCGCTGACACCCGTCTGTACGGTCAGTGCAACTCTTGTAAGAGCCTCCCGCCTTCGCCTTCTGGCAAGCGCGTTGTCGCTGTGGGCGGCTGCATCGCGCAGCGCGACGGCGAAGGTCTGCTCACCAATGTCGATAACGTCAATGTCATCTTCGGCACGCATTCCATCGCGCATGTGGCCGAACTCATTGCCGAGGCATTCTTGGACGGCAAGCGTCATATTCGCACCAATGAGCACGAGGACACGGATGCTATGAGCATGCCGTGGCATCGTGAAACCCAGTATCACGCGTGGGTCCCCATTATGACGGGCTGCAACAATTTCTGCACCTATTGCATCGTGCCGTATGTGCGCGGTCGCGAAAAGAGCCGCCCTTTCGAGGAGATTGTCGACGAGGTGACCGGCCTAGTACGCCAGGGCGTGCGTGAGATCACGCTTCTGGGTCAAAACGTCAACTCCTATGGTCGCGATCTGTTTGGCAAGCCGCGCTTTGCCGACCTGTTGCGTGCCGTGGGCGATACGGGTGTGGAGCGCATCTTCTTTACTTCCTCGCACCCCAAAGATCTGCTGCCCGAGACCATTGACGCTATGGCCGAGACGCCTGCCGTCATGCCGCAACTGCACCTGGCAGTTCAGTCGGGCTCGACGCGCATCCTTAAAGAGATGAATCGTCGCTATACGCGTGAGGATTATCTGGGACTCGTCGATCGCATCCGCAATCGTATGCCCGATATCGCGCTTTCGACCGATATCATTGTGGGCTTCCCCGGTGAGACTGAGGAAGACTTTGAGCAGACGCTCTCGCTTGCCGAGACGGTCCGTTATGCTCAGGCCTATACGTTTATCTATTCCAAGCGCGCCGGTACTCCGGCCGCCGAGATTGACGATCCCACGCCGCATGAGGTGATTCTCGAGCGCTTCAACCGTCTGGTGAAGGTTATCGAGACCACAGCGCACGAGTATAACCAAGGTGAGCTCCACACCGTTGTGCCGGCGCTTATTGAGGGTACGAGCAAAAAGAATGACGCAGTGCTGCTGGGCAAGAGTCCTAAGAATCAGACCGTTCACGCACCGATTCCCGAGGGCTACAGCATCGATCAGTTGATTGGCAAGATTGTCGATGTTGACGTCGACGTTGCCAAGACGTGGTATCTGTCCGGATCCGTTGTGGGCGAGCCGCGCTAATGATTTCTCCCGGGGCAGGTCTTTCCGCCGTTGCGATTGTCGGTCCGACCGCGGTTGGCAAAAGTGATGTCGCAGATCGTTTGGCGGCTCGCCTTTCGTCCGAAGTGCTGTCGTGTGACGCGATGCAAATCTATCGAGGCATGGATATCGGTACTGCCAAGATGGCACCCGAGGAATGCACGGCGCCGCTACGCCTGATCGATATTGTTGAACCGGGCGTTGCATATTCTGCAGCGCTGTATCAGGCTGACGCTCGTGTACATGTTGAGCGCTTGCTGGGCGAGGGTCGCCTACCGGTGTTTTGCGGGGGTACGGGCCTGTACCTCAAGGCTGCCCTGGATGAGATGGATTTTCCCTCGGGCGAGCTTGAGGACGATCGCCGCGCAGGGTATCAGGAGCTTGCCGAGCGCATAGGCGATGAAGCGCTGCACGCGCTGCTTGTCGAGCGTGACCCCGAGTCCGCTGCGGTCATCCACCCCCATGATGTTCGCCGCGTGATTCGCGCGCTCGAAATGCACGATGATGGTGTTTCCTACGCGCAGCAAAAGTCGCAGTTTAGTGTTCCGCGCGAGCACTATCACGCTCTGTGGTTTGGATTGACGCGTAATCGCGAAGCGCTTTACGAGCGTATTAACCTACGCGTCGATCTGATGTTTGAGCAGGGTCTTGTTGATGAGGTTCGCGGTCTTATGGACCAGGGGCTGGGAGATGCCCTGACTTCGATGCAGGCGATTGGCTATAAAGAGATTATCGATGCTTTTGACGGCGTGATTTCTATGGATGAGGCTCGCGAACTCATCAAGATGCGTTCGCGTCGCTATGCCAAACGTCAGCTTTCGTGGTTTAAACGCGATGATCGCATCGTGTGGTTCGATATGGACGAGTTTACGATCGATGAGGTCGTTGAGGATATCCTTCACCGTATCGAGGTGGCCTAATGGCTCGGTTTCCCCTCGTTCCCACGGCGCCTGAGCCCGAACGTGCCGTTCTTGTCGGAGTTGAGTGGCGCGATAACGCCTGGCCGCTCGATCGTTCTCTTGACGAGCTTGAGCGCCTGGCCCATACGGCTGGCGCCCAGTGCGCGGCGCGTTTGTCACAGCGTCTGGTTAAGCCATATCCAAAATCGTTTATTGGCTCCGGTAAGGTTGAGGAGCTTTGCGGGCTCGTACATCGTATGGATGCCGATGTTGTTATCTTCGATGATGATTTAACGCCCTCGCAGCAGTCGTATCTGGAGAAAGCCGTGGGCGAACCGGTTAAGATTATCGACCGTACGGCGTTGATCCTCGATATCTTTGGCCTGCACGCTCAGACCCGTGAGGGCCGTCTGCAGGTGCAGCTAGCCCAATTGCAGTATCTGTTGCCCCGCTTGCGCGGTATGTGGAGCCATCTTGCTAAAGAGCAGACACGCGGTGGCATTGGTTCGCGCTTTGGTCAGGGCGAAAGCCAGCTCGAGGTTGACCGACGTTTGATTCGCAACAAGATTGCCGCGCTTCGTCGCGAGCTTAAGCAGGTTGAACAGCGCCGCGATGTCCAGTCTAAGAGTCGTATCGAGTCGCCGGCGTTTCGCGTTGCCTTAGCCGGTTATACCAATGCCGGTAAGTCGACGCTGCTCAATCGCCTGACCGGGTCTACGGTGCTTTCACAGGACAAATTGTTTGCCACGCTCGATCCGACGACGCGCTCGTATCGCTTGCCCGGTGGTCGTGGCATGACCATTACCGATACCGTTGGCTTTATTCAAAAACTACCGCTTGGTCTCGTTGATGCCTTTAAGTCCACGCTGTCTGAGGTCCTTGGTGCCGACTTGATCCTTAAAGTTGTGGATGCCTCTGACGAGGACTACGAGCGCCAGCTTGAGGCAGTCGATCGCGTTCTTGACGAGATTGGTGCCGGCGAGCGTTTGACGCTTACGGTGTTCAATAAAATCGATCTACTCGATAGCGTTGATCGATTGAGTTTCCATCGTCGCTATCCCGAGGCCGTGCTGTTCTCGGCCCAGACGGGCGAGGGGCTTGACGATCTCGTCGACCGTATTGCCCGTGAGGCGGGTGCCACCGATGTGTTGCTTTCCGCTGATATCCCGTATCGCGAGGGCGCCCTCATCACACTGGTGCATGAGCAGGGAACCCTTCTGCATGAGGAATATCTAGAGGACGGAGTTCGCATTGTGGCGAAGTTGCCGGCCCGAATCGCCCCGCGTCTTGAGCGCTATCGTACGGAATAAACGAGTTCTAGTACGCATAGGATGACAGGCTGATGGAGCAGGTAGAACGGTAAGGCATGCCGACCGAGGACTGCGAGCGCCGGGATGGGATTGGCGTATGCCCATGCTGGCGCTTCGAGGCTTGATGCTTGTGCTGTCTGGGCAGCAAAAAAGCCGGTAAGGTACATAAAGATAAACGGAATGAGCGGATAGTAGTCTCCCGAAACAAAATCCGGGCTCGGGAATCCAAGCCATGCCAGGTAGGGGAGTGGGTAGGTCGCTTTTGGAATGCCCCAGGTGAGGGCCAAAAGAACAAGACACGCCGCGATGCCCCACGAGCCCGGTAATTTTTGGAGTAACGGACGGGTGAGTGCAACCACCGCGGTGCACGCCGCCATGCAATAAATGATGCCAAAGTTTACCGAATCGTCGACTGATACCAGTGTAGTTGCCATCCATACGATCAAGGCTGCGGCTGCGTATTTGAGGGCGCGCTTAACGTTATTGCGCGAGAGCGTGCACATCCAACCGGCGATAAACAAAAATACCCAGCTGATACTAGCGCGCCAGATAACCTGGAAAACCGTTTCGGTAAACCATGGCATATCCCATCCATATAGGTAGGCCAAATCGTAGCAAGCGTGAAAACCTGCCATCGACAGCATCGTAAACCCGCGGACGGTATCAAATATGGTGATGCGTTTTTGCATTACGAGAACCGGCGCATTAAACCGACAACCTTACCCAAAATAACAGGGTTCGTCGCATAGATGGGCTCCATAGTGTCGTTCTCGGGCTGCAAGCGCACGCGCCCCTGCTCCTTGTAGAACGTCTTGACGGTCGCCGAGCCATCGATCATGGCCACAACGATTTCGCCGTTCATGGCGCTCTTTTGCTCGCGAACGATAATGTAATCACCGTTGTAGATGCCGACATTGATCATTGAGCTCCCATGCACCTCAAGGATAAAGGAGCCCTGGTCTGTGGCGATTTCGGTCGGGATGGTAAAGGTGTCCTCGATATTTTGCTCGGCCAGAATGGGAATCCCAGCCGCGACGCGACCGACGAGCGGCAGCGAGACCGTTCCGCGGGGCGCCGTGGGCTCATCGGATTTGGAAATCGAGACAGAGGAACCGTCCTCATCAAAGAGCTCTAGAGCGCGAGGCTTGGTGGCATCGCGCTTGAGCAGCCCTCGAGCCTCCAGGGCAGAGAGATGAGCATGCACCGTGCTGGGGGAGGAGAGGCCTACGGCAGATGCCATCTCGCGCACACTGGGCGGATAGCCCTTCTCCTGCTGATATTCCTTGATGAAGTCGTAAATCTGCTGCTGACGCTTGGTAATTTTGCGAGCCATCAGAGGATCCTCTCTGCCAATGTCAAACAAATGTTCGATTTTTGCTTGACAGGAACAACTGTTCGAAGATAATAATAACCGAACATTCGTTCTCGCGCTAGACGTTTTTTGTCCGCGCGACTTGATAAAACTGTTCTCAGCAAAACACGCGAGAGGAGAACATGATGAACGCAACGGATATGGTCCAGGGAAACCTCGCCCTTAAGCTCGAGACGCCTACTGCGCCGGTTTTCACGGTTGTCAAAGGCGGCCGATCTGGTTTCCAAACATTGCCCGGTAAGCCCGTCCGCAGCCGGTGCGTCGCCACGACTTCGGCTCCCGTTGCCCTAAAGGCCTCGACGATTGTCGCTCTTGCCGTTGCGCTCACGCTCTTCTTTGTACTTGCCACCTCGATCTTCAGCGCACGTCACGCCGCATATGCCGAGTCGGTATCCAACGTTACCTACGAGACCGTCCGTGTTCAGCCAGGCGATTCCTTGTGGTCGCTTGCCCAGGAGCATCCGATTGAGGGCCTTTCCACACAGGAAACCTCTGATATGATCCGCAACGTCAATCACCTGGAGCATGGCTCGCTCGATGCCGGTGCGCATCTTAAAATTCCCGCACGTTCCTAAGATTTAAGTACCGTCGCATGGTACCCTTGTAATCGTTTTAGAGGAGGTACCATGCGCTGTCCCAAATGCGGCAAGGCACATACCCGCGTCGTTGATTCCCGCATGCAGGAATCTAATAACACCATCAAACGCCGTCGCGAATGCTGCTCATGCAATTATCGCTTTACGACATTTGAGCGTTGTGAAGACCCAATCGAGGTCATTAAGTCTGACGGAACCAAGCAACGGTTCGATCGCAATAAGCTGCTGGTCGGTTTGATGCGCGCCACGATTAAGCGAGATATCGACACTAAAAAGCTCAACGAGATTATTGACGATATTGAGGTTGAGCTTCGTTCCCGTACGCTCACGGCCGTTACGTCTCATGAGTTGGGCGATATGGTTCTTAAGCGGTTGGCCAAGATCGATAAAGTTGCCTACATCCGCTTTGCCTCGGTCTATCGCGATTTCAAAGACGTCGATGAGTTTTTGCAAGAGCTCGACAAGCTAAGGTGATTTCATGTCCAACATTACCGTCAACATTAAACGTCTCGACCCAACCGTCGAGCTTCCCAAATACGCCCATCCTACGGATGCCGGCCTGGACCTGCGTTCCAACGAGGATTGCATTCTGAAGCCCTTTGAGCGTCGTCTGGTCTCCACTGGGCTGGCCATCGCCCTGCCCGACGGCTACGCCGGCTTCGTCCAGCCCCGCAGCGGCCTGGCTATCAAGCAAGGCCTGTCTATAGTCAACACGCCGGGCCTCATCGACGCCCACTACCGAGGAGAGCTCAAAGTCATCCTCATTAACCTAGACCCCACGAACAACATCCAAATCAACAAAGGCGACCGCATCGCCCAGCTTGTCATCCAAGAAGTCCCTACAGTCAACCTCGTAGAAGTAGAAGAACTAGACGAAACCGATCGAGGCAAAGGAGGCTTCGGCTCCAGCGGCGTCGCTTAGGGGCGCACGTATCCCGCCCGTCCGGGGCTTTCCTATATCATTCCATGATCAAACACTCTCGCTTCGCTTCGCTCGCTGCGAAACTGCGCGTGGAACGATATGTGTGAGAGGCAGGCGGGCGGCTACTCGCTTGAAAAAAATAATTACATTCTAGTAAGCCAGTGCGACAAAGGAACAATCCCTTTGTCGCACTGGCTTACTGTATTTAGATTTTCGGTTTCGCCTTAGCAGGTTCTAATGGTAGGGAATCTGGTGTACCTGCTAGTACGTAAACGTAGCTGCTCGGCGGGAGCCGTCCATATATCGTTCCACGCGCAGTTTCGCAGCGAAGCGAGAATGTTTGAGCATGGAATGATATATGGGCGGCTCCCGCCGAGCAGCGGACTTACGCCTAGCGGATATGCGCGGGTTTTTCGCCCCAGTAGAAGCGGCAGAAGGCTCTTTTGCGCTTTTGGGGTTTACCTACGAGTTCCATGGTGGCGATGGCGATGTCTTCGGCTGCGCGGGGACGGCGCAGTACTTCGCCATTGATGAGCAATGCCTTGAGCGACTCGGGATGATCATGGAGATGGCGCAGGGTTACGATGAGCTCTCGTGCCGTGGTGACGTGCATGCTGGCGCCCATGCCGGTGAGCATGGTGGTGTTGGCCTTTTCTTGGCCGTAAGATTTGCCCAGCAGAATCATCGGCAGATGTGCACATAGGCACTCGGTGACCGTGAGTCCGCCCGATTTGAGGATTGCCAGGTCGCAGCCGTGCATGAGGGCGGCCATGTCGTCGACATAGTCCAACACCGTGACGTTCTCGAGCTTCATGGCGTCGAAGAGGGTCTTCAGCCGGGTGGCATACTCCACGTCTTTGCCGGGCAAAAAGACAAAGTGCATGTCTTCGAAGCTGCGCAGGAAGGGGAGTGTGTGGTCCATCGCCGCGCGAAAGCGGACGTATGGCTGAGGCAAGCTGGCGCCGGCCATTACCAGCACGACGGTCTTGTCGGTGGGGAGGTTGAACCTGGCTAGCTCTTCCTCGCGATCGTAATCCGTGTCGAATCCGGCGCGAATAGGAATGCCGGTAATGCGAATCTTTGTCTCGGGCACCTTGCGCGGACGCAGCGTTTCGGCCATAAATTCGTTGGCAACACAGAATAGATCGGTGTCCTTGTGGGGCCACCAGCCCTCGACTTCGTAGTCGGTCGGTACGCAGATGACCGGATAATCGATACCCGTAATAATGCGAGCGCCCACGGCAACATTGGCTGCCGTGATGTGCGTTGTAACCACGGCTATGGGCCTGCGGCTACGAATATATTCGTTGAAGGCGGGGAACATAATTCGCGACCATGCCGTGCCGCCACCCCAAAGCAGATGCCCCGTAAGCGTATATCGCCAGGTCAGGTCGTAAATGGGGCGCGTGGCTCCCGTAAAAGAAGCCGCGGTTTTATTGCCATCGAATTTAATACGTCCAAAATCAAGGATATCGAGTACTTCGATCTCAACATCCTCGGGGATGCCATTGGTTCCGCGGATGAGGTCGAATGCCTGCGCAATCGCATTTGCGGCGGCCTTGTGGCCCGAGCCGACCGAGGCGTGCACGATGGTCACGAGAGGTTTTTGCTGAGCCAAGAGCCCGGTTTGCTCCGATTGGGGAGTGCTGTGCTTGAGCAGGGGAGCGTCTTCGCTCGTCTGCGTCTGATCCATCGATAACTCCCCTTCGACGTTGTAACACGGATTTATCATTGTAGTGCATGAGTGTCACGTTCACGTAAATTTGGGTATGAGCGCAAAGAACGACAACGTTTTGACGAGAGGACTCTTCATGACTACCGATCAGACGATCGATGTTGCGATTATCGGCGGCGGTCCCGCGGGCTATGCTGCCGCCATTTATGCGGCGCGCGCCAACCTGACGACGACTGTCCTTGAGCAGGGCATGTCGGGCGGACAGATCGCCACATCCAACGAGATTGAGAATTATCCTGGCATTCCGCTACTGAGCGGTGTCGAACTTGGTGAGCGGTTCCAACAGCATGCTGAAGGCCTGGGGGCTCAGGTTGAATGGAGTATGGTGACGGGCGTCGATTACGATGCCGATGCGGCTCAATTCACCATCCATCATGATATGGGCGACACAGTGGCCAAGAGCGTCATTGCGTGTATGGGTGCCACGCCGCGTCCTGCGGGTTTTGTTGGCGAGGACACGTATCGCGGTCGTGGCGTTTCGTATTGCGCGACCTGTGACGGCATGTTCTTCCGTGGCAAGCAGGTCTTTGTTATCGGAGGCGGCAATTCGGCATGCGAGGAGGCGCTGTTCCTGTCCGACATTGCCAGCAGCGTGACCATCGTGCTGCGTCGCGATCAGTTCCGTGCACCCGAGGGCGTTGTGAATAAGGTGATTGCTAAGGACAATATTTCAGTTAGGTACCAAACTAGTATTGTTGAGCTTTCTGGTGAAGCGATGCCCACGACAATTACGTTCAAGGATAATGCGACTGGTGAAATGCACACTGAGTCTTTTGAACCTGGCTCATTTGGCATTTTTGTCTTTACGGGAACGCAACCTCATACCGAACTTGTTGAGCATCTCGTCGATCTGGCTCCTGACGGCGGTATTGTTACCGATGATTCGATGGCCACCCGCACGCCCGGCTTATTTGCAGCCGGCGATATCCGTTCCAAGCGTTTACGCCAGGTTGTGACCGCCGTTTCGGACGGAGCCATAGCGGCAACCAGCGCATACGCTTTTCTACGCGCTTAAGTACGATAATATATCTTATGTAAGGTTGCTCTATTTGGTTGATATGCGCCCCTGGATCGATGAGCAAATGCTTTTAGATCTAGGGGCGCTTTCATATTGATTTTGAATTTCTCTCCGTAAGAGCTGTATGAATGCCCGTTCTTACGTGGTATGCAAAACCACATCATCTAGAATAGAAAATAGATATGAACGGAGGCCTCTTATGAATCACGCTAAACATGTTATCCCGATGTCAGATACATCGGTCAGCATTAAGCCGGAGGATATTCAGCCGACGGTGCTGCCGGATGCATTTATTCAGTCCGATATGGTGGGTAAACTCAACGCGTTGAGCCTGCCGCGCTATGACCAGCTGCCCAATGTAACGCTCTATCGTGATCAGGTTATTGAATATGTTGCACTGTGGATGGAGCCGCTTTCGATTTGCGTAGAGCAGCCCGTTATCACGCCATCGATGATCAATAACTACGTGAAGGTCAGCCTCGTTCCTGCTCCGGTTAAAAAGCAGTATGGCCGTGAGCAGATTGCGCGTCTCATCGCCATTTGTATTTTTAAGCAGGTGCTGCCCATCGCTGCGGTTCAGGCGCTCTTTAATATTCAGCGCTTAAGCTACGACGCTCCGACTGCTTTCGATTATGTGGTCGATCAGCTCGAGGCATCGATTCGTGCGGCGTTTTCCGTCGAGCAGACTCCCGTGCCCGATACCGCACATCAGGTTACGCGCGAATCGCTGCTCGTACGCAGTGCGGTTTCGTCTTTTGTATCGAAGGCGTATCTGATGAGCTATCTCAAGTTCAATGGGTTTAATAGCTAACCGAGGTATAAGAAGGGCGGGATAATGAGCCATTGGCCCGTTATCCCGCCCGTGCGTTTGTCTAGTTGGACGTTATCGGCCCGAAGCCACGCCCATGCCGTAGCCGATAATAAGACCGTGCATCTCGGCATAGTATGAATCTAGCCCGTTACAGGGCATGATGATGGTCTTGGAGCCGGGCCAATGCTCCACAATGCGGCTGGCAAGTGCCTGGGCACCCGCCTCGTTCTCGACATGGTCGATAACGACCTCACCGCCGGTAAAGCCCTCGGCCTCCATGGTATCGACAATCTTGCCAAGTATCTTCTTTTCGCCACGGGTGTGACCAACGAGCTTAATCTCCCCCGCCTCGCTTGCTGTGCCTAAAACTCGAATGTTGAGTTTATTGGCGATGACCCCGGCTGCCTTGGGAATACGTCCGGCCTTCGCAAGGTTTTCGTAATTGCATAAACTAAAGAGGATCTTGCTATTCTGTTCTAGGCTATCGAAGTACGCGCAGGCGTCCTCAAAGGAAACGTCCGGGTTACTTGCAAGATAGCGATCGAACAGCAGGAAGATTAGGTCCATTTTGCCACCTGCGGCTCGCGAGTTAACCAAATGAATCTGACGATTGGGCTCCTCGGCAAGCACCATGTCACGTGCAGTGGCCGCGGCATTGTAGCTTCCCGAGACTCCCTCGGAGATGGGCATGCAAATCGTCTTGTCGGCAAGCTTAAAGAGTTCGGCCCACTCCCCTACGCTTGGACAGGCGCTCGAAGAAGCGCTCGACTCCGCCTGCACGGCGCAATTGAGCCCGTGGACGTCGAGCGTGATGTCATCGACAAACTCGCGCTCCCCCACTCGGATCTTAAGGGGTGCAAATGCAAAGGTGGTATGAGGTGCGGTTGGTTGCCAATCGCGAAGATTGCAGCTCGAATCGGAGATAAGTGCCCAGCTCATTGAGGGTCCTTTCTATTTGTTCCCCAACAATTATAGCCATCTTTTTGATTGATTGGATGGCTATCTAGTTTTGAATACTAGATAGCCATCCTGATTTTATGGCAAACGGTAGGGGCAAAAAGAATGGGCCTCGTGACTCAAGATCGCGAGGCCCACGTTCGTTCGTTGAAGTAATAAATTAGTAGCGTACGAAGATGTAGTTGTTGTTCATACCGGCTGCGACGGAGCTGATGATAACGCCCGTCTTGTAGTCGGAAGCATGGATCATCTGGCCATTACCGATATAGATGCCGGTATGGTAGGAGTTAACCACAACATCGCCGGGTTGCGGATCGGACACACGGGTCCAACCCATGAACGTGCCGGTGGTGCCCAGACGGCAGTAGCGGCCCGTGAGGCAATAGCTTACAAAACCGGAGCAGTCAAAGCTGTTCGGTCCAATGCCGCCCCAGGAATAAGCGTATCCGAGCTTGCTGTAGGCGCGCGAAACAACGGTACCGCCGTCAACGGACTGGCTCGGTGCGGAAGGCGTCGGAGTCGGAGCGGGCGTCACGGGCTGCGGCGTGGGGTCAGGAGCGGGCGCGGGCGCAGGCGTGTTGCCGCCGCCGTTGTTGGTCGTACCGCCACCATTGTTGGTGTTCTCGGTCGTACCGGCGGTGTCGTTGCTCACCGTGGCCTTTTCGGCGGTGCTAGCGTTGATGCCGGCCTGCAGTGCGGCGTTCGCCTCAGCCTCGGCGGCAAGCTCGGCCTGCAGCTGCGAGTCCAGAGAGTTCACAACGTTCTGGGCCTCAGCCTGCTGGGCATTGAGCTCGTCGACCTTCTTCTGCGTCGCGGCGACGTTCTTCTCCTGCTCGGTCTGCTTATCGGTGAGCTGCTGCTTAAGGTCCTTGACCTCCTGAATGGTCTGGGCCTGCTTGTCGGACACCTTGCCGTAGTAGAAGAGACGGTTGAGCATGTCGCCCAGATCGTCGACGCCCGTCAGAACCTGAAGGAGACTCAGACCGCCGGTCTTGTACTCACCGGCAACGTAGTTAGAGAGCTTGTCCTGGCCTTCGGCGATCTCCTGCTGCTTTTGCGTAATCTCGCCTGCAGTCTGATCAAGCTCCTGCGTCTGTGCGGAGAGTTCTTCATGAATTTGCTGGGTTTGCGTGCCGATCTGCTCGAGCTTGGTACGGGCAGCGGCAAGGTCGGATGCGGTATCGGCGTAGGCCGGAGCCACGAGGCCCAGGCCCAAAACACAAGCGAGGGTTGCCGTAGCAGCGCAGCGTGCCATGTTTCTGTGCGTGTTTGCTGTGCGCATGGAGCTTCCTTTCCGGTATCTAAGGGTAGCGGCTAGTCCACCGTTACCAGGCTAAAGAGCTCAACGTCCTCGTTAGAAGGCGTGAGCTTCTTGCGCGGGTTGAGAAACGCAAGCTCAAGGATACAACCGTAACCCACGAGCTTTGCGCCCATATCTCGCACCAGTTTACCTGTTGCCTCGACGGTTCCGCCCGTCGCGACCAAGTCATCTAGAATCAACACGGTATCCTTGATTATCGACTTTATCCGAACACCTCCCACATTCATCCGTACATGTACGGA
>URPK01000014.1 GCA_900549715.1 uncultured Collinsella sp. | reverse complement strand
CGGAAAGCACATTAAGTGCTTTCCTTTGCGTGCGGAACTCGCGACAAACTTAACCGCCCCGCCCGGCAGGCGAGCTGCGGGAACATGCTTCCGCCCAAGAAATATCGTGCAAAAGGAATTCTGGCTGAATTATTGTTCGCGTGGGTGATTCAGTCGATGAGGGCTATTTATGCCCTGTTGGGGACTAAGGAGTGTCCCGGGGTGCCGGCAGGAAAGGAACGTCCCTGAGTGCCGGGTGGTATGAAAAAAGGCGAGGACCCGTAGGGAGTCCTCACCTTTGTTACAGGGGGCGATGTTATTCGCGTACTGCGGAATTAGACCAGGCGGGCGTTGATCGTCTTGGCGATCTCGGCGGCGTCGATGGAACCCTTGACGGTGGCACGGAAGTCCTCGTCCATGAGCGCCTCGGCGACCTTGGACAGGATCTTGAGGTGCGTAGTGCCGGCCTGTGCACCCGGGATGAGCAGGGCGATAGCCACGTTGACGGGAGCGCCGTCCATGGTGTCCCAACCGGTCACGCCGGATTCGTCCTTGACGACGATGACGGCAGCCTCGGTAATGGCGTCGGACTTGGCATGCGGAATGGCGAAGCCCTCCATCATGCCCGTGGTGCCCTCGGCCTCGCGGGCCAGGAAGGCGTTCATCACGGCGTCGGCGTCGCTGGCGATACCGGCCTTAACAGCCTGGTTGGAAACGAAGCTCAGAGCCTCGTCACGAGAAGCGAAGTCCTCGGCGACAAAGACATTCTCAACCTTCACGAAGTCGGCAGCCTCGGCCTTAGGGGCCTCAACGGCAGCGGCCTTGGAAGCCTCAACCGGCTTGGCTACAGGAGCGGCCTTCTGATTCTTCTCGAAGTCGTACTTCTTGAAGGCCACGAACAGGATGCCACCGACCACAGCGCCGATGAGGGTCGCGAGGACCCACAGCGGACCGTTCTCGACAACAGGCAGGACCAGGAAGCCACCGTGGGGCGCCGGATCGTGGACGTTGAACATAATGGTCAGGATCGAGGCGATGGAGGAACCGAGCATCATGATGGGCATGACCGGCCAGATGTTCTTGGTCATGAACGGAATGGCGCCCTCGGTGATGTGGGTGCAACCAAGAATGAGGTTGACGATACCGGCGTCGTGATCCTCCTGGCTGAAGTACTTCTTGCCGACAACGACAGCGAAGGTAGTGATCAGCGGCGGAACGATGCAGGCGGCAGAGACGGCAGCCATGAAGTTGGTGCCGAAGTTGTAGGTATCGGTGCCAACGCCGGCAGCCAGTGCCTCGGTGAGCATAGCAGTACCGGTGACGTAAGCAGCCTTGTTGACCGGGCCACCCATGTCAAAGGCACACATGCAGCCGATGGCAAGACCCAGGACAACGGCGCCAGAGGCGGACAGGCCCTTGAGGAAGTCCATCATGGCAGTGTTGATGGCAGCCATGGGGCCGGAGATGCCGAGCATGACCAGACCGACGATAGCCGTCGAGAACAGCGGGTAAAGGAAGATAGCCTTGAGGCCGTCCAGGTTCTTGGGCAGACCGGCAAAGACCTTCTCGAGCAGCAGGATGACATAACCGGCGAGGAAGCCGCCGACGATGCCGCCCAGGAAGCCGAAGCCCACGCCGGCGCCACCGGCGTCGATCATGCCGGTATCGGCGTTAACGGGCAGACCCTGGATGGCGATCATACCGGCAACAAAGCCGGGGACGAGCGCCGGGCGCTTGCCGATGGACTCGGCAATGTAGGCGGAAAGCACCGGAACCATGAGGTTCATGGCGATGCCGCCGATAATCTTGAGCATAGCGGCGAAGCTGTTGTAGTCGGCAGCCGTCGAATCGAAGGACGTGATGCCCCACAGGAACGAAACGGCGGTCAGAACACCACCGGCGACGACGAAGACCAGCATGTGGCTGACGCCATTCATGAGGTGCTTGTAGATGACGTGGCCGATGGACTCCTTCTCCTCGACCTCGTCCTCGACATCGGCGGCAGCGGCAACCGTATCGTCGCCCTTGGCGGCGAGCGCGCGGTCAATCAGCTTTCCGGCGGCCTCGACGGACAGGGCCTTGGAAACACCGACGGAAACCATGGGCTTACCGGCGAAACGCTCAGCCTGGACATCCTTATCGGCTGCGACGACAACGGCCTTGGCACCAGCGATCTCGCTCTTGGTGAGCTCGTTCTCGACACCGACCTGGCCATGGGTCTCGACCTTAATGGTCAGACCGCGCTCGGCAGCTGCCTTCTCCAGCGCCTCCTTCGCCATGAAGGTGTGCGCGATACCGGTCGGGCAACCGGTGGCGGCGATGATGTCAAACTTAGCCATGTGTCCCTCCTTCTTGAGTACTGCGCCCGCAGGCGCTCCCCTACACGCGCGTCCTTGCGCGCTTTTCCACAACTGAAAGATACCAACCCAGCGCTTTCGCGGAAAGGAAAATGTCCCAATTCTCCGGTGAAAGGTTCTTTCATAACCGTAAACGGTAGGTGAAAGTTTACCATCAACACTTGAAACGGCAAGGTGTATCTTGTAATTGAAAATGCCCGTATACTATGGCATTGAAAAACGAGTCCAATTTTCATGCCAACCAGGAGCCATCCATGACCGATAGCAGCAAGAGCGCGCTCTCCCTTATTAGCACTCATCAGGGATATAGTGGATCCGAGCAGCGCATTGTCGACTATATATTGGAGCACCAGTCCGAGGCGCCGCGCCTGACGGCCGCACAGCTCTCACGAGCCGCCGCCACGTCCGAGGCGACGGTTTCGCGCTTTTGCCGCAAGCTGGGCTTTGGCAGCTTCCGCAGCTTTCAGTTTTCGCTGGCACGCGACTTGGAGAGTCAGCGCAACGAGGGCCTGACCGACGAGGTCTCGCTCGACAACATGGAGCAGAGCCTTAAAAATATCTTGGCTGCCAAGGTCAGCGAGCTTAACGCGACCATCGACGGGATTGACCACGATACGCTAACGGCCGTTGTACACGCGTTAAAGAATGCGGGCGTTATTGAGTTTGCGGCCGTAGGCAACACCAACGCCGTTGCGCTCGACGCGACGTTTAAGTTTTCGCAGCTGGGCCTTCGCTGCATGGCAAGCACCATCAGCGAGACCTCGATTGGTTTCGCGCTCACGTTGCGCCCCGGCGACGTTATCGTGCTGATCTCGAACTCCGGCAAGTCGCGCCGTCTGAATCGCATGGCAAAAGCGGCTCGCGACTGCGGTGCCACCGTGGTCGTTATCAGCAGTGACAGCAAGTCTCCACTTGCGCGCCTAGCCGACTACACCTTTAATACCGTCAATCACGAGGCGCTGCTGACAACGGGCGACTTCGCGTTCTCCAAGATGAGCGCCACGATGATCATCGAGGTCATCTACAACTTCCTGCTGCCCGAAATCGAGGACGCCCGAGAGCACATCAGCTACTACGAGGAGCTCATTCAACCGGATAAGGTCGTAGAGTAGGTTTTAGCGGGGGATGTTATGTACCGTTCCCACAAAACTATGCCGGTTTACTACGATGAAATCGGAATATGCGACCACATCGCGTTTTAAAAGAAAACCGCAGGCTTTCTACCTGCGGTTTTCTTTTTGCAATTTCAGCCGTACTCGAGCTATGCCGATTCATCGTAGTAAACCGACATAGTTTTTTGACGGTCGGGCCAGACGGACAAGTAGCGAGGCAAGAATTACTGATATTTTGCCCCCAACACCACCGGGTCGTTCTAACCTCGAGCCTCTTCCAACATCTGCCTGGCGTGCGCTAGGCTTGCCTCCGACTGATCGCCGCTCAGCATGCGAGCGATCTCTGCGGTACGGGCGTCCCCAGTCACCTCGTCCAGGTGCGTCTGGGGAACATCGCCGGGCTCTTTACTGACCACGTAGTGTTTGTCGGCCATGACGGCGACCTGCGCCAGGTGGGTTACGACGATGACCTGATGCGTGACGGCAAGATCGGCCAGCACGCCAGCAAGAGCACGAGCCGTGGAACCACCGACACCGGCATCGACCTCGTCAAATACCAGCGTGTCGACGCCGTCCGCATTACCCAGGACCACCTTGCTCGCCAGCATAACGCGGCTCAGCTCACCGCCCGAGGCGATGCGGCGCAGAGGGCGCGGTGTGAGGCCGGCACCGCTGCGATACAGAAGCTCGTAGCTCGAAGGGCCCGCGGGTGTCCACTCAGCGCGAGGGAGATCGCGGGACTCCCAGACCAGCTCAGCGCCGCCCATCTCGAGGCGTGCCATCTGACGACCCACCTCGTGACAAAAACGCGGGGCTGCCGTATTGCGTGCGCGCTTAAGCGCCTTGGCAGCGGCGAACAGTTCGTGCTCCGCCGCGCCGAGTGCCTCGCGTGCCTTCCTAATCTGCTCGTCACCATCGTCCACCAGCGATAACAACTCCCGCGAGCGGTCACGCATGGCAAATACATCGTCCATGGTGGGACCCCACTGCCGCAGAAGTCCCTTAAGGTCGGAATACCGCTCTCGCATGCGAGCGAGCTCGCGAGGATCGAACGCAACACCATCGCGATAAGCACGCAGCTCATTGGCGCAATCCTCGAGTGAGATGCAGGCATCCGAAAGGGCATCGGCGATGTCGCCTAGCTTGCGGTCAACGGTCGTCATGCGTGAAAGCTCGGCCACGGCGCTGTTCACGGCATCGAGCGCTCCCCCTTCGGCGGCAATCGATGCATGGGCTTCGTTAGCCGTGGCCACCAGCACCTCGGCATGCTCCGAGCGCGGCAGCAGCTCCTCGAGCTCCTCATACTCACCTGGCTTGGGGTCAACCTCGGCGATGCGCTCTAGGGCGAAGCGCGCCTCCTCGACGCGACTCCCCTGCGCACGCGACGCCTCCTCTACGCGACGGACCTCCTTGGCAGCCGCACGCGACGCCTTAAAGCAGACACGGTACTTTTCCAGCGCCTCGAGCGCAGAGCGACCAGCCCAGGCATCGACCATGGCAACATGATGTGCCGGATCGAGCAGGCGCTGATGTTCATGCTGGCCGCACAGATCCATCATCACGCCGACGCGCTCGGAAAGCTCGCGCACGCTGGCAATGCGACCATCAATCTTGACGCGGCTGCGGCCTTCGGCAGAAAGGCTGCGCTGCACGGTGAAGCCCTCCGTGTCGTGCGGGCCATCGAACAAGCGCGCCTCGACGCTCGCAAGCGCCTCACCCTCGCGCACGGTCGACGAATCCGCGCGCTCGCCCAAAATGAGCTTAAGCGCCGAGAGCAGTGCGGTCTTGCCGGCACCGGTCTCGCCGGTCAGGACGGTCAAGCCGGCACTCGGCACCAACGTCGCCTCGCGAATGAGCGCAATGTTTGAAACCTGAAGCTCATCGATCATGGCGAACTCCGTAGAATACGCGGCTCACCGAGTTATAGAAGCTCTCGGGGCCATAGTCGAGCAGCAGAACATCGCCGGGACCGCGACGCACGGCTACGCTCTCGACGGTACCATCGCAGGTAATAAACTGTCCGTCGATAGCGATGGCAGGCACACTCGGTCGGTCGTCAGACATAAAAATCTCGACGACATCGCTTGGCGAAGTCAAGAAAGCGCGAGCTTGAATGGTGTGCGGCGCGATGGGCACGCAAACCATACCCGTGTAATCGGGGCTCACGATAGGGCCGCCGGCGCTCAGCGCATAGCCCGTAGAGCCGGTTGCCGTGGACACAACAACGCCGTCGCCACGCAGCCGGTCGATATGGTGGCCCGAAACGGTGATATCGAACTCGACCATATCGGAAAGCGGCCCGCGCGTGAGCGCCATGTCGTTGAGGGCAAAAGAACGCACGACATCCTTGGTGCCGTCCTCGCGCACAGAAACGATGTCTGCAGCGATCGTGGCGCGACGACTCACGTGGAGCTCACCGGACAGGGCATCGCTCACAACCTGCAAAATATCGCGTTCCTCGGGACTGGCCGCCGTCAAAAAGCCCAAGTGACCATAGGAAAGACCAAGAATAGGAATCTCGCGGTAGTTGAGGATACGGGCCGCACGAAGCAACGTGCCGTCGCCGCCGAGCGTGATGACAAGATCGGCACCATCCACGTCGGGCGTACTCTGGATCTTGGAGCGCTGGTCGGCCGCCCATGCGACCTCGTAGCCTTGGCGCGTCAGCCAAAGCTCGAGCATCAGGCCGCTCTCGACCGCCTCTTGCTTGTAGTAATTGGGAACCAGAAAGACCTTCATAGCGTTGCAGCTTTCTCGCTCAAAGCCGATACCTGGGATTGCAACTCGTCATCGGAGCGCTCGCTGGGGGCAAACCTCGTGCCGTACAGGAAAAACTCCACGTTGCCCTTGGCGCCATGGATGGGCGACACGCACACGTCGACCGGGAACAAGCCTTTTGCGGCGAACAGCTCAATCGCCGCCACGAGCGTGTCAACACGCACAGTGGGATCTGTCACGATACCGCCCTCGCCCACCAGCGCCGCCGGAGCCTCAAACTGCGGCTTCACGAGCGTGCAGAACGACCCCGTCGGCGTCAGGCACGCCAGCACGGCGTCGATGATGTTCGCGATGCTGGTAAACGACACGTCGCACACGGCCAGGTCGATTGCGTCGCCGTAGCCGAGCTCGGGCAGCTGCGTCACATTCGTGCGCTCGTGCAGCGTCACGCGATCGTCCTGGCGAAGCGACCAGTCGAACTGAGCACGGCCCACGTCGACCGAGACAACAGTCGCAGCACCGCGCTTGAGCAGGCAATCGGTAAAGCCGCCGGTAGAGCAACCTACGTCCAGGCAGGCAAGGCCCGTGGGATCGATACAAAACGCATCGAGCGCACCCTCGAGCTTAAGGCCACCGCGCCCAACGTACGGAATGCGTCCCTTAACATGCAGCGGCAGGCCCGGCGTCACCTTGAGCCCCGGAGAGGTCAAACGCTCACCGCCGCTCGAGACCAAGCCGGCCATAAGAGTGCGAAGGGCATCCGCGCGATCGGCGCAGATGCCCTGTGAAATCAGTTCGTCATCGAGACGCACGCGTTTCATGAATGCCATCAACCATTCGTATCCGGAGATGCGGCCTAGCTATCCTGGGATTCGTTTGCCGCATCCTCATCGTATTCCTGCTCGAGCTTGTCGGCCTCACGCGGCGTCAGCTCAAACTTATCGACCATGTCGACCGCGCGGGAGCCCAGCTCAATCGCCTCGTCAAACAGATCGAGCGAACGCTCCAAGGAGGTATCCTTGGAGCGAACGGTAGCGATGATCTGATCCAAACGGTCTGAGATCTCGTCAAAGTTGCGGACAGAACCCTCTGGCATGACTACTCCTCGACGGAGTCGATGTCAGCCTCGGCGGCGTCCGCATCAGCGGCAAGTACACCGGCGGCAGCCTGAGCGGCAGCGACCTTGGCGGCAGCCTCGGCAGCCTGGGCCTCCTCGCGAGCGCGATCCTCGGCCAGCAGCTCCTGGTACAGGTCCTCACCCGGCAGCTCCTCGCTGCGAGCGATCTTGCCCAGCACGCCGTTGACGAACGACGCGGACTGGTCGGTGCCATAGGCCTTGGCAAGCTCAACGGCCTCGTTGATCACGATGGCGTCCGAGACCTCTTCGTCGGTAAGGAAGCGCATCTCGTAGACGGCGATACGCAGCAGATTGCGGTCGGCGCCGGGCATGCGCATAAGATCCCAGTTCTTGGCGACGGCGCGCAGGGCACAGTCGATGCGATCGATATGCTCGTAGGCACCGCGGCACAGCTCCAGCGCATAGGGGTCGAGGGGGCCCTTCGAGATCAGGAAATCGCCCTCGAGGACGCGCTCGAGCGGGCTGTCCGTGGCCTCGGCCTGAAACAGCAGCTGCAGCGCCTGACTGCGGGCAAGCGTACGCCCGCGATAAACCTTAAGGCTCAAAGGTTACTCCTTGGGGAAAACGAGGCCGTCGATGCAAACGTCAACGCGCTCGACCTCAACGCCCACCTGGGCATCGATGGCGGCGACCACGGCAGCGCGAACGGCCTCGGCGAGTTTCTTGAACGGATAGCCAAAGAACACCACGACACGCACGGTGAGTGCGAGCTTGTCGCCGACGACCTCGGCCTCGACCGCCGGCTCGGAAGCCGGGGCCTTGGACGAGAGCATCATGGAGACAAGGTTGGTGGCAAGGTCCTTGACGCCAACGGAGGCGATGCCCTCGACATCCGACACGGCGCGCGAGACGATGGCGGTCAGAACATCGGGTGAAATGCCGATGCCGTCAATCTTGATTTCCTGGGGCATGAGTCCTCCTAGAAGAGTTGGTTGCTAGACGCGGGAGACGAACTTGCCGTCGCGGGTGTCAACCTTAATGACCTCGCCCTCGTTGAGGTACATGGGGACCTGGATGACAGCGCCGGTGTCGATCGTGGCCGGCTTGGTGGAACCCTGGACGGTGTCGCCCTTAAAGCCCGGGTCGGTCTGGACGATGGTGGTCTCGATGAACATCGGCGGAGTCACGCCCATGAGCTCATCGTCGGCGAAGAGCAGCTGGCAGATGTCGTTCTCGCGCAGCCACTTGGAGTTCTCGCCCACCATGTCCTCGGGAACGGGAACCTGCTCATAGGATTCGTTGTCCATGAAGATGTAGTCGGTGCCATCGTTGTAGAGGTACTGGAACTCACGGGTGGTGAGCATGACGCTCTCGAACTTGGTGCCGGCGTTGCAGGTGTTCTCGACGACGCGGCCGCTCTTGATGTCGCGGGTCTTGTAGCGCACAAACGCGCCGCCCTTGCCCGGCTTGACATGCTGGAACTCGACGATGGTGTAGACCTTGTCCTTAATGCGGAGACCGAGGCCGTTCTTGAAGTCGGCGGTAGAAATGGTAGGCATAGCGACCTTTCTTGTTATGGGCAGAACGCACAAGCGTCCAAATTACATACGACTAAAATTATACACTTGCAGAAGGCGCCTGCAGCGAGCGCATAAAAAGAGAACGCGGGGCGTCCGAATCTATCCGAACGCCCCGCCCCAAAAATCTATCGAAATGAGCTAGCAATCGATGACGTGGAGGTCATGCGGCGTCTTGGTGAAGGGCTCGTAGCCGTTCTCGGTGACCACGCCGTAGTCCTCCAGGCGCACGCCGCCCACACCAGGCAGGTACACGCCGGGCTCCATGGTGATAACCGAGCCAACCTCGATGATATTCTTGCTGCGGTTGAAGTTGGGCAGCTCGTGGATGTCAATGCCCACGCCGTGGCCCAGACCATGGTTGTAGTAATCGCCATAGCCGGCATCGCCGATGATCTTCTTGGAAAGCTTGAAAATGTCGTTGCCCTCGACGCCCGGATGGATAGCGGCGACGCACTCCTCGTGGGTGCGGCGTACGAGCGCGTACAAGTCGAGCTGCTCCTGGGTGGGCTCGCCCATCACGACGGTACGCGTCATGTCGGAGCGGTAGTCGCAGTAGCCCGCACCGTAATCCATGAGGACGAAGTCGCCCTTCTCGATCACGCGATCACTGGGGACGGCATGCGGGTTGGCGGTATTGGGGCCGCTCGCCACGATAGAGCCGAAGGCCAAGCTGTCGGCGCCGTTGGCGAACATAAAGTTCTCGAGCTCGTTGCGAACCTGCTTCTCGGTCATACCGGGCTTAATAAAGCCGAGCATATGCTGGAAGGCGGCGTCGGTGATCGACTGCGCATGGCGCATGAGCTCGATCTCCTCGCCGTCCTTGATGGCGCGCATCTTGCGAATGTCGTCATGCATCAGCGGCAGCATGCAGGCTACAGAACGATCCTCCAGGCCACGCTGAATACCCTGGTAGAAGTTGATCTGCATGTCGTCCTCGACAGCGCAGACGCGGCACTTGTTGGCCGCGATCTTGCCGGCGACCCAACCGGGGATGGTGCCCTCGTCCATGTCGTAGACCCAGGGGCTGCCGGCGGGCGTGTTCTCCTCAAAGCTGTTGAGGTAGCGCGAGTCGGTATGGAACAGGCACTGGTCAGCCGTAATAAACGCCGCGTGCGGGAACTCGAAGGTGTAATCGAAGACGCCCTTCACGCCCGTAAGCCAACGAAGATTGGCCTCGTCACGAACCACGACAGCGTCGTAGCCGCGCTCAGCCATCAGGGTACGGACACGCTCGATACGACCGGCAGGGCCGGCAGCAAACTCTGACATGCAGATTCCTTTCTTGTTGTCTCTATAAAGACGGGACGGGTCTCAACCGAACGACGGAATCGCTTGCGATCCGCGACCGATTGAAAACCCGTCCCTCAACATGATACGAAAGACGATGGATGTCAATAAATCTTAGAGAAGTTCTTTGCGAGAAGCCAAGTAGGCGTGAGCATGGCGCTCAAGAACCTCGTCCTCAACGCTCGTTAGACGAATGGCGCCGAGTGCCGCGGGCAGCGGCAACATACTGCGGTTCGAGCGGACAAACTGCTGCCTGCGGAACTCCTCGATATATGCGGCGGGCTCCAGATCGAAGGCAAGCTCCTCGATACCAAAGTCCTCCAGGCAGTCATCGACCTCAAAGACGTAATCGATATCGAAGTCGCAGGCATCATGTGCAAGGCGCGCCTCAAAGCGCATGCCCTCGGACAACAGCTGGTAGGCAGGGACCTGCGAAGCGGCATCGCCCAAGCAGGCGCGCAGGGTGCGTTCCCCCATCTTGCCAAAATCGAGCGCATGGCGAGCGCTCGGGTTCGTGGCCGTCAGCACGTCCTTGCGGGCAGTCTGAGACCATTGGACGGCATTGACGAGCGCGACCTCCTCACCAGCAAGAATCTCGGGGACAGTCTCAATAAACTGATTCCAGCGCGACTTGCTGCTCGAAAGCATGGTGCCAACAAGTACCGCATAGCCGAGCTTGAGGTCCTCGGGGTCCGCTTCGCGAACAAGGTCGAGGTCACACACGACCAAGCCCGGTTCGGGACGGAACGCGATAGCGGGAAGCGCATTGGCCGACGAGGCGACGAGCGGCTTCATGGTCGTCGCGACCGTGAGCATGGCGTCGAAGGTCGTCGGCAACAGCGCGCACTCAGTTCGGCCGCACCACTGGTTGGCGCACCAGCTAACAACCGAGCAGGTTGCGGCATCGCCAACGGCGACAACCAGATCGTCGCAGGTAACGCCGTTGGCAGACAGGGCGCCAAAGATAGCATCGGCATCGGCCAGCGTAGCACCGGCAGGCGAAACCTCGAGGACGAGCGGCGACACGGCAAAGCCGGCATCGACCAGAGCGTGCTCAACGATCTCGCCAAAGCGGTCGGAAACAGCGCTGTTCCAGACAACCATCGCACGCTTGGGCTTGCCCACGGCCGAGGCAAACATACGCGACAGCTCACTAAAAGCGTTAAAGCCGACGCGAACATCGACACTGCGATTTTGGAAATTGATCAGTTGACGGCGAATCATAGCAGTCCACGCTCCAAAAGCATCTCGGCACAAAGGTAGGAAACGTCCTCGAAGGACTTGTTGCGAATATCAAGGGTAATATCTGCGGCCTGACGATACAGCGGACGGCGATGCTCAAACAGGCGCGCGGCATGCTCGGGCGAGCGGAAATCGGGGCGCGTGTCGGACCGACGAATCTGGCGAATCGAATCCTCGAAGTCGCCCTCGAGGTACACGCACGTACCCATATCGTGCATCAGCTCAATATTCACCGGTGTCTCGACGATACCGCCACCGCACGAAACCAACAGGCTGCGCTCGCTTTGGAGCGAACGGAGCGCCGAGGTCTCGAGCTCGCGAAAACGGTCCTCGCCCTCGGTCTCAAAAATCTCGGTTACCGACTTGCCGCAACGGCGCACGACCAGGCGATCGGTATCGATAAAACGCCGCTTGAACATGGTGCCGACGTTGCGCGCGAGCGTCGACTTGCCCGCGCCCAAAAAGCCGATAAAGAAGATATGGTCGCAGCCGTGTTTGATGTGCTGAGACATGGCGAAACCTATTCCTCGCAGGGAAGGTCGCGCAGGGCCCGGCGCTCAAAAATACGGAAGATCTGCGTATACCACAGGTCCTGCGTCGCCTGCGGCTTTACCAGGATGGTATCGACGCCGGCTAAATTGCCACTCCACACGTCAGTGTAGAGCTGATCACCGATCAGTACCGCCTCGTCGGCCGTGGCGCCGAGGCGCTGAAGACCCGCCTTGAGGGCAAACGGCGCCGGCTTCATGGCGTGGCTAATGGCCTCGAGTCCCAGCTCGCGTGCAGAGCTCATGACCTGGTCGCGATGCCAGTTGTTGGACACCATGCACAGCTTAAAGCCTTTGGCGCGGGCGGCGTCAAGCCAAGCGGAAACCGCGGCGGGAACCTGCTCGGTGTCGCGCGGCACCAGGGTGTTATCGCGATCGAGCAGAATGGCGCGTTTGCCGTCGGCCCACAGGGTATCAAGGTCGATGCGATCGACCGAGGCAACGTATCGTTTGGGGCTAAAAATCCTCATGCTAATTCCAAGACTGTTGATGCTCTTCGTAGGTTTGCGAGAAGTACTCCTCGTCCTGTGTAATGTAGAAATACAGGTCATCGGAGTCGGTCGGCTCAAGGGTGGCCTTGATCGCCTCGAGCGACGGAGAGCAGATGGGCGTGGGCGGCAGGCCCTCGTGCTTATAGGTGTTATACGGGCTATCGCTCTGCAGGTCGTCGGCGGCAACCTCGCCGCCGGTGACATACATCATGGTCGCATCGCTGTTGAGATAACGCAGACCGTCGAGCTTGCCGGCAAGGCGGTTGTAAAAAACCGAGGCCACGTGCGCACGTTGATCGGCGTTGAGGCCCTCGCGCTCAACAATAGAGGCCAAGTTGACGATGTCGTAGTCGGACATCTCCACACCGTAGCGTTCCTTGATCTTCGCCTCGCAGCTCGCAAAGTCAAGCGACTTGTACTCGGTCTTAAACTGATCGAGCATGGCGCGAATCACATCATCGGCCGTCGGCGAATCGCCCAGCGAATAGGTCTTGGGGAACAAGAAGCCCTCGAGCGAATCATTGGCCGCGCCCCTAAGGAAGCTATAGTCGTCCACGTAGCTGGAGGCCTTGGCCTGGTTGAGGAAGTCTTCCTTAGAGATGCTATTGTAGGCCTGGGCCACACGGTCGGCGACTTGATCGACCGTCAAGCCCTCGGGAATCGTCAGCGCATTGGAGCCAGCGTTGGGGCCTTCCATGAGTTGCTGAACCACCTTAGTCGCGTCCATGAGCGTGGTGAACGAATAAGTACCAGGCTTGAGCGACATATCGGCGTTGAGCTTTTTCACCGCCGCATAGTAATCCTTGGGATTTTCGACGATATGGTTCTCAGAGAGAATCGAGGCGATCGTATCGCCCGAAGCACCGTCAGGAATGGTCACCGTAACCTGCTGACCAGCCGTGACCTTCGAATCCTCACCGACAAAGAAGCCCTTGACGGCCGGCACGACAAAGAAAACGATCGCGACAAGCGCTAGCACGGCGACGACGACGCCGATAATCATAGGCACCGGGGAGCTTTTCTTTTGGGCACCGCGACGAGCATGCGTGTTGTAGCTCGATCGCGTGGCCGGAGCAACGCCGTGCGAACCGCGAGCGTGATGCGAATGCGATTGGGGGGCCTGTGCTCGCTGGGTAGGTGCCTGCTGCTTAAAGCGGGTACCGCCTGCAGGCTGGGCCGTACGAGCAGTGGGCTGTCGAACCGTCCGCTGAGCAGGTTGAGCCAAACGAGAGGAGGACTGCACCGGGCGCGCGGCAGGCTGAGCTGCGCGCTGCGTCGGCTGTGCCGGACGCTGGCCAGGCTGGGCAGGGCGCGGCACAGGCTGACGTGTACGAATCGGCTGGCGCGGATCGGAAGCGCTAGGCATGCGAGACCTCCTCGTTTTTACGATCAAGCCATGTCTGCAAAAACAGGCTGGCGGCGATCATGTCAATCTTGCCTCTCATCTGTTTTTCGTTGAGGCCCTGCTCGCGCAGGATGCGTTTGGCCTCTTGCGAGGACAAGCGCTCGTCCTCAAACTCCAGCGGAAGTTCGAGCTTGTCGGCAATCTTTTGGGCCACGGCGGCGACGCGCTCGGCCTGGGGACCGGGCTCACCGGCCATGGTCAAGGGACGTCCGCTTACCAGGATATCGGGCTCATAGTCCTCGACCAGGTAGCGAAACGTCTTGGCCATACCGGTGACCTCGGCAGCCGGAAGCACCTTGACAGGCATCGCCATCTTGCCATCACGGCTCGAGACGGCAATACCGATCCTGGTCTCCCCTATGTCCAGCGCGAGCGCGACCACAGCGACTTCTTAGGCGCCGAGCGCGGTCTTAGCGGCCGCGAGGGCATCGGCGATACCGGCGGCGTTCTTGCCACCGGCCTGGGCCATGTTGGGACGACCGCCACCGCGACCATCGACCAGGCCCGCGATCTGCTTGATCACGTTACCGGCGTGGAAACCGGCCTTCACGGCGTCATCGGAGCCAGCGGCGAGCAGAGCCGGGGTGCCCTTCTCGGTCACGCTGGCAACGACGCAGGCGACGGGGCCGGCAACCTTCTGGTGCACGGTATCCCAGACGTTTCGCAGGTCAGCAGCCTCAAGACCCTGGAGCTCAGCGACGACGAGCTTGTAGCCGTCGAGCTCGACGGCGCCCTCGATGGCGCTGGAGATAGCATCGGAGGAGCCACCGGTCAGAGCCTTCTTAAGCTTATTGGACGTCTCGCGCAGCTCGGCCTGCAGGTTCTCCACGCGGGCGGGAACCTCATCCACGCGGCACTTGAGCGCAGCGGCAGCGGCGTCAACGAGCGCCAGGCGGTCGGCCATGTAGTCGAGAGCGCCCTTGGAGGTCACGGCCTCGATACGGCGGACGTTCGAGCCCGTGGAAGACTCGGAGATGATCTTGAACAGACCGATCTCGGCGGTGTTGGCGGCATGCGTGCCACCGCAGAGCTCGCGGGAGAACGGCTGGTCCTCGGCGCCCACGGAGACAACGCGGACGACGTCGCCGTACTTCTCGCCAAAGAGGGCGACAGCACCGGCGGCCTTGGCCTCGTCGATGCCCATGACGCGGGTCACAACCGGCTTGGAAGCGAAGATCTGCTGGTTGACCAGGTCCTCGACAGCCTTGAGCTGCTCGGAGGACAGGGCCTCGAAGTGGGTGAAGTCAAAGCGCAGGTGCTCGGGCGTCACCAACGAGCCAGCCTGGGAGACATGCTCGCCCAGGACCTGCTTAAGCGCGGCGTCGAGCAGGTGCGTGGCGGTGTGGTTGCGACGCAGGAAGCCACGGCGCTCGGCGTCGAGCGCGGCGGTCACGGTAGCACCGACGGTCAGCGTGCCCTCGGCGACGTGGGCGACGTGGGCATACAGGCCGTTGTGGTTCTTGGTATCGGAAATGGTCAGCGCAACGCCCTCGGCGGAAAGCTCGCCGGCGTCGCCCTGCTGGCCACCCATCTCGGCATAGAACGGGGTGCGGTCGAGCACGACCTCGACGTCCTCGCCGGCGGCAACGGACTCGACGGACTCGCCGTTGCTCACGATGGCGACAACCTTGGCGCCATCGATGACGTCGTTGTCATAGCCGTCGAACTCGGTCGCGGCAACCTTGTCGGAAAGCTCGACCCACACGTCGTTAAAGCTACCCCAGGCGTCGCCCTTGGCGTTGGCGCGGGCGCGGGCCTTCTGGTCCTCCATGCAAGCGGTAAAGCCATCCATGTCGACGTCGTGACCGGCGGTGCCGGCGATCTCGACGGTCAGGTCAATGGGGAAACCAAAGGTGTCGTGAAGCTTAAAGGCAACATCGCCCGGAAGGACAGCGCCGTCGGCGAGCGCGGCCAGGGCCTCGTCCAGGTAAACGCGGCCGTTGTCGAGCGTCGTTGAGAAACGCTCCTCCTCGGAGGCGACGATGCCCTTAACGAGCGCGACGTTCTTGAGCAGCTCGGGATAAGCCTCGCCCATCTGAGCGTTGACCTCGTCGATAAACTTGGTCAGGAAGGCGCCCTCGATGCCCAGCAGACGACCGTGGAACACGGCACGACGGAGCAGGCGGCGCAGGACGTACTCGCGGCCCTCGTTACCGGGCAGGATGCCGTCCGAGATCATAAAGTCGACGGCACGGGAGTGGTCGGCGATGATGCGCAGGGAGCGGCTGGCGCCGGAGTAATCGTCGGCGTCATAGGTCTTGCCGCTGATCTCCTCGCCGAGTTTGATGAGGTGCTGCATCAGATCGCCGTCGTAGTTAGCGGTCTTGTGCTGCATGATGGCGGCCATGCGCTCCAGACCCATGCCCGTATCGAGGTTGCGGTGCGGCAGCTCCGGCATGGAGCCGTCCTCCTGGCGGTCGTACTGGGTAAACACGAGGTTCCAGAACTCAAGGAAGCGGTCGCAGTCGCAGCCAGGCTTGCAGTCGGGGCTGCCGCAGCCAACCTCCTCGCCCATGTCAAAGTAAATCTCAGAGCACGGACCGCAGGGGCCGGTGGGGCCAGCGGCCCAGAAGTTGTCGTCCTCGCCCAGGCGGGAGATATGATCCTCGGCAACGCCCAGGGAGCGCCACACATCGTGGGTCTCGTCGTCCTCGGTAAAGACAGTAAAGTACAGGCGGTCGAGAGGCAGCTTGAACTCCTTGGTAATGAGCTCAAAGGCCCAAGCGCAGGCCTGCTGCTTGGAGACGCCACCAAAGGAGAAGTCGCCGAGCATCTCAAAGAAGGACAGGTGACGGCCGTCCTCGCCGATGCAATCGATGTCGTTGGTGCGGACGCACTTCTGGCAAGAGATTGCGCCGATCTCCTTCATGGTCTTCTTGCCCTGGTAATACTCCTTAAACTGGTTCATGCCGGCGTTGGCAAGCAGCAGCGAAGGATCGTCGGGGACGAGGGACGAAGAAGGATAGAGCTTAAGACCGCGCTCCTCAAAGAAGTTGAGGAACTTAGAGCGAATCTCAGCCGTAGTCATTGACGGGTAGTCAGCACTCATAGAGGGAATCTCCTCGGTTTCACATCGAAACAGTTCAAACGTAACGATATTACCATCCCACCGCGCCTGTGCAAAAAAGAGGGCCGCCAAACAGCGACCCTCCAGCGAAAGTGCACGTTATTTAGTACTGTGCGATCCTTTGAAAAAGGGCTGCTGTAGAATTACATATAAGAGTCACCCGGAAGGAGAGATCGATGAAAAGCAAACGATTTTTCCTCAATGCACTTCTGTTAGCGACACTTTTAACGCTTTTGGCTTTCACCTGCTGGTACGCAAACCAACCAGCATTTGGCTACGTGTTGTATGCAGTAATGTCCGGCGATAAGGCTTATTACACTCTACGCGCAATTGACATTCTCTTTTTCTATGTTGCCGGCCCCTTATCAATCGCTTTGCTCGCGTTTCTTGTCATTTTCAACTTCAAGAAACGTTAATAGGACCTATTTAGAATCCGAGTCGTCCATGGAGCCGTCGATGCCGGTTTTGGTATCGTCGTCCGTGTTGGAGTCATCGTCCTTGGCAAAGGGGTTCTTGAAGAAGCCCGTGGCTTCGGGCTGCAGGCCAGAGAGCTTAATCCAGGGATTATCAAACTCGGGCTTGGGCATGGCCTTGGCCTCGGGCGCAGTCTCGTTGCCGATGAGCTCGGACTCGTAAATGAAGGTGTCGTCGCCGAGCGCGTCGTAGGCGGCGACCGGGTTGCCATCGGCATCGCGGTACGGCGTGCCCTTAAACACGGCGCCGTCATAGGCCACAAGCTGTCGGCCGGTCTCATTCTCGAAGTAGTACACGAAGATACCCTTGAGGGCCGCACACAGCGGGATGGCAATAATCATGCCGATGGGGCCCATGAGTGCCGAGCCAATAACGAGCGCCGTGAGGCTCATGATGGGATGCACCTGCACCGAGCTCTGCATGACCTTAGGCGAAATCACATTATCAGTGACGTTTTGCGCGACCATCGTCACGATGAGCGTCCACAACGCCAACATGGGGCTGAACATGAAACCGAGCACTGTGGCGATTGCCGCGCTCACCCAGGGGCCGACGACCGGAACCAAATGCATGATGCCGGTAAAGATAGCCATGAGCGCCGCATACGGATGGCCGATAATCATAAAACCAATAAAGGCGAGGAAACCACCGCAGATGGACGTCACGACCATACCGCGCATGTAGCCGCCGACAGAGCGAGAAAGGATGGCGACCATAAAGCGGTACGAAGTCTCCTTCTCCTGACCGATGATGGTGCAAATCTCGTGGTGCATGCGAGGATAATCGCAGGCCATCCAGTAGGCAAGCACCAGACCAAGGAAGATCACGAACAACTGCGAGGCCGTATTGGTGATGAGCGGGAACACACCGCGGCCAAGCTCGGCAGCGATCTGAGACACATACTTCGATGCCACGGTAACCAGCGACGAAAGATTATCGTCCAAATACTCCATGAGCGGCGTGTTGTTGAGCGTCTTGACATGCGAGACCATCTCGTTGAGGTCGCCACCCGCAACACGAAGCTGCTCGGGCAGGCGGCTCAGGACTTCCATGATTTGACCGAGCAAAATAGGCGAGAGGATGCAGACGACGCCGACGAGCACGGCAACAACCACAATGAGCGCGATAAGCGAACCGATGCCGCGATTCACGCCGTGATGCTCGAGCCAGTTGGTGATCGGCGACATGACAAAAGCGATGATGGAACCGACTGCCAAAAACTCGATGACCGGTGCCAGGATGCCCATAAGGTTAAAGATGACGGCAGCGATGACAATGCAGCCGACGACGCCCCAAATGCGCAGCGTCAGAATACGGGTATCGCGAAGCGTGCGGTCGATTTGTTGGGGGTGCTCACTCATGAACGAACCATCACTCCGTCGGGGTCGATCTTATCTTGAATCTTCTTAAGCGTGCGGCGCAGCAGACGCGAAACCTGCACCTGCGAGATGCCCAGCTTCTTGGCAATCTCGATCTGGGTCATGCCCTTCACAAAACGCAGCTCGATAACCTCGCGCTCGCGCGGCGAGAAATCGCGGATGGCTTCCTCGATTACCAGACGGTCATCGGTAAAGTCGAGCTCGTTGTCATCGTCGGCGTAACGATCGAGAATCGAAGGCGCATCATCGGAATCGGACGCACCGGGGGCCTCGATGGGCACCGAGGTGTAGGCCGAGGACGATTCCATGGCTTCGAGCACCTCGTCGACGGTTACGCCAAGATAATCGGCGATTTCCTCAACCTTGGGCGAACGCTGAAGCTCGTTGGTGAGCTTGTCGGTGGCCTGGTTAACCTTGGCAGAGAGCTCCTGCAGACGACGCGGCACGCGCACACTCCAGCCCTTGTCGCGGAAGTGGCGCTTAATCTCGCCCAAGATGGTGGGCGTGGCAAACGTCGTGAACTCGAGTCCGCGCTCGGGATCAAAGCGATCGATAGCCTTGAGCAAGCCCAAGTACCCGACCTGCAAAAGGTCATCGAGCGGCTCGCCGCGGTTCTTGAATTTGTTGGCAAGAAACCTTACCAGGTTCATATGGGACATGACGAGCTGCTCGCGAGCATCCGGATCACCGGTCTCCTTATAACGACGAAACAGCTCGCGGGTTTTCTCCTTGTCCCAAGCGGTCTTGCCGCTCCGGGAGCGTTCGGTCATATTAGATATCCGCCTTGAGGTCGAGGGAAAGCGTTAGGGGCGCTGTAGTCTTTTCGTAGGAGTCGCACACACTCGCCAAAATGAGCTCGGCATACACGGCAGCCTGGTCATCCTCATCGACAGTCGCCTGGTCGCCAAAGGTAAAGGTCATGCCCACATGCGATTCGTCGACATCGAATTTGATCGAGATATCGTCGGAATCAACAGCCGTGCAGCCAAAGATGAAGGCTTCTTCGGCAGCCATACGAATGTCCTCGATGCGATCGACGGACATAGAGCACAGGGCGCCGACGTTGGCGGCCGTCATGCGCACCAAGCGCGCGAGACGCGGATCACCGGCAACGCTCAGCGTAATGGGGCAGGTTGCTTCGCTACTCATCGCAGGACTCCTCGGAGGTCTCGGCAGGCGTATAGGTGTAATACTGAGCAGGCTTAGCAGCGGGCTTCTGAACATCATCGTCGTCAGCAGCGGCATCGTCGTCGCCAATCAGAACGCGCTCAGTGGGCTGCTCGGCCTCGGCAGCGGCAGCGGCGAGCTTGCGATCGGCGTCGGCTGCAGGAGCCTTCACCTTATTGAAGAGCTTCTGCACGGCGCCAGCAGCAGAATCAGTCACGCTCGATACGGCATTGCTGGCCTCGGCCACGCTGCCCGTGACCTCGGAAATGTCGCGAACGACCGCCTCAACCTCAACGAGGTTAGACGTCAGAGCATCAACGGCAGTCTTGCTCGACTTGAGGAGCGGCTCCATCTGGGCAAGTGCCGGCGTAAGCTCGTCAACGGCGCCATCAAGCTTTGCCACCACGGGCTGAGCCTCGGCAATCGTATTGTTGAGGTCGGTTACCGTCTTGTCGAGCGAATCAACGACGGTGCGGGTCTTGCGCAGCGTGAGCGCGAGCTCGACAACAGCCCACACGCCGGCAACGGCGAGCACCAGCAGGGCGATTTGAATGGGACTCATACAAGCCTCCCAAAGGAATCGAAATACAGACGCTGTTCATGGTACCCCAAAGGGGACCGAACATGCCAAGCGTGAGATCCTGGGGCAAAATAATCAGCAGTTACTTCGGTGCATTCCCGCTGCGGTCGCGTTCGCTTTGCTCTACGCGCCATTCTTCCCAACCGCGGCCGGCAGGCTGCCAAAATGCACCGCGTTCTAAGCCTTCGGGCAAATAGCGCTGGTCGACCCAGCCTTCGGGATAATCGTGCGGATACTTATACACACCGTATTCATCGCTGCCCGGGCGATGGCGATCGCGTAGATAACTCGGCACCTCGCGAAGCCCACTAGAATGGATATCGGCCAGCGCCGCATCGATTGAAGCCTCACACGCGTTGGATTTAGGCGCCAAGCACACATAGAGTGCAGCCTGAGCAAGGTTAATGCGGCACTCGGGATAGCCAATGACCTCGGCAGACTTAAACGCGGCATGCGCCACCAAAAGCGCCTGCGGATCGGCATTGCCAACATCCTCAGAAGCCTGAATCATAATGCGACGGGCGATAAACTTAGGATCCTCCCCTGCATCGATCATGCGCGCGAGCCAATAAATGGTGGCATCGGGGTCGCTGCCGCGCATGGACTTAATGAACGCACTGATAATGTCGTAGTGCATGTCACCGTTTTTGTCATACGAAAACCCACGGCGCGGATTGGCAATCTTTACGTCATCCACGGTGATGGGATAGCGCTCCCCCGCCGCCGGCGCTGGCGTCCCTTCGGTATCGGGACGCGTGACGGCAATCTCGCTCGCCAGCTCAAGTGTCGTCAGGGCCGAGCGTGCATCACCCGCAGCCAGCGTACAAATGGTCTTGACCGTATCCTCATCGGCCGAGAACTTGCCGCCCAAACCCTGCGGCGCCTCGAGCGCACGCTCAATAAGCGTGGCGATATCCTCGTCTTTGAGGTGCTCAAGCTCCACCACGCGACCACGCGAGAGCAATGCCGAGTTGACCTCAAAGTACGGGTTTTCCGTCGTGGCGCCAATCATAATGACGGTGCGGTTCTCGACCGCATGCAGCAGGGCATCTTGCTGCGACTTCGAAAAGCGATGGATCTCATCGATAAACAGAATGGTGCGGCGGTCGTAGGTGTTCAGACGGGTCTTAGCCTCATCGATTACGCGGCGCAGGTCCTTCACAGTGCCCGTCACGGCGCTGACCTCAACAAACTCGCTCTTGGTATGGTTGGCGATAATGTGGGCCAGCGTCGTCTTACCCGTACCGGCCGGCCCGTACAGAATCACGCTCGAAAGCACGTCGTGCTCGATCGCGGCACGCAACCATGAGCCCTTACCGACGGCCTTTTGCTGGCCCACATAATCGTCGAGCGAATTGGGGCGCATGCGCACCGCAAGCGGCGCATTCTGAAAGGAACGCTCGCGCGTCGAAGCAGAAAAAAGGTCGTCCATAGCCATCCCGTGCATCAATCAAAAACGTTTTCCACAAACAGTATACCGAATAAATACGAACTACCGTTCGTTAATATAGGTACGATGCGGAAACTTTAGACCCGGGAACAGCTTGCTCGTCAGCTCGCAGAAATAACCGTCCGTCATGCTCGCGATGTAATCAACCACGGCTTGATCCTTGTCGTCCTGCCAGGCATAGGTACGATGATAGTAGGAAAGCTGCTGCTCAATGCGCGAAATATGGTGCTTAAAGATATAAGAGGACTCGTCGCCACTGTTTAGATCCCGCAGGCAACGGTCGTAGAGCTTTTCGAACGCCTCGCGCAGCTCCTCCTCGGAATCGCCTTCGATACCGCCCTTGCTATAGATCTTCTCGTAGTTCTCGCGCTTGGCTCGACGAATTTCCTCAAACAGGTCCTCGCTCATCTCGATGCGCGGCTTACCATAGCTATGCTCAACGATATCGATGGAAGCGTGCGTGAGGATCCAGCTGTTATAGGCGCCGCCCCGACCATCGTCAAAAGCGTCGGGCGAAAGCAGACCCGCCGCGATCGCATCCTGACGGTCACGACCGACGTAGGCAAGAATATCCGAGATGCGAACGACGCAGCCCTCGAGCGTCATGGGACGCAGGTGCCCAATGGCGCCATAGCCCGTGGCGATGCAGTCCTCGACCGCCTGATCGAACTGGTCAAAGGAGCCCATATCCGACAATTCAAACACGCGCTGCTCGTACTCGCCGTTATGGCATAGCACGCCGTCGAGCGTCTGGAGTGACACGTTACGGCCGTACAGCGCGTCGAGCACGCGGACCGACTGCACGTTATGGAAAAAATAACGCCCCGTACGCTCGTGGTAGATATCGTTGAGGAATCGCTCACCGGCATGGCCGAAAGGCGTGTGTCCCAAGTCGTGGCCCAGGCCAATCGCCTCGATCAGATCGCAATTGAGCCCCAGGGCGCGACCGATATCGCGCGCAATGCGGGAGACAAGCTGCACGTGCAAACCGCGGCGTGACAGATCGTCATTGCTACGGAAGCTAAAGACCTGCGTTTTGCCTGCATAACGGGTGTACGCAGGAAGATGAAGTATCTTTTCGGTATCGCGCATAAACGCCGGACGCATAAGCGTGCCTTTGTCGGCGGCGCGATCAATACGACGAATGACCTGATCGTCGTTGCAACGATACGGGTTAACATAGCCCGAAGCACGATCGGTGGCAATGCGCTCGAAAAGTTCGGGCGACAACGCCGAGGGAATACGGTCCATGCGCGCCTTAATGACGGCCGTTTCTTGATTAGTTGCCATGGCATGCTCCTTAAGAAGGATGCGCAATCGGTTACAAAGTGCAGCCCACAACCTCGATTATGGCAAAAATCGGCACCAAAAACGGGAGCAATGGCAAGGAGCGCGATTTTGTGATGAGGCAGGAGAGGGCAAGGACCAGGAGCGCGGCGGCAAATGCCACGATGCCACCCATAGGGTCGAGCGTGCAAAGCGCGAAAAGTGCCTTAGCATCTCCCATGCCGATGCCCGGGATTTGGCGAAGACGACGCCAGAGGGACTCAGTCAGAACGAGAGCAAGATACACGATGACGGCAAGACCTGCGTGGTCAAGCGTTGTGTTCAAACCGAGGTCGAGCCAAACGCCCGCAAACGCCGCCACGGCGCACGCGCCAGCAAGCTCATTGGGAAACCGCCGCTCACGGGCATCAACCACCGCACCGGCAAAGACGCAGATCCAAAATGGGATGTAGAACATCGTGCACCTCCATGAGCAGCTGCTCAAAAGCAAAAACCACCACAAAGGTGCACCCCCTTTGCGGTGGTTCTGGTCGTGGTTACTTGGCGCCCTGCATGACCTCGTCGAGGGTAACGTTTACGGCATGTTGGGTAGGAACCCAGTCGACCTTCAGGAACAGCGCGGCAACCGTGATGGGGATATAGCTGAACATAAAGATCGGGAAGGTAAACAGGTTGGTCACCAGGCGCCACTTTTGAGCGCAATGAATGTGCTTGTACTCAAAGATGGTCGTGAGCAGCGCCAGGATAAAGAAGGTCTGGTACATCATCACGAACGTCATGATAAGCGAGGCGGCACAAGCCTGCATCTCGACCTCGGTAGCCAAAAAGCCATGCGAAAGGCCACCCACGATCAGGAACGTCGCATTGGCGAGCATAGAGATCAGGGACAGCAGCATGCCCGGAGCGATGGTCATAAACATGTCATATGCGGCAAAGCGATGATAGCGGAACGTCGACTTGACCAGATGCTTACCGTAGGTAAAGAACACCTGGTAGAAGCCCTTGGTCCAGCGCATACGCTGCTTCCAGGACGCCTTAAACGTCACAGGCTGCTCGTCAAAGAACTCCGCCGGCGCATAGCCAATACGAATGCCGTGAATAGCGCAGAACGTGGTGAACTGAATATCCTCGGTCAGCGTATGGAACTGCCAGCCGTGCATGCCCTCAATAACGCTAGCCGAGATAAGGTAGCCCGAACCCGATACGGCGCAGGACGTCTTGCAGATATTACGCGCGTTGTTAAGGAAACGCGCCTCGCGCAGGTACCAAGTGGCGTTGGCAGCCGAGATCCACGAGCTGCCAAAGTTCTTGGAGTTGCGGTAGCTTGTGACCACATGGAAGCCCTGGTCAAAGGCGTCATTCATCTTGGAGACGTAATCGCGGGAGATAACGTTGTCGGCATCGAAGATAAAGTAGCCCTCAAACGTGTCGGGATACTCGTTGAGAATACGATCGAAACCAAAGTCCATAACCCAGCTCTTGCCCTTGCGGGCCAGGTCATTGCGCTCGTAAACAATAGCACCGGCCTCGCGCGCGAGCTGCGCCGTGTTGTCGGTGCAAGCATCGGCGACCACGAAGACCTCGATGAGCTCGGACGGATAATCCTGGTCCTTGATGGAGCGAACGAGGTTGGCGATAACGGCCTCCTCGTTGTGTGCTGCAATAAAGAAGGCATACCGGTGGAGTTTTTTGGCCTTGGGAGGCGCGACCTCGCCACGAAGAGCGCCAATGACAAAGAAGACCACCTGGTACAGAAAGCAGACCGTGAGTAGCGTAACCACAATCTGGTTAAAGATCACGATGGGCGTGTTAGTTTGTAAAAAGGCGAGCATGCAGGCTCCCGAGAACGCGTTACGTAAACAACCGTATATCTTACCGTAGGCTAACCGAGTTCAAGAAACCACCTAATACTGGTTAGGCTTCGAGCAGACCGAGCTGCGGAACGATTTCGTCGCCGGCGGCAGTGCGGCCGAGCGAGCGCGGGGCTAGGTCATCCAGAACGGCGGCGAGATCCCACGGCAGCTCATCGCGGCACTCAATGCGCTCCCCCGTCACGGGATGATCGAACGCCACGCGCCAGGAATGGAGGAATTGCCTGGTCAAACCCTGGTCGGCACGCGCATCGCACTTACCGTAGAGCGGATCGCCCACGCAGGCGTGGTTGATATGGCGCATGTGCACGCGAATCTGATGCGTGCGACCCGTAAACAGGTGGCACTCGACGAGCGTATAGCCATCGTCCAAACGAGTGGAATCGAAGCGCTCGAGGACCCTAAAGGTCGTAATGGCCTGGCGCGCGAAAGGATCGTCCGAAACCGCCATCTTGACACGGTCGCGCGTAGAACGGGCAATGCCGGTGTTAATGGTGCCCTCGTCCATGGCAATGTGGCCGTGGACGAGCGTAATGTAGCGGCGGTCGAGCGTGCGCGTGCGGATGAGATTCTGGAGCGCGCGCTGGGTGTCGTCGTCTTTTGCCGCGAGCATAAGGCCCGAGGTGTCACGATCCAGGCGATGCACGATGCCGGGGCGGTCCTCGCCCTGCACGGTGCCCAGATGGTCAATGCCACAGTGATAGACCAAGGCGTTCGCAAGGGTGCCGCTCTCGTGGCCATGGGCGGGATGGCACACCAGACCGCGCTGCTTGGAGAGCACGATGAGGTAGTCGTCCTCGTAGCGGATATCGAGGGGAATGGCCTCGGGAATCACATCGGTGGGATCGTGCGGCTCGGGCAAATCGACCGAAATACGGTCGCCGGAGCGCACGGCATACTTTTTTGACAGGCATGTCTCGCCGTTGACGGCAACGGCACCGCCCTCGATCAGATGCGCGCAGGCAGAGCGCGTAGGGCAGCCGTCATTAGCGCCCAGATAGGCGTCAAGACGCTGACCAGCGGCATCGTCGGCAACAAGGATATGGATGTCGGCCATTAGCGCTCGCTCCTTTCGCGAATCTTGCGGGCACGCTCCCCACGCTGCTGGGCCTTGCGCTTAGCGCGGGCCTCGTCACGGGCGTTGAGCTCGGCGGTCGCGTCGACCTCACGGGCCGCAGGACTCAAGAACATGTAGCCGATGAGGGCAAGCACCACACCGACCGTAATGCCGACATCGGCCACATTGAAGACGGGGAAGTCGATGAAGGTGGTGGCAATAAAATCGGTCACAAAGCCAAAAGCCAGACGGTCGATCGCATTGCCAATGGCGCCGCCCACGACCATAGCCATGCCCACGACCTCCAGCTGAGCGAGCTGAGGCGCACGAACCAGGTACACGGCAATGGCGGCAATGACCGCTAGCGCCAGCACGGCAAAAGCCATACCATGGCCCTCACCCATGCTAAAGGCGGCTCCGATATTGCGGACAAACATAAAGTCGACGACACCGGGGATGACGGTCACATGCAAAGCGTCGCCCACGGCGCGAACCGCAAGCTTGGTCAGCTGGTCAACAAGCAGCACAGCCAGCGCTACCCCACCAGCAACACCCAACCGCCAACGCAAAGGCGGCGTCATATCCCCAGTACGACCCAAATCAATCCCCTACCCTCAAAACAATCGAATTACGTTTAACGCAAAGCAATATCTTATATTGACCAGCAACGAAATAGCCGATGATTCATTACCGACAGCGAAAACCCGCCAGAGCGAGCAAGGTGCCTTGAAACGAGGCGGCATTGATCTTTTGATCATGCCGCCGAAGTTGAAAGGCAGATTGCCGCTCTGGCGGGTTTGCAGCGTCAACCGGTTACGCGGTTTGGTAAAACCGCGTAGCTACAAGGCGTCCGCACACCTCTTGCAAATGTGAGCGTGGCCGTTGTACTCGCCGACGGTGGTGCGGTAGTTCCAGCAACGGTCGCAGCACTCGCCCTCGGCAGCATCGATGGCAACAGAAAGCTCCTCGCCCTGGGTAAGCTCAACATCGGAGACGATGTAGAACTCGGCCAGGTCGACGGCCTTGTCGCCGGTCAGCAGCGCATACATTTCGGCGGGAACGACCGCCTTGACGCGGACCTGCTGGCTCTTGGTGAAGGTGCCGGCGGAGCGGGCATCCTCAAGGGCCTTGGTCACGACGCTGCGGAGCTCGAGTGAAGCCTCGAGCACGCCCTCAAACTCATTGGCCTCGTCGACCGTGATGGGCGACTTGTACCAATCGAGCAGCGCGGCGTACTTCTGGTGATCGACGCAGCCGGCGGGCGCATAGGCCATGGCCTCGTCGACCGTGTAGGACAAGATCGGCTGCAGGTCGCGCATGAGCATCGAGAAGAGCTCGGCCAGCACGGTCTGGGCGCTGCGACGCTCGAGCGAACCGGGCTTCTCACAGTACAGACGGTCCTTCAGGGCGTCGAGATACACGTTGGAGAGCTCGGTAACCACAAAGTCGTAAAGCGCACGGTAGGCGCGCGGGAACTCGTAGCTGGCGTAGGCGTCGTCAACCTCGGCCTGGACCTGGGTCAGGCGAGCAACCATGAGCTTGTCGAGCGGCAGCAGGTCGGCAAAGGCGACGCCGTCGGTCTCGGGCTCAAACTGACCCTCGAGCTCGGAGAGCAGGAAGCGCAGCGTGTTGCGGAAACGACGGTAGGCATCGGACGTACGAGCGAGAATCTCGTGGTCGATGGAGACGTCGGAGCTGGTATCGACGGAGGCGACCCACAGACGGATGATGTCGGCACCCATCTCGTCGCAGACCTTGTTGGGGTCGATGACGTTGCCGAGTGACTTAGACATCTTACGGCCCTGGCCGTCGAGGGTGAAGCCCTGCGAGACGACCGCCTTGTACGGAGCGTGGCCGTTGGCGCCCACCGAGGTGAGCAAAGAGCTCTGGAACCAACCGCGGTGCTGGTCAGAGCCCTCGAGGTAGACGTCCGCCGGGTACTCCAGCTCGGGACGGTACTCGCAGACGGCCTTCCAGGAGACGCCGGAGTCCCACCACACGTCGAGGATGTCCTTATCGGCCTTGAGGTGATGGCCGCCGCACTTGGGGCAGACGCAGGCCTCGCCCAGGTAGCTCTCGGGAGCGTCGGTGAACCAGGCGTCGGAGCCCTTCTCGTGGAAGCGCTTGATGACGGCGTCGAGCGTGGCGTCGTTCATGACCTTCTCGCCGCAGTCGGCGCAGGTGTAGCTGGGGATAGGCACGCCCCAGTTGCGCTGACGGCTGATGCACCAGTCAGGACGCTGCTCGACCATGGCGCCAATGCGGTTGGCGGCGTGAGCCGGATACCACTTGACGTTCTCACGGACCTCCTTGCCAGCCTGCTCGCGCAAACCGGTCTTGTCCATCGAGACAAACCACTGGTCGGTAGCACGGAAGAGCACCGGGTGCTTGCAGCGCCAGCAGTGCGGATAACTGTGCGTGATCTTCTTCTCGAGGACCAGGGTGCCGCGCTCGCGCAGGAACTCGATGATGTGCGGGTTGGCCTCATCGGTGTCCATACCGCTGAAGGGGCCACCGGTACCAAACTCCTCGCCGGTGTAGAACTTGCCGTCGTCATCGACCGGCATGCAGATGTCGGTGATGCCCTCCTTGAGGCAGGCGAAGTAGTCATCGACGCCGTGACCGGGCGAGTTGTGGACGATACCGGTACCGTCATCGACACCGACGTAATCGGCCAGCAGCGCCACGCCCTCAACGCCGTCAAAGATCGGCTGCTTGTAGTGGATGTGGTGGAAGGTCTCGGCAGGAACCACGTAGGGCTTGCCGTCGACCATGACCGGGGTGTACTCCCAGCCAAACTCCTCGCAGCACTTGGGAGCCAGGTCTTCGAGCATGACCTCGGCACGGCCCTCGTGTTCAACGGCGACGTAGGCGGCACCGGGCTTGAGGGAAACGGCCTGGTCGGACGGGATGGTCCACGGCGTAGTCGTCCAGATGATGAAGTCGACCGGGCCGTCGAAGTTCTCGAGGCCGGCGGGCTTGGAGGTCATCTCAAAGCGCACGAAGATGGACGGGCTCGTCTCGTCGGAGTACTCGATCTCGGCCTCGGCCAGCGCAGTGTGGCAGTGCTTGCACCAGTGAACCGGCTTGTGGCCGCGATAGATCATGCCCTTATCGAACATCGCCTTGAAAACCTCGATGTCGGCGGCGTCATGCTGGTGATAAAGCGTCAGGTAGGGGTTGTCCCAGTCGCCGAGCACGCCCAAGCGACGGAAACCGGCCTTCTGCAGCTCGATGTTCTCGACAGCGAACTTGTTGCAGAGCTCACGAATCTTGGCCGTGGGGGTCTGGTTGAACTTCTCGGTGCCAAGCTTCTCCTCGACCTTGTGCTCGATCGGCTGGCCGTGGCAGTCCCAACCGGGGACGTAGGGAACCTCATAGCCCTGCATCATCCAGTAGCGGTTGATCATGTCCTTGGAAATCTTGTTCATGGCGTGGCCGATGTGGATCGGACCGTTGGCGTACGGAGGGCCGTCGTGCAGCACGAACTTCTTGTGACCCTCGTTCTTCTTCAGAACTTGCTCGTAGACCTTGTTGTCCTGCCAGTCCTTGAGTCGCTTGGGCTCGGACTTGGAAAGACCGGCACGCATGGGAAAACCGGTTTTGGGCAGATTCATCGTCTGCTTGTACTCGTTTGCCACGGTACCCCTTTCATGTCGTGGGCGCGCACGCCCGTTGGGCACCAAAAAAAGCGCCCGTCCCTGCAAGCTGGGACGAAGCGCCACAAAACGGGCCGTCTGCCCGCAAAAGCTCTTCGCTTAACCACCCAGCTTAGATGCCCTCACCCGCATTACAGCGCGCTCGCATCCGTTACTCGGCTGGCCTGTATCGACGACCATCTCGGCGATGTCTACTAAGACGTGCCTGTACGGCGCGTCCGTTGGGACCGCAGCTCCGGGGTGATTTTCATCGGTCGCATGCACGGGTTCTCAGCGCTCCCCGTTCTCTGTAGCACACGGACGGCCGACTACTCGTCCCCATCAACGCTTATGCGCTGTATGGTAGCACGGTCAACGCCGGCGAAAAACCCTCAACATCGGTTTCATACTTTAGTAATTTCTCGCGGTCGCAAGCACTCACTTGGAGCAAAATACCTGAAAGCACTTTATCTAACGAAAGAAGGCTGCTATGCGCACGATTGGAATGAGCGACTACACCGTCGGCGAGGACTGCTTTGACGAGCTGCCCGGCGCGCTGGACGAGTACGGAGCGGCCAAGGTCGCGATTATCGGTGGTAAACGAGCACTGGCCGCGGCGCTTCCCAGTATCGAAGCGGCACTGGAGGGCACCGACATCGAGATTCTGGAGACACGCGTCTACGGCACCAACAGCACGCGTGCCAATATCGCCAAGCTTGTTAACTCCCCCGCCTGCCGAGAGGCCGATGTGCTCATCGCATGCGGCGGCGGCAAAGCGCTCGACACCGTCAAGACGGCGGCCATCGAGCTCAAGAAGATCGTCTTTACGGTACCGACGATCTGCTCCAACTGCTCGGCCGCGACCGCCATTGCCGTTGTCTACAACGACGACGGCTCGCTCGAGGGCTATTCGTACCCCGACCGCCCCGCGCACATCTTCATCAACCCCAAGATCATCGCCGAGGCTCCGGCGGAGTACTTCTGGGCGGGCGTGGGCGATGCCCTGTCCAAGCAGCCCGAGGTCGAGTACGCCACGAGCGCCGGCAACCTGGAGCACACCGCAGGTCTTGGCCTGGCGCTCGCACACACCTGCTCCGAGCCGCTGTTTACCTATGGCGTGCAGGGTCTTGAGGACGTTCGCCAGAACCTGTCGACCGAAGCCGTCAAGCAGATCGCGCTCGATATCGTGGTCAACACGGGCTACGTCTCCAACCTGACCAACCAAAACGATTACTACTACAACTCGAGCGTGGCGCATGCGTTCTACAACGCCACCTGCAGCATTCCGCGCGAGGGCACCTACCTGCATGGCGAGGTCGTGAGCCTGGGCGTGCTGGTGCTGTTTGCCTACACGGGCGATACCGAGAACCTTGAGCGCTACTCAGCCTTTAACAAGCAGATGGGACTGCCCGTGACGCTTGAGCAGGTCGGGCTTTCCGAGTCCGATATCCCCGCCCTGTGCGAGTACGCGCACACCACCAACGAGTGGAAGCAGGGAAACCCCGAGCCCTTCACCGACGAAAAGTTCGCCGCCGCCATCAAGGCTGCCAACACCTACGGCCACACGCTCCTCGCCTAACCTACCAAAACTACCACAAAGGGGACAGGCACCTTTCTGGTGGTTTTATATTGCTCCAGCATTCAGTTCGTACTCGGAACGGTAAACAGAAACGAACAGAGGCAGGGTATCATCGTGGTGATGGTATCCTGCCTTTTGTTTTGCGGGATCAAGG
>URPK01000013.1 GCA_900549715.1 uncultured Collinsella sp. | reverse complement strand
GGGCCAGCCCGTGGGAGGCCAGGGCGCCGCTGACCGGTGGACGGCACCGAGCCGTCAATGGAATGGAGAAGGGGGAGGCCTCGCGGCCTCTCCCTTTTTGCGTTATATACAAGCTGTGTCTTGTGAACGGGCTCTTCTTCTGACTCTCTTACTGTTTGGCTGTTTTTTGAACTGTCGCTTTGTATTTGCGCGATAATAACTCGCATTGACGTTAGGGAGGGCTTGATGTTTACCGTTTTTGTTTTGGGCAATATTGCTTCGGGTAAATCGACTGCCTGCCGCTATCTGGAATCTCGCGGAGCCCTGCTTATCGATTTAGACGTTCTTGCCAAATCGCTGTACGTGCCGGGGTCGGATATCGTCAATGCTCTTGCTGAAGAGTTTGGCTGGGATATTTTGGACGAGGAGGGCGGCGTTCGACGTAACATCCTCGCTTCTCGAGCTTTTGTCTCTCCTGATGCGGTTGCAAGGCTCAATAGCATTGTGCACCCCGTTCTCATTGAGCAGCTTTCGCTGAGGATTCTCGATCCTGTCTGCTGCACGGTTTCGTCTCCCCGCTATCCCTTCGCTGCGGTCGAAGTATCTGCTCCGACTGGCTTTGAGGACGCCTTTGGCCTTGCGGATGAAATTATGGTTGTTAGTGCTCCTTTGGCGGTCCGTCGTGAACGTGCCATTCACCGTGGTATGGAGCCATCCGATTTTGATGCTCGCTGCGCTTGCCAACCCGATGAGTCTTCGCTTTGCCGTCTCGCCACAACCGTGATTGATAACGCAGCGGGCGACAACACGCTCTTTGAACAACTGGATGCATGGCTTGCTCGCCATGGCCTTATGGACGCTACGAATAAGGGGGCGACAGATGCCTAAGACGCGTTTCTTTACGTGGTATCGCTTTGTGCCGCTGGCTCTCGTTTTCGTCTTTGGCCTTATCTCGCTCGTTTACTCTTGTGCTCCCGCCGCTTTCTTTAAACCGCTTTATCCGATTGACTATGAGGCGTATGTAAAGCAGTCCAGTATTTCGCATAATCTCGATCCGTATCTGGTGTGTGCCGTCATCAAGTCGGAATCAAACTGGGATCCCGAGGCGGAATCCAACCAGGGCGCCCAAGGTCTCATGCAGCTTATGCCTGAAACCGCTCAGGATATGATCGCCAAGGGCCTTGTCGACGGGGACGAGTATTCTGCCGATAACCTGAATGACCCCGCTACGAATATCGAATTTGGGTGCGCGTACCTCTCGTACCTGCTGACGTATTTCAATGGCTCGACGGATAGCGCTATTGCTGCTTACAATGCCGGCATGGGCAATGTCGACGGATGGGCGCAGCAGAGCACCTCGCTTCATAATGCAATCACCTTTCCCGAGACGCAGGCGTATCTGATTCGCGTCAATAATGCCTGGGTTCGCTACAAGACTCTCTATCCCGATCGGTTCGTGTAGGACTATGCCTGCCGCCTGCGTATACTGCAGATATATGAGTTAGGAGTATCCATGGCGGAATTTGAAGTTGAGCGTGTTGGAGGAGAGCTCAAACGTTTTGGCGTTGAGGGCTCTGAGGTGCCGTTTGAGGTCGTGTCTCCATACGAGCCCGCTGGTTCCCAGCCTAAGGCCATTGAGTCGCTTGTGAAGGGCGTGAGGGACGGAGATCGCTATCAGGTTTTGCTGGGCGTGACTGGTTCGGGCAAGACCTTTACCATGGCCAAGACCATCGAAGCTCTCGGTAAGCCGACGCTGGTCATGGCTCCCAATAAAACCCTCGCCGCCCAGCTCGCGAGCGAGCTCAAGGAATTCTTTCCCAACAACGCCGTGGTCTACTTCGTCTCGTACTACGACTATTATCAGCCCGAGGCGTATGTACCGCAGAGTGATACGTATATCGAGAAGGATTCCTCGATTAACGAAGAGGTCGAGATGCTGCGACATCAGGCGACCGCATCGCTGCTATCTCGACGCGATGTAATCGTCGTCGCATCGGTCTCGTGCATCTATGGCATCGGTTCTCCCGAGGACTATGCGGGCTTGGCACCAAACGTCGATAAGAAGGTGCCGCTCGAGCGCGATGACTTTATTCATGCGCTCATCGACATTCAATACGACCGCAATGACTATGATTTGGCGCGCGGTACCTTCCGCGTGCGCGGTGATGTCGTCGACGTGTATCCGCCCTATGCCGAGCATCCGTTGCGCTTTGAGTTCTTTGGTGACGAGGTCGAACTGATTGCCGAGATCGATGAGGTTACCGGTGAGATGTTGCGTGAGTACGAAGCGATTCCCGTGTGGCCGGCTTCGCACTACGTGACCGAGAAGCCAAAGGTGAAGGCGGCCCTGAAATCGATCAGCGAAGAATGCGAAAAGCGCGTGGCGGAGCTCAAAGCGACCGACAAGTTGCTCGAGGCACAGCGCCTGCAGCAGCGGACCGATTATGACCTCGAGATGCTCGAGACGATGGGCTTTTGCAACGGCATCGAGAACTATTCGCGTCATCTGGATGGACGTAAACCGGGCGAGCCGCCGTTTACCCTGATCGATTACTTTCCCAAGGACATGCTCTGCATCATCGACGAGAGCCATGTGACGGTGCCGCAGATTCGCGGCATGCACGAAGGTGACCGTTCGCGTAAGGTGACCCTGGTGGAGCATGGTTTTCGCCTGCCCTCGGCGCTCGACAACCGTCCGCTTCGCTTCGATGAGTTTGAGGCGAGGATCCCGCAGTTCATCTACGTTTCGGCCACGCCGGGTGACTATGAGTTGCGCGTGAGTCAAAACGATGTTGAACAGATTATTCGACCGACCGGCCTGCTCGATCCCAAAATCGACGTTCGTCCGGTCCGAGGCCAGATTGACGATCTTGAGGACGAGATTCGCGAGCGCGTGGCCCGCAAGGAGCGCGTGCTGGTGACCACGCTGACCAAGCGCATGGCCGAGGATCTGACCGATCACCTGCTCGATGCCGGCATTAAGGTCAACTACATGCACTCCGATACGGCGACGATGGACCGTGTCGAGATTCTGCGAACGTTGCGCGAGGGCAAGATCGATGTTTTGGTTGGCATCAACCTGCTCCGCGAGGGTCTGGATCTTCCCGAGGTCTCGCTGGTGGCAATTCTCGATGCCGATAAGGAAGGTTTCTTGCGTAACCGCCGTTCGCTGATTCAGACGATTGGCCGTGCGGCTCGTAATGCCGACGGCGAGGTCATCATGTACGCCGACGTCGTGACCGATTCGATGAAAGAAGCCATCGAGGAGACGCAGCGCCGTCGTGAGATCCAGATGGCCTACAACGAAGAACACGGCATTGTGCCCAAGACGGTGCGCAAGGCCATCAACGACATTTCGAGCTTTATTGCCGAGGCCGAAAAGACCGTGGGGTCCAAGGGACGCTCGAAGGGCGACTCTCTGGGCCATGGTGCGTTCTATACACCCGATGAAAACGGCGAGGGCGAGGTGCCAGAGACGGTGACGCCTGAACAGACGCTTGCCGAGCAGCTGGAAGGGCTGCCGCATGACGAGCTTGTGCGGATCGTCGAGACCATGGAGGAAGACATGCGTAACGCTTCCGCCGCCATGGACTTTGAGGAGGCGGCACGTCTGCGCGATGCCGTCGTTCAGATTCGGGCGATGCTTGAGGGCGCATCTGAGGACGAAACGATCGAGCGTTTGCGTTCGCAGGCTCGCAAGGGCTCTACCTTTGCTTCGGGCAGAAAACGCCAGGGTTCACGATTCAGGAAGTAGCGAACAGGCCCCGAGTTCCCTGTGGAGCTCGGGGCCTGTGTCATTCGGACGCGGGAGTTCGTGCACTAGAGGTCTGCTATCAGCGCCTCAGCGCAACGGATGCCGTCAGTGGCGGCACTCATGATGCCGCCGGCATATCCTGCTCCCTCGCCGCAAGGGTAAAGACCCGGGGTCGACGCGGCGTGGCATGTTCGATCGCGGGTGACGGTGACCGGGGAGCTCGAACGCGTCTCCACGCCAGTGAGAACCGCATCGGGACGGTCATAGCCACGCAGTTTTTTGCCGAGCAGAGGGATTCCCAAACGAAGCGATTCGACGATATGCTGCGGGAGGGCATCGTCGATCGCCGTCCAGGTCACGCCAAGTGGATAGGTTGGTTTTACCTTTCCGGGCGCCGTGCTGGCGCGCCCCGCAAGGAAATCTCCGACGAGCTGTGCCGGCGCGTTCCAGTTGGAGCCACCCAGGCGATAGGCGGCTTGCTCGCAGGCGCGCTGGAGCTCAATGCCCGCGAGCGGATCATCGCCGGGAAGGTCGTCAGGTGTGACGTTAACGAGTAGGGCGGCATTTGCGTTGCGCCCGTCGCGGGCATTGAGGCTGGCGCCGTTGACGCACAGATGGCCCTGCTCGGAAGAAGCCGCGACAACCTGTCCGCCGGGGCACATACAAAACGAGAACACGCCGCGGCCGTTGGGGAGATGGGCGACAAGCTTGTAGGGGGCTGCTCCGAGTGCCGGGTGCCCCGCCGAAGGGCCATATTGGGCATGGTCGATGTCGCGCTGTGGATGCTCGATGCGCACACCCATGGCAAAGGTCTTTTGCGCAAGGGCAACGTTATGTTTTTTGAGAAGCTCGAATACGTCGCGGGCGGAATGGCCGCAGGCGAGAATGAGGTGCTTTGTGGCGATGGTCTCGCTTGCGGTTTCTTGGGATGGTTGGACATCGACGCCGGTGATGGCGCCAGATCCATCGGTTCGAATATTGACGAGCTTTGTTCGATAGCGGACGGTTCCACCGAGCTGCTCGATGCGCTGAGAAATGTTGGTGACGACGGTGGGGAGGATGTCGGAGCCAATGTGCGGCTTGGCGTCCCACAGGATGTCGCGAGGTGAGCCCGCATCGACGAAGGTCTCGAGAATCAGTCGATGGGCAGGATTCTTGGTTCCCGTGTTGAGCTTGCCGTCCGAGAAGGTCCCTGCGCCGCCCAGGCCAAATTGGATATTGCTTTCGGGGTCGAGGATACGCTCCTTCAGGAAGAGGTCGATTGCCTGCGAGCGGCGAAGCGCCGGGTCGCCCCGTTCGATAAGCAAGGGCTTCAGACCCGCTTCGGCAAGGGTCAGGGCGGCGAAAAGGCCAGCGCATCCGGCACCGACGACGACAGGGCGCTCTTTGGGTGCGCCGGAAACGGGGGAGGGGAATGAAGGCTCATTGTCGTCTATCGTGCGCACGCGTGAGCGGTCGTGCTCGGCCACGCTGCCGAGCACTGTCTGCTCGATGTCTGGGCTCGTCAGCTCAACACGAAAGCTCAGGATGAAATGAACGTCTCGTTTTTTGCGGGCATCGATGGACTTGCGGTGGAGCTCGATGGACTTGATCTCGGAGTCTTTGCAACGTAGGACGCGTTTGACGACTCGCTTGCCAACGATGAGGCAAGCTTTTTCATCGCCGGCCTCATCGAGCGACGCGTGGACTTGGGTGATTTCGATCATCGAGGTCTCCTTAGATGCAAGAAAGAGGCCACCCGGTGTCCCAGACGGCCCGAATGCGTTTTGATTATAGACTGCGCGGCTATAGGCTGCTTGCAGCGCGAATACCCGAGATCCAAGCCCACGCAAGGTTGAAACCGCCGCAATCGGCATCGATGTCGAGCGCCTCGCCACAGATGTAAAGTGGGGTGCCTGCCGCGTTGCTCACGCAGAGATCGGGAGCTGAGACGCTCTCGATGGGCACACCGCCGCGCGTGACCTGGGCCGAACGCTCCTCTGTCGTTCCCTCGACGAGCAGCTTAAAGTGCTTGAGGATTGAGACCAGATGGATGACGTCGTGCGACCCGGGGTGGCACTGTTCGAATGCGGTGCAGACAACGTGAGAGAACTGCGGGGCGAGCATACCGTCGAGCCAGCGGGGGTCGCGGGGTGAAAAGCCGCCGAGAAACTCAACTCGCTGGTTGAGAATATCGAGCAATTCGTCTTTGGAGAGGTCGGGGAAAACGTCGAGCAGAATCGTGTCGCCGCGCTGGACGCGACGGGAGAGGTTAAAGGCGGCAACGCCCGAGATGCCAAAGGTTCGGAAGAGCACTTCGCCGTCTTCGCGCCAGAGCTCCTCGTGATTGCTGGTGAGCGTCAAACGGGCGCGGACGCGCAGGCCATCCAGCGTCTTGAGCGCAGTCTGGTCGCCGAAGACCGATGCCGACACGGGGCAGAGGACGGGGCGCTGCGGTGTGAGGGAAAGATTGAACGTCTTCGCGATGTCGGCAGGGCTGCCGCCCGTAGCGATAATTACGGCCTTTGCCTGCAGCGTCTCGATCTTGCGAGGGATGTCGGCGAGCGCCTTCCGAAGCGAGCGGAGTTCCGATTTTCGGTCGTCGTGCTTTTTTGCCTTGAGTGCTCGCGCGGGACGGTCTATTTGGAGTGCCCAGCCCTCGGGGGCTTTGAATGCCGAGGCAACGTTTGCTCCACATACCAAGGTGATACACAGGCGATTGCAAGCGTTGAGAAGCGCATCGCGCACCGATTCGGCACGAAGGGAGCGCGGATACAGCCGGCCCTCCTCGGAGGTCGTCATGATGCCCAGCGAGGAGAAGAAACTGCCGAGCTCTTGCTCAGGCTGGGGACCCATGACGGATTCGACGAATTCGGGGTGGTTGTACCGCTGGAAATCAATTGATTCGTTGGAAAGGTTGCAGCGGCCGTTGCCGGTCGCAAGGAGTTTAAGGCCGCAGGCAACATCGCGCTCAACGATGCAGGCGCTTTTGCCTGCGCGTGCGGCCGTAATGGCGGCGGCGAGACCCGAGGCCCCGCCGCCGATTACCAAGACGTCATAGGAGGCGTTTGTGTTCACTTAGGCCTCGGCGGTCTCGTGCGGGGCGATGGCCTCGACGGCAGAGACGGCCTTGGGCAGCATGCCATCGGGCAGCGCGGTCTCAACCTCGCCCTTATCGCAGGCCTCGGCGAGTGACGGATTGATGGGAAGCTGACCCAAGATGTCGAGGTTGTAACGCTCGGCGACCTCGGGGAGCTTGCTCTTGCCAAAGACCTCGATCTTCTTGCCGCAATCGGGGCACTCGATATAGCTCATGTTTTCGACGATTCCCAGAATGGGGACGTTCATCTTCTCGGCCATGTTGACCGCCTTGGCGACGATCATCGAGACCAGATCCTGCGGGCTCGTGACGATGACGATGCCATCGACGGGCAGCGACTGGAAGACCGTGAGGGCGACGTCGCCCGTTCCCGGAGGCATGTCGACCAGCAGGTAGTCGATGGGGCCCCATGAGGTTTCGCTCCAGAACTGCCTGATGGCACCCGCGATAACCGGACCGCGCCAGAGGACGGGGTCGGTTTCGTTTTGGAGCAGCAGGTTAGAGCTCATAACCTTAACGCCGTGCTCGGAGATTTCGGGCAGCATAAGGTTGCCGAGGGCATGGACGTGACGTCCGCTCATGCCGAACATCTTAGGGATAGAGGGGCCGGTAATATCGGCATCGAGGACGCCGACCTTGTGACCGTGGCGGGAAAGCTCCGTGGCGATGGCGCCGGTGACGAATGACTTGCCGACGCCGCCCTTACCGGAAAGCACGGCGATAACGCGCTTGACCTCGGACAGCGTATTCTCCTCAAATTGCGACGGCGACGTTTGCCCGCCGGCTGCCTGTGCGTGCTCGCAACCCATGTAAGACTCCTTATGAATGATATTGGGACCAGGATCCCACGATGTGACACGAGCGTCATTGTACCCTCGTTTGCGAGCGGGAGTCATTCATGATGCGTGGTAGGTGATCGACGGTATTCGAAAGTACGGTCCGAGCGTGCAGTCTGCGGCGTCAGGCAACGCAAAAGGTCTGCGAATCTTGTATTACGAACATCTGTGCGCGTCGAGTGCGCTAAACTCATCGTCAGTGTGATTTGAAGTTGTAGGAGGCAAGGAGCTTCCATGTCTGATTCTTCTATCGTTATTCGCGGCGCGCGCGAGCATAACCTGCGCGATATCGATGTTTCCATTCCGCGTGACCAGCTCGTGGTCATAACCGGTCTTTCCGGATCGGGCAAGAGCTCGCTGGCGTTCGATACCATCTATGCCGAGGGCCAGCGCCGTTACGTCGAGAGCCTTTCGAGCTATGCGCGTCAGTTTTTGGGCCAGATGGACAAGCCCGATCTGGACTCGATTGACGGCCTGTCGCCGGCTGTGTCGATCGATCAGAAGACGACGTCCAAAAACCCACGCTCCACGGTGGGCACCGTAACCGAGATTTACGACTATCTGCGCCTGCTGTTTGCTCGCGTGGGAACGCCGCACTGTCCTGAGTGCGGTCGTGTCATTGAACGTCAGACGACCGATCAGGTCGCCGATAAGGTGCTGGCGGCGGGGGAGGGCCGTCGCGCGTTTGTGTTGGCGCCAGTGGTTCGTGGACGCAAAGGCGAATATGCCAAGCTGTTTGAGGACCTGCGTGCGGAGGGCTTTAGCCGCGTGCGCGTCGACGGCGAGGTGCGCTCGCTTGACGACCCTATCGACCTGGACAAGAAGTTCAAACACGACATTGAGGTCGTGGTCGACCGTATCGTGATTCGACAGAACTCCCTGGGTCGCATCGCCGAGTCCGTTGAGCAGGCGACGGCACTGGCGCACGGTAACGTGAACGTGTACATGCTGCCCGACCGCGACGCTCCCGAGGGAACCGAGGGCGAGCTGCTGGAGTATTCGCTGGCACTGGCGTGCCCGGAGCACGGGCATTCCATCGACGACCTGCAGCCGCGCGATTTCTCGTTCAACGCGCCCTATGGCGCATGTCCCGAGTGCGATGGCCTGGGCTTTAAAAAGACAGTCGATGCCGAGGCGCTGATTGAAGACCCCTCAAAGTCGATTGCCGACGGAGTCTTTGGCAGCCTGTTCGGCAACTCCAACTATTATCCGCAGATTTTTGCTGCGGTCTGCAAACACTTTAAGGTGAGTGCCGATACGCCATGGGAGGACCTGCCCCCTCGCGTGCGTCGTGCATTCTTGGATGGCCTGGGCGATACGAAGATCTCGGTCGACTACCAAAAGCTCGACGGACGTCGCAGCCAGTGGGATACCAAGTTTTCGGGCGTTCGCAACATCCTGTACGAACGCTATACCGAGACGACGAACGAGAACACCAAGGCGCGCTTGGAGAAGTACATTCGCGAGGAACCGTGCTCGAGCTGCCACGGCGCTCGTTTGCGCCCTGAGATGCTCGCCGTCACCGTGGGCGGCAAGTCCATTTACGAGGTTTGTTGCCTGTCGTGCCGTGAGTCGCTCGAGTTTTTTGAGGGCCTGGAGCTCACCGAGCGCCAACAGTTTATCGGCGGGCGCATCGTCAAGGAAATCCTGGAGCGCTTGCGTTTTCTGGTCGATGTTGGACTCGACTATCTGACGCTCGATCGTGCCTCGGCGACGCTTTCTGGTGGCGAGGCGCAGCGTATTCGCCTGGCAACGCAGATCGGCGCGGGTCTCATGGGCGTGCTCTATATTCTGGATGAGCCCTCGATTGGTCTTCATCAGCGTGACAACGAGCGCCTGATCAAGACGCTCGAGCGCCTGCGCGATATCGGCAATACCGTTATCGTTGTCGAACACGACGAGGATACAATCCGTGCCGCCGACTACGTGATCGACATGGGGCCCGGTGCCGGCGTCAACGGCGGACACGTAGTCGCGGCGGGAACGCCTGCCGATATCATGGCTTGTCCTGAGTCGATGACGGGCGCTTATCTGACCGGCAAACGAATGATCCGGGTGCCTGATGAACGGCGCAAGCCCGGTCGTGGCTGCCTTAAAATTACGGGCGCTCGAGCCAACAACCTCAAAAACGTTACCGCCAAGATCGAGTTTGGTACGCTTACGGTTGTTACCGGCGTGTCGGGATCGGGCAAGAGTTCCCTGGTTACCGACACCATTGCGCCTGCCCTTACGAATGCCATTCACCGTTCGACGCGCCCTGTGGGCCCGTACAAAAAGCTCGAGGGTATCGAGTGCATCGATAAGGTTATCGATATCGACCAGTCGCCGATTGGCCGCACGCCGCGTTCCAACCCTGCTACGTACATTGGCCTGTGGGATGATCTGCGCGCGCTGTTTGCGAGTACGCCGGAGTCGAAGGCGCGCGGCTACTCGCCGGGTCGTTTCTCCTTTAATGTGAGTGGCGGGCGCTGTGAGGCGTGCAAGGGCGACGGACAGATCAAGATCGAGATGCACTTCCTTCCCGATATCTACGTTCCCTGCGAAGTTTGCGGCGGTAAACGCTACAACCGCGAGACACTCGAGGTCACCTACCGTGGCAAGACCATCTCGGACGTGCTCGACATGAGCGTCACCGAGGCGCTGGCCTTCTTTGGGAATATCCCGCAGATTAAGCGCAAGCTCCAGACGCTGTACGATGTAGGCTTGGGCTACGTGAGCCTGGGCCAGCCCGCCACGACGCTCTCGGGCGGCGAGGCGCAGCGTGTGAAGCTCGCCAAGGAGCTTCATCGACGCCAGACGGGCAAGACGTTCTATATTTTGGACGAGCCGACGACCGGCCTTCATTTTGAGGACGTCCGCCAGCTGCTCGATGTGCTGCAGCGCTTGGTCGATGCGGGTAACACGGTGCTGGTGATTGAACACAACCTTGATGTCATCAAGGTTGCCGACCGCCTGATCGATATGGGCCCCGAGGGCGGTAACGGCGGCGGAACCGTCGTGGTTTCGGGCACACCGGAGCAGGTTGCGGACTGTCCGCAGAGTTATACGGGCAAGTTTTTGGCGCCGTTGCTCAGGCGTGACCGGGAGCGCCAGGCTCAACTTGATGCTCAATAAATAGGCGATTCAGTTTATGGGCGCCATCGACTCCTTGTGATTCGATGGCGCTTGCTGTGTCGAAGTGACGTATGCAGCCAAATTGGACATATACTTAAACCTTGCGTCCGAATGCGAGGGAAAGGATATGCCATGGCAAAGGCTGTAAAGACGCCAAAAACCAATGCGATGCGCGAGCTGGAAAGCGCCGGCATTTCCTATGTTCTACATACGTACGAAGACGATGGCGATGAGTCGGTGGGCCTGGGGGTCGCGATTTCGGAGCAGCTTGGCGAGGAGCCCGGTCAAGGATTTAAGACCTTGGTCTGCGTGACGCCGTCCAACGACTATGTCGTGTGCTGCATCCCTGTTGCCGACGAGCTCGATCTAAAGTCCGCCGCGCGTGCCGCGGGGGAGAAGTCTTTGGCCATGATGCATGTGAAGGATTTGCTTGCGGCGACTGGCTACGTTCGCGGCGGCTGCAGCCCGGTCGGTATGAAAAAACGCTACCGGACGCTCATTGATGAGACATGTGTCCTTTGGGATACCATTTTTATTTCGGGAGGCAAGCGTGGTTATCAGCTCGAGCTTGCACCCGATGATTTAATTGCATTTTGCGGGGCGACGGTTGCCGCGATTACGAGAGAGGACTGAGCGATGCCGCAGGAAGAATTGAAGCGCGGAGCTCATTTTGCAAAAGAATCTGCGTCTCAGGCACCCTCATCCGAAGCCTCTTCGTCGCGAGATAACACTGACGACATGGGCTCGTCGGACTACTCCACGGTTGGTCGTTCCGCCGGGCTTATGACCATCCTGACCATCGTGTCTCGCGTCACCGGTTTTATCCGCACGTGGGCAATGGCGGCCGCTATCGGCATGTCGCTACTCTCGTCTTCCTATCAGGTCGCCAACAACCTGCCCAATATGCTCTACGAACTCGTGATGGGCGGCATGCTCGTGACGGCTTTTTTGCCCGTGTACATGGGCGTGAGGCGTGAGCAGGGTCGCGAGGCCTCGAACGAGTATGTGGGCAACCTGCTCGGCATTCTGCTTTTGGTGCTGGGTGGCATTTCGTTACTGGGGACCGTGTTCGCCCCGGGCTTTATCTGGACGCAATCGTTCCTTTCGGGTGACGGCGGCAGCATGGATACCGCTGCGTTCATGTTCCGTTTCTTTGCCATCCAGATTCTGTTTTATGGTTTGGGCTCGGTGTTTTCGGGGGTTCTCAACGCACACCGCGACTACTTCTGGTCGACGTTTGCCCCGGTCCTCAACAATGTGATCGTCATTGCGAGCTTTATGGGTTTTGCGCCCGTGTCCGCACAGTTTGGCGAACGTGCCGGCATCATCTTGATTGCGGCCGGTACGACCCTCGGTGTCTTTGTTCAGATGGCATGTCAGATCCCTGCGCTTGGCAAGCACGGCGTGCATCCCCATATCCATATCGACTTTAAGGACCCCGCACTGCGTCAGACGATTGCGCTCGGTATCCCGACGCTGCTCGCCACGGTGTGCATGTTTGTCTCGACTTCTATCACCAACGCTGCCGCGCTGGTAGTCCAGCCCGAGACTGGCCCTTCCGTCATCGCCTATGCGCGCCTGTGGTACACGCTGCCCTACGCGCTGATTGCCGCCTCGCTTTCGACGGCGCTCTATACCGAGCTCTCTCACGACGCACAGGAGAAGGATTACGACAGCGTTCGCACGGGCATTTCGCGTGGCGTCGCCCAGATGCTGTTCTTCCTGATTCCGTTCGCGTTGTACCTGATTGTCTTCGCGCGTCCGCTCAACATGATTTACTGTGCCGGCAAGTTTGATGAGTCCGGCGTGGCGCTGGTGTCCGAGTTCCTTGTCTACCTGGCGTTCTCGCTGCCGCTCTACGGCGTGGTCGTGTTGATGCAGAAGAGCTTCTCTGCCTTGCTCGACATGAAGCCCTATAGCCGCTATTGCCTGTATTCCGCCATCGGCCAGGCCGGCTCGGTTCTGCTGTTTGGCGTTGTGCTGGGCTTCGGTATGCCGGCAATCGCGCTTTCGTATGTCGTTGACTACGTGATCTTGGTCGGTTGTTCGCTGTGGTGGCTGCGTCGTCGTCTACGTGGCCTTCAGGTCAAATCTATCCTGCATGGCGGTTTCTTTGGCCTTTTGCTCGGTGGCCTGGGTGCTGCCGCAGGCGCCGGCGTCATGTGGGCGCTTGAGCACTTTGTCGGGGCACTTGGCGGCTCGATTCTGATTACTCTTGGCTACGTTTGCGTTGCGGGTGTCGTCTCGCTTGCTGTTACCTTTGGCCTTGCCGTCGTCCTTAAGATGCCCGAGGTCTCGGCGCTGCTTCGTCGCAAGTAGGTGCGCGTGGCCGGTCACGACAACATTCCAACGCTTGCCGAGCAGGTTTCGCGCGTTCCCACGCAGCCCGGCTGCTACCTTTGGAAAGACGCCAAGGGCGATGTCATCTACGTGGGCAAGGCGAAAAACCTACGCGCCCGCATGCGTCAATACGTGACACTGCAGGATGAGCGTCAAAAGATCCCGCTGATGATGCAGCTGGTGGCGAGCTTTGACTATATCGTGGTGGAGACCGAGCATGAGGCGTTGGTGCTCGAGCGCAATTTGATTGGTCAGTACCATCCGTACTTTAACGTCGACCTCAAGGATGACAAGAGCTACCCCTTTATTGCCATTACAAAGGGCGACCTGTATCCCGCTATCAAATATACGCGTGAGCGTCATAAGCCGGGAACGCGCTATTTTGGACCCTATACCGATAGCCGTGCGGCACGTGAGACGATAGATACGCTGCGCAAGGTTATCCCCATCTGCTCCGCATCCTGTGCGGAGTGGCGTCGTTGTCGTCGTATCGTCGAGTCCCACAAGGGCGAGGAAGACATCGTCAATATGATTTGCGCGCAAAACGGGCGTCCCTGCTTTGACTACCATGTCGGGCGCGGCCCGGGTGCGTGTGTCGGCGCGATTTCCCCGGCAGACTATGCCAAGAACGTCAAGCGTGTCGAGCGCTTTTTGTCGGGCCATCGCAAGGACGTCGTCGATGAGCTGACCTCCGAGATGACGGATGCCGCCGAGGCGCTCGACTTTGAGCGCGCGGCACGCGTCAAACGTCGTTTGGAGGTCATCAGGGGTCTGGACGATCGTCAGCAAGTCGTTTTTCCCTCCAGTGTCGATATCGATGTCATCGGGTTCTATCGCGAGGAGACCATCTCCGCCGCTTGCGTCTTCGTCGTTCGCGAGGGCCGAACAGTTCGCACCTGCGAGTTCATTCTCGACAAGGGTCTTGATGTTGACGAGGAAGAGCTCCAGTCGGGCTTTCTTAAGCGCTATTACGACGAGACGGCTGATATTCCAGCTGAGGTCAACCTTTCCGTCGAGCTTGAGGATGCGGAGGCGCTGGGGGAGTGGCTTGCGGGCAAGCGCGAGCGTTCCTGCCATCTCCATAGGCCGCAGCGTGGCGAAAAGCACCGTCTGCTCGATATGGCATCCAAAAATGCGCGCCATGCCCTCATGCGCTACATGATGCGAACGGGGTACGCTGACGACCGCACCAATCAAGCGCTCCTGGAGCTCGAAAGTGCGTTGGCGCTGCCATCGCCGCCGTTGCGTATCGAGTGCTTCGATATCTCTACACTGCATGGCACCTTTACGGTCGCCTCGATGGTGGTGTTTACCAACGGGCGCGCCGACAAGAGCCAGTACCGTCGTTTTAAAATTCAGGCCGAATTGGACGAGGCAAACGACTTCGTGTCGATGTCCGAGGTTTTGGGACGACGCTATGCTCCCGAGCGCATGGCCGACGAGCGCTTTGGCTCGCGCCCCGATTTGCTCGTTGTCGATGGCGGTAAGCCGCAATTGACCGCTGCGATCAAGCAACTTGAAGCTCTTGGGCTCGATATACCAGTTTGTGGCTTGGCAAAGGCCGATGAGGAGGTTTTCGTGCCTTGGGACGAGACTCCCGTCGTGCTGCCGACCGGGTCCGCGTCGCTCTATCTAATTAAACAGGTGCGCGATGAATCGCACCGTTTTGCCATCACGTTCCATCGCGAATTGCGCGATAAAGCCATGACGGTTTCGGTACTCGATGACGTTCCAGGCGTGGGACCCACCAGAAAACGTGCCCTTATGCGCCATTTTGGCTCGATGAAGCGTTTGCGCGCGGCGAGCGAGCAAGAGATCGCGGAAGTTCGAGGCATTCCTGCCGATGTCGCCAAAGCGGTTCACGAGGCGCTCGTTGCATGGAATGCCGAGCGCGCCGAGGCGGCGGCAAAGCAATCCGAAAACTAAACACGCCTCTAAACAACTGATATACATGATTGCGTGATTTTCAATCATTTATTTCACGGCGATTACCAGCCGATTTCGGGTTTAATTAACGCTAAAACGTTTGACTAGCCATGGTGAACAACCCTGCTATCCTGCGGGTTGACGAAGACTGATATCTCACCTCGTCGATACATACTGTCTGGCGAATCGTTTGTCAATGAATTCGGTGAACGGTAGCAAATACCGTTCAAGCGTATGTATGTATCGGTCGCCGAGCGCGGCACCTCAGTTGGGTTCGTCGGTAGGTAAGGTATATATCGTCCGCAAGTTGCGCGGGGGCACGTCTAGGCGCTCCCGGGTAAGATTCTCTATTGATAGGAGAAGACATGGCCATCATCAACAAGGGTATGTCCAGGCGTTCGTTCCTCGGCCTCACCGGCAGCGTCGCTGCTGTCGCAGGGCTTGGTCTCACCGGCTGCGGTGGCAGCTCTAGCGACGAGGGTTCCGCTTCCGGTTCCACCGATTCCGCCAACCGTGGCGGCGGCGTGATCACCGCTGGTTCCGCTTACGCTCCGTCCAGCTTCGATCCCGCCAGCACCGGCTCCGCTGTGGGCCTGGGTGCTAACTGGCACGTCGTCGAGGGCCTCTACGGCATCGATTACCACGACTACAGCACCTTCAAAGAGCTCGCCACCGACGATCCCAAGTCTGTGGACGACACCACTTTCGAGGTCACCATCCGCAAGGGCGCCAAGTTCTCCGATGGCACCGAGGTCACCGCTGACGATGTCGTTGCCTCCTACACCGCTTGCGCCGCTTCCGCTACCTATGCTCCGTTCTTCCAGCCCTTCGAGTCCATCGAGGCCAAGGACGCCAGCACCGTGACGGTCAAGACCAAGGTCCCCAACTTCTCCCTGCTCAAGGATCGTCTGGCCATCGTCCGCGTTACCCCGGCCACCCAGACCGAGGAGGATCGCGCCAAGCAGCCGATCGGCTCCGGCCCCTGGATGTACGACTCTATCTCCGATACCGAGATCACCCTGGTTCCCAACCCCGAGTACAACGGTGAGTATGCTGCCGAGGATAAGAAGATCCAGTACAGCATCCTGACCGACCCCACCGCTCGCGTTACCGCTCAGCAGGAGGGCTCCACGCTCGTTATGGAGCTCGTTACCGCTGACGCCGTCGACCAGCTCGAGAGCGCCGGCTGCAAGATCGATAACGTTCAGGGTTTCGGCACCCGCTTCATCATGTTCAACGTCGCCAAGGAGCCTTGGAACAACGTCAAGGTCCGTCAGGCTGTCATGTATGCGCTCGACACCGAGAAGATGGTCAGCAACACCTTCGCCGGCCTTGCCACCGCTGCCAGCTGCTACCTGCCCAAGAGCTTCACCAACTATCATGAGGCTTCCACGGTGTACAAGACCGACGCCAAGAAGGCTAAGAAGCTCATCGAGGAGTCTGGCATCACCCCGGGTGCCATCACCCTGCGCACCACCGACAACGAGCAGATTAAGGGCATGGCCGCCCAGGTCAAGAATGACCTCGACGCTCTCGGCTTCGATGTGACCATCCAGACCGATACCTCGCCGGCCACCTACGCTGCCATCGACGGCGGCGAGGCCTACGATATCCTCCTTGCCCCTGGCGATCCTTCCTGCTTCGGCGCCGACCCCGACCTGCTGCTCAACTGGTGGTACGGCGACAACGTCTGGATGCAGACCCGTTGCCCGTGGAAGGAGTCCGCTGAGTGGCAGAAGCTCCACGGTCTCATGGACGAGGCTCTTGCCGCTGAGGGCGATGAGCAGCAGAAGAAGTGGAACGAGTGCTTCGACATCATTGCCGACAACGCCGTTCTGTACCCCGTTGTCCACGTCAAGACCGTCTCCGCTTCCTGGGACGATCCGTCCACTGCGCCCAACGGCGAGGCCCTCGATGGCTTCAAGGGCATCGGCACGACGAGCATGTCCTTCAGGGGCGTTGCGACCGTCAAGGCGTAAGACTCGCTTGAGTCTGTATGCAGGATGTCGGTCGTTGGGACCGTATCCTCATAGTTGAAACAAAGACCCGGGCGACCTCGATGTCGCTCGGGTCTTGTAATGAGTATCCGTACTCATATACCAGTTGGTCCTACCGACAAAAGAAAGGGGAGAGAACGTGAACAACTTGCTACGTTTGATTGGAAGGCGTCTTGTGGCGCTGCCGATCATGGCATTGGGCGTCACCGTCCTGGTGTTCTTCCTTATGTCGTTCTCCAAGACCGACCCCGCCTACACGGCGTTGGGTGACGGTGCCTCGCCCGAGGCGGTTGCCGAGTACCATGAGAAGTATGGTCTGGACGACCCCTGGCCTGTGCGCTACGTGCGCTATATGGGCGATTTGATCCATGGCGACATGGGCACCTATGGTGCTGCTCGCAACTCCGTTGCCAAGCGCATCTCCACGGCCCTGCCCGTCACGATGCAGCTGACCTTCATCGGCCTTGCCATCGGTGCGGTCGTTTCGTTTTTACTCGGCGTCATCGCGGCACTGTATCGCGACAAATGGCCGGACCAAGTGATCCGCGTCTTTTCCATCGCCGGCTTGGCAACCCCGTCGTTCTGGCTTGCCGTTCTGTTGATCCTGCTGTTCTCTTCCTACCTTAAGGTGCTTCCGGCATCGGGTGCTCTGCCTCACTTCACCACGAATCCGGCTGGCTATCTGGGACGTATGATCATGCCCGCTATCGCCTTGGCATTTCCGCTGACGGGCCAGATGACTCGTATCGTGCGTACCGCCATGGTCGAGGAGCTCGATAAGGATTATGTCCGTATGGCTCGCGGCGCCGGCGTTCCCGAGAAGGTCGTCGTCGGCATCAACGTTCTTCGCAATGCGCTGATCACCCCGGTCACCACCCTCGGTCTTAAGATCGGTTACCTCATGGGCGGCGCCGTCGTCATCGAGGTTATCTTCAACCTCCCCGGCATGGGCACCGCGATTCTGCAGGGCGTTCAGGGCAACGAGGCGAACCTGGTTCAGGGCGTCGTTATCGTCGTTGCTCTTGCCTTCATCATCATCAACATCGTGGTTGACATGCTCTACCTGCTCATCAACCCGCGCATCAGGACGGTGTAGATTATGGTAAAGATTCGAGAGAAGCAAACCGAGCAGCTCGAGAAGGCTGCCTCCAAGGGGCTCAAGCTCGGTGGCTGGAAGAAGATGACGCTGTCTTCTAAGATTGCCGCCGTCGTGTTGGTGCTGGTCGCCCTGACTGCGATTCTGGCGCCCCTTCTTGCCCCCTATAGCCCGGTCGAGATTTTTACGGCTCGCCAGGCTCCCGGCAACGGATTTATCTTCGGTACCGACGATAAGGGTCGCGACATTCTGTCGCGCATGCTCTACGGTGGTCGTTACTCGCTGATTATCGGCTTTGGCGCCACTGCCATGGCTCTGGTCTGCGGCTCGGTCGTGGGCGCCCTTGCGGCGGTTTCGCGCAAGGCCGTTTCCGAGACGATCATGCGTATCCTGGACATCATCATGTCCATCCCGGGCATCGCCCTCGCGGCCGTCTTCGTCTCCATCCTGGGCAACTCCGTGCCGTCGATCATCTTCGCCATCGGCTTTATGTACACTCCGCAGATTGCCCGTATCGTGCGCGCCAACATCGTGTCCGAGTACGGCGAGGACTATGTCCGCGCGGTCATCGTTTCCGGCGCCAAGGCTCCGTGGATTTTGATCAAGCATGTTCTGCGTAACTGCATCGCCCCGATCATGGTCTTCACCGTTACCCTGGTCGCCGACGCCATCATCTTCGAGGCCTCGCTGACCTTCATCGGCGCTGGTATCCAGGAGCCCACCGCTACCTGGGGCAACATCCTCGCCGACGCCCGCGGCGGCGTGCTCGCCGGCCGTTGGTGGCAGGCGCTGTTCCCGGGCCTGGCCATCATGATCACCTGCCTGGCGCTCAACATCCTCTCCGAGGGCATTACCGACGCCATGGCCGCCGCTCCCTCCGCAGCCCTGGATCCGACCGATTCCTCCAAGCGTCGCGAGGCCGACCTGCTGGTCTCCGACCCCGTTCGCGCCTACAAGGAGCAGGCCCAGTCCCTCTCCGCTCGCCTTGGCGCCCTGCGCGATGTCGAGCTCAAGCGTGACGATCGCCATGTGCCCGACGAGTCTGTCGAACCGATTCTCTCGGTCCGCGATTTCTGCATTCAGTTTGAGCATCACGGTGATATCAACGTCGTCGACCATGTCAACTTTGACGTCCGTCCTGGTCAGACCATGGGCCTGGTGGGCGAGTCCGGTTGCGGTAAGTCCATCACCACGCTGGCCATCATGGGCCTGACCGACGATGACGAGCACCTTTCCGGCGAGGTCCTCTGGGAGGGCCGCGACCTGCTCAAGATGAGCAAGAAGGAGTGGTTCGGCCTGCGCGGTACCGATATCGCTATGGTCTATCAGGACGCCCTGTCCTCGCTCAACCCCTCCATGCTCATCTCTGCTCAGATGAAGCAGCTCACCAAGCGTGGCGGCACCCGCAGCGCCGAGGAACTCCTGGAGCTCGTGGGCCTCGACCCCAAGCGTACGCTCGAGAGCTACCCGCATGAGCTTTCCGGTGGCCAGCGTCAGCGTGTTCTGATCGCTATGGCCCTTACCCGCGACCCCAAGCTGGTCATCTGCGACGAGCCCACGACCGCTCTGGACGTTACCGTCCAGAAGCAGGTCATCAAGCTGCTCAACGACCTTCAGGCCAAGCTCGGCTTTGCCATGATCTTCGTCTCGCATGACCTGGCGCTGGTCGCCGAGGTCGCCCATAACATCACGGTTATGTACGCCGGCCAGGTTATCGAGCAGGCGCCCACCAAGGAGCTGCTCACCAACCCGATCCACGAGTACACCCGCGGTCTTCTGGGCTCCGTTCTGTCCATCGAGAGCGGTTCGGGCCGTCTGCACCAGGTGCCCGGCGCCGTTCCGAGCCCGCGCGATTTCCCCAAGGGCGATCGCTTCGCGCCCCGCTCGAGCCATCCGCGCATTGGCCTGGACACCCGTCCGGTCTTCAAGCGCGTGCCCGGCACCGAGCACTTCTATTCCGAGCTCCCCGACGAGGTGCTCAAGGCAAATGGTTTGACCCCTCACGCGGAGGTGATGTAGATGAGCGAGACCGCAGTCAACGGCGTCGAGCCGATCATCTTCCTTGATGACGTCCACGTCACCTTTAGGACCCGTACCGGCTCGATTCTGCACCCTAACCTGGTTCACGCCGTCCAGGGTGTAACGATTAAGCTCATGCCCGGTCAGACGATCGGCATCGTCGGCGAGTCCGGTTGCGGTAAGTCCACCACCGCCAACGTCATGTGCGGCCTGCAGGCCCCCACGAGCGGCAAGGTCTACTTTAAGGGCAAGGACGTAACCAAGCGTACCGCCGAGGACCGTCGCCACATGGGTCGCGTCATCTCGGTCGTGTTCCAGAACCCGGCCACGGCGCTCAACCCCCGCATGGTCGTTCGCGAGCAGCTGCTCGATCCCATGCGCGTCCACAATCTGGGCACCGAGGCCGAACAGGAGAAGCGCGTCAAGGAACTCCTGGAGCTCACCGGTCTGCCCAGCTCCGCCGCCGAGGTTCTTCCCGGTCAGCTTTCGGGTGGCCAGCGCCAGCGCGTCGCAATTGCCCGTGCCCTGTCGCTGAACCCCGATGCCATCATCGCCGACGAGCCCACCTCGGCTCTGGACGTTTCGGTCCGCGCGCAGATTCTGAACCTGCTGACCGACCTTAAGAAGGAGCTCGGCCTGGCCATGGTGTTCATCAGCCATGACATACAAACGGTCCGCTATATCTCTGACGACATCATCGTTATGAATGGCGGCAAGATCGTCGAGCAGGGCGAGGCCAAGCAGGTCTTCCAGCACCCTCAGGACCCCTACACCAAGATGCTGCTCGGTGCTGCGCCGTCGCTGCTGCATCCTAAGCTCGGCGAGTAGCCTCGCTTTCCCTCCCGTGCGCCCGGTTCCCTTGCCGGGCGCACCTCCGTTGCGATTTCGAAAGGTTGGGTTCACGAGCCATGCCAAGTGCTCAGGAGCTACAACAGCAATTTGGTGGGTATCGGGGCGCCATGCCCCGTCCATCAGATTTCGATCTCTTTTGGAAGGACCGCATGGCCGAGGCCGACGCCGTCGGGCTTGACTATGCGATCGAGACGGCATCGGTCACCGATGCCGTGACCTGCCAGCTTTTCGACCTCTGGTATACCGGCATGTGTGGCGCTCGCCTGCATGCCAAGTACCTTAAACCCGTCTCGGACGAGCCCGTGCCATTGGTACTTCAGTTCCATGGGTATCCGGGTGCAAGCCGCAGCTGGTTTGAGCAGGCGTCGTTTGCGGGCATGGGCATGGCACTCATCGCCCTCGACTGCCCCGGCCAAGGAGGTCCCTCCGAGGACATTGGTGGATTTGAGGGCACAACGGTCGCGGGCCATATCGTCGCCGGTATCGACGGCGATCCGGCCAACCTCTACTATGTCCGCTTGCACCAAGATATTCGCATCCTGTGCCGCATCGTTCGCGAGCTCGAGGGCATCGATCTTGCCCGTGTGTTTGTGAACGGCGCGTCGCAGGGCGGCGGTTTGGGCATTGCGACCTGTGCACTTAACAGTGAGCTTATCAATCGCGCCGCCATCCTCTATCCCTTCCTGTCGGATTTCCGCCTGGTCTGGGATTTGGATGCCGACGACATTGCCTACGAGGGCCTGCGCTATTGGTCTCGCTGGTTTGACGAGGACTCGACTCGTATCGACGAAGCCTATGCCAAGCTGGCGTACTTCGATTCCAAGAACTTTGCCCCTATGGTCAAATGCCCCGTGCTGTTTGGCACCGGCACAGCCGATACCGTCTGTCCGCCAGCGACGCAGTTTGCGGTCTATAACAACCTGACCTGTGAAAAGCGTCATGAGTTCTTTGAAGGCTTTGGCCACGAGGAGATTCAGGATTTTGACGATCTGATCATTCCGTTTTTCTGCAAGGGAGGGGAGGCTCATGTCTAAGTGCGAGAGCAATGTCAATGAGCTGATTGTCTCCGACCTTGTGGGGATTCCCGGAACGGTCTCGTCAAGGCTCGCTGATTTCCGGGATTGGCGCGGTGATGCTTCTGCGGATGTTTCCGAATTAGAGATAGCCGCTTCGGACCTTGAGGTTTGCGGGCCGAGTATTACGGCGATCGATTTTGCCAATCCGTATGCCCGCTACTCCGAGGTTTCCTTTGAGCTTGGTGGCGATGTGGTCCACGCACGTTTGATCGAGCCTGCCGGTCGCGCCCGAGCATCCGAGCTTGTGCCGCTATGTCTGATGTTTCACGACATCGACCGACCCGTGCGGGGATGGCATCACATGACGAGGTTTGCGGCCATGGGGTATGCCGTGCTTGCGCTGGACGATGAGGCGATTGGATCCAGCGAGCTGCAGCAGGGGATTGCCTCTCCTGCTTTTGTCAAGCGCGTCCGTTGGGGTTGCGCGATGGCGAAGGTGGCGCGCAATCTTGATGGCGTGGACCCCGACCGCATCTTTGCATGGGGCGAGGGCCTTGGCGGCGGAGTCGCGCTGGCGGTTTCTGCTCTGGACGAGCGGGGCCTCGCCTGCACGGCGGTTGCCAATCCAATTCCCGGTGGCCTCGAGGCGTTGTCGTCTCGGGTGCGTGGATCGGTGCTCATGGGCACATCGCTCATGGATGCCGTGAGTGATCCCAAGGGCCAGTTTGCCGTATTCAACGGTCTTGAGTGTGACCGGAGGCATATCATCTATGCCAAATACGCTCATGAGCGCATCAATGCGTTCGAAAACGAAGTCATCGACTTTTTTAACCAAACGTTCTACCCGTGTTCTTTGGCCTAGACGGCCTGGACACTGCCAACAAGAGTGGGTGGCATAGGGCCGCCCGCCAGACAACTAAGGAGATTCTTGTGGCAACTCAGAAATTTACCGGCGTTATCCCTCCCGTCGTTGTTCCCGATACCGAAGATCACCAGCTCGATGTTGTCTCCTTTGAGCGCAGCATCAACCGCATGATCGATGCCGGCGTCGATGGCCTGTTCTTCCTGGGATCCTCGGGCGAGGTCGTCTTCTCCACCGACGAGCGCCGTCGCCAGATTATCGCCGAGGCCGTGCGCATCGTCGATCACCGCGTGCCTGTTCTGGTCGGCATCATCGATACCGAGACCGAGCGCATGATTGAGCACGGTAAGGTCGCTCAGGAGCTGGGTGCCGATGCCCTCGTCGCCACCTGCCCGTTCTATGCCCTGCAGGGCATGACCGAGGTCGAGGAGCACTTCCGCATTCTGCACGAGGAGCTCGATCTGCCCATCTTTGCCTATGACATTCCCGTGTGCGTTCACACCAAGCTCCCCTGGAAGCTCCTTGCCAAGCTCGGCGCCGAGGGCGTCCTTGCTGGCGTCAAGGATTCCTCGGGTGATGACATCTCGTTCCGCTACCTCGTTCAGGAGAACGAGAAGAATGGCCATCCGATGAGCATCCTCACCGGTCACGAGGTCGTTGTCGACGGCGCTTACCTCGGTGGCGCCGACGGCTCTGTCCCGGGCCTTGCCAACGTTGAGCCCGAGGGCTACGTGCGCCAGTGGAAGGCCGCTCAGGCCGGCGACTGGGCTACCGTCAAGGCCGAGCAGGATCGCCTCAATGAGATTTCGCACATCTGGGACGTCACCTCGGGCGTCCAGGGCTATGCCGGTGGCGTCGGCGCCTTCAAGACCGCTATGAACCTCATGGGTATCTTCGACAGCCCGACCATGCCGCGCCCGGTGAAGGCCATGACCGGCGAGAACGTCGAGGCTATTAGGAAGGTCCTCCAGGACAACGGTCTCCTGTAAAGCTTCCCCAGGCACCCGATCTTGGGGCTCAAGTGGTCGGGCGTGACCCATTAGGTCAACGCCCGACCACTTTCACCCCAACCTCGGGCACCTGGGAAACCTTTATCAACCTGTGGCGATAATTCTGCCCTCATTTCCTGTAGTTGTTTTTATCTCCGAAGGAGAGCGACATGGAGAACAAGTACGTCTGCTCTGTCGATATCGGCGGAACTAAAATTGCGACTGCCATCATGGAGTACCCGGCTGACGGTAGTGTGCCCCATCCCGTTTTTGAGGCCGAGGTTCCTACCGAGGCCCAGGAGGGCGGCGAGGCCGTCTTCCAGCGTATCGAGGCGTCTATCAAGGCCGCTCTTGAGGCGAATCCCGATGTCGAGGTTCTCGGTGTCGGTATCGGTGCCGCAGGCGTCGTCGATCCCAAGACGGGCGCCATTGCGTATGCCAATGAGATCATGCCCGGCTGGTCCGGCGTTCAGTTGGGGCCGCGTCTGCGCGAGGACCTTGGTCTTCCCGTTGCCGTTGTGGGCGACGTGCAGGCTCATGCTCTGGGGGAGGCCCACTGGGGCGTCGGCAAGGGCAAGTTCTCCGTCTTGTGCCTGGGCATCGGTACGGGCATCGGCGGCGCATATGTCGAGAACGGCCGCGTGATGCAGGGCTTCCATGGTGCTGCCGGCCATATGGGCCACATCGAGTGCTCGGCTGCCGCCGGCATTCCCTGCGCCTGCGGGCGTTCCGGCCATCTGGAGTCGGTTGCTTCGGGCACTTCCATTGGTCGAATGTACGATGAGCGTTTTGGCCGCGTCGACCCCAGCCGTCCTTCGGTCGGTCGCGATGTGAACGACCTGTGCCGTGCGGGCGACGCAAAGGCGACCGAGGTCATCCATGACGCCGGCTTTGCGCTTGGGGCCAGCTTGGGCTCGCTCGCTAACATCCTGGACCCTGAGGTCATCGTGCTTTCGGGCGGCGTGATTCACCAAGGTCCCGATTGGCGTTCGCAGACGTGGAAGGATTCGGTGCACGAGGGCTATGCCAGCCAGGCGCTCGACCCGCTTCAGGACACGCCGATCCTCATCGGTTCTCTGGAGGGCGACGCGCCGCTTATCGGTGCCGCCGAACACCTTCTTGCGTCGTTGAAGTAAACATAACTACCAAGTGCGCCTTCTGAGGTGCCGCAGATTGACGTGAAAGAGGAGCGAAGCGTACTTCGGTACGCGAGCGACGGTTTGAACGTCAAGGTGCGGTGTCTCAGAAGGCTGTTTTGAGAAAGGTTGAGTCGCACATGACCGTCGATCCTTTGATTCAATCCCTGAAGGGCAAGCTCGTCGTGAGCGTTCAGGCGTATATGGGCGAGCCGCTTCGTACACCCGAGACCATGGCGCAAATGTCTCGCGCTTGCGAGCTCGGCGGCGCCGCCGCCATTCGCTGCCAGGGCCTTGCCGACATTGCCGCCATTAAGGGTCGCTGTGAGGTTCCCGTCATCGGCCTGTGGAAGGATGGGCACGAGGGCGTTTACATCACACCGACGCTGCGTCACGCTCGCGCCTGCGTTGCTGCCGGTGCCGATATCGTGGCGATCGACGCCACCGATCGTCCGCGCCCCGATGGCAAGACGGTCGAGGATACCTTCCGCCCGCTGCACGAGGAGGGTGTGCTCCTGATGGCGGATTGTGCCACTATCGAGGACATTCGCCGTGCTGTTGATATGGGCTTTGACCTGGTATCCACCACGCTTTCTCACGGCGTCGCCGCCATCGACTGCACCATGGCCGATGGCCCCGACCTGCCGCTCCTGCGTCAGGCGACTGAGGAATTCCCTGGCCTTCCCATCATTTGCGAGGGTCGCGTGCATACGCCCGAGGAGGCTCGCGCCGCGATCGATGCTGGCGCCTGGGCCGTTGTCGTCGGCACCGCCATCACGCACCCCACGAGTATTACAAGTTGGTTCAAGGCTGCGCTTGAGGCGTAAGACGGACCTCGTATCCGCTCGGGGCGGTATACTCAATATAGGCAATTGACCGCGCGGGATCCGGGTTGCTGGGTCCCGCGCTTGTTTTCGGGAGGCAGCACATGCAAAAGGGAGATGCCATGGATGCGGCGGAGCGCTCGGAGCGCATCCCCGATATCGTCATCATCACCGGAATGTCCGGATCGGGCCGCACGCAGGCCATGCACGTGTTCGAGGACATGGGCTATTTTTGCATCGATAACCTGCCTCCGCGTCTCATCGCCCAGCTTGCCGAGCTCGTCGGCATCAATACGGGCGTGGGCAGGCATCTCGCCGTTACCTGCGATTTGCGTAGCCAGGGACTGTTTGACGAGTTGCTCGATGCTGTCGCCGCGCTCGAAGAGCGCGAGATGAGCTGCGACATCGTGTTCCTGGAGGCTTCTGACGAGGTGCTGATTCGTCGCTACAGCGAAAATCGCCGCCGTCATCCCATTGCCAAGCCGGGGGAGACTACGGCCGATGCCATTCAGCGCGAGCGCCTTCAGCTGCAGGGCGTGCGCGACCGAGCCGATATGATTATCGACACGAGCCGTCTGCGCACCTCTGCGCTGCGCAACAAGCTACGTATGGCATTTTCCGAGCTGTCCGACCAGCAGCTTATGGATGTCCACGTGTTCTCGTTTGGCTTTAAGCACGGCATGCCCGTCGAGGCGGACATTATGATCGATGTCCGCTTCCTGCCTAATCCGTTCTACGATCCCGAGATGCGCACGATGACCGGTCTCGATAAAAAGGTCTCCGATTTTGTTCTGGACCATCCCAAGACGCAGGAGTTTTGGAAGGCTTGGACACAGCTGCTCGATACGGTGATGCCGGGCTATATCGCGGAGGGCAAGCCGCAGCTTTCTATCGCCATCGGCTGTACAGGCGGCCAGCATCGCAGCGTTGCCATTGCCGAAGCCACGGCACGTTATTTGGAAGGTGCCCAATATCACGTGAGCATTTCCCATCGAGACCTGTCGCGCGCCAACACGAAAGCATAGGCCTGCATGTCGTTTACCGCCGAGGTGCGTGACGAGCTCGCGCGCTGCGAACCCGAATGTGAATACTGCGATTTGTCGACGCTTGCCGCCCTGACGCGTGTGAGCGGTACGCTTTCGTTGGCCGGCTCCGGGCGGTATCGTTTGACGGTCGCGACCGAGACGGGAGCCGTTGCGCGCACGATGATCACGCTGACGCATCGCATCCTTAAGCTCAAAACGGAATTCACCGTTCGTAAATCGGTCTTGCATAAGGTCCGTAACTATCTCATTACCCTGCCCGATCAACCCGACCTGGACAAGGCTCTGGTGCTGCTGGGCATTCTAGACCGCAGGGGAGGGCTCGTCGCTGGTGTTCCCCGACACATCGTTGCCCGTCCCTGCTGCAGGCTTGCCTACATCCGCGGCGCGCTCATCGCGGGCGGCTTCGTGGCCGATCCACGCGGCGATTTCCATTTGGAGATCGCGGTGCAGGGTGAGCAATATGCCAAGGGGCTTTGCGACCTGTTGGGGCAGATTGGGGTCCATGCTCGTGTTAATGCGCGGCGGGGGTCATATGCCGTGTACATTAAGAGCGCCGAGGAAATCGAGCATCTATTAAAGCTGATTGGTGCCAAGCGCAGCGTTGCCGAGATTGAGGAGGCGCGCGCGGTCAAGTTGGTTAAGAACGATGTGAACCGTCGCGTGAACGCCGAGCTCGCCAACCAGACCAGAAGCGCCGGTGCTGCCCAGCATCAGCTTGCGCTTATCGATGAGCTCGAGCAGCGCGGCCTTCGCGATGCGCTTCCGGATGCCTTGGCGGTCTTTTGCGACCTGCGCGAGCGCTATCCCGATCTGTCGCTGCGTGATTTGGGGGAGATGGCTGACCCTCCCTTGTCAAAGTCGGCCCTCTACCATCGAGTTTTGAGGCTTGAAAAGCTCATTGAAGCAAACAGGTAGTTTAAAGTATCGGCGTATATACGGATTTAACTGCTGATTTATTCTTTAAAACGTTTTAACGTAAATTTGATTTTCAATTTCGAGCATTCTCGTGAAATTCAAGTCCAAAAAAAGGTATATTAGGCGAGTGGTTAGTTTGTGGGCCTCAACGGCAGGCGCTGTAGCTTGCGGGGGCCTTACGAAAGGAGACACAATGGCAGTAAAGGTTGCTATTAACGGCTTCGGTCGCATCGGTCGTCTGGCTTTCCGTCAGATGTTCGGTCATGAGGGCTCCGAGATCGTCGCTATCAACGACCTCACCTCTCCCGATATGCTCGCTTACCTGCTGAAGTACGACTCCACGCAGGGCAACTACGCTCGCGATCACGAGGTCGTTGCTGGCGAGGATTCCATCACCGTTGACGGCAAGGAGATCAAGATCTACAAGGAGGCCGACGCCAACAACCTGCCTTGGGGCGACCTCGACGTCGACGTCGTTCTCGAGTGCACCGGCTTCTACACCAGCAAGGCTAAGGCTCAGGCCCACATCAACGCTGGCGCCAAGAAGGTCGTCATCTCCGCTCCGGCCGGCAGCGATCTGCCCACCATCGTGTACAACGTCAACCACGAGACGCTGACCGCTGAGGACAACATCATCTCCGCTGCTTCCTGCACCACCAACTGCCTCGCCCCGATGGCCAAGGGTCTGAACGACTTCGCTCCCATCGTGTCCGGCATCATGACCACCATTCACGCCTGGACCGGCGACCAGATGCCGCTCGACGGCCCGCAGCGCAAGGGCAACAAGCGTCGTAGCCGCGCCTGCGCCGTCAACATCGTCCCCAACACCACCGGTGCTGCCAAGGCTATCGGCCTGGTTCTCCCCGAGCTCAACGGTAAGCTCATCGGTGCCGCCCAGCGCGTCCCGACGCCGACCGGCTCCATCACCAACCTCTACGCTGTCGTTGACAAGAAGGTCACCGTCGACGAGGTCAACGCCGCTATGAAGGCCTACGCTGCCACCATCTCCGAGACCTTCGGTTACAACGAGGACGACATCGTCTCCACCGACATCATCGGCGAGACCCATGGCTCCATCTTCGACGCCACTCAGACCATGTGCTCTGACCTCGGCAACGGCCAGACCCTCGTTCAGGTCACCTCTTGGTACGACAACGAGAACTCTTACACCTCTCAGATGGTCCGCACCATCAAGTACTTCGAGAAGTTCGTTGCTTAATTTAGCTTTTAGCGAATAGCTCGTTGAGCGTCTAAAGAAGGGCGCGGCCTTATAGGGCTTACACCCTAGGGTCGCGCCCTTTTTATAGGAAATCGTCTGCCGTAATGGGAGGCAGACACGTACGAAAGGTAGAAGCAAACATGGCCTTTACCAAGAAGACCGTCCGCGACATCGATGTCGACGGCAAGCGCGTTCTCGTCCGCGTTGACTTCAACGTGCCTATCAAGGATGGCGTCGTTGGCGATACCACCCGTATCAAGGCTGCCCTGCCCACCATCAACTATCTCGTTGAGCACAACGCTCGCGTCATCCTCATGAGCCACCTCGGCCGTCCCGATGGCACCGGCTTCCAGCCCGAGCTGTCCCTCGAGCCCGTCGCCAAGAAGCTCGCCGAGCTCTCTGGTCTCGACGTTGCCTTTGTCGCCGACACCTACGGCGAGAAGGCTGCCGAGGCTGTCGCTGCCGTCGAGCCGGGCAAGGTTCTCGTTCTCGAGAACGTCCGCTTCGATAAGCGTGAGAAGAAGAACGATCCCGAGATCGCCAAGAAGCTCGCTTCCTATGGCGACGTCTTCGTTCTCGATGCTTTCGGCACCGCTCACCGCGCCCAGGGTTCCGTTGTGGGCCCCGCCGCTTACCTGCCTGCCGTCGCCGGCTTCCTGCTCGAGAAGGAGGTCGACACGCTGACCGGTATCTTCGCCGAGCCCGAGCGCCCCTTCGTCGCCATCGTCGGCGGTTCCAAGGTTTCCTCCAAGATCGGCGTCCTCGATCACCTCATCGACTCCGCTGACACCCTGATCATCGGTGGCGGTATGGCCTATACCTTCTTCCTGGCTCAGGGCATGTCCGTCGGTCAGTCCCTCAAGGAAGAGGACTGGGTCGAGCGCGCTGGCGAGATGCTCAAGAAGGCCGAGGAGAAGGGCGTCAAGATCCTGCTCCCCATCGACAACCGCGTTGCCGATCACTTTGGCGAGGACGCTGTCCCCGAGGTTGTCGCTTCCGACGCTATCCCCGACGATCGTGAGGGCATGGACATCGGCCCCAAGACCGAGGAGCTCTACGCCGAGGCTGTCAAGGGCGCCAAGACCGTGTTCTGGAATGGCCCCATGGGCGTCTTCGAGTTCGATAACTTCGCTCATGGCACCCAGGCTATCGCCGAGGCTGTCGCCGAGGCCGACTGCACCTCGATCATCGGCGGCGGCGATTCTGTCGCAGCTGTCAACAAGTTCAACCTGGCCGACAAGATGAGCTGGATTTCCACCGGTGGTGGCGCTTCCATGGAGCTCGTCGAGGGTAAGGCCCTGCCCGGAGTGGAGGCGCTTCTCGATGCCTAATCGCACCCTTCTTATCGCTGGTAACTGGAAGATGAACAACGACGTCGCCGAGGCTGCCAAGCTCGCCGACGAGCTGGCTCAGGCTCTGCCCGAGGTTCCGGCTGGCGTCGAGGTGCTCGTCTGCCCCCCGACCATTGACATCACCACGGTTCATGACCGCATTCAGGCTGCCCCCATCGCCCTCGGTGCACAGAACGTGTACTGGGAGGCCAAGGGTGCCTTCACCGGTGAGTCCTCTTGCGACATGCTCAAGTCCGCTGGCTGCACCTACTGCATCATCGGTCACTCCGAGCGTCGCGACTACTTCCACGAGACCGACGAGGACCAGAACAAGAAGGCCAAGGCCCTCGTTGCCGCCGGTCTTGTCCCCGTCTTCTGCTGCGGCGAGTCCCTCGAGGTCCGCGAGGCCGGTACCTATGTCGAGCACGTCGTGAACCAGGTCAAGGCTGGTCTCGAGGGTCTCGAGATCACCTGCCCCAAGCAGGTCGTCGTCGCCTACGAGCCCATCTGGGCTATCGGCACCGGCAAGACCGCTACCGCCGAGGACGCTCAGGAGGTCTGCGGCGCTATCCGTGAGACCCTCAAGGAGATGTTCGGCGAGGAGCTCGCTAACGGCATCCGCGTCCTGTACGGTGGTTCCGCTAAGCCCGGCAACATCGCCGAGCTCGTCGCCAAGCCCGACGTTGACGGCGCCCTTGTGGGCGGCGCTTCGCTCAAGGCTGCCGACTTCGCCTCTATGGTCGTCAAGGCAGGCGAGTAGGACATATGGCACAGCGTCATCTTCCTGCACTCCTGATCATCATGGATGGTTGCGGCCTTGCTCCGGCCGATGGCGAGAACGCCGTCGCCGCTGCCAAGACCCCCTTCCTTGATAGCCTGTACGCTCAGTATCCCCACACCACGCTCGGTGCTTCGGGCGAGGACGTGGGTCTTCCCGATGGCCAGATGGGTAACTCCGAGGTGGGTCACCTCAACATCGGTGCCGGCCGCATCGTGTTCCAGGAGCTTTCGCGCATCAACAACGCCATCAAGGACGGCTCCATCGCCAAGAACGAGGTTTTCGTCAAGGCTATGGACGATGTCAAGGCTGACGGCAAGACTCTCCACCTCATGGGCCTTATGAGCCCTGGCGGTGTTCATTCTCACATGAACCACGTCGAGGCTCTGGTCAAGATGGCTGCCGAGCATGGTGTCAAGACCGTTCGCGTCCACGCCTTCATGGATGGCCGCGACGTTGACCCGCAGTCCGGTGCCGGTTACATGAGTGAGTTCTGCGCCTTCCTGGCTAAGATCTCCGAGGAGACTGGTTGCGACGCTCGCGTTGCCACCGTCTCGGGCCGTTATTGGGCCATGGACCGCGATAATCGTTGGGAGCGCATCCAGCGCGCCTACGACGTCATGGTCAACGCGTCCGATGCCGATACCGACCCCGTTGCCGGTATCAAGGCCTACTATGAGAAGGACCCGCGCGGCGACGAGTTCGTCGAGCCCTTCGCTGCCCACAACGAGGGCATCCACGAGGGCGACGCGGCCATCTTCTTCAACTTCCGTCCCGACCGTGCTCGTCAGATGACCCGCGTGTTCACGGACAAGGAGTTCGACGGCTTTGAGCGCGAGCAGATCAAGCTTTCGCACTTTGTGACGATGACCGAGTACGACCCGACGTTTGACGTCGAGGTCGCCTTCCCCAAGACGTTCCCCGAGAACGTCCTGGCCGACGTTATCGCCGCCAATGGCCTTAAGCAGCTGCACACCGCCGAGACCGAGAAGTACGCCCACGTGACGTTCTTCCTCAACGGCGGCATCGAGGAGCCCAAGGAGGGCGAGGAGCGCGTGCTCGTCGCTTCCCCCAAGGTCGCTACCTACGATCTGCAGCCCGAGATGAGCGCTCCCGAGGTTACCGAGAAGCTCGTCGCCGCAATCAACGAGGATCGCGCTGATTTCTACATCGTGAACTTCGCGAACTGCGACATGGTTGGTCACACCGGTGTCTTTGACGCCGCTGTTAAGGCCGTCGAGGCTGTTGACGATGCTTTGTCCAAGGTTGTCCCGGCGATTCTCGCCAAGGGCGGCTTTGCGCTGATTACCGCCGACCACGGCAACGCCGATCACATGTTTGACGTTGCTTCCGACGGTTCCAAGCATCCGTTCACGGCTCACACCACCAACCGTGTGCCGTTCATCATCGTTGATGAGAAGGCCAAGCTCACCGGTATCGAGGACGGCCGTCTTTCCGATATCGCCCCGACCATGCTCACGATGGCTGGTATTGAGCCTTCCGCCGAGATGACGGGCCGCGTGCTCGCCACCGAGGCCTAATAGAAAACAAATACCGTTTTCTAGTAAGGGGGTTGTCCACAACCGGACGACCCCCTTTTTGGTATTTCTGCCATTTCTAACCCGTCCCTAAATGGCAGGTGGGGGAGTGTTGGGGGTTGTGGTACAGTACTGGAGTTTAAATTGTTCTATGAAGGAGCTTATCTATGGGTCCGTTCCAGATTCTTCTGTTTGTCGTTTGGGCTATCTCTGCCGTGGCGCTGACGATTCTCGTCTTGATGCACTCCGGTAAGGGCACCGGCGTTTCGGATATGATCGCTAGCTCGCTGTATAACTCCAGCTCTGCCACGGGCGTCATGGAGCAGAACCTCGATCGCCTGACGGTAATTATGGCCGTCGTTTTTGCTGTGTGTGTCGTTCTGTGCATGTTCTTCTTCCCGCAGGGCATCGTCGGCTACTAAGCTCGAGTCGCATATATGCATGAAAAGGGTTCCGCTTTGTGCGGGACCCTTTTTGTTTACATATTTGTAACAGAGTCAAAATATCCCCACATACTTCGCCCAACTAAAGAAATTCTCGACCGTTAACCGGAATTAGCCCCAAATCGTGCATAAAATGCGCTACTGTATTGCGAAACGTTGGTTCGTTGTGCATAACCAGCCATAGCAGCGGGCGGCGTTTTGATGGTTCGGATCGGATTGTCTCGACATATGTCCGACTGAACATTTCTTTGTCCTATCTCATAAGGAGGATGGCATGGCTGATTCTATGTTCCACCAGCCCGTTATGGGTCGTCGCGCCTTTGTTGGCGGCACCCTCGCTGCGAGCTCCATGGCTTTTCTTGCCGCGTGCGGCAAGAAGGGCGGCGACGCTTCCGGATCTGACTCCGGTTCGACGCTGAACTTCTACATCAACAACCCGGTCTGCATCGACCCCTACAATGTCCAGGAGGACCAGGGCACTCAGGTCGAGTACCAGCTCTTTGACGCTCTGACCTCTTATGACGCCGAGAAGGGCAAGATCGTCCCGCTGGCTTGCGAGTCCTTCGAGGCCAACGACGACGCCACCGAGTTCACCTTCAAGATCAAGAAGGCTAAGTTCCACAACGGTGACGACGTTACCTCCAAGTCCTTCAAGCTCGCTTGGGAGCGTCTGGTCAACACCAAGTCGGCCATCGCTACCGAGTACGGCCCTTCCGAGGTCTCCTATCACCTTTCCATGGTCGAGGGCTATGACGATCTGCTTGCCGGCAACGCTACCGAGCTCAGCGGTGTTACTTGCCCCGACGATGAGACCCTCGTCGTCAAGCTGTCTTCCGCTTACGCCGACTTCCCCTTCGTCGCCTCTCACCCGGCTCTGTCCCCGGTTCCCGAGTGCGCCGAGTCCGATGTTAAGAGCTTCTACCTTGCCCCGATCGGTAACGGCCCGTTCATGATGGACGGCAAGTGGGAGGATGGTCAGGAGATCAACCTCAAGAAGTTCGACGATTACTATGGCGACAAGGCCAAGATCGATGGCATCCACTTCCAGGTCATCAAGGACATGGAGACCGCCTACAAGGAGTTCCAGGCCGGTAACCTCGATGTCTGCGACGTTCCCGTTGCTCAGATCGACGCCGCCAAGAAGGATCGCGGCGTGTCCAAGGACGGCTACACCATGGGTGACGGCGAGCATATGCTGCTCGGCGCCGAGCCTTCCACCTACTACCTGACCTGCAACAACACGGCCGAGCCGTTCAACAATGCCGACCTGCGCAGGGGTATCTCCCTGGCCATCAACCGTGAGGCCATCTGCAAGACCATCTTCAAGGGTACCCGTACCCCCGCCGACGGCATTGTTCCTCCGGGCATCGATGGCTACAAGGAGGGCGCATGGGAGTTCTGCGCCTACGACGTCGACAAGGCTAACGAGTACCTCGACAAGGTTGCTCCCGCTGGCGCTAACGGCGACCGTGGCATTAGCGTGACCCTTTCCTACAACCAGGACGGTGGTCATAAGGAGATCATGGAGTCCATCATCGGCGACCTCGCCAAGGTTGGCGTTACCGCTGTCTCCGATACCCCTGAGTGGTCTGCCCTGCTCGAGCAGTATCAGAACTTCAATTATCAGTTCGGTCGTCTGGGCTGGATTGCCGACTACCCGATCATGGACAACTTCCTGTATCCGCTGTTCCACTCCGACTCCCTCGGTGGCGACAACCGCTCTGGTTACAACAACCCCGAGTTCGACGCAAAGGTCGACGAGGCTCGTACCACGGTTGACGACGAAGAGCGCGTCGCTAAGATGCAGGAGGCCGACGCTATGGTCGCTGCCGACTGCCCGGTCATCCCGGTGATGTTCTACACGCACACCATCGCCGGCTCCGATCGCATCAAGCACCTCTATGTCGATCCGCAGAAGCACGCCGAGCTGGGTACCGCTGAGCTCGCCTAAGAGTTTGCAGCTTCCGTGAGGGTCAAGTATTTACGTAGACCTCATGGGAAACATACAGTTCTCCCTAACCTGGGGTAAACTGGCTGATGGTAATTTTGGGATGCCGGTCTGGCGATCGGCATCCCATTTAGGTTAATCCCTAGATAGGGGAGTGGTATGGGTAAGTACATCGTTAAACGTGTGCTTCAGTTCATCCCGGTGTTTTTGGGCGTTACGCTGATTCTGTTCGCCCTCCAGAATATCGTGCCGGGAGATCCGATCAAGCTGATCGGTGGAGACAAGGCTCTGTCCCCCGAGGTAGAGCTTCAGCTTCGCGTTCGCTATCACCTGGTCCAGACGGACGAGGACGGCAACGCGATCCTTGACGAGAACGGCGACCCCGTTCAAACGTCGCTCGTGGACCGTTACTTGTATTACATGAACGGCCTGCTTCATGGCGATCTGGGCAATTCGTACCAGCGCAAGCTGCCGGTTACGGAAATCTTTGCCCAGAAGTATCCGTATACGGTCAAACTTGCCGCGTGCGCCATCGTGCTCGAGGCAATCATGGGTATCGGTGCGGGTATCATTTCGGCGGTTAAGCGTTATTCCTTCTGGGATATTTTGGTAACGCTCACCACGTCGATTCTCGTTGCCGTCCCGGCCTTCTGGCTCGGTATGTTGCTGCAGCTGTTCTTTGGCGTCATTCTCAAGGACGCCACGGGCGGTGCATTCTCCATGCCGATCTCGGGTGCCGGCGGTGCCAGTTCCCAGTATCAGGATTGGATGCACTATGTGCTTCCGACCATTACGCTGGCTTCGGTTTCGACCGCCTATGCTGCCCGCATCATGCGCTCGCAGCTGCTCGACGTCATGAACCAGGATTACATCCGCACGGCAAAGGCCAAGGGTCTCTCCAATCGCGCGATCATCATCAAGCATGCGCTTAAGAATGCACTCATCCCCGTCGTTACCTACATTGGTGTCGACTTCGGCGGCATGCTTTCGGGCGCCATCCTGACCGAGACGGTCTTTAACTGGCCCGGTATCGGCTTCGAGGTCTACCGCGCCATTAGCATGCGCGACTGGCCCATCGTTATGGGCGGCGTTACGCTCATCGTCGTCGTCGTCATGGTGATCAACCTGCTCGTCGACATTAGCTATGCATTCCTCGACCCGCGCATCCGCCTTGGCGGTCCGTCGGATAAGGCCTAAGGGAGGTACGTCTCATGCAGGAAACTGATTCTCAGTCTCAGGAGCAGGCTACCGCCACCAAGGCCGCATCTGCTCCCGCCAAGTCCCGCACGCTGTGGGGCGACGCTTTTAAGCGTCTTCGTAAGAACAAGCTCGCCGTTATCGGTGTCTGCTGGATCATCATCGTCGTTGTGGTCGCCCTGACCGCCGATCTGTGGGCTCAGCCCTGGCTCGGCTCTCCTACGGCTTCCGACTCGACTACCATGGCCGAGACCTCGCTGCTGGCTCCGTGTGCCGAGCACCCGTTTGGCACCGACTCTCTTGGTCGTGACATTCTCGTCCGTGTTATCTACGGTGCACGCGTTTCGCTTTCCGTCGGTATTATGGCCACTGCCATCTCCACAGTAATCGGTCTGGTCATGGGCGCCCTTGCCGGTTTCTATGGCGGCATCTGGGATACGATCATCATGCGCTGTGCGGATATCTTCCTGGCGTTCCCGTACGTGCTGTTCGTTGTTGCCATGATTGCCGTTATCGGTCGTGGTCTTCAGAACGTCTTTATCGCCATCGGCATTCTCGGCTGGCCCTCGATTGCCCGTGTCTTCCGATCTGCGATCCTAACGGTCAAAGAGAACGACTATGTTGACGCCGCTCGCGCTATGGGTGCATCCGATGCCCGTATCGTTATGCGCCATATCTTCCCGAACTCCGTTGCTTCTATCGTGGTCTACGCGACCATGAACATTGGTGGCGCTATTCTGACCGAGTCCGCTCTGTCCTTCCTCGGCATGGGCGTTATCCCGCCTACGCCTTCGTGGGGCTCCATGATTCAGGACGGTCAGCAGTATCTTCTGACTGCTCCCTGGATGATGATCATGCCCGGTCTGGCAATTCTCTCGACGGTGCTCGCCTTCACCCTGCTGGGTGACGGTCTGCGCGACGCCCTCGACGTCAAGATGAAGGACGCATAAGGATGAAGAAGAACAAGAACTATGTGGACCTGAAGGACCAGCCGGTTCCCGAGGGCCAGCATCTGCTCGAGGTCGATGACCTTAAGATGTATTTCCACACCGAGGATGGCGTCGTTCGCGCTGTCGACGGTGTCTCCTACACACTCGATCGCGGCGAGACCCTGGGTGTCGTCGGTGAGTCCGGCTCCGGTAAGTCCGTGACCGCCATGACCATCATGGGCCTCATCTCGATGCCTCCGGGAAAGATTGAGGGCGGCGACGTTCGCTATCGCGGTCGTTCTATCCTCGAGATGACCGAGGAAGAGATGCAGCACATCCGCGGTAACGACATCGCGATGATCTTCCAGGATCCTATGACCTCCTTGAACCCGGTCTATAAGATCGGCAAGCAGGTGGGTGAGGGCCTTCGTCTGCACCGTGGTTACTCCAAGCAGGAGGCGCTCAAGCGCGCCACCGAGCTTTTGGACCTCGTTGGCATTCCCGAGCCCGAGAAGCGCGTCAATGAGTATCCGCACCAGTTCTCGGGCGGTATGCGTCAGCGTGTCATGATTGCTATGGCCCTTGCCTGCGATCCCGATATTCTGATTGCCGACGAGCCCACGACTGCCCTGGACGTTACCATTCAGGCTCAGATTATTGAGCTTATGCAGGAAATGCAGGAGAAGAACGGCAACGCCATCATCATGATTACCCATGACCTGGGCGTCGTCGCCGATATGGCCGATAAGATCATGGTTATGTACGCCGGCCGTCCTGTCGAGTTCGGTACTGCTGAGGAAATCTTCTACGAGAGCCGCCACCCCTACACCTGGGGCCTTATCCGCTCCATCCCGGAACAGGCCATCGATGAGAAGAAGCCTCTTACGCCGATTCACGGCAACCCGCCTTCGCTCATGAACTTGCCTGAGGGCTGCGTTTTCTCTCCTCGTTGCCCCTATGCGACGGACAAGTGCCGCAAGCAGCGCCCCGAGCGCGTTGTCACCGAGTCTGGTCATTACTCTGCGTGCCACTACTCCGGTGACCCCGAGTTCCTCAAGAACGCTCCTGAGACGTCCCGTACGCGCAAGGATTCCAAGAAGGGAGGCGAGGCGTAATGGCAGATACCAACGAGCGTACTCCGCTGCTGAAGGTCGAGCACCTCTCTAAGGAGTTTCCCGCTGAGTCCGGCATGTTCGCCAAGCGCTTCTCTAAGCGTGTCGTCTCTGCTGTGAATGACATTTCGTTCGAGATTTATCCGGGCGAGACCTTTGGCCTGGTCGGCGAGTCTGGTTGCGGTAAGTCCACCACGGGCCGCACCATCATGCGCCTGACCAAGCCGACGGCCGGCAAAGTGTTCTTCCAGGGCAAAGATGTTGCCGAGATGAGCAAGCATGAGATTAAGGACATGCGTCGCGAGATGCAGTTCATCTTCCAGGACCCCTATGCTTCGCTCAATCCTCGTATGACCATTGGCGAGATCGTCTCCGAGCCCATGACTATTCATGGCGTGGGTACCAAGGAGGAGCGCATTGAGCGCGTCCGCGAGCTGCTGGACGTCGTCGGCCTGAACCCCGAGCACATCAACCGCTATCCGCACGAGTTCTCGGGCGGTCAGCGTCAGCGTGTCGGCATCGCCCGCGCGTTCGCTCTGAAGCCCAAGCTGATCATCTGCGACGAGCCCGTTTCCGCTCTGGATGTTTCCATTCAGGCCCAGGTTCTGAACCTGCTCAAGGAACTGCAGGACAAGTTCGGTACGGCGTATCTGTTTATTGCCCACGACCTTTCCGTCGTGCAGCACATCTCCGATCGCGTTGCCGTTATGTACCTGGGCAAGATGGTCGAGGTTTCGGACTGGAAAACGCTCTATAGCGAGCCTCACCATCCGTACACGCAGTCGCTGCTGTCTGCCGTGCCGGTTCCCGATCCTGATATCCAGAAGACACGCAAGCGCATCATCCTCGCTGGCGATCCGCCGTCGCCGCTGGATCCGCCGACCGGTTGCCGTTTCCACACGCGCTGCCCGATCGCGCAGGGCATCTGCTCCGAGAAGCTTCCTGAGTTTAAGGAAGTTGCCCCGGGCCACTGCTGCGCCTGTCACTTCGCGGAGCCGTTCCCGATCAAGGAATCGCACATCGACCTGTAGTCGGTTGTTCTCGTCCGGGCCCGCCTGGTGTTACTTTTCAGAACGTCCTCGGACATGTCGGAAGCCCCGCTGCGCGCTACGCGCTGCGGGGCTTCCTCCGTCCTGCGGAATGTTCTGAAAAGCAACACCAGGGCGGGCCCTGCGTTAACGCGGCAGAGGGGAGTGAGATTCCTTGATCGCTCACTTAATCTAATAGGAAAGTTAGTGAGGCCGGAGCTTTGGCTCCGGCCTCCCCATATAAGGGCTCGGCTTTGCCGAGCCACCAAATTTGCATCAGCCCCAGAACATGTTTGAGAACTGTGCCTGGAGTATGTGTTGGTAGGCCCCGAATCGGTGTTGCCTCCCGGCGCATTCCGCAGGGGGAGCGATATTTTGCAGCACGAAGTGCGTAGCAAAATATCGCCCATGCCCGAGGACGCGCCGGGAGGCAACACCGATTCGGGGCCGGGCATACGGATCTACCTGCGCATTTACAAATTCGTAAACTTTTTTGAAAAAAGTGCTTGCACAGTTCTCGAATCATAGGTTATTATCTTCCTCGTTGAACGCGCGGGTCCAACAAAACGAAGCGCGAATCAACAACATAGCATGTCGGAGTGGCGGAATTGGCAGACGCGCTAGCTTGAGGTGCTAGTGACCGCTTTTTGGTCATGCGGGTTCAAGTCCCGCCTCCGACACCATCGCATTTGAGAAGCCTCTTCGGAGGCTTTTTTGTTACCGATAGACGGTGGGGTCCACGATGGAAACGCTTGAACGCAACGAGTGGGCAGACGTTGCCCAACTAGTCGAGATCACGAGCGATGCTGTCATCATCTGCGAGCTCGACGGAACCATTCTGCATGTGAATAATCGCTTACTTGGTTTGATGTGCGAGGAACGCGCCGACGTCATCGGTGGAGATGTTAAAGACGTCCTGTACTCGTCCTCTTTTGAACGTGCGACGGAACATCGTCTGCCATTTGAAACTGATGGCTCCGAGAACGAACTGATGCTCAAACTGAGTGACGGCTCTTTTATTCCCGTCTTGGTTCGTGCGGGCTCCGTAACGCCTCCACGCATCTTTGGGCGCCGCGCACCACGTGTCCTGGTGGCGCTTCACAGTATCGAGGAACAGTATTCTCACGACCGGCAACTCAAGCGTGCGTTATCGGAGCTTAGAGTGGCGAACAAGCGTCTCTCTGGCACGCTCTCGGTCATTATGAGCACTGTGGGCTCCGATGAGTTACCCAGCCTGCTTGATACCGTTTTGAACCAGCTTGTAGGAACGCTCGATGCTTCGGGTGCCGCTATCTATTTTTCTGAGAGCGGCGGCTTTAAGCTTCGCGGTGTTTCCAAGGAGCTGCTCGACAGCTACCTGCCCGAGTTTTTGCCGTATGGCGCTGGCATTCCGACGTATGTTCTTCGCGAGTCGCGTGCTTGTCGCTTGTCGATTCAACAGGACCTTGAGGGCGATAAGGCCGCCTCCGGTATGTTCATGGACCTGGATAATCGTTCTAAGCACCTGTTGCGCATGCAGGATATGCCTCCGTACCGCAGTGAAATCTGTCTTCCCGTTTTTTACGGTACGCAGATCCTTGGCGTGCTGGAAGTTGGTTGGAAACGCCCCCAGGCACCGCTCGCCTATGACGTTAATGTGCTCGAGGTCATTTGCGATTACCTGTCTATCCAGCTGGTCGGCATGGCATCGAGCCTTCGCTCCCGTCGCACGGCCGAGCTTGGCCGCTCGCTCAATGTCTTGCGGGATGAGTTGTTTACCTTTCTAGACGATTCCGCCGCGGCTACCCAGGCGGTATCGTCCGAGATCTGCAATATGCTCAACTGCCATTTTTGCCCTATTGAGTATGACGCCAGTCTGGATTCCTACGTCATAGATTTTGAAGGCGGCAGTCGCGTTGCTTTGCCGGACGATCCCGAGAAGCTTTTCTTTTCCACGACGGCGCCAGCGGCACGTTTGGGGGCTGCCCCTGATGGCTTTGAGGCATCTGTTTTGGGCGGCACGAGTGCCGAGGACCTTAAACACGTCCGTATAACTCGCGTTGACGAATCGATGCCTATGGGAGGCTGGCTTAGAGCGCATGGCCTGCCTTGCCAGGGTCTCTACGTCGACGCCGGCATCGAGGCGGGGCGCCCGCGCTCTGAGGGCGATGGCAAGCACAGTAACGACGCGATCGTTCCTGCTTCTGTTGCGAAGGGCCCGACGACGCGCGCGCTGCTGCTTCGTGATGGTAGCCAAGAGCCGATTGATGACCTTGAATATGATTACTTGGTGCACTTGGCTCATGACTTTGAACTGATCTATGAAGGCGAATCTCAAAAGCGTGAGGAGCGCCATATCGCTCAGACCCTCCAGATTGGCATGAGAAATTCACTGGGGGATGTTCCGGGAATCGCCGCCGATTCGGTGTACCTGTCGGCCACGAACTCGGCGTTGGTCGGCGGCGATTTCTATACGCTCATCCGTCTTCCCGACGATTGCGCCGTCATGATTCTGGGCGATGTGTCTGGCAAAGGCATTGAGGCTGCATCGATGTCCGCGCTCGTCAAGACGGCCCTGACGGCATATGCCTGGGAGGGCGCTGGACCGGCCCGCATGGCACGCTCCCTTAACAGCATGCTTATGGGCTTTTCGAGGGTCGAGACGTTCGTGACGGCCTTTATCGCCAAGATTGACCTTAAAGCCGGACGCGCAACGTATTGTTCGGCGGGCCATCCTCCGACCATGGTCATCAGGCCAGAGTCGATGCCGCTGGGTGGCGGCGAGGCTCGTGGGGGAGAGGTCGAGCTGCTTGGATGCCAATCGGGGGTAATCGGTGCCTTTGAGAGCATGGTGTACGAGACAGGCGTGTTTACGTTCGCTCCTGGTGACATGCTATTTATGTACACCGACGGAACAATCGAAGCACGTGACCGCTCGGGTGCTTTTTTTGGCGAGCAGCGCCTTCGTGACCTTCTGCTTTCTGTCTCGGGTGAGGGCGTATCGGGAATCTGCGGCAAGGTCTTGGGCGAGCTCGACCGATTTACCGAATCGGCGCTGGACGATGACATTGCATTGGTGTCCCTTGAGTTTTTACGGGGTCGTTCATAGACGACGCTGGGCGGGCTGAATCCGTACGGTTGGGGAAACGAATGCATCGAGTGGGCTTTTTTGGGGAACCATAGTCGTATGAATGAGTGGAATGACATAGCGGTTTTGACGCCACCAGGCGATATCGACATCGCCACGGTGCCTGCGCTGCGTCGGCGGTTGGATGCTTTGATTGGCCGCGGCGTGCGTCGTGTCGTCATCAACTGTCAGGCTGTTAGCTTTATCGATTCGACGGGCTTGGCATTCCTGCTTACGCGCGCTCGTGAGCTCATGAGGCGAGAAGGCCTGCTCTCGCTCGTCAATGCATCGGGTGAAGTTGTTCGCTTTTTGGAGATTGCTCGTCTTGTCGATATTCTTCATGTCGCGGGGCCGACACGGGAGCCTATTCCCGCCATTCCGGTGGGGGAGCTGCCTCGCTGGAGTAAGAGCGTCGAGGTCCGTCAGGGTATCGAGAATCTTCCATACTACCGACATCGCATCGCCGAACTCCTTGAATCGCTTCCGTTGCGCCGTGACGAGCGCTACGATGTCGCATTGGCGTCGGGGGAGGCGCTGGGTAATGCCTATGACCATGCGGGCGGTATCGGGTGCGTCCTGACGGTTCAGGCCTATGGCGATCGCGTTGTGGTTGAGGTGCTTGATCGAGGTGCCGGCTATTCTATCGATGAAACGAGCGAACCGGTCGCATCAGAGGAGCGCGGCCGTGGTATCAAGCTTATGCGTATGCTCGTCGATAACGTGGAGGTTGCTCGTCGTACGGACGGCGCCGGCACGCGCGTGCAGATGGTGAAGCTGTTTAGCGGAGCGCTGGAGTCGTGTGCCTAGCCAATCGCTTTAGCGCGTTTAGCTACTAAGAACATGCGGCAGACAAGTTTTTTGAAAAAAGTACTTGCGTCTTTTGGACAACTCGCGTAAATTAATAACCCGCAAGCGGACATGGCTCAGTTGGTAGAGCACAACCTTGCCAAGGTTGGGGTCGCGGGTTCGAGCCCCGTTGTCCGCTCCAAACGCAGCAGCCCGACTACTACGGTAGCCGGGCTTTTTCGTACCCATCGCTTGGGCTCGAACCCGAGAGGGAGCGAGCGTTTTGGGGCGTGGCTGTGGCGTTGTTTGCCGCGAATGTCCGCTTTGGGCGTATCATCGTGGGCATCTCGCAAAACCTCGTTGCAAGGGAGACTCATCCCATGGCTACAGAAAAGTCCTCGTCGCGCCCATGGATGTCCGATGCCGCGATCTATCAGATCTACCCGCGCTCGTTTAAGGATTCGACTGGTTCGGGTCTGGGCGATATCGCGGGCATTACCCAGCAGATGGACTATCTTGAGCGGCTGGGTATCGAGGCCATCTGGCTGAGCCCGTTTTACCCATCGCCTCTCGTCGATGGCGGCTATGATGTGGCGGACTACTGCGATGTCGACCCACGTCTCGGGTCGCTTGACGACTTCGATGACATGATCACTGCGGCTCACGCGCACGGCATCAAGGTCATCGTCGACATCGTGCCCAACCATTCGTCCAACCAGCACCCCTGGTTCAAAGCCGCTCTTGCCGCCGGCCCCGGATCGCCCGAGCGCGCCCGTTATATCTTCCGTGATGGTCGCGGCGAGCATGGCGAGCTGCCTCCCACCAATTGGAATGCCAACTTTGGCGGCCCCGCCTGGACGCGCGTCGCGGACGGTCAGTGGTATCTGCACATGTTTACGCCCGAGCAGCCGGACTTTGACTGGTCGTGCCCCGAGGTTCATGCGTTCTTTTGCGACGTCCTGGCGTTTTGGAGCGATCGAGGCGTCGATGGCTTTCGCATTGATGTGGCGCACGGTCTCGCCAAGGATCTCGACCGCGATGACCTCGACCGGTGGCATCTCGCCGAGGGCGATGACATGGTTGACGACGGCACCCATCCGCTGTGGGACCGCAACGAGGTCCACGAGATCTATCGCGAGTGGCGCCGCGTGTTCGACCGCTATGATCCGCCACGCAGCGCCGTTGCCGAGGCGTGGGTGCTGCCCGAGCGCCAGTATCTCTACGCGCGTCCCAGCGAGCTTGGCCAGACATTCAACTTTGAGTTTGCCAAGGCCACTTGGACCTATGATGACATGCACGCTGCAATCGAGGAGGGCTTGAAGGCAGCTATAGAATCCGATTCCGCCTCGACCTGGGTGCTCTCCAACCACGACGTGCCGCGCGTGGCGACGCGCTATGCCCTGCCGCAGATCAAGGCGACGCGCTACCACCAGATTGCGCTCGACTGGCTCTTACGCGACGGGTCGTCTTATGACGAGGACCGTGAACTCGGCGAGCGCCGCGCGCGGGCGGCCCTTTTGCTCGAGCTGGCGCTTCCGGGCTCGGCATACGTGTATCAGGGTGAGGAGCTCGGCCTTTTTGAGGTGGCCGATATCCCGTGGGCCGCACTCGAAGATCCTACTGCGACCAATACGCACGGACCGAAGCGCGAGAAGGGGCGCGACGGCTGCCGTGTGCCCCTGCCGTGGGTGGCGGCGGACGATCCCGCGCAGGGCGGATCGTTTGGGTTTTCACCGGCGGACGCCGATGCGGCGCCCCATCTGCTGCAGCCTGCATGGTTTTCCGATTACGCTGCCGATAGGGAAGAAGCGGACCCGACATCGATGCTTGCGCTCTATCGTGACGCCCTCTGGCTGCGGCGCAAGCTGCGCGGGTGCGCCAACGATCTTAAGTGGCTTGATCTTGACGGACGCACCGGCCTTGCGGATGGTGCCGAGGGCGCTGAGGGTGGCGTCATCGCCTATCGCCGCGACAACGGCTGGGCGTGTGTGACGAACTTCGGTGCAGCACCCGTGGAGCTGCCGGCGGGCAGGGTCCTGCTCACCTCATCACCGCTTGTAGACGGCAGGCTCGCGCAGGACAGTTCTGCCTGGATCATGCTCGCTGAGTTGTAGGGGCCTCTTGCGGCGAGTTTGCGTTTGCCTGTGCTTTCCGTGGTGGCTGATGTCTTTGCGAGGTTCGCGAGGGCGTCGCAAAACTTTTCAAAAAAGTTCTTGCATAGGATGCGGGTATCACGTAAGATTAATCCTCGTAAGCGGACATGGCTCAGTTGGTAGAGCACAACCTTGCCAAGGTTGGGGTCGCGGG
>URPK01000012.1 GCA_900549715.1 uncultured Collinsella sp. | reverse complement strand
CATGATTGGTTATTGAGCGTTGGTCAAAATGGTTGTTTTTACAGTAGCGCTAACACAGTATCGCCTTGGCCATCCTGGCCGCGTCGTTGCGGTCGTTCTTGGACGAGAGGTCGGCAGCCGACCTCGGGACCTTGGAGACGGCCGCGACGACGCAGTCGACGCCGAGCCCGGAGAGCTCCCTTTGCGGGGCGAAGCCGAGGTAGCCGCTCTCGTAGGCGGCGAGCGACGGGCCGGGGAAGCCCGACATCCACTCCGCGACCTCGCCCCAGGGGTTGCCGCGGAACCTCCTCGTCACGGCCTCGCCCGTCTCCGCGTCGAGCGCGCAGACGGTGGTGGACCTGAGGTGTACGTCCATTCCGAAGGCGGTAGAATATCTAGGCACGGGAGCCTCCCAACCTCGTTGCGGCGCGGCTGCGCCTCTGGCACTTCAACAACATTGTCGCAGCCCCGACCCGCGGTCACGAGCGGGGGCTCCTGTCGTTTCCGTGCCCCTGGATTGGGTCATAGTGTCTGGCGTTGCCAAAACATCGATGTAGTCATTGGGGACGTTCTTAAACGACTACCCAACGGATATTGCGCACATGGCTCGCATGACAGCCGTCTCTTTTATGTTTCCTTTAGCCGTTGCTGCCTAGGATGGGGGTTAGTCGGCAGGAAGGGAGCATCTGTATGGACGACGCGAGCGAGCGCGCAATCGAAGAGGACATGCTCGATCAGTTCAACTACTTTGATGATGAGGACGAGGAGCTGATCGACCGTCGCGAGCCAGCGCCGCTTGATTCCTTTGATCTGGTCGATGAAGAGGCTGATGAGGTTGAGGTCGGATCAGCGGAGCCCCCACAGCCTTCGCGCCTTGACTCGCTGCTTTCGAGAGCCCCCATGCACCACGGCGTTCGTGCCGGCGCGCTCCATATGAAAACTGATTGGCACCAGATCGTGACGGCAGGCGATGAGCTTGCCGTCGATGCTCCGCTCACCGATAAGTCATCCATCATCTGCCGCACCGGCATGCTTATGCTTGCAAGCGGAACAGGTGCCTGGCGCGTGCGCGATACCATGAATCGTGTTGCTGCCGTACTCGGCGTCACGATTCACGTCGACCTGAGCCTTCTGTCGTTTGAGTGCACTTGCATCGAAGATGGCCACTGCTTTAACGAGGTTGTCAGCCTGCCCACAACGGGAGTCAATACCCATCGCATTTGGATGATGGAGAGTTTCCTCAAGGAAATCGAGACCTATGGTCGTCGCTTCACGGTACACGAGTATCACGAGATGCTCAGGACCGTTGAGAGCTCAAGGCCCGATTACTCTCCCTGGCAACAGGGCCTTGCGGCAGCCTGTGCTTGCGGCGCTTTCGTCTTTTTGCTCGGCGGCGGCCCTATCGAGATGGCCTGCGCATTCGTAGGCGCTGGTGTCGGCAACTTTGCTCGCTCTCATATTTTCAAGCAGGGTCTTGGCCAGTTTAGCGCGCTGACGACGGGCGTTGCGCTCGCTTGCGTTTCGTATCTGCTGGCATTGCTCGGCCTTGGCCAGGTCGTACCGGGGGCAATGTCGCACCAAGAAGGCTATATCGGCGCCATGCTCTTTGTGATTCCCGGCTTTCCCCTCATTACGGCAGGCCTCGACATCGCAAAGCTCGATATGCGAAGCGGCATCGAGCGTCTTTCGTATGCTGTGTCGATTATTGTGATGGCGACCCTCGTAGGCTGGATGGTTGCCGAATGTGTGGGGCTGGCACCGGATGATTTTGCCCCGCTCGGCCTTTCGCCGCTTGCCCTTACGCTCCTGCGTGTGGTGATGAGCTTCGTTGGCGTATTCGGCTTCTCGGTGATGTTCAACAGCCCGGTAAAGATGGCCGCGGCAGCTGGGCTGATCGGCGCCGTGTCCAATACCTTGCGCCTTACGCTTGTCGATGCGCCGACGCTGTTTCCCTTTCTGGGCCTGAGCGTAGGTATGCCTCCCGAGGCGGCAGCGTTTATCGGCGCGCTGGTATCGGGACTGCTGGCAAGCTTGGCCGAAGTCAAGCTCACCTACCCACGTATCGCCCTCACGGTGCCATCGATTGTCATTATGGTGCCGGGCCTGTATCTGTATCGCTCGATGTACTACATGTGCACCTTCGATACGGTCAATATGCTCGGTTGGTTTGTGCGTGCAGTGCTCATCGTCGCGTTTTTGCCCGTTGGTCTGGGTGTGGCACGTACACTCACCGACCCTCGCTGGCGCCACACCAGCTAATTGGTGCACGGAAGACAGGTCACTTTGCACCAAATGAGTTGCGGTGAAATAGGGACTGAATTGCTGCTTAAAGGGCCAAAACAGTTCGTATTCCACCGCAACTTATGGGGTCGGGGGGATTATCGGTGCCCTGCATCTTCATAAACTCAACGCTTACGAAGCGCATGCGTTTCGTGCTAGGCTGGTTCCACCACATAAGTAGTCGCAGACGCACGTACCACGGGCGGGCGAGATGAAGTCCCAACAGCTCCATCTTGCCCGCCCATTTTTGTTGCGTGGTGTTGCGGCGTAACACAGAAAGGATTTCGCCCTTTATGCCTATCAACAAACTAGAGAGCCTGCTGTTCACCTTTATCATGTGCTTTTGCATGGTGCTCTGGATGAGCATCTACAACGTTGCCCTGCAGCATGGGGCCATCAACGGCGAGGTTGTTGCCGCCGCGTGGCTCGGCTTCCCCGTTGCCTACATTTTTGCCATGTGCTGCGACTGGTTTGTTGCCAGCCCCCTTGCCAAGGGTTTCGCTTTTAAATTCCTGGTCACGCCGGGCAAGAGCTCGCCGCTTGCCATGACGCTCGCCGTCAGCTCCTGCATGGTCGTTCCCATGGTCATCATCATGTCGCTCTACGGCGCGTGCGAAGGCCTGTTCCACATGCCTGGCGGCCCGCTTGCCAATTTGCAGGCGCTGCCGATGATGTGGCTCGTCAACATTCCGCGCAACTTTATCATGGCCCTGCCTTGGAACCTGCTAGTGGCTGGTCCGGTTGCTCGCTTTGTCTTCCGCCGCGCCTTCCCCATGGGCACGGTCTTTGCCGAGCCGCACATGGAGCTCGTGCACATGCCGGGTGCTCCCGCTGCCGATGCCGCCAATGACGTTGCCGAAGGTATTAACGTCGAGCCCGCCTGCTAGACAGCAGCGCAAAACCAAACCGCCAAGCGGACCAGAGCGATTCCTTTTTTGTAGACGTTGTCGCGCGGCTACGGGTGGGAAAGGCCCCAGCGGTTAACATATACTCCATATGGGTAAAGAGACCAAAGCGCCGCCACGAGTGGCGCTTTGCGTTTGAAAAAACTAGCTCGTCTAAGAGGAACTAGCATGTTAGACCGTTTTACCGATCGCGCGCGCAAGGTCATGTCCATGGCCAAGCAGGAGGCGCTCGATCTGCACTCAAATAAGGTGGGCACCGAGCACCTGCTGCTCGCGCTTGCCAAGGAGGACGAGGGCATTGCCGCCGAGGCACTGCGTTCGCTCGACATCTCCTACGATGACATCATGGATACCCTCAAAGAGGTCCAGACCACGGTTCCCGAGCCCAGCGAGGAGACCGAGGCTGCCAAGCTCGCCTTTACGCCGCTCGTCATCAGCGTGATGGAGCGTTCATTCCGCGTGGCGCGTGAGAACAACCAGACCTACGTGTCGACCGAGCACTTGCTCATCGGCATTGTCGAAGAGGGTAACGGCATGGCCATGGACATCCTCATGCGCCTGGGCGTGTCGTCTGCTTCCATTAAAAAGGCTATCGAGAAACTCACCGCCAAGGACCAGGACAAGAAGCGCCCGCTCGCCGGCGCCGGTGCTGGTCGTCCCGGTGCGGGCCTGCCGTTCTTTAGCGGCTCGGATGCCTCTCAGCAAAAGGGGAGTGGCACCGACACGCTAAAGCAGTTCGCGACCAACCTCACGCAGAAGGCGCGCGACGGCGAGCTCGACCCTGTGATTGGTCGCGAAAAGGAAGTCCAGCGTATGATGGAAATTCTTTCGCGCCGCACCAAGAACAATCCGCTTATCCTGGGCGATCCCGGCGTGGGCAAGACGGCCATCGTCGAGGGCCTGGCGCAGCAGATTGCTGCCGGCAACGTGCCCGAGAACCTCATGAACCAGAATATCTGGACGCTCGACCTGCCGGGTCTCGTGGCGGGTGCCAAGTATCGCGGCGAGTTTGAGGAGCGCCTCAAGAACGTGATCCAGGAGGCCACCGAAGCGGACGACGTCATCCTGTTTATCGACGAGATGCATACCATCATCGGTGCCGGTTCTGCCGAGGGCTCCATCGATGCGAGCTCCATGCTCAAGCCCGTACTCGCGCGCGGTGCCTTCCAGATTATCGGCGCCACCACGGCCGAGGAATTCCGCAAGTACCTCACCAAGGACCCGGCCTTCGAGCGTCGCTTCCAGACCATCGATGTCGAGGAGCCGAGCGTCGAGGACACGGTCAAGATCCTGACCGCGCTCAAGCCGCGCTACGAGGAGCACCACCATGTGCGCTATACGCAGGGTGCTATCGAGGCCGCCGCGAACCTTTCCAACCGCTACATCCAGGATCGCTTCCTGCCCGATAAGGCCATCGACCTCATCGACGAGGCCGGTGCCCGCGCTCGCATCGCCGCGAATCGCGCGCCCGAGCCGGTGCGCGAGGCGGAGCATCGCGTGGAAGAGCTCAAGGCTGCCGCACAGGAGGCCACGGAGAGCGATGACATGAACAAGGCCGCCGAGATCACCGAGCAGCAGAAGGCTGCCGAGATTGAGCTCGCCGAGGCCAAGGCCGCCTGGACGGCCGAGCTCGACGCCAGCCCGCTCACCATCGACGTGAGTCAGATCGCCGACATTGTGTCCGTGACTTCGGGCGTGCCGGTTTCCTCGCTCACCGAGAGCGAGAGCCGGCGCCTGCTGCAGACCGAAAGCGTGCTCAAGACGCGCATCATCGGTCAGGATGAGGCAGTCGAGGCCGTCGCCAAGGCCGTGCGCCGCAGCCGTTCGCCGCTCAAGGACCCGCGTCGCCCCGGCGGCAGCTTTATCTTCCTGGGTCCCACCGGCACAGGCAAGACCGAGCTCGCCAAGACGCTCGCCGAGTACCTCTTTGGCAGCAAGGACGCGCTCATCAGCTTCGACATGTCGGAGTTCGGCAGCGAGTTCGAGGTCTCCAAGCTCATCGGTAGCCCTCCGGGTTACGTGGGTCACGACGAGGGCGGTCAGCTTACCAAGGCCGTTCGTCGTCACCCGTATTCGGTCGTGCTGTTCGACGAGATCGAGAAGGCGCACCCCGACATCTTCAACATTTTGTTGCAGGTGCTGGAGGAGGGCCGCCTGACCGATAGCCAGGGCAAGACGGTCGACTTCCGCAACACCGTGATCATCATGACGTCCAACGTGGGCGCCCGCGAGATCGCGCAGGATGCGAGCGTGGGCTTTGGCACCACCGGCGAGCAGGGTCTCACGTCGAGTGAGATCCGTGGCCGCGCGATGGGCGAGCTCAAGCGCCTGTTCCGCCCCGAGCTGCTCAACCGTATCGACGATATCGTGGTGTTCCAGAAGCTCTCGGGCGAGAACCTGACTAAGATCGCGCACCTGCTGGTGGACGATCTGCGCCAGCGCCTGATCGCAAACGGCATGAACATCAAGCTCACCGATGCGGCCTACGACAAGATTGTGGCCGAGGGTACCGATCTTACCAATGGCGCACGTCCGCTGCGTCGTGCTATTCAAAAGCTCATCGAGGACCCGCTGTCCGAGGAGCTTCTGGCCGGCGAGTGGGGCGAGGGCGATACCGTCCTGTGCGACGTGGCCGATGGCAAGTTTGTCTTTAGCCACGGCACGGGCGAGATCCCGGCACCGCGTCCGGCGGGCACGCTCGGTGGCGATACCGCTCCGGCGGCGCCGCACACCGGAAACGCCGCGCCTGTGAGCAGTGGCGTGAGCTCGGGCCCCGGTGGCATGATGCAAGCCGGCTCTGGTGCGCTGTAGGGATTGAACATACCTTGTATAACGGGGGCGTTTCCGATAAGGAAGCGCCCTCATTTCTATTGAAATGCGCTTCAGTCTGCCGTGCTATACTAAAATCGAGATATAGTATAGCAAAGGAGCTGATATGCCTACGTCAGTACTCGACACGCGGCCAGTTCAGATGAACGTGCGTATAGATCGCCAGCTCAAAGAGGCGGGAGACGCCGTCCTGACTCATATTGGCATGACGCCGTCACAAGCCGTTCGGACACTTTGGGAGTATCTGGTCGTTAACGGACGCATGCCCTCGAAGGGAGACGCGGCGGCTCCGGTTTCTGACGGAGTGGAGCCCCGGCGCATGGAGTCAAGGGCCGCGCAAGGCAGCCATATCGTTCGCGATTCGTGCCTCAAATACGGCATCCCCATCCCTGAGTTCTCGGGAGACTATGACGACCTCTATGAGGAGGCCATGGCGGAGCGCTATCCCGAGTGGGTGGAACTATGAGCACAGAAGGCGTCCTCAAGCTGTTAATCGATACCAACGTATGGATGGATTATTTTTCTGGCAGGTCCGACCGTACGGCAAATGTCGTCCATCTGATCGAGATTGCCGACGCCTCGGAGCGGATTGCCCTGTTTGCCTCGTCGCTTTCGGTCAAAGACGTTTCATATCTTGTCTCGGCGGCAATCAAACAGGAGTGCCGAAGAAAGACTGGCTCACTGAGCGATAACGCCATTGCGGCGGCAGACGAAACGGCCTGGGCATGCGTTCGACAGATGCGCGAGCTAGCCCTCATCGCCCCGGTCGGTGCAGACGAGGTCTTCGACTCCTTTGTGTTCAAGTACCACCACAATGACTTTGAGGACGACCTGATGCTGGGCGTCGCCAATCGCATTGATGCCGATTACGTCGTGACGGAGGACAAGAATCTTATTAAACATACCAATGGTGTATGCATTAATGTTCAACAGGCGTTGAGGTTGGTTGGGGGGTCCAACGTTCCCTCTGCACGGCCCGTCTAGCTTGCTTTATCTTGATAAAGTGGCGTTTCCTCACCGTTAGCCGATGATGCAAGGGCGCTCGGCGTTTTCGACTGGTTTATGCACGCAAAGTCTGGGAATATACAAGTCGCATATCTTACTGTCTAACCAGTTGCGCCAAGGAGGCACCATGGACTACAAGATTACCGGCTACGAGCCCGCTCAGCTGTTCCATTTCTTTGAGGAGGTCAGCGCGATCCCCCGTGGGTCTGGCAACGAGAAGGGCATCAGCGATTTCCTGGTTGCGTTTGCCAAGGAGCGCGGCCTCGACGTGTATCAGGACGAGGTCTACAACGTCATCATTCGCAAGCCCGCATCTGCCGGTGCCGAGAATGCCCCGACCGTGATGCTGCAGGGCCACATCGATATGGTGTGCGACAAGTTGGGCTCAGTTGAGCACGACTTTACGACCGACGGTATCGACCTGGTCGTCAAGGACGGCGTCCTCACCGCTAACGGCACCACCCTGGGCGCCGACAACGGTATCGCCGTCGCGCTTATGCTTACCGTGCTCAACGATGATTCGATTGTCCATCCGGCCCTCGAGTGCGTATTCACCACCGACGAGGAGACTGGCCTGGTCGGCGCCGAGACACTCGACAAGTCCCAGATTAGCGCCCGCACCATGATTAACCTTGACTCCGAGGAAGAGGGCGTTGCCACCGTCAGCTGCGCCGGCGGCGTCGTCGTTACCTACACCTGCCCGATCGCGCGCGAGCACAAGACCGGTAGCGCCCTCACGCTCGACATCTCCGGCCTGCTGGGCGGTCACTCCGGCAGCGATATCAACCTGGAGCGCGGCAACGGCAACCTTATCATGGCCCGCATCATCGACCGCCTGATGGTTGCCGGTGAGCCCGCCATCGTCAGCTTCAACGGCGGCACCAAGGACAACGCCATCAATCGTGAGTGCAAGGCTGTTCTGGTCTACGCCGACCACGCTGCCGCCGAGGCCGCGGCCGAGATCGCCCGTGGCATCATCGCCGACGTTACCGCCGAGCTCGAGGTCTTCGACCCCGGCTTTACCTGCACTGTCGAGATCGCCGACAACGCCGAGGTCGAGGCCATGGACGAGAAGTCCGCGCTTGCCCTCATCCGCGCTCTGCGTCTTGCCCCCAATGGTGTGATTCGCCGCAACGTCGCCACCGACGGCTCAGTCGAGGTTTCCTCCAACATCGGCGTGGTCGCCACTTCCGATGATCAGGTCAAGATTATGCTGTCCCCGCGCTCCTCGATCACCTCGCTGCAGAACGAGTTCAAGGACCGCCTGCAGACGCTTGCCGATGTCCTGGGCTTCGACGCCAAGTTTGAGTTCGAGTATCCCGGCTGGAGCTATGCCGAGCATTCGCCGGTCCGCGACGTCTTTGTCGAGAGCTATCGCGAGCTATTTGGCTCCGAGCTGCGCATCGAGTCCATTCACGCCGGCCTTGAGTGCGGCCTGTTTGCCGAGGCCCTGCACGGCCTGGACGCCATCGCCGTGGGCCCGACGCTCTCCGATGTCCACACCCCGGACGAGAGCATGGAGCTCGCTTCTGCCGAGCGCTTCTACGAGCTGCTCATCGATGTCCTCAAGCGCCTCGCTGCGTAAAGGTTGCGCTAGCAGCAGTCCGAGCCACGTGCTAGTGGATTGCAAATGACATTATGAGAGGGGGCACCCGAGCTTTTGCGACGGGCGCTCCCTCTCTTCTTTTAAGAAATGGGAAATTGATTGGCGTCTAGCCCATATCCGCCTTGATGAGGTCGAGGGTGTGCTGGCAGTTTTCGCGGACGGGGCCGAGCATATGCTCGCGCAGGTCCGCCATGCCGGGCAGGTCGGCGTATTCGTCCATGACCTCTTCCATGCAAATGGGCACCTCGTAGGCGAGGTCCATCATGGTCGCAAAGCAAAACTTCTCGGATAGCCCGGCATCGGTGAGCGTCGCCTCCAGCGCGGGATCGCCCATACCGTGGTATCGGCGGATAGCGCCTGGTCCGATGCGCCCCACACGATTTTCGCCGCCAACGCTCATGGCAAGGCGTGCCCGGCGGCGCATGCGCTCGTATGCCAGCCCCGATGCGACATCGTACATTCGAGCCATCATGGCTGCGCCGTCGTTTCCAAGGAGCAGGGAATAGTTTTTCGCATGCGCATCCGGTGCGCCGATAATGGCGTTGAAGAACAGTATCTGCGTAAACAGATACAGGTTAAGTCGATGGTGGCTCGTAGTTACGAGGAGCTCTTGAATGTCGCGGGTGGTCGGGCCGCCGTCTGTCGTGTACTTTTGGGCGGGCATCACCCCAAGTGCCTGGCAGAGGTCTTCTTGATGTAGGCGCCTGATCGTTCCGTCTTCGACTTTCACGCGGTCATAGCGCTCAACAATGAGGGCAGGTTCGTCCTCAAACATACGATATTCGACGTTTGCCGTTGCGATACCGGCGCGCTGGGCGCTTTTCATGCAGACAAACTCATTAAGAGCCTCGAGTTTAAATCCGATAACGCCATTTTTGAAAATATGCGTCGTGGGCGAGGGGCCCATGCATTCGCACCAGCGACCGTCTATGAACGCGAGCGCGAACTTGCCCTGGTTGCCTCCAAGTGACCAACTTTCATCTAGGCCCATCCACGATGCATCGCGGTCATCTCTGATCGACTTGAGACGGAGAGCAATTTCGTGGTCGTCTATGGGGCGGTATTCGCCAGCGCGATGCAGGACGGCGTCGGCATCTTCTTCGGCACAAAACTGCACGCCGCCCGGACAGTCGAGTCCGATATGGCTGAGCAACGCAACGGGATTGTTGGGCCTAACGTCGAATTCGGCGGCAATCGCTTTTCGTTGGTCCTCGCTGTCGGGTAGAAGGCCAAACAGGTACGGATTCATGACCTGTTGGCCGTATGTGCGATTTGATACGGGTATGTTGGTCGATAGGGCTGGCCCGTCATAGTCTTGGTCGTAGGAAAAGCTGATAAGACCTTTCTCATCTTGTGCGAGCGTTCCCGCAGGTATGCCGCAAATAATAGTCCGAAGCGTTTTTCTGGCCATAGACTATTTCCCTTCAGACTTGGCTTGGGCGGGTGCGTTTGCGGCAATCGAGACTCCGAGATTGGACATGGCGAAATCGGCGAAGACCTCGTCGTAGAGTGCGGATGTAAAGGGGGCATCTGCAAGAGCCGGAATGGCGGCGCAGCGACGGTAGCTATGAGAGGGACGTTGAGTGTGATGGCGCCTGGGGATGCTGCGAGGCAGCGGATTGTCATGCGGGGCGTCGACTGGTCGCTCGTTTTTCGCTTCGCCGATATCCCCTTGAGCGGCGAGTGCCAGTCCAAGAGCGTCGAAAATCGCCAGCAACTTGTCGAGTCGAATGCCCGTGGCATCGCCTAGCTCGAGCGATGCGAGCAGGCGCTCCGAAACACCGGCCTTTTTGGCGAGGGCGGCACGGGTGAGACCCTGAGTCTCGCGTGCCTGGCGCACGTAGATGCCAGCTTGGCGCGGTGTGGTGATGGGAAGGGTATCCACGGCGATCTCCTAACGTGCAGACTTTTGCATATCAGTATGACATGCAAAAGTCTGCATGAATAGGCATTATGCAAAACTCTGCATGAGACCCCTACATTGACGTTGGCTTATGAGAGGCGTTTTTTATATCGCGAGGATCCCCAGATGCTCAAGTAAGATCTTAAGCCCGATGAGGATGAGCACGACGCCGCCCACGATGGTGGCGGGTTTTTCGTAGCGCGCGCCAAAGGTGTGGCCGATCACTACACCGGCGACGGAGAAGATAAACGTTGTGACGCCGATAAGCGATACAGCGGGAACGATGTCGACCGAGAGCGCGGCAAACGAGATGCCTACGGCTAGGGCGTCAATTGAGGTGGCGATGGCGAGGATTAGGTACTCGCCCAGGTCAACCTTCTCGGCATCCTTGCCGTCGCCTTCATCCTCGTCCTCGGTAAAGGCCTCCCACAGCATTTTGCCGCCGATGAAGGCCAAAAGGATAAAGGCGATCCAATGGTCGATGGGTCCGATGATGCCCATGAATTGACTGCCGAGCGCCCATCCGATTACGGGCATGCCGGCCTGAAAGCCGCCAAAGAACAGGCCGAGCACCACGGCGACTTTAAAGTTGATCTTCTTCATGCCGAGGCCCTTGCAGATGGAAACGGCAAAGGCGTCCATCGAAAGGCCAACGGCGAGCAACGCGAGCTCTGCTAGTCCCATAGTCTGGCTCCCTCTCTGCGGGCGAACCCGATTACACGACTACTCCCTCATTTATATGAGACCCGATGCTACCACATGGGTGGTCAAAAGATCCCGTCCCAAATGAGCTACCTAAGCTGTGTTCGCTCATTCTGTAAGCATCGGATTTCGCGAGCGCCGCGGGGACAAACCGTGAGAAACTATTTAGCGTTTATGGAGCGTATGCGATGGGAGCGATGCCTTGGATAAGAACGAGCTGCAAAAGCGTATGGAACAGGCCATCCGCCTGACGGCACCTGGTCAGCCGATCCGCACCGCCCTCGACATGATCATCGCCGGTCACCTGGGTGCCCTTATCTGCGTCGGCGACACCGAAAACGTGCTCGCTGCCGGTAACGACGGCTTCCCACTCAACATTTCGTTCACCTCGAACCGCCTGTTCGAGCTCTCCAAGATGGACGGTGCCATCGTTATCGACGGCGACCTCACCCAGATCCTGCGCGCCAACTTCCACCTCAATCCCGATCCCTCGCTTGCCACGAGCGAGACGGGCATGCGTCACCGCACTGCCGCTCGCATGTCGGTGCTCACCGATGCCATCGTGATCTCGGTCTCGGCCCGTCGTGCCGTCGTCAACGTGTACGTTCACGGCAAGAGCTATGAGATTCAGCCCGTCACCACCATCATGAGCTCGGTCAACCAGCTCGTCGCCACGCTTCAGACCACCCGTCAGTCGCTCGACCGCTCCCTGCTGCGTCTGACGGCCCTCGAGCTCGATGACTACGTTACGCTCGCCGACATTACCGGGATTTTCTCGAGCTTCGAGATCATGCAGCAGGCAAAGACTGAGCTTAAGGATTGCATTGTCAAGCTGGGCAACCAGGGCAAGCTCGTGCAGATGCAGCTCGAGCAGCTCGCCGGCTCCAGCATGGATACCGAGTACGACCTGATGATTCGCGACTATGCGAGCGATTCCTCCGAGGCCAATGCCGAAAAGATCCGCGCCAACCTGAGCCGCATGACGCCCAAGGACTTGTCCGACCCGCAGCATGTGGCGGCGGTTCTGGGTTACGACGACCTGGACGAGGACTCCGTCATGACGCCGCTGGGCCTGCGCACGCTTTCTCGCGTGTCCGTCGTGCGCGACGGCGTGGCCGAGAAGATCGTCGACGAGTACGGCTCGTTACAGGAGCTCATGGATGACATCAGCGAGGATCCGGAGCGCCTGGGCGACTTTGGCGTCAACAACCCTGCCATTCTTGCGGACTCGCTGTACCGCATGAAGGGCACCAAACAGGGGAACGCATAATGGCGCCCGTATGCGCCGTGGTCGTTGCCGGCGGCAGCGGCCAGCGCTTTGGAAATCCCGGCGGCAAGCAGCTCGTTAACGTGGCGGGCCGTCCGCTCATGAGCTGGTCCATCCGTGCGTTCGATCGGAGCGACAAGGTCGGCCACATCGTGGTGGTGTGTCCTGCCGAGCGCCGCGCCGAGATGCGCCGCCTGGCCATCAGCCCATATTCGTATAACACGCCCATCAGCTTTGCCGATGCCGGCGAGACCCGCCAGGATTCCACCCGCGCAGGCGTGCACGCGGTGCCGGCGGGCTTTGAATACGTCGCCATTCACGATGGCGCTCGTCCGCTCATTACGACCGAGGCCATCGATCACGCTATCGACGTGCTTGTGGGCGACCGTGCCCTCGACGGCGTCGTGTGCGGCCAGCCTGCCATCGACACACTCAAGATCGTCGATGGCGACAACATCGTCGAGACGCCGCCGCGCGAGCTCTATTGGGCCGCGCAGACGCCGCAGATCTTTAGCGTCGACGCCATGAAGCGCGCTCACGCCGCTGCTATCGCCGAGGGCTTTATCGGCACCGACGATTCATCGCTGGTCGAGCGCATGGGCGGGCGCGTCCGCTGTGTCCAGAGCCCGCGCGATAACCTTAAGGTGACGGTGCCCGAGGACCTGCGTCCCGTAACCGCGATTCTGCTCGGTCGCATGGCCGAGGGAGAGGACCTTCCCCATGTTCAGTAACCTGCGCATTGGCCACGGCTACGACGTCCACCGTTTGGTGGAGGGGCGTCGATGTATCATCGGCGGGGTCGACATTCCCTACGAGCGCGGCCTGCTGGGCCACTCGGATGCCGATGTGCTCGCGCACGCCTTGGCCGACGCCATTCTGGGCGCCTGCCGCGGGGGAGATATCGGCAAGCTATTCCCCGACACCGATCCCGCCTACGAGGGTGCCGATTCGATGGTGCTGCTCGCTCGCGTGATGGACTATGCGCGCGAGCTTGGCTTTGAGTTTGTCGATGCCGATTGCACCATTGCCTGCCAGCAACCCAAGATCACTCCGCACCGCGATGCCATGCGCGCCAACCTTGCTCATGCCCTGGGTGTCGACGTCGAAAACGTGGGCGTCGCCGCCACCACGACCGAAAAGCTCGGTTGGGAAGGCCAGGGCGAGGGAATTGGCGCCTGGGCCGTCTGCCTGCTACAGAAAACCGTTAAGGAGTAACGAATGCGTATCTACAACAGCGCTACCCATAAAAAGGAAGAGTTCCAGCCCATCGAGTCCGGCAAGGTTCGCATGTACGTGTGCGGCCCCACGGTCTACGACAACATCCACATCGGCAATGCTCGCACGTTCATCAGCTTTGACGTGATTCGTCGCTGGCTCATCGCGAGCGGCTACGAGGTCACGTTCGCCCAGAACCTCACCGATGTCGATGACAAGATCATCAAGCGCGCCAACGAGCAGGGCCGCACGGCCGCCGAGGTCGCGACGGAGTTCTCCGACAAGTTCATCGGCGTCATGCGTGCCGCCAACGTGCTCGATCCCGATGTGCGCCCCCGCGCCACCAAGGAGATCGGCCCCATGATCGCTATGATCAAGACGCTTATCGAGCAGGGCCATGCCTACGCCGCCGATAACGGCGACGTGTACTTTGCCGTGCGCAGCGATCCCAACTATGGTCAGGTTTCGGGCCGCAACATCGACGATCTGATGGTTGGCGCGCGCATCGAGGAGAACGAGGACAAGAACGACCCGCTCGACTTTGCCCTGTGGAAGGCCGCCAAGCCCGGCGAGCCCAGCTGGCCGAGCCCCTGGGGCGAAGGCCGTCCCGGTTGGCACACCGAGTGCGCCGCCATGGTGCATCGCTACCTGGGCACCCCGATCGACATCCACGGCGGCGGCTCCGACCTTGCCTTCCCGCATCACGAGAACGAGTGTGCCCAGGCCACCTGCGCCTGGCACCAGGGTTTCTCCAACACCTGGATGCACACGGGCATGCTGCTGGTAGACGGCGAGAAAATGTCCAAGTCGCTCGGCAACTTCTTTACGCTGGCCGAGGTCCTCGAGCAGCACTCCGCTGCCGCCCTGCGCCTGCTGATGCTGCAGACGAGCTATCGCTCGCCGCTCGACTTTTCTTGGGAGCGCTTGGAGGGTGCCGAGAACTCGCTCACGCGTATCGCCGGTACGGTCGAGAACCTGCGCTGGGCCGCGAACCATGCGACGGCCGATGCCGATGAGGCAGCATCCGAGGCGTTTGCCGCCAAGGCCGCCGAGACCCGTGCCACCTTTAAGGAGTGCATGGACGACGACTTTAACACCGCCGGTGCCATGGGTGCCGTCTTTGGCTTTGTGACCGAGTGCAACCAGTACCTGGAGCAGGCGGGCGACGCTGCCGACAAGGCCGCCGCGCTTGCCGCCGCCGATACGCTGGTCGAGCTGCTCGATACGTTTGGCGTTGAGCTCCCCGAGCCAAAGGTCGAGTTGCCGCTGGGCCTGCTGGGCGTAGCCGCCGGCCTGGTTGCCTACACGGGCGACGACGTGGACGAGGCCGCTGCCAAGATTCTCGAGGCCCGCGCCGAGGCCCGCGCCGCCAAGAACTGGGATCTGGCAGACGCCATCCGCGACCAGCTCAAGGACCTGGGCCTCACCATTGAGGATACTGCCGCGGGCACTCGTATTAAGAGTCTCTAGTATTTGTCGACCGTTCGAGGTGCGGCAGATTGCCTTGAAAGAGGAGGGCATAGACCTGGTGGTCATGCCCGACGATTGAAAGGCAAGGTGCCATGGCTCGGACGGTCGATTCTTGTTCGTTATCTATTTAAGGAGGCCGTTTTATGGCCGACAATCGCAAGCGTGCGCCTCGTGGCGGCAAGCAGACTGCTTCTGGCTCGCGTCCGATTCGCCGCAACGACCGCGCTGCCGCTCCCAAGGGCCAGCGCGATCGCGCCCAGGCCGCACGTCCGCAACGCGATCGTAACCGCGACGCTATCCAGGTTCCCAAGGGCGAGTTTATCGAAGGTCGTCGTGCTGCCGCCGAGGCGCTGCGCACTGGTTTTCCCATCAAGTGCGCGCTCATCGCCGAGGGCGGGGAGCGCGATGCCGCCTTGTCGCGCCTGGTCGATGACCTCAACGCCGCGGGTGCCCGCATTAAGTATGTGCCGCGCGCGCAGCTCGATGCGCTGTCGAGCCATGGCGCTCACCAGGGCATTGCGCTCGAGGTGGGTAATTTCCCCTATGCTGATGTCGCCGATATCCTCGATCGCGCGGGTGACGGACCGGCGCTCGTCGTCGTGCTCGACCATGTGACCGACGATGGCAACTTTGGTGCGATCGTGCGCTCCGCCGAGGTCGTGGGCGCGGCGGGCGTCATCATTGCAAACAAGCGCGCCGCCGGTGTGACCGTGGGCAGCTACAAAACCTCTGCTGGTGCCGTCATGCACCTGCCCATCGCGCAGGTTCCCAATATCGCCCGAGCGCTTGACGACCTCAAGGCCGCCGGCTTTTGGGTGAGCGGTGCTTCCGAGCACGCCAAGGGCAGCTGCTGGGATGCTCCCTTTGAGGGCCGCGTTGCGCTCGTCATGGGCTCCGAGGGCGACGGCATCTCGCGCCTGGTGCTCGAGAAATGCGACTTTTTGACCAAGCTTCCCCAGCGCGGCATGACCGAGAGTCTCAATGTGGCCCAGGCGACCACCGCGCTGTGCTTTGAGTGGCTGCGCCGCAATGCCGGCGAGCTCATGGGGGAGGAGTAGCGCATGTCCAAGAAGAACCGCGCCAAGTCCAAGGCCAAGCGCTTTGGCGAGGGCTCGGCCAAGCCAATTGTTTCGGCCGCGACCTATGGCGTGGGCGGCAATGCGTTTGCGCAGGCTATCGCCGACCCGGTCTCGACGGTGCACTCCAATAAGCCCGAGCTGCTGGTGGTCGACGGCTACAACGTGATTCACTGCACGCCGCGCTACGAAAAGCTCGTCTACGACCATTCCGACGATCCATATTCCAGCGACGTCCACGATATGGCTCGTACTGCGCTTATCAACGATGTCGCGGCGTTTGCCCAGGGCCGTTACGAGGCCGTGATCGTGTTCGACGGCGCGGGCAACATCTCCAACGAGCGCCCCAACCTACCGGCCCGCGGCGTGCGCATCGAGTTCTCGCCGACGGGCGTCTCTGCCGATACCGTGGTGCAGAAGCTCTGCATCGAGGCGCGTGAGGAAGGCCGCGCGTGCTCCGTGGTATCGAGTGACGGCACAATACAGGCCGTCGTCATGGGCAAGGGCGTCACGCGCATCTCGAGCCGTATGCTGGTGGACGAGATCAAACAGATCGATAACGATGTTCACGAGGCAGAGGAAGCTCCGCAAATCAAGATGACCCTGGGCAGCCGCCTGAGCCCCGAGGCCCTGGCCAAGCTCAAGGCCCTGCGCGGGAGGTAGGGGAGTTGGCGGGGCAATGCTGCCTTGCTAACTCCATTCAGCGATGTCGATCATTCTTTCGAGGCGCCACGTTAGCGCCTCTTTTAGATAAGGCAGTCTCGCTGCTAGGGCATCGTTTTTAGACAGAATCTCGATCGCCTCGTCGACAAAGCCCTCGAGTTTGTCGCCGTCAAACCAGCCCATGTCCTCGACGAGCAACATTTGTTTGGCGGGACTTGAATGAAATTGTGCGCTGGTAAAACTGTGCTCTCCCGCCCTAAGCTCCTCTAGTGATATGTTGCACCAGAGTGATGAGCCCGAATCGAAGATGGGGGCTGGTCTGCAGACCAGTGAGTTGACGTTTCGCACGAGGCCGAAGTTGCGCCAATGACGGTCGTAGTTGGCGATGATGTCGTCGCACACGATCATGCGGTCAAGGGCATCCTTGACGCCTGTCGCCCCGAACTCCTCGCAGTTTGCTACATATCGCTCGTAGTCGGTTAGCCGTTCATCTGCGTTTGCGTGCTGGTTTACATAGAACGCAGGAACATACTCTTCTTCATCAGTTAAGAAGACATCGCATGTGCTCAGGGCGGAAGTACCCGTGCCCTCGAGCGAGTAAGGTACATAATCGCAGGCGTTTAGGATGCGACGGTGGAGCGCGGTCGCTACCAGCTCGTTATAAGGTTCCTGGTTCAGGTGCGCTCCTGCCTTATGCAGAATTCGACGCTCGCCCTCGCACGTCCAGTACTTTTGAAGATTGCCGTCCGAGGTGTTATCGGGCTTTGCGGCAGCCGCTTTTCCCTCTGGGGCAAAGGGTGCAATGGACAGCGAGACGTCATCAAAGGCGTTATTGAAGAAGTTGATATCCTCCCAGGCGAGACCGGAACCTTGGGGCCTAATCCAATACTGGTCGGATAAGGAGAGGCCAAGATTTCGCTGTACGAGTTCATCGGGAACATCGACTGCGGCTTCTGCAAGCAGGGAGGCTAGCCCAATGCGTGCGAGCGGGATACCGCGGCCGCGCCACCAGATGCGGAAGGAGTCGAGCGATATGGGGCTATTGGGGCCAAATACCCCAATAGGGGCGTGGGCGTAATCGATGTCGGCGCCGATGTGGGTAAAGTCTTTTCGCGATGTGCTGTAGACCAGCTGGGCGACTTCGTGCGTGCGGTTCATGAGGGCGAATGCGATCTCGCTCTTACCATGGCCGCGGCGGGGACGTCCTCCCGTTTTGGTCACGGAACGGAGTCGCGTGGCGACGCTGTCTTTGTCGATGAGCCATACACCAGAAGCCTTGCGGGCGGTCAGCGCGCCGTTCTTAATGAGCTCCTGCACCCTGCGCGGAGTGATGCCGAGCAGCTCGGCGGCTTCCTTGGTAGTAAGCATCGCGAAACCCTTCGCCAGAACGAATAGTTTTATATAGCCAATTGTAATTAAAACTATTCGTTCTGGCGAATAGTTTTAAGATTGAGGGCGTACTGACAGAAATGAACGGGCCTGGTACGCGCTGTTGCTGGATTTTGCATATTTGTATAACGCCGTGCGGCCTGTTGCGCCCCGTCCGCAATTCCATTATTCTTAACTGGCTTCGCGCGAAAGCGCCAAGTGTGCCAGTGTGGCGCAACGGTAGCGCAACTGATTTGTAATCAGTGGGTTGCAGGTTCGATTCCTGTCACTGGCTCCATGAGTTTTCGCAGGTCAGAGGTGTTATAGCCTCTGATTCTGCCTTCTCATGCAACAAACATGCAACAATTAAATCTGAAAGTGCATTTGTGTGTGCTTTGTGACCGATGCTCATTGTCAATAAACGCGTGCAATGAAGCGGGAAAAGCCAAGCTTACAGTTGCTGTCTCCATTAGAGTTTTGGGCTTTGTGCCTCCAACTGGGATAGGGTGGAAAGTGACCAAGGCGCTGAGAGCTCCGACGCTACTTCTCGAAAGATCGCGCGCCGTGCACGGCTCTCTTTCCTGTAGCCCATGGGTATTACTATAGTCTAGATTCAATTCGGCGCGAGAAGTCAAGAGCGACAAGGGTTTCTCGTTGTTTGTGAGCAAGGCGATTGAAAGGACCCATGATGATTAATAGCGTAGAGGACCCAACGGTTGCCAATATTCTGTCGACCGATATGCTAAAAATCTATGACATTCCTCGTTACCAGCGCGAATACACTTGGAATCAGCGCGACTGGGCGAATCTCTATGACGATATCACCCAAAACGACACCGGCTACTTCCTGGGCTCGTTTATTGTCGTGAACGGGACTGTGAATTCCAAGATGGATACCATTCACTATGAAGTTATCGATGGCCAGCAACGTCTGACGACGCTCAGCCTTTTCCTTGCTGCTCTCTATGCTCGCATCATGGAACATAAGGATTCTATCGATGACGACATGATGTTGGACGATATCCGACCCCTGCGCAATCGTCTGATCTTGAAATCTGACAAGTCAATGACACGCGTTATTCCTCAGGTCCAGAATCATAACCTTGAGGATTACCGCTGGATCTTGAAGGAACATATCGGTCTAGATGCGGTTATGCAAAAGCCGAAGTTCCTTGGTCTGAGAAAGATGTCTAAGGCATTCAACTATTTTTACGATCGACTGGGTGAGGATGTTGGGAGCAGAAACGGAATCGAGTGCGTTCGCTGCCTGCTTGATATCTGCAGGTTGGTGTGTTCGGCGGTCGTGGTTCAGATTACCGTCGATAGCCATGCTGATGCCTACACCTTGTTCGCGTCCCTTAACAACCGCGGTGTTCCCTTGAGCGCCGTCGACCTTATCAAGAACATGCTTCTCGGCAAGGTTGCCGGGGTGGATGACGGGCAGCTCGACTATTACTTTGAGCGCTGGCAGGAAGTACTCCACAATCTCGGCGATGACTACAAGACGCAGGAGCGCTTCTTCCGTCAGAACTACGACGCCTTCCGCCGGGAGGTGAACAAGCCATTTATCGGCGAATCTGGTTCCCAGCTTCCCCTCGGTTCCGTTGCCACGAGGTCCAACCTTCTGAAAATCTACGAGAAGCGGATGGAAGCCGATGACGGCGCCCTTAAGGTGTTGGACGAGCTGACCGAGAATTCCGCACTCTACTCGAAGATAATTGGGCTCGATCAAGAGAGCCCGGATTCCGAGCTTTCGCACCAGCTTTTGGAGCTTTCGAGAGCGCAGGGCGTCGCATCTTACCTGATGCTGCTGTTCCTTTTCAAGAAGCAGAACCAGTTGGAGCTAAAAGATGAAACCCTCGCGCTTCTTGTTAAGCTCCTCGTCTGCTTCTTTGTTCGACGCAACCTCACCGATACGCCTCCCACACGTGACCTTGAGAGACTCTTCATCAGTATTTGCGAGAGCGTCGAAAGCGAGGGTCTCAAGGGCATTGCAGCCGCGGAGTACATCAAGAAGCGCCTCGTCGACGTGTCTGCCAGCGACGCTTCCTTCAGAGAACGTCTTGAGGGGCCGATTTACGACGTCAATCCCGATATGACGCGCTACATCCTTACTGTGATCGCATCTCCGAGCGTTACGAAAGAGATGAAGCCACTTTGGGAGCGATACGCCTCCGGAAACTACGTCTGGACAATCGAGCACATCTTCCCTCAGGGCAAGAACATTCCAGATGAATGGGTGAAGATGGTTGCGGAGGGCGACATGTCTAAGGCGACTGAGGTGCAGGAGAAACAGGTCCACACGCTTGGTAATCTAACCATCACCGGGTATAACTCAAAGCTGAGCAACATGCCCTTTGTGACCAAGCGAGACCGCAAGGATGTTTACGGGGCGAATGTCGGATACCGCAACGGGTTGAACCTGAACGACGAGTTGATAAACACGGATACCTGGACTAGCGAGCAGATTCAGGAGCGCACAGACAGGCTCGTTGGACTCACTTTGAAGGCTTTTGACTTTGACGAGATTGAGTTCTAGTGACCGCCAGCCAATATCTTGGGGACATTCAGCCCAAACGATTTAATCTTGATTTGTAGCATCTAGACCGGTATTTCTCTTCAAGCTGTTACAGATTGAGATGTTAAGACGGGATGGCCGATAACATCTCGATCTGTAACACGAAGAGGCTGAAAACAGTTCTAGCTGTTACAGAATGAGACAAAAGTTGGGGTCACTGTGAAGTATCTCGATCTGTAACAGATAGGGGAGGAATAACCCTCTTACTGTTACAGGTCGAGACATAGGCCGGGGCGAGGCTGGTCATCGTCATCGAGCGAGGATTGTCGGACACACGAGCGTGGAAAATCTTCCGCCTAGTGAATGAGCGTGGATAATCTGCCACTTTGGATTCGATGGCACGCCAAAAGCGGGAGATTATCCACGCTCGATTTCAAACGGGGGATAATCCACGCTCAAATCTGCCGCGGAAGCCCGATCACGACCTATATATAGGTGCAAATAGGCTGTTATCGAAGTTCGATCCTGAAGGTGTACTCCACTACGCCAAAGTGTTACCTTGGGAAATGTCACCTCTGTATCCAAAACCACCGTCCTTCATATCCAAACTCAATAAAACCGCAGGTCACGGCTATATAGATACGCCCGGAACCGTGTATCTAGAGGTTTTCGTTGACAGCCCCCAAGGTTGCATCGTATTATCTTTTTCGTTCGCGGGGGCGGCGGTCCAAAAGACCAAAGGACCTGCGGATACTTGAACGATTGGGAGTTTGCCCGAGTGGTTAATGGGGACGGGCTGTAAACCCGTTGGCTCTGCCTACATAGGTTCGAATCCTATAGCTCCCACCCGTCAAGTGCCTGTATAGCTCAGTCGGTAGAGCACTTCGTTGGTAACGAAGAGGTCACCAGTTCAAGTCTGGTTGCAGGCTCCATCCGGCGGTGTAGCTCAGTTGGTTAGAGCACACGGTTCATACCCGTGGCGTCACTGGTTCGAATCCAGTCACCGCTACCATAGGTAACACGGTGGCTTCTCAATAGTATGTTGAGAGGCCACTATGGTATAAAGGCAAAGTCCCGTCCGGGGACGACCTGTTAAGAGGAGGGCTTTATGGCCAAAGAGAAGTTTGAGCGCACTAAGCCGCATGTTAACATCGGCACCATTGGTCACGTCGACCACGGCAAGACCACGCTGACCGCCGCCATCACCAAGGTTCTCTCCGAGACCGAGGGCTGCAAGGCTGACTTCACTGCGTTCGAGAACATCGACAAGGCTCCCGAGGAGCGCGAGCGCGGCATTACGATCTCCGTCTCCCACGTCGAGTACGAGACCGCTTCCCGTCACTACGCTCACGTTGACTGCCCGGGCCACGCTGACTACGTCAAGAACATGATCTCCGGCGCTGCTCAGATGGACGGCGCTATCCTGGTCATCGCTGCTACCGACGGCCCCATGGCTCAGACTCGCGAGCACATCCTGCTCGCCCGTCAGGTCGGCGTTCCCTACATCGTCGTCTTCCTGAACAAGTGCGACATGGTCGACGATGGCGAGCTTATCGACCTCGTCGAGATGGAGACCCGTGAGCTCCTCTCCGAGTACGATTTCCCCGGCGACGACATCCCCGTCATCCGTGGTTCCGCTCTGGGCGCTCTCGAGGGCGACGCCAAGTGGATGGACGCTATCCGCGAGCTCATGAACGCCGTCGACGAGTACATCCCGACGCCTGCTCGTAACAACGACCTCCCGTTCCTGATGGCCGTTGAGGACGTTATGACCATCTCCGGCCGTGGTACCGTTGCTACCGGCCGTGTCGAGCGCGGTGAGCTCAAGCTCAACGAGCCCGTCGAGATCGTCGGCATCAAGGATACCCAGAACACCGTCGTTACCGGTATCGAGATGTTCCGTAAGTCCATGGACTTCTGCGAGGCTGGCGACAACGTCGGTCTGCTGCTCCGCGGCATCAAGCGCGAGGACATCGAGCGCGGCCAGGTTCTCTGCAAGCCCGGTTCGGTTACCCCGCACACCAAGTTCACCGGTGAGATCTACGTTCTGACCAAGGAGGAGGGCGGCCGTCATACCCCGTTCTTCGATGGTTATCGTCCTCAGTTCTACTTCCGTACCACCGACGTTACCGGTACGGTCAAGCTCCCCGAGGGCACCGAGATGGCTATGCCTGGTGACCACATCACCATCGAGGGCGACCTCATCCACCCGATCGCCATGGAGGAGGGCCTGCGCTTCGCTATCCGCGAGGGTGGCCACACCGTCGGTTCGGGCATCGTCTCCACGATCATTGAGTAAATTAGCTCTTTGATATAGCTGACTTAGAGAACCCGGCACTTATTTGGGTGCCGGGTTCTTTTCTGCAATGGATATTGAGCCGTTGCTGGTGTCGAGAGGATCGATAATGGTCCTGGATGCACCGTCGATTAGATCTCGATGGCTTCATTGATGTGTTCCAAATATGAATGGATCCACCGAGAACCAATTGACTCGAGGTTTTCATTGACAGCACTTACGTGGAGCTGATAAAGTAACAACTCGTGCCCGTACGGGGCGGAAATGAAAGGTTCAGGATACATGCGTACTCTAGTTACTCTTGCGTGCACTGAGTGCAAGCGCCGCAACTATACGACCACCAAGAACAAGTCGACCATGCCTGATCGTATGGAGATCAAGAAGTATTGCCCCTGGTGCCGTCACCACACGCTGCACAAAGAGACTCGCTAGTCTCTAGTCATATACGCCAGTAGTTCAATTGGTAGAGCATCGGTCTCCAAAACCGAGTGTTGAGGGTTCGAGTCCTTCCTGGCGTGCCAGTCATTATTCCGTAAGCTCCCACTTGGGGGCTTACGGTTTACTCATGTATAAGCGCATTGCGCGGAGGTAACCCAAATGGCCAACAAGAAGAACAAGAAGAAGGCACAGCAGCAGGCGCCTGCCAACAACGCTGCCGCCAACTCCAAGGTTGAGGCCAAGAAGGCCGTTGCCAAGAAGAGCGAGAAGGCTGCGAAGTCCAAGAAGAACGAGAAGCCTGGTTTCTTCGCCCGCACCAAGAAGTATTTCGCTTCGGTGAAGTCCGAGATGAAGCGTGTCACGTGGCCCGATAAGAAGGAGCTCGTGAACTACTCGGTCGTCGTTTGCGCTTCTCTGATCGTCGTCGGCGTCGTCATCGCTCTGCTCGATGCTGGCTTTGGCGAGGCTCTTGCTCTGTTCTCTGGATTGAGGGGCTAAACCATGTCTAAGCGTTGGTACGTCGTTCACACTTACTCTGGATACGAGAACCGCGTTAAGTCCGATCTCGAGCATCGCATCGAGACTATGGGCATGCAGGACCGTATCTTTGATATCGAGATTCCTATGGAGCGCGTCACCGAGATTAAAGAGGGTGGCAAGCGTGAGACCAAGGATTCCAAGATCTTCCCGGGTTATGTCCTGGTCCGCATGGAGATGGATGACGATGCTTGGACGTGCGTTCGTAACACGCCTGGCGTCACCGGTTTCCTGGGCGGCAACGGCAAGCCCGCTCCGCTTTCCCGCGACGAGTACAACAAGATGACTCGTCGTCCCGGTAAGGGCGATTCGCCCAAGCGCACCTCGGTTGATATTCAGGTCGGCACGTCCGTCCGCGTCACCGATGGCCCGCTTACCGACTTTGATGGCAAGGTCTCCGAGGTTAACACCGAGGCTGGCAAGCTCAAGGTCACGCTGATGATCTTTGGCCGCGAGACGCCGGTCGAGCTCGACTTTAACCAGGTCGCTGTCATCGCTTAAGTTTTCGTCCGTTCGCGCGAGCGTGCTTCTTCTGTGACTGCTCATCTCAGGAGTGCTTCTAACACGTGCGTGCTTACGATATAGCAAGTACTTCACACTCGTGATTCGAAAGGAATGACCATGGCTGAGAAGAAGGTTGCCAACGTCATTAAGCTCCAGATTCCTGCTGGTGCAGCTAACCCCGCTCCTCCCGTCGGCCCCGCCCTGGGCGCTGCTGGCGTGAACATCATGCAGTTCTGCCAGGCCTTTAACGCCGAGACGCAGGACAAGAAGGGCGACATCATCCCCGTTGAGATCTCTGTCTACGAGGATAAGTCCTTCTCCTTCATCACCAAGACCCCGCCGGCGGCTCACCTCATCAAGAAGGAGCTGAACCTCAAGTCTGGTTCCGCTAAGCCCCAGGCCGACAAGGTTGGTCAGCTCTCCCAGGAGCAGCTCACCAAGATCGCCGAGATCAAGATGCCGGACCTCAATGCCAACGACATTGACGCCGCCAAGAAGATCATCGCCGGTACCGCCCGTTCCATGGGCGTCACCATCGCTGAGTAGCGATTTCTTTAGGTAATGACGGGTGCTCCGACTGGGGCGCCCGTTAAATGTGTGCAATAGGGCACACGATACGATGTGGGAGGGCTCACGCCCGTTTAACCACAGGAGGTAATGCACATGGCTAAGCATGGTAAGAGCTATAACGCCGCTGCCGAGAAGATCGACCGCGCCACGCTCTACACCCCCCTTCAGGCTGCCAAGCTCATCAAGGAGCTCGACACCGCCAAGTTCGACGAGACCGTCGAGGCCCACTTCCGTCTGGGCATCGATACTCGTAAGGCTGACCAGAACATCCGTGGTTCCATCTCCCTGCCCCACGGCACCGGCAAGACCGTTCGTGTTGCCGTCTTCGCCGAGGGCGAGAAGGCTCGCGAGGCCGAGGCTGCCGGCGCCGACATCATCGGTTCCGACGAGCTCGTCGCCCAGATCCAGAAGGGCGAGATCAACTTCGACGCCGCTATCGCTACGCCGAACATGATGGCCAAGGTTGGCCGCATCGGTAAGATCCTTGGTCCCCGTGGCCTCATGCCGAACCCCAAGCTCGGCACCGTGACCATGGACGTCGCCAAGATGGTCTCCGAGCTCAAGGCCGGCCGCGTTGAGTATCGCGCCGACCGTTACGGCATCTGCCACGTGCCCCTGGGCAAGAAGTCCTTCTCTGAGCAGCAGCTCGTCGAGAACTACGCTGCCCTGTACACCGAGATCCTGCGCGTCAAGCCCTCTTCTGCTAAGGGTAAGTACGTCAAGTCCATCTCCGTGTCTTCCACCATGGGCCCTGGCGTCAAGGTCGATCCCGCTATCCAGCGCGACTTCCTGGCTGAGTAACTAACAGTTACTGCCTGAGCAAAGCAAGCATTGCTAAAGAGACCCGGTTCTGCCTCGTGCAGGACCGGGTCTCTTGCTTTTGAGTCAACGAAACCACCACGAAGGGGACAGGCACCCTTGTGGTGGTTTTACTTGTGTTGTACTTTAGCGCGATGTAGTACTACCCGAGGCCGAAGGGAGCCCAACATGTTTAAGAACACGCAACAGCTCCTAGGCCTAGCGCTACTAGATTGGATAGCGCGCTAGGGTTGTAATCTCGCTATAACGATTTGTTGTACCCGGGTGCGCTATCGTTTGCCGCTTTCAGGCGTGATGAGCGACACGGGTATTTTTCTATCTCTAGGCCTTCTCTCTCTCCTGAAAGCCATCTGTCATAAAACGGTCAATCAGGAGGAACATATAAGCCGCAAAATCACAATCTTTGACGCCACCCTGTGCGACGGTGAGCAGTCGCCGGGCGCCAGCATGAATACCGAGGAAAAGCTCTTCATCGCCCGCCAGCTGGTGCGCATGAACGTGGACGTTATCGAGGCGGGCTTTCCCATCTCGAGTCCTGGTGACTTTCGCTCCGTACAGGAGATTGGCAAGATTGCGGGCGACCGATGCACGGTATGCGGCCTGACGCGCGCTGTCGACAGGGATATCGAAGTGGCTGCAGAGGCGCTCAAAACGGCCCAGAGGCCCCGTATCCATACAGGGCTGGGTGTGAGCACCAGTCACCTGCGCGACAAGCTCCATATGACTGAGGAAAGGGCAATTGAGTGAGCGATCCATGCCGTCAAACATGCTCGCAAGTTCGTTGACGATGTTGAGTTTTATGCCGAGGATGCCGGCCGCTCCGATCAGGAGTTTCTGGTGCGCATTATCGAGGCGGCCGTAAAGGCCGGTGCCACGGTCGTGAACATCCCCGATACGATGGGCTACAACATGCCGTGGGACTTTGGCGCCCGCATCCGTGACCTGCGCGGGCGCTGCGGGTGCGGCCGGTCAGCGTGCGGTCGACGTGATGGAGTATCGCGAGTACGAGATTGAGCGCATTGCGCGCCAGGCATTTGAGGCGGCGCGCAAACGTCGCGGCAAGGTGACGAGCGTTGATAAGCGCAACGTGCTGGAGGCGAGCCGCATGTGGCGCGAGATCGTGCATCGCGTGCAAGACGAGGAGTACTCCGACGTGGAGCTTGAGGACCTGCTCGTCGACAACGCCGCCATGCAGCTCATCAGTCGACCGGCAGACTTTGACGTCGTGGTGACGGAGAACATGTTCGGCGACATCCTGTCCGATGAGGCGGCTCAGATTACCGGATCGCTCGGTATGCTTGCCTCTGCCTCGCTGGATGATGGCGTATCGCTGTTTGGGCCGAGCGCTGGCAGCGCTCCTGACATCGCGGGGCTCGGCGTGGCCAATCCGCTGGCTAAAATCTTGTCGGTGGCGATGCTGCTGACCTACGCGCTCGACATGGGCGAGCAAGCCGCGTGGATCGAGAGCGCCGTGGCGCGCGTGCTCGACGAGGGCTGGCGCACCCGTGACATCGCCGATGTCAACACCCCGGGAGATAAGATCCTCGGCACCACGACGATGGGCGACAAGGTCGTCGCCGCGCTGTAGGCGATGCCGATTCAAGCTGTCAAATATCTCAATCTGTAACATCTAAGGGGCAAAATCGTTCCTACCTGTTACAGATTGAGATTTTCGGCCGAGCATCCGTGGTCTGTCTCGATCTGTAACAGCTAACCGATTATTTGGGCCCTACCTGTTACAGATTGAGACAAACCGTTGGGACAGGTCGGACGAGTCAGCAAAACCACCACAAAGGTGCCGGTCCCCTTCGTGGTGGTTTTTAGCGCAACGAGGTGTTCCCAGCCGACCATACGGGCGGCCTTGCGCTCACGCTGCTCGATGACAGCGCATCTTTAGACGCGAAGTGCGGAACCGGGTGCATATACGAGCCGCGTAGCGTTACGAATTCATGGGAATGACCGTATCGCCAATTTGTACGCTTGCAATCTTGTCTGTGTCACAAACTTGCGAGAACGGCCAGGTCTTGTGGACATCAGTGGTGCCGTTATCCAGTTTATTTGCGAAATAGCCGCTGTGGCTGGTTGCGTCCTCAACATGACCGTCTTTGAACGTCACGATGAGGGGTATGTTGCCAACGGCATCCATAGACTCCTCCATGTTTTGAGACATCTTGCCGCTGTTGTTGTCGTGTTCGATGGAACGATCTATGTTGTAGCGGACTGAAACGCCAACGCAGGATACGGTGGCCTCTTGAATCGTCGCCTTGGTGCCGTTAAAGTTGACCGATTTGGGCGCGGGAATCGTAACGGATGTATCTTCGTAATTCAGCTGGAACTTAAGATCCCATGGGCCCGTAAGTATTTTCTTATACTCGGGAAGCTCTTTGCCAGCACGTGGCACAACGAGAGAGTTGATATGCGTGCGGACGGTCCTGCCCATAAGGCCGGGTGATTCAACGCTGAACTGTGCAAAGTATTGAATGCTGGAGTCATTGGGGTTCTTGTCAATGAGCCATGATTGGCCTTGGCCGCCATGCTCGCCATCAACGTATACGTTTCCATCGACACTTCCGGCGATAGTTCCGTTCTCGCCCGGCTCGGAAAGCTTTTTCAGGGCAGCGGGATCGTCGAACGTAAGCGTATAGGCGATGGTAACCATATCCTTGTCGCCCATGATGGCGTCGGCGGTCACGGTGACTCCGTTGTTGGAGCAGCTAGCACCGACGGGCCGGCCAATACGGTCGATGATCTCGGTTTGAGAAGCAGGTCCGTCAAAGATGTCGGAAAGCATGTCAGAAGGAAGCGGCAGGACGCCTGTTGCCATAGCCGTGCCAGCGCCTCCAATGACGATAGCGAGGACTGCCGTTACAGCGGCAATGCGAGCGACTGTTCTTACGGGATGGCGGGCGATGCGCGGCTTGCGTCGCGTGCCATTAAAGTTGCTTTGAGCGGTCGCCGCATCGCTCGAGGCGACGGACTGAGCAATCGAGTTTGCCATGTGCTGCTTCGCATTATCGGTAAACGAAATGTGCTCCAGGGCGTGGCGATAGTCATTCGAATTCGTAGTCATTGTGGTCTCCTTTCAAGGAAAGCCGAAGTGACGCACGTCCGCGGCTAAGGTGCTGGGCGGTTGCAGCTGGCGTCGCGTGAACGGCGTCTGCGATTTCCCTGATGCTCATGCCTGCGTAGTAGTGCAAAAAGATGGCGATGCGCTGTGCTTGAGGCAGGGCCGTGACAGCGGAAAGAATGGCGCAGTCGCGTTGCGCGAATTCTTGCTCGGTATGTGTTACGGGTGCGCAGAAATCGGGGAGCGAATCGAGGTCGACAACCGGGTGATTCGCGTGCGTACGGCCGATATCGCGACATGCGTTCAGTGCGACTCGGATCACCCAAGCACGTTCGTGTTCGAGCGAGTCGAACGGTTGAGTGCGTTGGAGAATCTTGATCAGCGTGTCCTGGCAGATGTCTTGAGCGTCGTCAGCGGATCCAAGGGCCGAATAGCACAATCGAAGGATGAGGTCGGAATACGTGTCGACCAAGCGCTTTGCTTCCCGCTCGATCTGATCGGCATCGCATCGGAGCGTGCTATTGCGGTTACGGCGTGCAGGCATAGTGTCACCTCCAATTGGTCGTGGTGGATATAGGGAAGGCGTCTCGCGAGGTCCCTCTACATACAACACGGTCGAGACTGCATAAGTTGACAAAAAAAGACGGCACGTGAGCGCCGTCCTTACAAAACAATGAGTGTTCTCGTTAATTACACAAGCACCGTGATGGACAGGTCGGACGAGTCAGCAAAACCACCATAAAGGTGCCTATCCCCTTCGTGGTGGTTGTTGGCAGTTACCAGGGGGTTCTGGCGGTTGAAGACTCGATTGCTTCGTGGCGTTTGAGCTCGCGGCGCATGGTTTGCGAGTTGAGCCAAGCGGCCTTCCAACCGCGCGTGGGGTAGCGCGCCTCGTCAATTTCGATCTTGGTATAGCCGCAGGCGTTGACAATCTTCGTTCCGCATGGGTGTTGGCGCTCGCGTTGAAAGTTGGGGCCGTAGCTTTGGTGCACATGCCCGTGAATCATATAGTCGGGACCCCAAGACTCAAGAGCCGCATTAAAGCACTCGAATCCTCGATGCGGCAGGTCGTCCAGGTCGCCCATGCCTGCGACGGGTGCATGGGTAAGTAGAATATCGCATCCGTCTACCAGTGCGATTTTTCGCGATAGCTTGCGCATGCGTTTTGCCATCTCGCGCTCGGTATACATGTTGGCACCGTCTCGATAGCGCATGGAGCCGCCAAGCCCCGCAATGCGGACGCCGCGATACACGTACACGGTGTCTTCGACACAGATACAGCCGCCCGGTGCATGACGTGCGTAGCGGTCATCGTGGTTGCCACGAACGTACACAAGCGGTTTGTTGATGACAGTGACCAAAAACTCAAGATAGTCCGGATCCAGGTCGCCTGCGGATAGAATCAGGTCAACGTCCTCAAAGCGCTCCTTGCGAAAACATTCCCACAGGCAGCGCTCCTCTACATCGGCAATGGCTAGGATATTCATAGGGCACGGACCTCCGGCTCGTTATCGAGCTGCGGAATCGAGCCTATAACGTTGTCAGCCAGCCAGTTCATCTCGACAATCTGCGTACTCGGCAGGGGAGGGAAGCCCTCAATCTGAACCACGCCGTCCTGGCTGTGGAGCTCGCCGCCAAATGGGTTGATGGAGCCCTCGACAATGCCGTTGCGAAGCAGCTGCACAAGTTTACGCGTCTGATAGGGTAGGCCCGGAGCGTAGCGAATATCGATGACGCCGGAGCTCATACCGTACCAGTAGTTGACGGCGCGCACCTGCTGGTCATCGGCGGTCTCGTCCCATGTGCCGTGCAGTAGGCTGCGTACGATGAGTTCGTAGTAACGGCCCCAGTTCCATACCGGCATAGCAATACCGGTAACTTCCTTGCCGTTTACCAGACGGTGAAGCCCGTAGGCGGTGGGGTCCTCGAGAGACTTGGACATATCGGCGCCGGTCATGACGCTCACGCCCTCGCGACACATGGCTTCGGCAAGACCGCCGGCGGGAACATCTCCCCAAGTGAGGATAATCTGCGCACGAGGGTCGAGCAGCGAGGCACCGATAGCGAAGGCGTTGATTTCGCTCAGCGCGCCCGAGGCGAAGACCGACGCATGGTAGCCAATACGGTGGTTGTCGGCCATGCTGGCGGCAAGGGCGCCCAGTAGGAACTTGGCCTCGTACATCTTTCCAAAGTACGAGCGGACGCTTTGGTGGGGGAGGCCGATTGAGCAGTTAAGGAACCGCACCTGGGGATACTCGACTGACGCCCTGAGCGTGTATTCCATGAGCCGGTGTGAGGTCGAGAAGATGACGTTCGCCCCGTGCTTTACGGCTGTCTCGACGGCGGCGTAGAACACGTCCGAATCGTGGCAGTCCTCGAACGCCTCGGTGCGCACGATGCCGCCAAAGTGCTCATCAAGATACCGGCGGCCCTGGTCGTGTAGGCTGTCCCAGCTCGACGTGGCACAGGGAAACTCGTGGATAAAGGCGATTCGCATGGGATTGGCAGTGGAGTAGACGGTCTTGCTCATAAAGAAGTTGAGCACGCCCGAGGTAGCTTTTGTCGGTGCGCCCTCTTTCTCGTTGGGCTGCGGCGCTTCGACAAGATCGACTTTGTCCTCGTCGCTTTTGCCGGCAATGACAAGCTCGCGCCAAATTTTGCACAGACGGTTGACGACGATATCCGTCGGCGTATCCAGCAGACGGTCCTGGTTGTACACATTGAGGTAGACGAGCATGGCGTCGGCGGGCGTAATGTCCAGGTGGTCGCCGCCCGCGCGAAGGTAGGCGCGCTTAAAGAGCAAGAAGGTGTGGCGCAGGTAGTCGACCTTTTTCTGCGGCCATTTTTCGATAAGGTTCTGACCGAGCATCTTGGCGAGTGTCTCGTAGCTTCCCTCACGCGAGAACTCGATCTCGTATAGGGGGCAGACGCGCCAAAACGCGCAGAACTCACCGTATAGGCGGCTTTCGACGGAATCCCATGTGCCGGGGTAGAGACGGGTAATCTTGGCCGAAACCGTCGGGGCGTCCAGGAATTTGAGGACGCTGACGCGCTTGTTGCCCTCTTGGACGTAAAACCGATGCATGAACTCGGTGACGATGATGGGGTCGCGATAGCCCTCGGTCACCTGGATGTCGTAGAGGTTGGACCACTTGCGGGCGAACTCGGTGCTAAACGGCAGCAGGGGCATGAAGTTGCACGAAAAGGCGGACTGACGGCCCTTGGTAACCGTTCCGACGACCATTTCGAGCGGAATGTCTCTTAGGCCGACATTCTCTCGCTGACCTAAGGGGAGCTGGGCGACCAAGCTATCGAGGTCCGTGAGGTACGGATGCTCGCTTTGACTAATGGCGCGACGGCGTCCCTGCTCGCCGCGCTTGCGTGCTTGACGATAGGCCTCTTCCATGGTGTCTACTCCCTTAGTCGTTTAAACAACGATATGAACCATGTTACCACGATGCGAAACCGCCACAAAGGTGCCTGTCCCCTTTGTGGCGGTTTAGGCGATGATGGGGGCGATGGCGCGGATGCAGGCGTCGGCCGCCGTAAAGGTGGTGCTGTCGTCGCTGACGATAAAGATGATTTTGCCCTTAATGCCAAAGTCGCCGATCTCGCTAAAGAGCACGTAGGGCTCCTTGTCAAAGCCCGAGATGGGCGAGACAGCCGCTTTGGTGGCGCTGACGAGCTCGTCTGCTAGCTCATCGAGCGAGTCCCACTTTGACGTGTCCTTCACCGCGACGGGAACGACAACGCGTCCAAAGGGCATGAGGTGCACGAGTGTGTTCTTGGAGATGTTGGAGTTGGGGACAATGATGGTCTGCCCGCAGGCGTCCACGATGGTCGTGTGGCGCCAGGTGATGTCCTGGACCACGCCCGACACGCCGCCGACCTCGATATTGTCGCCGGGCTTGATGATGCCCATAAAGGTCACCTGCATGCCGCCGATAAGGTTTGACAGCGTGTCCTGAAAGCCCAGCGAGATGGCGATGCCGCCGACGCCAAGAGCGGCGACGAGCGCGTTTGCGTTAATGCCAAAGCAGTTGTCGAGGATAAAGCTGCCACCGATCATCCAGATGACGGCGCGCGCGATGTTGATGAAGATACTCGATGCCGGAAGTGGGTTGTCGTCGCGGTTGAGCAGGTGACGCAGGGTCTTGGAAACGACTTTGGTGACGATTGCCGTGCCTATCGCCAAGATGCCGGCCCAGATGATGTTGTGGACCCATCGCTGTTCAAAGAAATGAAGAATCGGCTCAAACAATTCCATGTAGGGAAAACCTCCTAATGATCATTCAACCATGATACCCACCAAAAAGCCCGTCCGATCACATCGGACGGGCTTCTGCGCTCGATATAAGGGTTAACGAAAACCACCACAAAGGTGCCTGTCCCCTTTGTGGTGGTTTTCTAGGTCGTTAGCTCAGCAGCATGCGGTCGTTGGCGAGCTCGCCGCCCGAGACCTCCTCGAACTTTTGGAGCAGATCGGCGACGGTGAGCGACTTCTTTTCGTCGCCGGCCACGTCGTAGATCACGTGGCCCTCGTGCATCATGATCAGACGGTTGCCCAGACGGATGGCGTCGTTCATGTTATGCGTGACCATGAGCGTGGTCAGGTGGTTCTCGTCGACAATCTCCTCGGTCAGGTTGAGTACCTTAGAAGCCGTCTTGGGATCGAGGGCCGCGGTGTGCTCGTCGAGCAGCAGCAGGCGCGGCTTGGTGAGCGTGGCCATCAGCAGGGTGAGTGCCTGGCGCTGGCCGCCCGAGAGCAGACCGACCTTGGCGTTGAGGCGTGTGTCCAGGCCAAGGTCCAGGCGTTTGAGCAGCTCAACGTACTCGTCCTTCTCGGCCTTGGTGACGCCCCACGAAAGACCGCGGCGCTGGCCGCGGCGCTTGGCGAGGGCCAGGTTCTCGGCAATCTGCATGTCGGCTGCGGTGCCGCGCATGGGGTCCTGGAACACGCGGCCCAGGTACTTGGCGCGCTGCGATTCGCTCAGACGCGAGATGTCGGTGCCGTCGAGCTCAATAACACCCGAATCGAGCGGATATACGCCGGCGATCATGTTGAGCAGCGTGGACTTGCCGGCGCCGTTGCCGCCAATCACGGTTACAAAGTCGCCATCATTCAGGGTGAGGTCGACGCCGGTGAGTGCGCGCTTCTCGGTGACGGTGCCCTTGTTAAAGGTCTTTTTGACGTGCGAGAGCTTAAGCATCTGCCTCATCCCCCTTCGTGTAGGAGCTGCGGAGCTTGTAGCGCTCCCAAACCACGGGCACGCACAGGGCCACGGCAACGATCACGGCGGAGAGCAGCTTCATGTCGTTGGCGTCCATGCCCAGTTGCAGCACGATGGCGCGAATGAGGAAGTACACCACGGAGCCAAAGACGGCAGAGGCAAGACGGACACTGAACTGCGTGAGACCGCCGGGCAGCAGGCGGCCGAGTACCTCGCCGATAACAATGGCGGCAAGACCGATAACGATGGCACCGGTGCCCATGCCAATGTCAGCGTACTTCTGGCTCTGGCAGATGAGCGCACCCGAAAGGCCGATAAGGGCGTTGGAGAGCACGAGGGCAATCATCTTGGTGGTGTTGGTGTTAACGCCCAGGGCGCGGATCATGTACTCGTTGTTGCCGGTGGCACGCAGCGCCGAGCCGATCTCGGTTCCAAAGAACCAGTACAGGATGGCAACGATGGCCACGGCCAGCACAATGCCCAGGATGATGGCAACGGTGGACTGCGGCAGGCCCGTCATGTGGCTGACGGATGAGAAGATGGTGCCCTTGGCAAGGATGGGCGTGTTGGATTTGCCCATGATGCGCAGGTTGATGGACCACAGACTGATCTGCGTAAGGATTCCGGCGAGGATTGCGGGAATCTCAAAGACGGTGGTCAAGATGCCCGTGACGGCGCCGGCGATGGCACCGGCGCACATGCCGGCCAGCACGGCGAGCAAGGGGTCGACGTTATTGTTGACGATGAGCACGGCGCAAACACAGCCGCCGAGGGCAAAGCTGCCGTCGCAGGTCATATCGGGGATGTCGAGCAGGCGGAACGTGATAAACACGCCAAGCACCATAATGCCCCAGAGGACACCCTGCGAAACGGCGCCCTGCAATGCAATGAGCATGCTTCATACCTCCTAGGATAGGGTGGACACGTGATTTTCCATAATAGCGGTACCAATGCATAAAAGAGCGGTGGACAGATGTTTTGTTTTACCTGAAACAAGCAGGGCGAACGCCGGTCTTTAGCGTTCGCCCCAATGACTCAGATATTGAATAACGCAGCTGTGGCGCGCGTGCGGGCCCTAGACGCGTCACCGCGCATGGCGCTATTCGTCCAGAGCGGAAAGGTCGATACCCAGAGCCTCGGCCATCTCGTCGTTTTTGACGACGACCAGGTCCTTGCTCGAGAGGTGCTTGATCGGCATATCCTCGGGCTTGGCCTCGCCCTTCAAGATCTTGACGGCCATCTCGCCTGCAGCGTAGCCCAGGTCCTCATAGTTGATGGAGAGGGTGAACAGACCGCCGGCCTTGCACATGCCCTCCTCGCCAGTCACGAAGGGGAGCTTGTTCTCCTTGCAGATCTGGCCGACCTGCGAAGCGCCCGCGGCGATGGTGTTGTCGGTGGGGGAGTACAGCGCGTCGACCTTGCCCACGGCAGACTCGACGACGGACTGAATCTCGTTGGAGCTCGAGACGGTGAAGTCAGTGTGCTCGAGGCCCAGCTTGTCGAGTTCCTTCTTGGCGGCCTTGATCTGGACGTCGGAGTTGGACTCGGCGGTGCAGTAGAGCAGGCCGACCTTCTTAACGTCGGGCAGGACCTTCTGCATCATCTCGAGCTGCTCGGCGACCGGGGTGAGGTCGGAAGCTCCCGTGACGTTGGTGCCGGGCTTGTCGTTGTCCTGGACCAGGCCGGAAGCGGCGTAGTCGGTGATGGCGCAGCCAACGATGGGGATATCAGCGGTGGCGCCGGCGGCAGCCTGCGCGGCGGGCGTAGCGATGGCATAGATCAGGTTGACGCCGTCGCCTACGAACTTGTCGGCAATGGACTTACACGTGGACTGGTCGTTCTGGGCGTTCTTCTGGTCGATCTTGACCTTGAGACCGCTCTTCTTGATGGCCTTGACGAAGCCGTCGTTGGCGGCATCGAGCGCGGAGTGCTCGGTGAGCTGCAGAACGCCGATGGTGTAGTCGGAACCGGCGGCAGCGGAGCCAGAACCAGAGTTGCCGCCGCATCCGGCGAGCGGAGCGAGCGCGAGCAGGCCAGCGGAGACAAGAAGGCTCCTGCGGCTGATGGTGATGTCCTTCATATCATTACCCCCAGTATAAAAATGGCTGGAAACACTGCACTAGGAAAAAGTGCAAGTGGGACTATAGTAACGCCGATGTCCATTTTTACAATAACCTGGCGGGTTTTTTAATACTGAACTGGATGGGCGGTGCTGAGGAACGACGGACGGTAACGGGGCTTATGCTGCGGGCGCGGGGCTGTCTTCTTCGTCTAGCGCGGCAAAGAGTTTCTTGCCGTCGAGCAAACGCGTGCTGACGTTTCTCATGCGGCTGACCTCAACGGTGCGCAGGGTGTCGTCGGCGCTTCGGGTGTCGTAGACCGTTCCCAGCAGATACGAGACGCCATCGCGCTGCCTGATGGCAAAGGGCCGGACCGTCATCCGCACCACCTCGGTTTCGCCCCGGGTCATGACGTTTGAGATATCAAAGCTGACGGTTGTTCCATGGTCGATGGCCTGTTCGACGAGCTCGCACGTGTCGATACGCTTGGCGCGCGGACGCGTTGTCTTGACGGGCGCGTCGTTGGCGGCCGGTGCCGGTTCGGGCATATCGAGGTAGCCGCGAACATCGGCGCTCGCCATGGCGACCAGGTGCTGCGCCATGCTCTTTCGAATGGCTATGGGCGTCGATCGGTTGCGCATGACCATGCCGTGGAGCCGTATGATTTCCTCGTCAGCAAGTGGGCGGGTGAGGAGCCGATAACCCACGCCGCGTTTATAGTCGATTTCGTATCCGGCGTGACGAAGTGCGGATATCGAGGTATAGATGCTGCGGCGTGCCGCCGAGATGGGCATGCGGGCGGGGTCGTCAGGATGGGCGAGGAGCTCGGCCAGCTCGTCGGAAAGCAGCGCTTTGTCCTCGCCGGTGTTCTCGCTCAAGAGCTGCAGGATGCGCACGGCGCGATAGGCTGCCATCGAGGCGGAGCCCCTGGTCGTGGTCTCGTAGTTTTCAACAACGGCTTCGGTCATGGCGCCCACGTCCTTTCCTTTTTTGGTGATGGCAGATCAGAGCCTAGGGCGCGGAGCCTGGCCAAGGACGCGTGGCGCCTTGGACGGTCGGTGGTTGCCGGCAAACGGCGGGTCGAGTTTTCAACAACCCTGCCTAACTGACCAAAACCTTGCCAAAAGCTTGACGAATGCTGTTGAAAAAGCGCCCCTCGGCGGATGTCGAGAGGCGCTTGTGCGATGAGCGTTGGCGCGTGGCGATGCGAGCTAGTGCCCGATGATTAGAAGTCGGCGTTGCCCACGGTGCGCGGGTGCGGCAGGACGTCGCGGATGTTGCCCACGCCGGTGAGGTACATCACCAAGCGCTCGAAGCCCAGACCGTAGCCGGCGTGCTTGCAGGAACCGTAGCGGCGCAGGTCAAGGTAGTACTTGTACTGCTCGGGATTCATTCCCAGGTCCTTGATGCGGGCCTCGAGCAGATCCAGGCGCTCCTCGCGCTGGGAGCCGCCGATAATCTCGCCGATACCGGGAACCAGACAGTCGGCGGCGGCGACGGTCTTGCCGTCCTCGTTCATGCGCATGTAGAACGCCTTGATTTCGGCCGGGTAGTCGGTCACGAAGGTCGGGCGCTTAAAGTGCTCCTCGGTCAGGAAACGCTCGTGCTCGGTCTGCAGATCAATGCCCCAGCTCACGGGATAGTCAAACTTGTGGCCGGCGGCGACGGCCTGCTCCAGGATCTCGACGGCCTCGGTGTAGGTGACACGGGCAAAGTCGGAGTTGGCGACATGGTCCAGGCGCTCAAGCAGACCCTTGTCCACAAACTTGTTGAGCATATTGAGCTCGTCGGGGCAGGTTGCCATGACGTCCTTGAGGACATACTTGAGCATGGCCTCGGCGTTGTCCATGTAGTCGTTGAGGTCGGCGAAGGCCATCTCGGGCTCGATCATCCAAAACTCGGCGGCATGGCGCGTGGTGTTGGAGTTTTCGGCACGGAAGGTGGGGCCAAAGGTGTACACGTCGCCAAAGGCCATGGCGAAGTTCTCGGCATTGAGCTGTCCGGAAACGGTGAGGCTCGCATGCTTGCCAAAGAAGTCCTGGCTCCAGTCGACCTCGCCGGCCTCGGTGAGGGGCGGGTCTTTGGGGTCAAGCGTGGTCACGCGGAACATCTCGCCGGCGCCCTCGCAGTCACTCGTGGTGATGATGGGGGTGTTGACGTAGACAAAGCCCTGCTCCTGGAAGAAGCGGTGGATAGCGGCAGCCGCGACAGAGCGGATGCGGAACACGGCGCGGAACAGGTTGGTGCGCGGGCGCAGGTGCTGCTGGGTGCGCAGGAACTCGACGGTTGCGCGCTTCTTCTGCAGCGGGTAATCCGGGGCGCTCGTGCCCTCGACCTCGATGGAAGCGGCAGAAAGCTCGAAGGGCTGGGGCGCATCGGGGGTCAGCTTGACGGCGCCGGTGCAGATGAGGGCGGCCGAGACGTTTTGATGGGCGATCTCGTCGTAGTTGTCGAGCGCCTCGCGGTTCATGACGACTTGCAGGTCGCGGAAGCAGCTGCCGTCGTTGAGCGTAACGAAGCCAAAGTTCTTCATGTCGCGGACGGACTTGACCCAGCCGGCAACGGTGACGGTTTGGCCGCCGAGCGACTCGGCGTGCGTATAGAGCTGCGCGATTTTGGTGCGGTTCACGTATCCTCCCATAACGGTTGTACGGATTATTTCCAAACAGTTAACCATTCTAACCCGCGAGTGGAGCGTAGCAAAACGGCAAGCTCGATGTATGGGCGTGACGTGGGCACCGCGCAAGCGCCGATTTTGCGGTGCCTAGTGCCCGCAGATGGCTTGGCGGATGAGGGCTGCGTAGGTGTCGATTCCCGCCTGGGTGAGGTGTGTGCCGTCGTCGACAAGGTATTCGCTGTGGCCCTCTGAGGCACCGTTCCAGTCGATGACGCCGGCGTTGTCGTTTTGGGCGCATACATCGCGGATCGTCTGGTTATTGCGGTCCTGCAGCTCGAGCGGCACGCGCACGGTCACAAAGTAGATGGGCTTGCCGCCCACGGCATTAATCACGTCCTGCACCTGCTGGGGGTCGCGGATGAGGCCATTGGTGCCAAGTGCACAGATGACCACGCTCGGGTCGTAGTTGGCGCTGTCCTGCGCGTAGACATCCTGGAAGGTGTAGAACTGGCGGCTCACGACGCCGTCGATGTACGCGTTGGGAAGCACCGCCTGAATGCCAGGTTGGGCACCTGCGGTGACCGAGTCGCCGATCATGAGCACGCGGGCGTCGCAGGTTCCGGTTGCCTCGTCGTAGGTAAAGCTCTTCCAGTCAAGGTTCTTCGGGACCTTTTCGGCGATAGGTCCCTCTTTGGGCTTTTGCTGAGCGGCGTCGTTGGGCTGAGCGTCTTGGTTGGATGCGGACTCGGCGCTCTTGCCGCCGGCGCCGTTGTCCTTGGGCGAGGTTGCGTTTTGGACAAGCTCGGGGCGGAGCTGCTCGGCGCGGGCGGTGGCGATGCCTGCCCAGTTAAGCGGCGCGAAGGCAAGTGCGGCGACGCATGCGGCGGCAAACGCAGGGAGCATCATGGCGGGCGCGAGGACGCGCTTTCTTGCCGTGCTGTCCTGTTGGGCCGGCTTGTGGGACCAAGGGCGTTCGACGAAGCGATAGAAAACCTCGGCTACCGCAAGGATCAGCACAAGCTGTAATACCTGCTCCCACCAGGCGATGCGGGTAGTGCGGGTTGCGGGGTTCATAAGGATGAGCAGGGGGTAGTGCACCAGATAGACCGAGAACGAGCGCTGGCCTAGCCAGACGAGCGGCTTGACCGACAACAGACGACGCACGATACATTCCGTGTTTTGCACGCAGATGATAAGAAGCCCGGTGAGTAGGGCGAGCAGCAAAAAGCCACCGCGGTAGAGCAGGGGGTTCTCTCCGGTCAGCGTGAACGCGCCGACTATGACGACAGCGAGCCACGCGACGGAGACCACGTTGACCTTCGAGATACCCTTGCTGGCGCCGGGGGTACGGGCGTCGCCGCTCAGCATCTCACGCAGACGCGGCGCGGCGATGGCGGCTAAGGCTCCGCATAGAAGCTCGGCGGCACGGGCGTCGGTTCCGTAGTAGACGCGCGATGTGTCGGCCATGGGGTCGAACATGAGGGCCATCGCTGCTGTTGATATCAGTATGAACGTGATCGTGACGCCGATAGCGGTGTTGCGCGACCTAGTTTTGCTACAGAGCACCATAAGGATGAGTGGCCATACCAGATAGAACTGCATCTGGACGCCGCAGAACCACAGGTGCGTGAGCGGCGAGGGGAGTCCTGCGGCGGCAAAATACGAGACGTTGCGAAAGATATAGAACCAGTTGCTCAAGAACAATGCCGACGGCAGAGCGTCCTGCTGCACCTTAGGCAGCAGGCTCGGAGCCGCGATATAGGTGGCCACGGCGGCAAGCGCGATGGTTACAAGAATCGGTGGCATAAGGCGCGTGGTACGGCGGGCGATATAGCGCGGGTACGAGAACCCGTCGCGTGCCATGGCCCGCATAATGCTTTTGGTGGCGAGATAGCCACTCAGCGTAAAGAAGAGTGTAACGCCCAAAAAACCGCCGGTCAGGCAGCTGGGGCGAAGGTGATATAGGACGACGCCGGCGATGGCGAGGGCGCGGAGCCCGTCGAGTGCGACGATGCGTTGGTTGCGTTGAGGCGCGGCATGTACGGCGCCCGTGGGTGTGTTTTGCATCGATCTTTCCTCCAATGTCGACCTAGCAGTCTAGCGCTCTGCGCGGACAAAGGAAGGGGGTTCGTGCGGTTGAACAACATGCCGCAGGGCGATGCTTCGCTACGCAAAAGCCGCACCTGCGTTGATGCTCAGCTGCCTATATAGAAACGTTTCAGAACCTCTACATAGGCAAAAACAACAACACAGATGCGGCAAAGATGCACGGGTGGTTGAGCCTTTATGCGATGATGCTCGGCTACTTGGTCTTGGCAACCAGCAGCGGGTCGCCCAGCTTGACGAGCGGGTTGCCGCCGATAAGCGTGCCAGACTCGCCGACGTGGTCGATGCTCTTGAGGCGGTCGAGCTCGGAGACGATGACGGTCACGATGTCCTCGTGGCCAGCGGCCTTAATGGCGTCGCGGTCGAAGCTGATGAGCGGCTGGCCGGCCTTGACTACATCGCCCATCTCGACAAAGCGGGCAAAACCCTTGCCGTTCATTTCCACGGTGCCCAGGCCAACATGGATGAACACGCGCAGGCCGTCCTCGGTGATCATGCCGATGGAGTGGTTGGTGACGGTGGTGGCGCCGATGCGGCCGTTGGCGGGCGCATAGATGGTGCCAGTGATGGGCTCGATGCCGTAGCCCTGGCCGAGCATACCCGAGGCGATGGTCTCATCGGGGACCTCGTCCAGGTTGACGAGCACGCCGTTGACGGGGGCATAGATGACGCCTTCGCGGGTGGCGAAGCTTGCTGCGGGCGGAACGGACGCCTCGCCCGTCGAGGTGAAGGTGGACTTAAGCGAATCGAGCAGACCCATAGTTGCCTCCAACGTATCAAGCGCGCATATGGCACGCGTGTAATGAAGCCGGAAACGTTTCGTACGTGTTTCCCAGCACGGTCAGCGCTCCTATTTTACGCTGTCCAACGATACCTCTGAACAGCGATTTTGTGATATATCAGTTGAAGGCCAACTTATTGCGGGGGTGTTTCTGCGCCGCGGGCTCAAGTGGGGTACGCTAAGGTGCGAAAAACGAGTGCGCACGAATCGCACGGAGGGAGCACCTATGATTATTGAGAACCATGCGCTGTGGGGCGAGGAGCCGACCGAGGATTATCCGGCGACGTTTACGTATCTGGGTGCCGAGCCGCTGCCCGACAAGCCCAATGGCCGCCGCCCCGCGGTGATCATCTGCGGCGGAGGCGGGTTTACGCATATCGCTCCGCACGAGCAGGACCCGGTGGCGTTTGCGTTTTTGGACCGCGGCTACCAGGCCTTTGTGCTCAACTATGTGACGAGCGCCACGGGCGACGTGAGCTTTCCGCACCCGCAGGCGGACCTCGCCAAGATGGTCGCTACCGTGCGCGCCAACGCCGACGAGTGGCATGTCGATCCCAAGCGCGTGTGCATCGTGGGTTTCTCGGCGGGCGGCATGATCTGCGCCTCGTTGGCAACGCAGTGGAAGACCGGACCTTTCGCGGGCCTTGCCGGGGCTCGTCCGGAGGATATTCGTCCCGACGCCGTGGTGCTGGGCTATCCGTTGCTCGACCTTGCCTATGTGCGCGATATGCAGACGCGTGACCCGCGCATCGACCTGCGCGTGCCCAAGACGGGTGGCAAGACAGGGCGCGATTTGCTCAACGACTATCTGTCGATGGCGACGGGCGGCGAGGCGACCGATGAGCACCTGGCCGACATTTGCCCTACCACGCACGTTTCGCGCCAGATGCCCCCGACCTTTGTGTGGGGCGTTTCGGACGACAAGACGGCGCCGGTCGCGCAGGTCTACCCGTTTGCGCAGCGCATGGCCGAGGAGGGTGTTGCATGCGAGATGCACGTCTTTGACCAGGGTGGCCACGGCCTTTCGCTCGGCAACGCCAATACCGCGGTCGACAACGAGGACAAGCAGGTTTCCGTCCGTCCCTGGATCCGCCTGGCCTTCCGCTTCCTGGAACGCCATATGTAAAAGTAGACTACTTGCCCGTTTCAAAAAGTCTGCTTAGAGGAGGAGCCATGCTTGAGGGTACGTATGTGGTTTTGGCCCAGACGCCGGTGGGGAGCAAGCGCGGCGAGGTGACGTTTTCACATGGGGTGAACGGCGCGCTCAGGGCAGTACTAAACGTCAGGGGTCTCAATATCGCTCTCTCGGGTGCCCGCGCTGAGTGCGATTTCTTTGAGCTCTCGGGTACTATCTCCCACGTCTTGATGGGCAAGGCGCCCTTTACATGCACGGGGTCGGTTGAGGGTGATCGACTCACTGCTACCGCGCGGTCGGGTTCCATTTCGATCTCGCTGAGCGGTATGCGCAAAGAGCTTTCGGGGCGCACCGCATAAAGTTTGCGCAGGTAAACATCGGTATTTGACTTTATATAATAGTTCAGAGCGCTATCATTTGTCGTTACGAGTTGGTTAGCCCCGGTAAACGGTTAACCGCGTCTAACGAAAGGATGAGCGCGTGAAGCTCGATACACTCGAGATTGGAAAGGACGCCGTTGTCGCATCGGTGGCATCGGACGATCAGGCACTCCGACAGCATATTTTGGACATGGGCCTAACGCCGGGCACCGAAGTCACCATGATGAAGTACGCTCCTATGGGCGACCCGCTCGAGATTCGCCTGCGTGGCTACGAGTTGACGCTGCGCAAGGACGATGCTGCTCGCATCGAGCTCGTGGGTGTTCACGACACAGACACGGGTCCGCGCACTAACGCCGCAATCGGCACGACGGAGCACCCGGCACTTGGCGAGGGGACGTATTCGCCCCGTGCGGCAAAAACGGCCGTGCCCGAGGGTGCGCCGCTGCATTTCGCCCTCGCCGGCAACCAAAACTGCGGTAAGACCACGCTGTTCAACCAGCTTACGGGCTCCAACCAGCACGTCGGTAACTTTCCCGGCGTGACGGTCGACCGCAAGGACGGCACCATCCGTAACCATCCCGAGGCAAGCGTTACCGACCTGCCCGGCATCTATTCGCTGTCTCCGTACACGGGCGAAGAGATCGTCAGTCGCCAATTTATCCTGGACGAAAACCCCGACGCCATCATCGACATCATCGACGCTACTAATATCGAACGCAACCTGTACCTGACGCTTCAGCTTATGGAGCTCGACCGCCCCATGGTCATCGCGCTCAACATGATGGACGAGGTGACGGCCAACGGCGGCGCCGTGGACGTCAACCTGCTCGAGAGCCTGTTGGGCGTGCCTGTTGTCCCCATTAGCGCTGCCCGCAACGAGGGTATCGGCGAGCTGGTGGATCATGCCTTGCACGTGGCACGGTTCCGCGAGCGCCCCGGTCGCCTGGACTTCTGTGCGCCCGATGGCTCGGACGGCGGTGCACTGCATCGCTGCATCCACGGCATTGCCAACCTGATCGAGGACCATGCCGTGACGGCGCACATTCCGGTGCGTTTTGCGGCGACCAAGCTGGTTGAAGGCGATGAGCTGGTGACCGAGGCGCTTCACTTGGATCGCAATGAGCTCGACGCTATCGAGCACATCATTACCCAGATGGAGGGCGAAGCCGGCACCGACCGCCTGTCCGCGCTGGCCGATATGCGCTTTAGCTTTATCGGCGACGTGTGCGGGCGCTGCGTCGTCAAGCCGCATGAGAGCCGCGAGCACGTGCGCTCCGTCAAGATCGACCGCATCCTGACGGGTCGCTACACGGCCATTCCGGCGTTCCTGGTGATCATGGGCCTCGTCTTTTGGCTGACGTTTGGCGTGATCGGCGCGGCGTTGCAGGGACTCATGGAGGACGGCATCGCTGCCATCATCGCCTCGACCGATGCGGGTCTCAAGGCGTTCGGCACCAACGACGTGGTGCGCTCGCTGGCTGTCGACGGCGTGCTTACGGGCGTGGGCAGCGTGCTGACCTTCCTGCCGATTATCGTCGTGCTCTTTTTGTTCCTCTCCATTCTGGAAGACTCGGGCTACATGGCACGCGTTGCCTTTGTCATGGATAAGGTACTGCGTCGCTTTGGCCTGTCGGGCCGCAGCTTCGTGCCTATGCTCGTCGGTTTTGGCTGCACCGTGCCGGCTATCATGTCGACCCGTACGCTCCCATCCGAGCACGACCGCAAGATGACGGTCATGCTCACGCCGTTCATGAGCTGTTCGGCCAAGTTGCCGGTCTACGGTCTGCTGTGCGGAGCATTCTTCCCGCAGGCGACAGTTCCCGCCATGGTCTCGCTCTATCTGATTGGTATCGTGGTCGGCTGCATTGCCGCCCTGGTGCTCAACCGCACGGCATTTAAGGGCGACCCGGTGCCGTTTATCATGGAGCTTCCCAATTACCGCCTGCCGAGCGTCAAGACGACGGTGATGCTGGCATGGGATAAGGCCAAAGACTTTATTACCAAGGCCTTTACCATTATCTTTGCCGCTACCGTGGTCATCTGGTTCCTTCAGACGTTCGACATTCGCTTTAATGTGGTCGCCGATCAGTCGCAGAGTCTACTTGCCGGTCTGGGTAGCATTATCGCGCCGGCGCTGGCACCGCTTGGGTTTGGCGACTGGCGTGCATCCACGGCGCTCGTCACCGGACTTATCGCCAAGGAGAGCGTCATCTCGACCCTCACCGTGCTTTTGGGTGCAACGTCGCCCGCGGCACTGTCGACCATGTTTTCGCCGTTTACCGCTTACGTGTTCCTGGTCTTTACGCTGCTGTACCCGCCCTGCGTAGCGGCAATCGGCGCCGTCAAGAGTGAGCTGGGCGCGCGCTATGCCGTGGCTGTATTCGCGTTTCAGGTGACGGTCGCCTGGATCGTGGCGTTTGTCGTGCATTCGGCGGGCATATTGCTGGGGTTGGCTTAGCTATTTATTGACGGCACAACCTCTGTGTATTGAGTTGATTGCGGCCCCGCATCTGTTGCTGACGGATGCGGGGCCGTTGCTATATAATCGCCCACCGCTCAGGACAATCGGAGAGGTTCCTACATGACTCAGGCAAGACAAGATGGCATCTCACTCAAGCAGTGGCTCCCGCTTATCGGGCTCGCCTGTTGCGCGTTCGTATTCAACACGTCGGAGTTCATGCCCATTGGCCTTCTGACTGATATTGCCGCGTCGTTTTCGCTCACCGAGGCCCAGGCCGGCATCATGATCTCGGTCTACGCCTGGGGCGTCATGCTGCTGTCGTTGCCGCTTATGGTGTTCGCCTCGCGCTTTGAGTTCAAGCGTATGCTGCTCGGCGTGCTTGCCGTGTTCTCTCTCGGGCAGTTCCTGTCCGCCGTGGCGCCCACCTATCCCATTTTGGTCTGCGCGCGCCTGGTGGTCGCTTGCGCACATGCCGTGTTCTGGTCGGTCGCCTCGATTATGGCCTCGCGCCTGGTCGACACTCGTCACGGCGCGCTCGCCATCAGCATGATCGCCACGGGCTCGTCCATCGCGCAGATCTTTGGTCTGCCCCTCGGTCGCGCCATTGGCCTGGCCGTGGGCTGGCGCATGACATTCGCCGTGGTCGGGGCCCTCTCAGCTATTGCGGTCGTCTACCAGGCCGCGGTGTTCCCGGCCATGCCGGTGGGCGAGCGCTTTACGCTCAAACAGCTGCCCGAGCTGCTCAAGAACCCGTTCCTCATCGCGCTTTATGCGGTCACGGTCTTTATGGCGACCGGCTATTATGCGGGTTACAGCTATATCGAGCCGTTCCTGGCACAGGTCGCGCACGTCGACGCAAGCGCTATTACCATGACGCTGACGGCGTTCGGCTGCTCCGGCCTGGCGGGCAGCTGGCTGTTCGGTCGCTTGTTCGATGGGCACCGGTTCCCATTTCTCGCGATCACGCTCTCCGGCGTGCCGGTGGCTCTGCTGCTCATGGGTCCGGTCGCATCGTCGCTCGTAGCAGTGCTTGCCGTCTGCGCGCTATGGGGCTGCTGCGCCACGACCTTTGGCGTGGCGTTCCAGGCCGAGCTCATCAAGTACACGCCGGCAGACTCGTCGGCCGTCGCCATGTCGATCTTCTCGGGCCTGTTTAACCTGGGCATTGGCACGGGCACCGCGATCGGCGGCGCCGTGGTTTCGGGTCCCGGTATCGCTTGGATTGGCTTTGCGGGCGGGGCGATTACCGTCGTGGGCGTCATCCTCGCCATCACGGTGCTATTCCCGGCCATACACCGCGCAAAGCCTGTCGCCTAATCACGTCTCCTCATCAGTTGCGGTGAAATACGGACTGCTGAGCCCAATAAACCCGGCAAACAGTCCGTATTTCACCGCAACTTAGAAAGGGGCTGGGGTAGCTAAAAGAGCCCCGTCCCAAAATAGCTACCCTGCTGGGCATACAATGGATGTCGTTGTGTTGAGCTTGCCGGGAGGTTGCTATGTGGGCATACGAGACGACGTTCTATCAGATCTATCCGCTGGGCTTTTGCGGAGCTCCGCGCGAAAACGCCGCGCCCGTTGCCGAGGATGAGCTCGCCCAGGCTGCCAACGCTGCGCCCAACCCCGATGCGCCCATCATGAAGATCACCCAATGGGCCGACTACCTGCAAAAACTCGGTATTGGCGCTGTGCTGATTAACCCGCCGCTCGAGTCTGATAGCCACGGCTACGATACGCGCAGCCTGCGCCATATCGACCGCCGCCTGGGCGGGGATGCCGATTTTGCCGCCGTATGCGAGACGCTGCACGCCCATGGCATCCGCGTGGTGCTCGATGCGGTCTTCAACCATGTGGGCCGTGGCTTTTGGGCCTTCCGCGATGTGCAGGAGCGTAAGTGGGACTCGCCGTACAAGGATTGGTTCCACATCAGCTTTGACGGCGATTCCTGCTATGGCGACGGCTTTTGGTACGAGGGCTGGGAAGGCCATTTTGAGCTCGTGAAGCTCAACCTGCAAAACCCCGCCGTGGTCGATTACCTGCTCGAGTCCGTGCGCCGCTGGGCCGAGGTCTTTGGCGTCGACGGTCTGCGCCTGGACGTTGCCTATATGCTCGACCGCGACTTTATGCGTCGCCTGCACGCCTTTACCCGTGAGCTCAAGCCCGACTTTGTGCTGATCGGCGAGACGCTTCACGGTGACTACAACCAGATCGTCAACGACGAGATGCTCGACTCCTGCACCAACTACGAGTGCTACAAGGGCCTGTACTCCAGCTTTAACTCGGTCAATATGTTCGAGATCGCGCATTCGCTGCATCGCCAGTTTGGCGGCGATCCGTGGTGCATCTACCGCGGCAAGCACCTGCTGTCGTTTGTCGACAACCACGACGTGCCGCGCCTGGCAAGCATCCTCACCGACAAGTCGTGCCTGCGTCCCGCCTATGGCATGCTCTTTGGCATGCCGGGCATTCCGTGCGTCTACTATGGCAGCGAGTGGGGGATTGCCGGCAAAAAGGGCGGCCCCGATGGTGACTGGGCGCTGCGACCTGCGCTCGATGAGCCTGCGCCCAACGAGCTGACGGCGTTCATCACGCAGCTTGCGCACCTTCGCTCGGCCGATGACGCGGCGGCCTGTGCTCTCAACTACGGTGCCTATCGCAACGTGGTGATCCAGAACAAGCAGCTGCTGTTCGAGCGCGCCTGTGATGACGCGACGGTGCTCGTGGCGGTGAACGCCGTGGGCGAGCCTTACACCTTTGGCGCCGGCGAGCTCAACGGGTCCTTTGTCGACCTGCTTGCCGACGATGCGCCCACGGTCGAGCTGACGGGTACCCTTGAGCTTGCACCCTACGAGGTGCGCTATCTGTTGAGAGCCTAGCCCATGGCCGTGTCTGACGAGGACTATCAACATATTGAGCATGGGTTTGAGCCTGTGTTCGACCAGCGCTCGCGCGTTTTGGTGCTGGGGTCGTTTCCCTCGGTGCTCTCGCGTGCCAATGCCTTCTACTATGGCAATCCGCAGAACCGCTTTTGGCGGGTCACGGCGGCGTGTCTCGGTGTGCCTGTGCCGCCCAACGAGGGTGATCCTTTGGCAAACGGTGAGCCCGCGACGCTCGATGTCTCCATTGCCGCCAAGCGATCCATGCTGCTGAACGGCGGCGTAGCCCTGTGGGATGTGATCGAGAGTTGTGACATTAAGGGCTCGAGTGACGCGAGCATTCGCAACGTTGTACCGGCACATATCGGGCGCATTACCGATGCCGCGCCGATCGAGGTCGTTGTCTGTAACGGCGGTACGGCAGGGCGACTCTACAAACGCTACTTGCAAGATCGGACGGGGCTGCCTGCCGTCGTCCTGCCCTCGACAAGTCCCGCCAATGCCGCCTGGCGCCTGGAGCGTCTTGTTGAGCGTTGGCACGAAGCCGTTGACTGGGCTGTTATTTAATTTAGATTTTTGTTTGAGCGTGGGCGCCCAGACGTTTTAGAACGCCTCGCCAGATCGGCGCGGGCACGGCTGGCTCGGCGCAAACCATGCCGTCGGCGTCGACGTTGGCGGCATTGCCGCCGCCAAGTCGCTGTGCATGCTTGACGGAGCAGCCCATGCGCACAGCGCCTACGAGCTTGTCCATCGCTTCCGAAAACGGTCGCCGCAAGAGTCCCATGCGCGGGGAGCGACGAAGCACCGCAATGCCGCTGCCGGTACAGACGATCATGCCGCCGCACCATGACAGGTCGCGAAGACGACAGGCCCGGCGCAGCCGCTCAACGGTTCCGTGTGCCCGTTCGGCGTCTTCGGACGCGGCCTGGTCGATGACATAGACGCGTGTCTTTGCATTCCCAAGGCGATCGAGTATCTGCTCGACAGCGGTCATCGCCTCATCATCAAATGCATCATCGACAGCGATTACCATGCCATCGACTGCACCAGCATCATTTGCCTTCAAGTCGACCGGGCGGGGGAGTGCGGTGCCGGAAAGCTGTGCATAGGCGGCGATGGCATCCTGCAGGTCCCAGAGCAAAAACTCAAGATCGGCGCTCTCGGGAATACTGACATACGCAATGGTTTGCAGTGTTTTGGGCTTATCGCTGCGCGCGGTCGTCTCCATGCCGCCTCCTTTCCGGTTGGTTTCCGTTTAGGTTACACCGTCTGGTGACGCTTCGCCGCGCTATCCTAGTGCAACCCTTACGAAAGGAACGCCATGCGTCTGCCCATGAATACCTCGCTTGCCACGCTCAAGCCTTCTGGCATCCGCCGAATCAACGCGCTCGCCGCCCAGCACCCGGGATGCATTGCGCTCGCGCTTGGCGAGCCCGATTTTCCCACGCCCGATGTGATTAGCGCCGAGGTGACCGCCGCGCTGGATCGCGGCGACACGCACTATCCGCACAACAACGGTCGCCCCGCCCTGCGCGAGGCGCTGTCTGCCTACATGGGGAATGCGGGCCTTACGTATTCTGCCGACGAGGTCATCCTGACCGACGGCGCGACCGAGGCCCTGTCGGCAACATTCATGGCTATGCTCAACCCCGGCGACGAGGTCATTATCCCCACGCCGGCCTTTGGCCTGTACGAGAGCATCGTCGTGGCCAACCACGCCAAAGCAGTCTTTTTGGATACGGAGCCTGCGCAATTCCAGATTGACGAGGACGCGCTTCGCGCCTGCGTGACGCCGGCGACCAAGGCTATCGTCATCTGCTCGCCCAACAATCCCACGGGCTGCATCCTCGACGCAGCATCGCTCGATGCCGTGGCACACGTAGCGGAGCAGACGGGCATCTATGTGATTTGCGACGACGTGTACAACCGCCTGGTCTACGTGGACGGCTACGAGCGATTTGCCCAGCGCCACCCGGAGCTGCGTGAGCAAACGGTCGTCATCGAGAGCTTCTCCAAGCCCTGGGCTATGACCGGCTGGCGTCTGGGTTGGCTCGCAGCCGCAGCCCCCGTCATCGTCGAGATCGCAAAAGCTCACCAATACCTAGTATCGAGCGCCGTCTCCTTCGAGATGGACGCCGCAGCCCGAGCCCTCACCGTCGACCCAACCCCCATGCTCAAAGTCTACCGAGCCCGCCGCGAACGCGTACTCGCAGCCTTAAACGCCATGGGCCTCGACGTAGTAGAGCCCGCAGGAGCCTTCTACACTTTCCCGAGCATCAAAAAGTTCGGCCTAACCAGCGAAGATTTCTGCATCAAAGCCATCGAAGAGGCAAACGTAGCCCTAGTCCCGGGCGACTGCTTCGGCACCGAAGGTCATATCCGCCTAAGCTACTGCGTCTCCGACAAAGACCTAGACGAAGGCCTCCACCGCCTGTCCACCTTCATTTCAACCTTTTAGCCCTCAGGGATGCAACACATCAGCCCACCGACCCAAGCATTATGAGTCGGGCACGTCGCTCAACGGACACGAGGATTCGCAGCAAAGTTACCGCAGCTCCGGTCCGAGGGGCCGGGTTGAGATTTTCGTAGATTCCGCACGAGCCGAAGAGCACTTAATGTGCTCTTCGTGCGAGCCAGGACTTGACCGAGCGAAAATCTCAACCCGGCCCCTCGGACCGGAGCGTATGCAGGGTTTGTGTACGAATCCTCGCGCCCGTTGACCGACGCCGGGGTCCCCGCCATAATACTTTCGGTTCACGCACGAATCCGCTGCCAGAGACAGCCGGTGCAAACGGGCATCGCCCGCGAGCTTAATGGGATATCCCGCCAGCCGAGGTGGTCGAGTAGATATGTCTTCTCGCCCCCGTCGCTCATGCAGCGCGGGGGCTTTCTTTTTGGACATGCCCCCGTCACGTCCTTGTGGCGGACCGTGCCCGGAAAGAATTCGAGGAGGTGTAATTCATGCCCCAGCAGTACAAAATCGACAAGGTTGCAGAGATCGAGTCCCGTATCGCCGAGAACGCCGGTCTGTTCGTCGTCAACTACAACGGTCTGACGGTTAAGCAGGCTCAGGAGCTGCGTCATCAGCTTCGCGAGTGCGGCGCCGAGATGAAGGTCTACAAGAACAACCTGGTCAAGATCGCTCTCAAGAACCAGGAGCAGCCCGAGCTCGACGAAATCCTCGCCGGCCCCGTCGCTTATGTGTTCTACGAGACCGAGCCGGTCGAGGCCGCTAAGGCCCTTAAGGACTTCTCTGCTAAGTCCAAGGGCGTCCTTGAGATCAAGGGCGGTATCTCCGACGGCAAGGCCGTTTCCGCTGATGATGTTAAGGCTATCGCCGAGCTGCCCACCAAGGATCAGCTTCTCGGCCAGATCGCCGGTCTCATCTCCGGTTTCGCTCGCGACATCGCTGTCTGCGTCAACGGCGTTTCCTCTGGTCTCGCTCGTTCGATCCAGCAGGTCTCCGAGCAGAAGGCAGCCTAGTCGCTGTTTTCACCCGCGGCGGCAACGCCGCACCCCAGGCGCATTCGCGCCGTGTTTTAACTGATCTCCGTGCACAGACACGGAAACCGAAAGGACTTAGAAATGGCTAAGCTTACCACCGATGAGATCATCGATGCTCTTAAGGAAATGACCCTTCTCGAGGCTTCCGAGCTCGTCAAGGCTATCGAGGACACCTTCGGCGTTTCCGCCGCTGCTCCTGCCGCTGTTGTCGCCGCTCCCGCTGCTGGCGCTGCTGAGGCCGAGGAGAAGACCGAGTTTGACGTCGTGCTCGAGGGCTTCGGCGACAACAAGATCCAGGTCATCAAGGCCGTCCGTGAGCTCACCAACCTTGGCCTGAAGGAGGCCAAGGAGGTCGTCGAGGGCGCTCCCAAGGCTGTTCTCGAGGGTGCCAAGAAGGAGGACGCCGAGGCTGCCAAGGAGAAGCTCGAGGCTGCTGGCGCTGCTGTCACCCTCAAGTAATCAGGCTTTCTCGCCAGATTTCTTTGCAGACGGGACTCGCTATGCGAGCCCCGTCTTTTTTGTTTTGGCCCCTCATTCCCATTGCTCGGCATGCAGAACATCGCTGTCTTCGCCGTGCCAATCCCGTTACCGCTGGGGCGTAAAATTGCACCATTCGAGCAATAATTTGCGTTGACCTGCTGAAGAATTGCGTTTGCCTTACGGCGACGTATGTCTTCGGCGGTAAGATACTTCGGTATCGCAATTTGGTCTGCGGCCGCCGTGCCGCACGCATAGGGCGCATTCTGCGCCTGCGAAAGGATCCTTGAATAACATGAAGGCAATCATCCCCGCCGCCGGTCTTGGCACGCGTTTTCTGCCTGGCACTAAGTGCACGCCCAAAGAGATGTTGCCGGTGCTCGACAAGCCGGTCATTCAGTATGTCGTTGAGGAGGCACTCGATCCCGAGGAGGTCGACGACGCCATCATCGTTACCTCTCCCGGTAAGCCTGAGCTGCTGAGCTACTTCCAGCCCGATCGCTCGCTCGAGAACCTGCTGCGCGAGCGCGGCAAGAACGCCTATGCCGATGCCGTTGCCCACGCTGGCGGTATGCCGGTCGACTTCCGTTATCAGTACGAGCCCAAGGGCCTCGGCCATGCTATCCGCTCTGCTGCCGACGCTGTGGCAGGGGAGAACTTCCTGGTTCTTCTGGGCGACTACGTTGTGCCTAACCGCGACATCTGCGACAAGATGCTCGCCGTTTCCAAGGAGCACGGTGGCGCTTCGGTTATCGCCGTCGCTGCTTGCTCGCCCGAGGAAGTCAGCCGCTACGGCGTTATTGCCGGCGAGCGAGTCGGTTCGCTCGAGGGCGCCGAGGGCGTTGCCGATGCCGAGCCGGGCGCTGTCTGGCGCATCGGCGGTCTGGTCGAGAAGCCCGCTCCCGAGGCGGCTCCGTCCAACCTGTACATCGTCGGCCGTTACCTGCTGAGCCCGCTGGTCATGGACCTGCTGGCCGATCAGCAGGCCGGTAAGGGCGGCGAGATTCAGTTGACTGACGCCATGGCCCGCTCGCTCGACCGCGAGGCCATGTACGCTGTCGTCATCGACCCGCTCTCGGGCTACGACACCGGCACCCCGTCTGGCTGGATGGCAACCAACGCCCTCATGGCCGCAAGCGATCCTCGCTTTGCCAGCGCCTTCTGGGACGCCATCGACGAGCGCGGCGGCTTGATGCGTAAGTAAGCCTTCGGGCATCGACATTTACGGGCGTGGACCTCGGTTCGCGCCCGTTTTTTATAAGAGCTGCGATTGCTGGCTCTCTGTTCACAGAAAATATATGAACAGATGTTCGATATACATACATCTACCTGCGTGTTTTCTGTCGAAAAACTTTGCTACTCCAAAAACTCAATCGCGTCAAGGCTTTTCTTGCCCAACGGTCGGTACCTGATAAACTATTAGGTTGCGATAACTGGCGAAGCTATGCCTCGCCAACCCACCGAGCATTTCCGTGAAGGAGGAAAAACCTGGTGACCTACGCATACACTGCCACTGAGCGCAAGCGCGTCAGCTTCGGGAAAATCCCGGAGGCCATGGAGCTCCCCAACCTTATCTCTGTTCAAAGGGAATCCTTTGAGCGTTTTAAGGACGAGGGTCTTCGTGAGGCGTTCAAGGAATCCAGCCCCATCCAGAGCCAGAACCATGTTCTCGAGGTTACCTTCGGCGAGCATCAGTTCGGCGACCCCGCGCACACCGTCGAGGAGTGCCGCGAGAAGGACATGACCTATCAGGCCCCGCTTCTGACCGACGTCCGTCTCACCAACAAGGAGACCGGCGAGATCAAGGAGCAGCTCGTCTTTATGGGCGACTTCCCCATGATGACCGATCAGGGCACCTTCATCATCAACGGTACCGAGCGTATCGTCGTCTCGCAGCTCGTCCGCTCCCCGGGCGTGTACTACAGCTCCGAGATGGATTCGGGCAAGCAGATCTACAAGGCCCAGATCATCCCGTCCCGCGGTGCCTGGCTTGAGTTTGAGGTCGACAAGCGCGACCAGCTCATGGTCTCCATCGACCGTAAGCGTAAGCAGAGCGCCACGATGTTCCTGCGCGCCCTTGGCATCGCCGTCACCAACGACGACATCATCGAGCTGCTCGGCAACTCCGATGTGATCAAGCGCACCCTGGAGCGCGATACCGCCCTCACTCGCGAGGACGCCCTCATCGAGATCTACCGTCGCCTGCGCCCGGGCGAGCCTCCCACCGTGGACGCTTCCCGCAGCCTGCTCGAGGGCCTGCTCTTCAACCCGCAGCGCTACGATCTGGCCCGCGTCGGTCGTTACAAGGTCAACAAGAAGCTCAACCTCACCACCGAGGAAGAGGTCACGGTGCTCACCGACGAGGATATCGTCGCTACGCTGCGCTACCTCCTGTCCCTCGCCGCCGGCGAGCAGGGCTTTAAGGTCGACGACATTGACCACTTTGGCAACCGCCGCATCCGCACCGTCGGCGAGCTCGTCGCCAACCAGTTCCGTATCGGCATGAGCCGTATGGAGCGCGTCGTCCGTGAGCGCATGAGCTCCCAGGACATCGACGAGATTACCCCGCAGTCGCTCATCAACATCCGCCCGATCGTGGCCTCCATCAAGGAGTTCTTCGGTTCCTCGCAGCTCTCGCAGTTCATGGACCAGGCGAACCCCCTGACCGGTCTGACCCACAAGCGCCGTCTGTCCGCACTCGGCCCTGGTGGTCTTGCCGGTCACAAGTCCGGCTCCAGCCGCCGCACCAACGTGCCGACGGCCGTCCGCGACGTTCACAACTCGCACTACAGCCGCATGTGCCCGATCGAGACCCCCGAAGGCCCCAACATCGGCCTGATCGGCTCGCTCGCTCTCTACGCCCGCGTCAACGAGTACGGCTTCATTGAGGCTCCGTTCCGCCGTGTCGAGAACGGCGTTGCCACCGACCAGATCGACTGGATGACCGCTGACGAGGAAGAGAAGCACGTCATCGCGCCGGCCAACACGCCGCTCGATCCCAAGACCAACGAGTTCATCACGACCGATGCCGAGGGCAAGATCGTCCGTCCGCACACCGTGATCGCCCGTACCCGCGACTTCGACGGCTCCTTCGGCGCTCCCGCCGACGTGCCTGTCGAGGACGTCGACTACATGGACGTCTCGCCGCGTCAGATGCTCTCCGTCGCAGCCACGCTGATCCCGTTCCTCGAGCACGACGACGCCAAGCGTACGCTGATGGGCGCTAACATGCAGCGTCAGGCCGTGCCGCTGGTTCACCCCGCCGCTCCCTATGTCGGTACCGGCATGGAGCGTCGCGCCGCTCTGGACTCCGGCGAGGTCACCCTGGCCAAGAATGCCGGCGAGGTCATCTTTGCCGACGCCGCCAAGATCATCGTCAAGCATGCCGGCGGCATGGACGAGTATCACCTGGCCAAGTACCAGCGCTCCAACCAGTCCACCTGCATCAACCACCGTCCGCTCGTGCGCGTCGGTGACACCGTTGAGCAGGGCGAGCCTCTGGCTGACGGTCCTTCGACCGATCACGGCGAGCTCGCACTGGGCCAGAACCTCACCGTGGCCTACATGCCGTGGGAAGGCTTTAACTACGAGGACGGTATCGTCGTGTCCGAGCGCCTGGTGGCCGAGGACCTGCTGACGACCATCAACATCACCCGTCACGAGATCGACGCCCGCGACACCAAGCTCGGCCCCGAGGAGATCACCCGCGAGATCCCGAACCTCTCCGAGGACATGCTTGCCAACCTCGACGAGGACGGCATCATCCGCATCGGCGCCGAGGTCGGCCCTGGCGACATCCTGGTCGGTAAGGTCACGCCTAAGGGCGAGAGCGCTCTGACCGCCGAGGAGCGCCTGCTGCGCGCCATCTTCGGTGCCAAGGCCCACGATGTCCGCGACACCTCCCTTAAGATGCCTCACGGCGCTTACGGCCGCGTCATCGACGTCGTCCGCTTTAGCCGCGAGAACGGCGACGACCTGGCCCCCGGCGTCAACGAGCAGGTGCGCGTCTACGTCGCCCAGCGTCGTAAGATCCAGCAGGGCGATAAGATCGCCGGCCGCCACGGCAACAAGGGTGTTATCTGTAACGTTCTGCCGGTCGAGGACATGCCCTACATGGCTGACGGTACCCCGATCGACGTTATCCTCAACCCGCTGGGCGTTCCTTCGCGTATGAACGTCGGCCAGCTGCTCGAGTGCCACCTTGGCTGGGCTGCTGCCTGCGGTTGGGATACCGAGCAGGCCGACTCCGACAAGTACGTCCCCGGTCCGTTCTTCACCGCCACGCCCGTCTTCGACGGCGCCAAGGAGGACGAGATCGCCGAGGTCATCCGTCGCGCCAACAAGAACATGCTCAACAAGGCCACCGCTGCCTTTGGCGATCACATGCGCCCCGAGTTCGTCACCCAGCTTGACGAGCGCGGCAAGACTCGTCTGTTCGACGGCCGCACCGGCGAGGAGTTCCGCGAGCCCATTACCGTGGGTACGTCCTACATCCTCAAGCTCGGCCACATGGTCGACGACAAGATCCACGCCCGTTCGACCGGCCCTTACAGCCTGGTTACCCAGCAGCCTCTGGGCGGCAAGGCCCAGTTCGGCGGCCAGCGCTTCGGCGAGATGGAAGTTTGGGCACTGTACGCATACGGTGCTTCCAACGTCCTGCAGGAGATCCTGACCGTCAAGTCCGACGATACCGTGGGCCGCGTCAAGACCTACGAGTCCATCGTCAAGGGCGAGAACGTTCCTGTCCCGGGTATCCCCGAGTCCTTCAAGGTTCTCGTCAAGGAGATCCGCTCCCTCGCGCTGGACATCGAGCCCATGCACGATGCCGACGAGGACGCCTCCGCCCCTGTGACCGCCGAGGAGACCTCTGCTCTCGACGACCTGGCTGCGCTCGCCGGCGTTGACACCGACGTCGAGGCCGAGGATGCCGAGACCGCCGAGGCACCCGAGGCTGTCGCCGCCACGACCACTGATAAGGAGTAGTTGACTGTGGCAGATTTCGAAGCTACTGATTTTGACTCGGTAAAGATCTCCCTTGCCTCCGCCGACCAGATCCGTTCCTGGTCGCACGGTGAGGTCAAGAAGCCGGAGACCATCAATTACCGTACCCTCAAGCCCGAGAAGGACGGCCTGTTCTGCGAGAAGATCTTCGGTCCCGCCAAGGACTGGGAGTGCTCCTGCGGCAAGTACAAGGGCATCCGCTTTAAGGGCATCGTCTGCGAGCGCTGCGGCGTCGAGGTCACCTCGGCCAAGGTGCGTCGCGACCGCATGGGCCACATCGAGCTCGCCGCTCCCGTGTCCCACATCTGGTACTTCAAGAGCCCCACGAGCTTCCCGATGAGCCGTATGCTCGACATCAAGTCCAAGGACCTCGAGAAGGTTCTGTACTTTGCCAGCTACATCATCACCGAGGTCGACTACGAGGCTCGCGAGGCCGACGCTGACGACCTGCGCGAGGAGCTCGCCGCCGATCTGGAAGAGATCGATGCCGAGTGCGCCCGCCAGATCGAGTCCCTCAAGGAGCAGGGCAACCCCGAGAACTTTGACGAGTTCTCCGACGAGGAGCCGCTGACCCCCGAGGAGATCGCTTCTGGCATCGTCGACATCGAGGAAGAGTGCAAGGACGAGAAGCAGCTCCGCACGGACGCCTTCAACGCCTTCATGAAGCTCACCGAGCGCGACCTCATCTCCGATGAGCCGCTGTTCCGTGAGATGACCCGTTACTACTCCATGTACTTCAAGGGTGGTATGGGTGCCGAGGCCGTCCGCGACCTGCTCGCTGCCATCGACCTTCCTTCCGAGGCCGAGAAGCTCAAGGCCATCATCGCCGACGAGGACTCCCAGAAGCAGAAGCGCGAGAAGGCCGTCAAGCGCCTCGAGGTCGTTGACGCCTTCCTGAAGGGCGGCAACAGCCCCGCGAACATGATCCTGGACGTCATCCCGGTCATTCCGCCCGATCTGCGCCCGATGGTCCAGCTCGACGGCGGCCGCTTCGCCGCGTCCGACCTCAACGATCTGTATCGTCGCGTGATCAACCGTAACAACCGACTCAAGCGCCTGCTCGACCTGGACGCCCCTGCGATCATCGTGAACAACGAGAAGCGCATGCTCCAGGAGTCCGTGGACGCCCTGTTCGACAACGGCCGTCGTGGTCGCCCGGTCTCTGGCCGTGGCGGTCGCCCGCTCAAGTCGCTCGCCGAGGCCCTCAAGGGCAAGCAGGGCCGTTTCCGTCAGAACCTGCTGGGCAAGCGTGTCGACTACTCCGGCCGTTCGGTAATCGTTACCGACCCCAAGCTGCTGCTGCACCAGTGCGGTCTGCCCAAGACCATGGCGCTGGAGCTCTTCAAGCCCTTCGTCATGAAGCGCCTGGTCGAGCTTGGCAAGGTCGAGAACATCAAGGGCGCCAAGCGCGCTATCGACCGCGGTGCCACCTTTGTGTGGGATATCCTCGAAGAGGTCATCGACGGCCGCGTCGTGCTGCTCAACCGTGCACCGACCCTGCACCGTCTGTCCATCCAGGCCTTTGAGCCGGTGCTGGTCGAGGGCAAGGCTATCCACCTGCATCCGCTGGTCTGCTCGCCCTTCAACGCCGACTTCGACGGCGACCAGATGTCCGTCCACGTGCCGCTGTCCAGCCAGGCTCAGGCCGAGGCTCGCGTGCTTATGCTCTCTGCGAACAACCTGCGCTCGCCGGCATCCGGCAAGCCGGTTAACATCCCCTCGCAGGACATGATCATCGGTGTGTACTACCTGACCCAGGTCCGCGACGGTCTGCCGGGCGAGAACCACGTGTTCGCCAGCTTCGACGACGCGCTGCACGCCTATGACTGCCGCTCCGAGGTCGACATGCAGGCCAAGATTCAGGTCCGCGTGTCCGCTGCCGACGCCAATGTCATCAACGAGGACGGCACCCGTATCTTCCGCGTCAAGAACGGCAAGAACGAGTTTGTCGACTACGACGTCACCGGCAACAAGACCGCGCGCTTCGAGACCTCTATCGGCCGCATCATCTTCAACCGCCAGTGCCTGCCCGAAGACTACGAGTTCATGAACTACAAGATGGTCAAGGGCGACGTGGCCAAGCTGGTTGCGGACTGCTGCGATCGCTATCCCGAGGCCAAGGTCGGCCCGATCCTCGACGCCATCAAGTACTCCGGCTTCCACTACGCTACCCGCGCCGGCCTCACCATCTCGGTGTGGGACGCTCTCATCCCTGCCGAGAAGCAGGAACTGCTCGATCGCGCCCAGGCCAACGTCGACCAGATCAACGAGTACTTCGAGGAGGGCTTCATCAACGAGACGGAGCGCCACATCGAAGTCGTTAACGAGTGGACCGCTTGTACCGATAAGGTTGCAGCGCTCATGCTCGACTTGTTCGACGAGGAGAACCCGCTCTACATGATGGCCGACTCCGGCGCCCGTGGTTCTAAGACCCAGCTGCGTCAGCTCGGCGGCATGCGTGGCCTGATGGCAGACATGTCCGGCGAGACGATCGACCTTCCCATTAAGGCGAACTTCCGCGAGGGCCTGCTGCCGCTCGAGTACTTCATTTCGACCTACGGCGCCCGTAAGGGCCTGGTCGATACCGCATCCCACACCTCGGACTCTGGTTACCTGACCCGTCGTCTGGTCGACGTGGCCCAGGACGTCATCGTCCGCGAGGAGGACTGCGGTACGCACGAGGGCGTCACCTACAACCTCATCATCCCCGGCACCACCGACCTCAACACCGACCTCGTCGGCCGTTGCTTCATCGAGGACGTCGTGGCTCCCGATGGCACCGTGCTCTTTGAGCAGGACGGCTACATCGAGAAGGTCGCTGACATCCAGAAGATGGTCGATGCCGGCCTTAAGAAGGTCAAGCTTCGCGCGCTGCTCACCTGCCGCTCCAAGTACGGCGTGTGCCAGAAGTGCTACGGCTGGGATCTTTCCACCCGTCGTCCGGTCGCCATCGGTACCGCGGTCGGCATTATTGCCGCCCAGTCCATCGGCGAGCCCGGTACGCAGCTTACGATGCGTACCATTCACTCCGGCGGCGTCGCTGGCGTCGACGATATTACGCAGGGTCTGCCTACGGTCAGCCGTATGTTCGATATCGTCGGCAACGTCAACGAGAAGATCCTGGGTCGCGAGGCCGAGCTGGCTCCGTACTCCGGCCACCTCTCGATTAAGCCCGAGAAGTCCGAGTACGTGCTGACGCTCACCGACTCCGAGGATCACACCCGTGTCCTCGACGAGCGTCGCGTCCCCGCTTCGGTGCGCTTTATGCCCGAGATCGAGGACGGCTGCGAGGTTCGCGCTGGCGACCAGATCACCAAGGGCTTCGTCAACTTCCGCAACCTGCGCAAGCTGACCGACATCGAGTCGACGATGCACACCTTCGTCGAGAGCGTCAAGGACGTCTACACCAGCCAGGGCGTCGACCTGAACGACAAGCACATCGAGGTGCTCGCACGTCAGATGCTGCGTCGCGTTCAGATCACCAACCCCGGCGACTCCAAGTACCTGCTTGGTCAGTACGTCGACCGCTACGAGTTCGCTGACGAGGTCGAGCGCGTTGCCCGTCTGGGCGGTCAGGCTCCCGTGGCCGAGCCCGTCATCCTGGGTACGCTCAAGGTCGCGTCCAACATCGACTCCTGGCTGTCGAGCGCTTCGTTCATCCGTACCGCCGGCGTCCTTACCGAGGCTGCCATCGAGGGCAAGGTCGACCACCTGCTCGACCTTAAGTCCAACGTCATCGTCGGTAAGAAGATCCCGGCTGGTACCGGCCTCAAACCGTATGCCAACGCCAAGCTGACGTATCGCACGGCCGACGGCTACGTGGACATCGACGGCCCGGCTTCGCCCAACGCCAAGTCGCTGCCCGAGTGGGCTCCTGTGGAGCTCAAGGACCTGGACGAGCAGCTCCCGCAGCAGCTCGACTGGGCCGGCTACGACGAGTTCGGTGGTGCTGACGGTTCGTTCACCCGCAACGGCCATACCATCTCCGCCGAGAAGGCTCGCCTGTACCTGTTCGACGACCTGGGCGTGTCGCAGCGCTGGACCAACAAGTTCAGCGAGGTCGGCATCGAGACGGTCGGCGACCTGGTCGGCAAGTCCGAGGAGGATCTGCTGCGCATCGATGGTATCGGTGCTAAGGCGATCGAGGAGCTCCGTGACGGCCTGGAGGCCCACGACCTGCTCTACATCCTCGAGAACAACGACGACGTTGCCGATGAGGAAGACCTCTCGCAGCTGCTGCAGATGGTCTTTAGCCCCGACGGTCCGGACGACATCCTGCTGGGCACCTCCGCCACGCCGACGCATCACGCCGACGCCGACGAGGAGCTCCTGGGCGCCCCGATCGACGACAAGAAGGCTCCCGCCAACGGTGCCATCAACGAGGACATGGCGTCCCTCGACGAGCTGCTCAACCAGCTCGTGGACACCGACGACGCCGAAGAGGCCAAGGACAACGACGAGGAGTAATTAGTTCCGCCGTTCTAACGAACGGCGGCGACCTCCGTCGCTGCGCGGCCCCCAGAGCTACAATCTGTCATTCAAAAGGCAGGGCATGACCAAAAGGTCAATGCCCTGCCTTTTTCATGCCATCTTGTACGCTCTGGGGGCCGCTCGCTTGCGTATGCTCAACCTGTTGCGTTCCGTTGATCCCTTGCCAAAAAAGGGACAGGTTTATTTTGGTAGGTTTTTCCTGCTTGAATTTGAAACATTTCGTCCGGTCAGAGCGTATCTATGGTGAGGGCCTCATCGAGAACTATTAACGTCACCGGGAGGTGATTATGGAAGAACAAGCATTTAGACAGGCGGTCGAAGACCACCGGGATGTCGTGTTTCGGATCGCGTTGACGTACCTGCGTGATCGCGCCGACGCCGACGATGTCGCTCAAGACGTCTTTCTGAAGTTACTCAAAAGCGATGCGCAATTTGAAAGCTGGGAACATCTTCGTCGATGGCTTATCCGGGTCACGATCAATGAATGCAAATCTCTCTTTCGAAAGCCGTGGAGACGCGTGGAGGATATTGAGAACCTGGCCGATTCGCTTTCGATGGCGCAGGACGAGACCAAGGCCGTCCTGTCGGACGTCATGCGGCTTCCAGAACGATTTCGTATCCCCATCGTGCTCTATTACTATCTGGGCTTCTCGACTTCAGAGATTGCCGAGTTGTTGCACGTACCAGCCGCGACCGTTCGAACGCGTTTAGCTCGCGGCAGATCGAAACTCAAGTTCATCCTAGAGGAGGGCGACCGTGAAATCCAACCAAATCAAGCAGGCCTTCGAGTCCGTCCAAGCCGATAGCGATCTTGCTGACCGTGTTCTTTATGCCGCTGCTGGTGAGCCGCTTCGCCGAAAGGGTCACGCGAAGCCTCTGTATGTTGCTGTGATCGGATGCCTTGCCGGGGTGTTGGCGACCGGAGGGGTCGCCTACGCCGTTGTCAATTCCAGTTATTTTGCCTCTGCCTGGGGAAACCATGGCAACGGAGAGTCCGTTACCTGGACTCAAGGTGGCTCGTCGGGGACTAAATATACCTACACCAGAGAGTTTGGTGATGGTATCGCGCCCCAAAGCTTGGAGGGTTCAGTACAGAAGGTCAATCTGTCCGTCGAGGGCAACGGCTATACACTCGACATTCATGATATGGCTATCGACCAAAACGGCTGCGGTGCTGTGACGTTTACGCTGTCCAATCCAAATGGTGTTAACTACTACAAGCCGGCAGCAGAGACTGGCGAACTTGTTCTCTATGGTGAAGAAGAACAAGGCATCGGCACGCCCAGCATGAACTTCGGTGAAAAATGGGCTGACACACGCTGCACAATTGACAAGGACACATCAAGCGACACGGTCATTAACGGCACAATGTACTTTGCCTCATGGAATCGCGATCGAGATTTAGGACATGCTGTCACCTGGAATATCAGCTGGACGGAGGGCGAAGGTGAGGATGCGAAGCATGTCGAGGCATCGACACCCGAGTTTAGCGTCGGAGCGTACGTCGATACAAAGGAGCTCCGCTCCGACGACTCGCCTCTTGAGATTAGCCCGTTTTCCATCCAGACGCACATCGATGATCTGGGCATTGACGCAGTCACGAAAAAGTTGACCGTTACCTACAAGGATGGATCGGAGCAGATTATCGAAGACGATGCTGCAGGCGCGTACAATTCTTATTTTTCGCTGACGCGCAATAGCGGGGAGAACATCTCGGTTCCGACAAAGCTGATCAATGTCGATCAAGTGGTCTCGGTAACCCTCGAGGGCACGAGGTACACATCAACAGGAGAGACCGAAACAGAATTACCCTTTACCATCGTCTATTCGTAAGGCTTGAGGCCGCTTCCCACTAGGGGAAGCGGCCTTTTTTGCGTTATATGGACGGTTATTTTGAGCGATATTCGCCTGAATTTCGGAAGTATGCGGCAAAATCTCGATGGGTCGACCACACCGCATATGCTCAAGCGCTCTACCTGCGGGTTTATTATCGCAAAACCCCGGTGCGCTCGGCGGGTCCAGAATTTGCCGCATACTTTCGAAAGCGCCGCCGATTTCCATGCGACAGGTGAGAGCAGATCACCGTTGGGGCGCGACGTTTCCCCAGATAAAACCGACCAAAATAAACCTGTCCCTTTTTGGCAGGTAACGTTGCCCCGACGAGCGCGTCGGATTCCCGGTCCGGGCGGCCCGCTGTTTAAGTTTGTCGCGAGTTCCGCACGCAAAGGAAAGCACTTAATGTGCTTTCCGTC
>URPK01000011.1 GCA_900549715.1 uncultured Collinsella sp. | reverse complement strand
AATGCTTGAAAGTATAGTGTTTATGCGGATAATCAAAAATCAGATATAAAATTTAATTTAAATTATTCAATTCGGGCGCTCAACCAGTACTCTCCATTCGAAGCTACGATTGCGTATGTAATTCCATTTTTGACAATCGGTTCATCTACGCAAGCAGCGCCAACTTGCTTGGCATCTGAAAACGAAAGCGTTGGATCAATCGCTTGTATGGTTGCTAATGCTGTCGCCGCGGCATAATCTGAATTTTCGAAGTACATGACTATGTTTTTGAAGCAGTTTTCGGATCCAAGATAGCTGAATAGTAGTTGGCTGCTCGAGTCCGAGAAAAAGCCTCCAATACCGGCAAGCGTAGAGCCATTTTTTATCTGAAGCTCGAGTCCCGTGCCGCTATCGTCTAGCTCGTAACTCGCCTTCATACTGCTGCAATTGGGGATATCGGAGAATTCCTCGTTAAGTCGTTCAATAAAGCCTTCAGGTGAAATTGAAAACGATCCGTCGCCAAGAAAGGAAGTAATTTCCTTTTCGTTGCGAGTGTCAACGACCTCTCCGCATTTTTCGCATTCTCGTATTTCCTTTGAGGTGGCGTCTACGTAGTCAACTTCGGTAGTCCACGAGCCCGGTTGATGCCCAAGGGGTTTTCCATCGGTTTTACCACAGCGTTGACAGGTCTTCGGAACCGTGCACGTTGCTTCTTCCCATTCATGTCCGAGCGGTTCCCCCTCGGTTTTGCCGCAACTTTTACAGGTGCGAGGGCTTGTACAACTCGCATTGGTCCAAAGCTTGTGGGTGCAAAACAATTGGGGGAATAACGTGGGCAAACAGAAGACGACAGCAACTATTGCAGTAGCTGCAATAGCCGCCCGTTTTTTACCGCCTAATTTATGAATGGCTCTCGTTAGAAGTGAGTCGCCCCCTTCTTTTTTGCATGCGATGTCATCTTCATTTGATGATCGATCTTCAGGGGAGGGGGCATCGTCAGCACCATCAGAAAGCTGTTTCCCTTCGATATCTGGCGTCTGTTCGTATGATGCGCCGTGCATTTGCTCATCGTTGGGCTCTTTCGTCTCATTATCCATGTTCGTTGAGTCCCCTCTCTCGTTTAGATTTCCGATGTGAACAATCGCTGTAAGTTAAGCGGCAAGTAACATAAATATATCCCAGTTTGGGATATAACAAAACGGAATATAGCGTAAACGGCATGAACGTTGATGCTAATAGGACATGCGGAAAATGCCTTTCCCAGATTCGTCGGGAGCAAGGTATCACTCAGGTTGAACTCGCAAAGAAACTGAGGGTACCTCAGTCGTTCATCTCGAAAGTCGAAACCGGGGAACGCAGTCTTAGGGTTTATGAGCAGTTCGCCTATGCAGAGGCACTTGGAATTGCCGTCGGAGTCCTCGTGCAAAGACTTGGGGCGGATTTGAGCGGTGGAGATAAATAGATTGCGCCGCGAATCGGGCGATAGTTAAATCAGCGAATGCGATATCCTGTCGAGGCTGCGCAGGCCCCCTTGGGGCTTCCCCTGAAAACAATCCGCAGATCGAATTGCCCCGTCGCGCGAAGCGTACGACGGGGCAATTCATGATCGAGGACGTTTTCAGGGGAAGCCCCAAGGGGGCCGGTGAGAGCAATGAGGCAGGGCGCTACAGGTACTCGATTTGAGCGCCTTCCGTGTCGCACGTTAAAATATGCGTCTCACACTTAGGGAACTGCTCGCGCAGCTTGACTTGCAGGAACTTCGCCACGATGGTGTCGTCGGTTACAGCCATGAGGGTCGAGCCGGAGCCACTGATCCAGATGGTCTTGGCGCCGCCGTTAAGGCAGGTGTCGCGCACGGCGTTGTAGTCGGGGATGAGGCGGCGGCGATAGGGCTCCTGGATGCGGTCGTCGTTGGCGGCGGCAATCAGGTCAAGGTCGCCGGTCTCCAGGCCGCGCGTCATGCCGGCGATGCGGCCCATTTGCCATACGGCGGTGGAGAGCGGAATCTCCTGCGGCACAACCTTGCGCGCCTCGCTCGTATGCACCTCGTAGGGCGGAATCACAGTAATAAAACGAAGCTTGTCGCTCACCTCGTAGCGCAGGCACTGGGGGAGCGAATCGGTCGGCGTAAAGGAGCAGACGGCACCGCCCAGGATAGCGGGGGCGACGTTATCGGGATGGCCCTCGACCTCGGTGGCAATGCGGACGAGCTCGGCGCGGTCGACGGTGTGGCCCGTCAACGCGGCGGCTGCCATGATACCAGCGACGACGCAGGTGGAGCTGGAACCCAGGCCACGAGCGACGGGCACGTCGGTCTGAATGTCGATGGCAACGGGGAAAGCCGGCTCGCCCCATGCGGCCAGCGCATCCACAAAGCTCACATAGACCAGGTTATTCTCGTCTTGGAACTCCTCGGGGCAGCCCGTGATGGTGAGTTTGTCGGCGCGCTCGAAGGTGAAGTGCGAGTAGAGGCTGACGGCCATGCCGAGGGTGTCGTAGCCGATGCCTAGGTTGGCGCTGGTTGCTGGGACGGTGATTTTGATCATGTGGGTCCTCCTGGGCGGGTCCGGCCGTTTAGTTCGCTGCTCGGGCAGTCCTGGCTCGCTCGGAAAGCACATTAAGTGCTTTCCGGCTCGTGCGGAACTCGCGACGAACTAAACAGGCAGACCCGCATGTCAGTTCGTCATCATCCGGGTGGGTTTCTGATAAAAGAAGGTGCGCCGGCTTTCGCCGGCGCTTAATAAGGGGTTTAGTTGGTGCTCATTCGTTTTGCTGCGGACTCGACGTAGCTTGCCATCTCATCGACGTCGCAGACGTCTTCGAAGCGGACGGGCTTGGATTCGAGTTCGGCGAGCTGGGTCGGGGCGACCGTGTTGGTGGCCTGCTCGAGTACACGCATAGCCTCAAAATCATCCTCGGGAACGTTGAGGCCCAGGGCGTCGCAGCAGGCGCGCGGGAACTTGTAGGGGCTGGCGGTCGAAAGCAGCACGCGGGCCTTGGCGCCCTCGGCGGGGGCGACCTGCTCAAAGACGTGATAGCCGCAAGCGGTGTGCGGGTCGATCACGTAGCCGTTCGCAACCCAGCAGCTCTTGATGGCGGCGCGGACCTCGTCCTCGCTGGCCCAGCCGCAGCCAAACACGCTCTGGATCTTGGCCAGCAGGTCGGCGGGAACCTCGTAGCGACCCGTCTGGGCAAGCTGCTCCATAAGCCCGGCAACGAGCTCGCAGTCGCCGTCGGACAGGAAGTAGAGCATGCGCTCCAGGTTGGAGCTAATAAGGATGTCCATCGACGGTGAAATGGTCGTGAAGAACGGGCGGTTACGGTCGTAAACGCCGGTGGTCAGGAAGTCGGCAAGCACGTTGTTCTTGTCGCTCGCCACGACGAGCTTGGCGACGGGCAGACCCATGCACTTGGCGTAGTAGCCGGCCAAGATATCGCCAAAGTTGCCGGTGGGCACACAGAACTCTACGGCGTCGCCAGCCTCGATAGCGCCGGCGCGCAGCAGTTGCGCATAGGCGGCAAAGTAGTAGACAACCTGCGGCACCAGGCGGCCGACGTTGATGGAGTTGGCACTCGAAAGCACAGTGCCGGCGGCTTCCAGGCGCTCGGCAAGCTCCTTATCGGCAAAGATGCGCTTGACGGCACTCTGGGCATCGTCGAAGTTGCCGCGGATGCCGCAGACGGCGACGTTATCGCCCTCCTGCGTGGACATCTGCAGATTCTGCACGCGGCTGACTTTGCCTTCGGGATAAAAGACGGTGATGCCCGTGCCCGGGGCGTCGGCAAAGCCGGCGAGTGCTGCCTTGCCCGTGTCGCCCGACGTGGCGGTGACGATCATGATGCGCTCGGCGCCGCCGTCCTTGGCGGAAGTGCGGGCCATCAGACGGGGGAGCATCTGCAGGGCGACGTCCTTGAAGGCGCTTGTGGGGCCGCCAAAGAGCTCCATCACATAGGTCTGAGGGACGTCAGCGCCCGGTGCGGCGTCGAGTTTGACGAGCGGCGTGACCTCTTCGCTCGCGAACGTGCCGCGGTATGCCTCATTCACACAGGCCGAAATTTCTTCGGTCGTGTAATCATTCAGTAACATTCCCAACACATCTTGAGCGATTTCAAAGTACGATTTATCTGCAAGCGAGCTGATATCGACCTGCTGGGTGCCGAGCTCGTCCGAGACAAACAAACCCCCGTCGGGAGCGATGCCGGTACGGATTGCCACCTTACTTGAGCACGATAAAGTGCGTCCTCGTGTACTATGATAAGTTCCCATATAACACTGCTCCTCGGATGCCTTGGTCCCAATCGGTGAAACCATGGTATCAGAGCGCGCAAAATAGGTTCGCAGAGGCTTTTTAGAAAGGTAACCTCCAGCCCATGATTAAGATTGCCAAGTTTGGCGGCTCGTCGGTCGCCGACGCCGAACACTTTAAGAAGATCAAGGCCATCGTCGATGCCGATCCGGCCCGCCGTTTTGTGGTGGTTTCTGCCTGCGGTCGCCGTTTTAAGGGCGACACCAAGGTGACCGATCTGCTCTACTTGGTCAACGCGCACGTCAAGTACCACGTGTCGTGCGAGGAGCTGCTCGAGGACATCGGCCAGCGCTATTTTGATATCGCTGACGAGCTGGGGCTCACCTATCCCATCCGCGAAGAGTTTGCGGCCTTTGCCGAGCGTGCTCGCTCCGGTGGCTACTCTACTGAGGAGCTCGTAAGCCGCGGCGAGTACTTTACCGCTCGCCTGATGGCCGAGTACCTGGGCCTGCCGTTCCTGGATGCCGCGACGGTCGTGGCGTTCCATCATGACGGTACGCTCAGCATGAACCGCACCGCCGAGCTGGTGCAGGAGTACGGCCAGCAGGGCGGCTTTGTTATGCCCGGTTTCTACGGCGCGACGCGTGAGGGGCAGATCAAGCTGCTCGACCGTGGCGGCGGCGATATTTCCGGCTCGATTCTGGCCAAGTGCCTTGGTGCCGACCTGTACGAGAACTGGACCGACGTTTCGGGCTTCTATTCTGCCGATCCGCGTATTGTTCCCGAGGCTCAGCCCATTGCGCGCGTTACCTACGAGGAGCTGCGCGAGCTTTCGTACATGGGTGCAAGCGTCCTGCACGAGGAGGCCGTGTTCCCCGTGCGCGAGGCAGGCATTCCGCTGGTCATCAAGAACACCAATGCGCCGCAGGACCCCGGCACCATCATTAGCGAGACGGCTGACGAGGGTGAGGCGGAGCCTATCATTACCGGCGTGACCGGCAAGCGCGGCTTTGTCGCCATCAACGTTGCCCGCGACCGCACCAAGCCCCGTGTCGGCTTTATGCGTCGTGCACTTTCGGTGTTCGAACGCTATGACGTTTCCGTCGAGCATATGCCCACCGGCGTCGACCGCTTTGGCGCCGTGGTGCAGGAGCAGGATGTGCACGACTCGCTGTACTCGCTCGTGGGCGACATTCAGCAGGAGGTCGAGCCGCTCGAGATCGAGGTTGTCGAGGGTTTGGCGCTCATCGCGACCGTCGGCCGTAACCTTCGCGGCCGCGCAGGTATCTCGGGCCATCTGTTTGGCATGCTTGGTCAGGCCGGCGTGAGCGTACGTATGATTTCGCAGAGCTGCGACGAGATCAACATCATTATCGGCGTAGAGGAGAAGGACTTTGACCTGGCGATTCGGACCATTTACCGTGCCTTCTCCGACGAAAATGGCATTGTGAAGGTCTCCGACCTGGAGGCTTCCGCGCCGGTTGATCCCGCTCTGGCCGCGCTCAAAAAGTAGCGACTGCTCGGTAGATTTTTGGGTCATGTCAAAAAATCTACGGCGGGGCGTTTCGTTTCGGTTTCGTTTCGACGGGGCGGGTTTCGTGCCTGCCCCGTTCTTGTATACACTGGCAACAATAATCGGCCTGCTTGGCGTGCGGGCGATAGCCACAACCTTTAAAGGGGGAAGCATGAAACAGTACACGGTTGCTATTTTGGGCGCGACGGGAGCTGTGGGCACCCAGATGCTCGAGTGCCTGAACGAGCAGGAGTTCCCGGTCGGCAAGCTCAAGCTGCTGGCGAGCGCACGCTCTGCGGGCAAGACCGTCGAGTTCCGCGGCGAGCAGGCTGTGATTGAGGAGGCTTGCCCCGAGGCTTTTGAGGGCTGCGACATCGTGCTCGGCGCTGCCGGCGACGATATCGCCAAGGAGCTGCTGCCCGAGGCCGTCAAGCGCGGCGCCGTCGTGGTCGACAACAGTCACGCCTTCCGCATGGATCCCGAGGTGCCGCTGGTCGTGCCCGAGATCAATGCCGACGACATCAAGTGGCATCACGGCCTTATCGCCAATCCCAACTGCGCGACCATCATCGGCCTGGTTCCCACGTGGCCGCTGCACCAGCTTGCTGGCGTGAAGCGTATGATCGTGTCCACGTATCAGGCAGCTTCGGGCGCTGGCGCTCCCGGTATGGCCGAGCTCGAGGCTCAGCTTGCCGCCCTGGGCCGTGGCGAGGAGATTCCCGAGCCGCGCGCGTTTGCCGCCCAGCTGGCGAGCAACCTGATTCCGCAGATCGGCGGTGTCAAGGAGGAAGGCTTTACCTCCGAGGAGATGAAGCTGCAAAACGAGGGCCGCAAGATCATGCATCTGCCCGAGCTGCGCGTGAACTGCACCTGTGTGCGCGTGCCCGTGCTGCGCTCGCACTCCGAGAGCATTACGCTCGAGTTCGAGCGTGACATCACGGTTGAGGAGGCTCGTGCTGCGCTGGCTGCCGCTCCCGGCGTCAAGCTGGTTGACGACATGAGCGCCGAGGATGCGCACGATCGCTTCCCCATGCCGATGGACACCTCCGACCAGGACCTGATTTGGGTCGGTCGCGTACGCCGCGACATCTCGAACCCCGAGGCCGCACGTGGCATTACCTTCTGGTGCTGCGGCGACCAAATCCGTAAGGGCGCGGCAACCAACGCCGTCCAGATCGCTAAGCTGCTCTGCGAGTAGCGGTGGACCTGTCCGGCGGGGGCCGGGCTTGGTTTTCAGAACGTCCTCGACCATGTGTGGCGCCTTGTCCTGCTCCTTCGGAGCTGCGGACAAGGCGCCACACTGGTCTGCGGAATGTTCTGAAAACCAAGCCCGGCCCCCGCCTGCGGTGACTCGGCTGCGAGCGGCCTGCGATGGGGCCGTTGCTGGTTGGGGCCGCTGGGCTGATGTGGGGGCACGTGGTTGTTGCGGGCCCTAGTCCCGGCGGCGGCCTCGGCGCTTCGCGCCTGCTGCCTGGGGTGACTTTGGGCTTGGTGCGAATTGAGGTCTAATACTTTTCCCGTGAAGTGAACGACCTTATTTGGACCCCCGAAGCATTGGCATTTTTTGATTGCTATGTCCTGCGGTTTTGCAGCGCGAATCCTGCGGTTTTGCGGTCTAAAGGTGTGGATGCTCCGGGACTTCGTTTTTACTCGTTCACTTCTCGGGAAAGTATTAGAGCTCGGCTGACAGGGGTACCGCTCTGGTGTCGATGCCCTGCGTCTTTTTCGCTTGATTAGGGAAAACAGTCTCGCTTAAGTAATTGCGAGCCCGCCCAGACGTATCTGCGGGGTTGTCTGTACAATTCGCGGTATTATGTTGCGGAGTTTTGAAGGGAGCCGCTGGTGGTCACGACGACGTTTGCTTCGCCTTTGGGCGAAATCTTGCTTGCCGCTGATGGCCGCGGTCTGACGGGGCTTTGGTTTGAGGGGCAGGAGCACTTTGGTTCCACGCTTCTTAAAGAAAGCGCCGAATACGTTGAGGGCACCGATGCAGTTTCGGGTGCCGGGGGCATGCAGACGGTAAATCCGGCCAATGGCGCGGCTTCTTCGGTGCTAGAGCGTTCTTGGGCTTGGCTCAACGCCTATTTTGCGGGGCAGGAGCCTCGGTTTACGCCGCCGTTGCATTTGATTGGCACGGCGTTTCAGCGTGAGGTTTGGTTTGAGCTACTTTCAATTCCGCGTGGCGAGGTCGCTACGTATGGCGAGATCGCCCAGCGTGTTGCGGCTCGACATCGTGTGCCGGGAAATGAAGCGCCCGTTGTATCTCCTCGCGCGGTGGGGGCTGCGGTCGCTCGCAACCCTATTTCGATTATCGTGCCGTGCCATCGCGTGGTCGCGGCCGACGGATCGCTCAACGGATACGCCGGTGGACTGGATCGCAAGGAGTGGCTGCTGCGCCTCGAGGGTGCCTATCTATAAGCTGCAGGCGGCCGCAACGCCCATGCGGCAAGCGCGCTCGCTGTACGGGCGTTGTTTGCAGGGCGAGATGTGAAGCCGCCCGTTCCTTAAGTCCGACTAAGCTATAACCTTGCTTTTTTAAATATGCTCATCGACCTGCTAAGGCAGCACTAAGGCGAGTGCGGGTGCGCTATTATCGGCGCTCACGGAGCGCTTGGTGTTCTTGGCATGCATGGACGAGGGCTCGGCGGGCTTTACCATGGCGTCGATCGATCTTTCGGAGGCGGTGAACAAGGCGGCGGCGCCGTTTAAGTCGGTGGTGGTCTCAGGCGGTAAGCGCCTGTCGACGTCGATTGCGACCGGCGTGCGGACCCATGCCGATGCCGCGGCGGTGGCGCAGGTGGTTGAGTTGCTACTGGACAACGCCACGCGCTATGCGAGCGAGGGCAGCGTGATTGAGCTGAGCCTGTGCGCCGTTTCGCACGGCAAAGGCAAGGGCGCCGCCGAGCTTGTCGTATCGAACGCCGTGGACGAGCTGCCCGAGGGCGACCTGGACCGATTGTTCGATCGCTTCTATCGTGCGGATGCGTCGCGCAGCTCCAAGACGGGTGGCTCGGGCGTGGGCCTGTCCGTGGTGCGTGCCATCGCCGAGGCCCATGGAGGCGCCGCCACCGTATCCGGTCACGGCAACCAGATCACCTTCACCGTTTGCCTTTAAAACCTGCCAAAAAGGAACAGGTTTATTTTGGCAGGTTTTATCTGGGGAAACGTCCGCAGGAGAGGGCATGGGCGGTGTGAACATATGCATCTCTACCTGCTAAAATATAGGCATCGTTATTCGGCTCCTGAGTGGAAAGGAGACGGTCATGCAGTACGAGATCGGCGGAGGGGCTTTCCCGGTTGTTACGTGCAACCTTAGCGATGGCGAATCCATGATCACCGAAAGCGGCGCCATGGCTTGGATGACCCCCAACATGGAAATGTCTACCTCGGGCGGTGGCATCGGCAAGATGTTCTCCAAGGCTTTTTCGGGTGAGGCATTGTTCCAAAACATTTGGACCGCGCGTGGCGATGGCATGATCGCGTTTGGCTCCTGCTTCCCCGGCCGCATCGTGCCAATCGAGATCGGTCCGGGCAAGAGCTGGATTTTGCAGAAGCGTTCGTTCCTTGCCGCGGAAAGTGGCGTCGAGTTGAGCATTCACTTTAACAAGAAGGCAAAGGCCGGCGTCTTTGGCGGCGAGGGCTTTATCATGCAGAAGCTCACGGGCTCGGGTGTTGCTTTTGCCGAGATCGACGGCGACCTGGTTGAGTACGAGCTCGCTGCTGGCCAGCAGATGATTGTGGATACCGGCAACGTGGCCGGCTTTGAGGAGACCGTGAGCATCGACGCTCAAATGGTCAAGGGCGTCAAAAACATCATGTTTGGTGGCGAGGGCGTGTTCAACACCGTGCTCACCGGTCCCGGTCGCATCTGGTTGCAGACGATGCCCATTTCCAATCTTGCGGCAGCAGTGGCCTCGATGACCAACAACAATAACTAGTCCGCATAGGATAGCGCGCGGCGGGCTTACCCTGTCGCGCGCTTTTTTGCTGGCAAACGCCTCGCTTATAGAGTGTGGCTGCGCTGCTACAGCGAGCGTCGTCATCTCGTCACCCTGATAGCTTGCGGCGAGCGTGGCAATGAGGAGTGAGAATTTGAGTGCTCAGTCCCAAGGCATAATGGCGGCCATGCCAACAAGCAAAAACGAGTTGCCGGTGTCACGGAAAGGCAGGCGTCGGTCGATTCCACGTGAGACGGCTGTGCCGATCTGCACGGCCGCCCCTGCGCGTCCCGCGCTGCCCCCAAAGAGGTACGTTTCCCCATATAAAACCCGCCAAAATAAACCTGTCCCTTTTTGGTCGGTGCGAAATGGGTAATACTAAAGAGTTATCCGACCAGATGGGAACCGATCGATGGCCTATATCGAATTCAAAGACGTCATCAAAGCATACGGCGAGGGCGATGCTCGCATTCATGCGCTCGACGGCGCGAGCTTTACCGTTGAGCGTGGCGAGCTTGCCATTATCCTGGGCGCTTCGGGCGCCGGTAAAACCACGGCGCTCAACATCTTGGGCGGCATGGACACGGCAACTTCCGGCACCGTGACGGTGGACGGGCGTGACGTGAGCGCTGCCAACGAGGCGCAGCTCGTGGAATACCGCCGCGCCGACGTGGGCTTTGTCTTCCAATTCTACAATCTGGTTCCCAACCTGACGGCCCTCGAAAACGTTGAGCTCGCAGCTCAGATCTGCCCTGATTCGCTCGATGCCGAACAGACGCTTCGCCAGGTTGGCCTGGGCGAGCGCCTCGCCAACTTCCCCGCGCAGCTTTCGGGCGGCGAGCAGCAGCGCGTGTCCATTGCCCGCGCACTGGCCAAGAACCCCAAGCTGCTTTTATGCGACGAGCCCACGGGTGCACTCGACTACAAAACCGGCAAGCAGATCTTGCAGCTGCTGCAGGACACCTGCCGCAAGCAAGGCATTACGGTCATTATCATCACCCACAACTCCGCGCTGGCGCCCATGGCCGATCGCCTGATTCGCTTTAAGAGCGGCCGCGTGGAGAGCGAGACGGTCCAGCAAAATCCCGTGCCGATCGAGACGATCGAGTGGTAGCGCCCATGGACCAGGACCGCCACAACAGCCAACGCCGCGATGCGCAGAACACGGAGCGCGAGCAGGATTTTACGACCTACCGCACTGCCCAAAGCTCAAACGACATGGTGCCGACGGTTTTTCGCCGTGGCATCTACCGCACGATTCGCGGTAGCCTCAAACGCTTCCTGTCTATCGTCGTAATCACGGCGCTCGGCGTGAGCGTGATGTGCGGCCTCAAGGCGGGTTGCGAGGATCTGTGCGATTCGGTCGATGCCTATTTTGACCAGCAGAATGTTTATGACATCAACGTGCAGTCGACCTATGGTCTGACTGATGACGATCTTGCGGCCATTCAGGAGGTCGACGGCGTCGAGACGGCCGAGGGCATCTATACCGAGACCGCCTATACCGCCGTGGGTACGACGCGCGAGCGTGTCGTCGTACAGAGCCTCTCCAAAGAGAATATTGACCAACCGGTGCTAGTACGCGGCGAGCTGCCCGAGACTTCGGGCGAAGTGGCAGTGACCTCACGTTTTTTGAAGGCTTCTGGCAAGAAAATCGGCGATACGGTGAGCTTTGCCGCCAACGATGCGAGCTCGTCGAACCAAAGCGCCAAGGACCAGTTTGCCGCGGGCGATTACACCATTACGGCCGAGGTCCTCGATCCCACTGATGTGAGCTCCGACTCGACAGTCAACGCCTTTCGCGCTGCTTCGGCGGCGGACTATAAGTTCTATGTGAGCGAGGACGCCGCGACGTCGTCGTCCTATTCCGCAGTCCACGTAGTCGTCGAAGGAGCCAAGAGCCTCAACTCCTATTCGGATGCCTACGCGGCAAAGATCAACAAGGTCAAGGGCAATATAGAGAAGATCCGCGAGGAGCGTGAGAAGGCGCGCGCTCAGGAGCTGACAGTCGACACGCCGGCAAGCTTGGATGCGGCCGAGCGCCAGGCGAATATGCTCTTTGGGATTGAGCAGGACAACATCAATCGCATGGCCCAGGGCAGCGAGGAACGCGTCCAGGCTCAGGCCGACCTGGATCAGCGCCGCGCCGCCGCCGACCAGCAGTTTGCCGATGCCCGCGCCGAGCTTTCCGATTTGGGTGAATGCACGTGGTACATCCAGGACCGCGACAATATCGCAAGCTACTCAAGCGTGGAGAGCGATAGCTCGTCAATTGAGGCTATTGCGACGGTGTTCCCGTTCATCTTCTTTATCGTCGCCGTGCTCATCAGCCTCACCACCGCCACGCGTATGGTCGAGGAGGAGCGTACGCTCATTGGCCTGTACAAGGCGCTCGGCTACTCGCGCGAGCGCATCCTGTCCAAATACGTGGACTATGCGCTGTGGGCGTGCCTGATTGGCGGCGTGCTCGGCAATATCATCGGCTTTGTGGGCCTGCCGCTGTTCCTGTTTACGGTGTTCGACGACATGTACTCGCTGCCCCAGATGCTGCTTTCGTACGACATCGTGTCCTCGATCGTCTCGGTGGCGCTGTTTGCCGTGGGCGTGGTGGGCGCCACAATTATCGCCTGCCGCCACGAGATGGCCGAGACCCCGGCCTCGCTCATGCGCCCCAAGGCCCCGCGCGCCGGCTCGCGCATCCTACTTGAGCGCATCGGCTTTATCTGGCGCCGCATGGGCTTTTTGAACAAGGTGGCTGCGCGCAACCTGTTCCGTTACAAAAAGCGTGCCTTTATGACCATCTTTGGCATCGCGGGTTGCACCGCGCTTGTGATCTGCGGTATGGGTATTCGCGATACGTCGGTGGCGCTTTCGCCCAAACAGTACGGGCATATCACGCGTTATGACTTGCTGGCGGTCGCCAACCCCGATGACTTTACGCAGACGTGCGCGGCGTTGGATGAGCGCAGCGCGGCCAATGATTCCAACGTGACCGTGACTTCGACGCTGCCGATTATGACCGACAACGTCACCTTTACGTTTGGCGGCAAGAGCGAGACCGTGCAGCTGATCGTGGTGCCCGATGACCGCACGAACGACCTGGACGACTATGTGCGCCTCGAGGACGAGTCCAAAGAGCCGCTGTCTTTGCGTGACGGAGACGTGTATCTGAGTAAGAGTTCACAGCTGGTGCTGGGGATTCAGCCGGGCGATACGGCATACGTCCAGGATTCGTCGCTCAATGTTGCCAAGGTCAAAGTCAGTGACATTTCGCTTAACTATCTTGGCAACACGCTTTACATGACGCAGGGCACCTATGAGCGCGCGTTCGGTCGAAGCGCACGCCTCAACGGCGTCTTTGTGCTGCTTAAGGGCTCGTCGGCCGACCAGATTGCGTTTAGCAAGAAGCTTAAGAGCGACGGTTGGCTCACCATCTCGAGCACGGCCGAACATTGGCAGAACTACGAGGCGAACTTTGCGATCATCAATTCGGTCGTGGTGCTCGTGACTTTTATGGCGGCATGCCTGTCGTTTGTGGTGGTGTTTACGCTGTCCAACACGAATATCTCCGAGCGCGAACGCGAGCTGGCGACCATCAAGGTGCTGGGCTTCCGCCGTGGCGAGGTGCACCATTACGTCAACAAGGAGACGTTGATCCTCACGGCAATTGGCGCCGCGCTGGGCGTGCCACTGGGCGGCTTGCTGGCCGAGAGTTTTACGTACATTTTGCAGATGCCGTCGCTGTACTTTGACGTCGAAGTCGAGCCGCTAAGCTACGTGCTCGCCGTGGTGCTTTCCTTTGGCTTTACGTTTATCGTCAACCTAGCCACCAATCGTACCCTCAACAAGATCGACATGGTCGGCGCCCTCAAGAGCGCCGAGTGACCTGCCAAAAAGGGACAGGTTTATTTTGGCAGGTTTTATCTGCGCAAACGCCGGACAACCATTAGGTGGCCCGGCGTTTGCCCCGTTTTGCTGGGGATGTCTGTCGTTCAGTGCTCTTACTGGCCAATCCAGTGTTGCGCATAGCTCTTAATGTCCTCGGTAAAACCGTCAAGGTCGTCAAGGGTGATCACGCTGTCGATAAGCAAATTGGCTATCTCGCGGTGCATTGTGCTGCGGCGAATGTCGTTTGCAATTACGCCTGAGGACAGCTTGTCTCTATTGAGGCGCTCTTCTAGTGCCCAAAATCTACTGGACGCTTCACTGTCGCCGTTCAGTATCTCAACATACTGGCCGATGAGCTTTTCCATATAACGTTCTTGCCATTGAGGAAGCATTTTCTTAAACAGCTTCCAGTCGCTTTCGGCTACGTCGCGCATATGTCCTCCGCTCGTTAAACGGGCTTTTCCATTTGCCTTTCATTCTATTTGGTTTTCGCTCACAGGCGTGGATGAAGGGCTTTCTCCAGCCTTCGAGATTGGGCTTGAATAGGTCGTATGCCACAAAATGGGCCTATCTACTACGTTTGCTACCACACCCTCGACCGTGACAAAGATTATGAAATTAAAACCGCAGGTAGATGGCTTGCCAGTTTTCGGAAAAGGCGGGTATGGTCGGCCCTCTCGAGTTAAACGTAGTAAATAGGCCCTTTTCTTGGCGCGTGGTCAGCTCAATGCTAATCTCCGTGCCGGAACTGACCCAGTTGTTTGTAGGTTGCGGTGATATACGGACTGTTTGGCGCTTTGGAGCTTCAAAACAGTCCCTATCTCACCGCAACTTAGGAGAAGGGCGGAGGTGGTTGGGTGCTGGTGGGTCGGAGCGTGTTAGGCCTGTTTGCGGCACTTCCATTGTTTGCGGCACCAGCGCATGAGCGCCTTTATGACGGGAATCGTGATGAGGATGATCCATGCAGGATGGGGCTGTCCCAAACAGAGCCACATGTAGAGGAACCAAGCGATGGCGGCTGCCGGGTAGATGGCCTCGATCAGCTTAGACAGGTGGCGCCGATCGATGAAGTCACCAATCGCGTAGTAGACGGGAACCAGAAAGACGAGGAAAAGCCCCATGCCCCATGTGCCGTAGACAATGCCGAGCACCAGATAGGCGAGAGTGACAAGTGCGGGGAAGGGGAATTTGTTCCATGCACGTCCGACCTTGGTGTGGAAATGCTTGCCATGATGGTCGAGCTTGTCGTGTGCTTCCTTCCAGCTGGAAAACGTCTCGCCGTCGATGGTGACGGTGCCGTCGTCATTGGTGCGTACGCTATGTCCATCGTCCTCAAGCGTATCGATATGCACGCCGTCCGGCCCCACATGCACCTCTTCGCCCTTGCGCTCGTTGGTCACATGGATGCCGCTCCAGCCAACATGGACTTCCTCGCCTTTATTGGGATCAATGACGTGGATACCGCGCGCGAGGGAAATATCGACAAGTGGCTTATCGCTGCAATCAGCGTGCTCAGTAGAAGCCTCAGCCTCTTCAGCCTTATCTGAAGCTTTGGTGCCGGCGTTGCTGTTCTGTGCCTCATCATCAGCCTGTGAGTCATCAGCGCTAGCCACCGCCTCCCCATACAGCAGCTCGTCCAACGACACGTCATACAGCGCGGCGAGCGCAATGAGGTTATCGGTATCGGGTGAGGACTCGCTGCGCTCCCATTTACTAACAGCCTGGCGGCTTACGCCCAGCTGGGCAGCAAGCGCCTCCTGAGAAAGGCCGGCAGCTTTACGGCGATCGACGAGGCGCTGTGCCATCGCAAGATCCATGGTGGTTCCTTTCGTTTGATGGTCGAATCGAATGAGCCGAGTATGCCGAGAACAACCGGTAGCGACCACCATTTCTAGTTAGAATCTGCCCCAACCCTACCGCAACTACCGGTAGCAATCCCTAACGACCAGCCATTTCAGGACAAATGTCAGTGCTACTCTCAGCTAAGAGCCTGCAACATCCCAAAATCTCAGCCCACGCACCCGCAGCAAGAAGACGAATAGCCTCGGCCTCCCTAGTTACCGCAGGAGGCCTCAGGGCTTACATCCCAAATCTTTCCGCAGGACGGAAGGACCCCGCCGCGCGAAGCGCACGGCGGGGTCCTGACATGTCCGAGGACGATTTGGGATGTAAGCCCTGGGGTCTCCGATGAGAGCAGTTTCGGCCGAGGCTATTCGTCGCCGAAGCTGATGCCCAGCGCCTTGGCCTCGCGTACCAGATCGCTCTGGGGGTCGACAAACTTGAGCTTGCCGGCGACCTCCTCGAGCGGCATGTGGCACATCTTGCCGTCACGCAGGGCAATCATGTAGCCAAACTCGCCGCGTAGGCAGCCGAGCGCTGCCTCGACGCCGCACTGGGTCGCAAAGATGCGGTCCTGGGCGTCGGGCTGGCCGCCGCGCTGCGTGTGGCCGGGGATGGCGACGCGGGTCTCGCGACCGGTCTTGGCCTCGATCTCCTTGGCGATGTCGTACACGATTGACGGGCTCGTACGCTCGGCGAGCTTCTTCTTGTACTCCTTCTTGGACAGCGCCGCGTCCTCCTTGGAGATAGCACCCTCGGCGACGGCTACGATGGTAAAGCGGCTGCCGGTCTCCATGCGATGCTCGATGGTCTTGATGACGTTGTCCATGTCGTAGGGGATCTCGGGAATCAAGATGACATCCGCGCCGCCCGCGACGCCGGCGTACAGCGGGATCCAGCCAACCTTGTGGCCCATGATCTCGATAACGAACACGCGGCCGTGACTCGAGGCGGTGGTGTGAATGTCGTCGATGCACTTGGTGGCGACGTCGATGGCGCTCGTAAAGCCAAACGTCAGCTCGGTGCCCCAGGTGTCGTTATCGATGGTCTTGGGCAGGGCGATAACGTTGAGGCCCTCTTCGCGCAGGCGGTTGGCGGTCTTGGTGGAGCCGTTACCGCCCAGCATAAACAGGCAGTCGAGCTGCAGCTTATGATAGGTGTGGACCATCGCCGGCACCTTCTCGACACCATCGGTCTCGGGGGTATCCAGACGCTTGAACGGTGTGCGACTCGTGCCCAGGATGGTGCCGCCGCGGGTGAGGATACCGCTAAAATCGGCGGGCGTCATGACGCGGAACCTGCTGTAGATAAGGCCCTGATAGCCGTCCTCAAAGCCATAAATCTCGATAGGCTCTTCGCTATTGGTCATAAGCGTTTTGACAATGCCGCGCATGGTGGCGTTGAGCGCCTGGCAGTCGCCGCCACTAGTAAGAAGACCGATCCTAAGCATGGTGAATCCTTCCGGGCAAGTTATAACATGCGCATAAGTTTACCCCCGCACACTGTTGATACGGGGGTAAAACGTGTTAGCTCAAGCGTATGGAAATGTAAGCAACGTCAGGGAACGTAAGGTCGACGGGCCTGGCTCCTTACAGTGCGAAGGCATCGACGTTGCCCCAGTGGCGGCGCAGCGTGATGGCGGCAGCGGGCTCGGTATTGTCAAAGACGACCGACCATTGCGTATTGCTGGTGATGTCTTCCGGATTGGGCTCTTGCGCTGCGGCTCGCAGGGCTTCCCAGGCAATCGTTTCGTCCTGGGCACCGACATGGGCGTCAAGGACATCGGCGATGGCGATGGCGCGCTCTTTGCCATGGCCCATCTCGCCATTCTTTTGGTTGGGCAGCACTTCGTCGCCATGGCAGGCGTAGAAGTTCGTGACCTGGCGTACGGGCGTCGCCTTGCATGCACGGTCGGGATCGCGCGGATCCCACTCCACCACCCGCGCGTCACCGGCGGCGTCGTTGATAAAGAAGTGATAGTCGCGTCCGGCCATGGCGTGCATGTCGTAGGCAGAAAGCAGGTCGACGGCCTCCTGCGTGGTGGCCGCGCGGTCGAGCACCAGACGGATGGCGAGCGAAGTGTTGATGACGGGGCGCTGCGTGTCCTGGTCACAAGGTTTGGAATCCAGGGTGAGCACGGCAATGGACACGCCACATTCGTTAACGCCGTCGAGCTGGGCAAACGGGCCCATCAACGCCGCAGCGCGTCCGCCGACGGAGTCAAGCGGAGTGTTATCGCCCAGGTTGTTAAGGGCGGCAAACCCGATGGAGGCATAGCCGCCGCGTGGGTGATTGCGCACCAGCAGCGCCGAGGTGTCGTCCTTAAAGTCGTAATTGCGACCGGTGCGCACGCGGCCTTCGGCATCTACGGCGACAAAAGCGCTGCAGGCAAACTGGGGCGCCTGGACATGTGCCGGCACACCGGGCAGCACCTGTGCCACCACGGCATCGATGTATGCCTGGTCATCGCGCACGCCAGCGGCGATGATGCGATCAAGATCGTAGTCGTAGGCGATGTCGATTGCGTACAGGTCATAGCCATCCGCGTTGCCGGTCAAGCGTTTGAGTGACGCGGCGGACTTGATTTGCTTGCGGTAAACGATGCCGGCGGCAGCGGCAAGGCCGACGGCGACTCCCGCGACACCGCAGGCGATGGCAATGTTACGTGGCTTCATGACGGCTCCTCTCGTCCTGTTAGCGTAATTGTCGCAAAAGGAGTGCGGGCATGATGGCTCAACTTGGCGAGCGGCGCGGGATTAAACATGGAATGAAAGGCACGGCACTGGCGCGGCGGGGTATGCTGGAGGGGACCATCAACCCAGCGAAAGGGGAGAGCATGACGGATCAGGAAACGCCCGAGCGCGCGCATGTGACGGCCGACGATATCGAGGCCGCTAACGACCTTATCGACTTTATCGAGGCATGCCCCAGCATGTTTCATACGGCGGCGACCATTATGGCCGAGCTCGACGAGGCGGGCTTTACCTACCTGCCCGAGAACGCGGCGTGGGACATCGAGCCGGGCGGGCGTTATTACACGCAACGCAACACCTCGAGCGTTGTTGCCTTTAAAGTGGGCGAGGACCTGGCCGCGACGTGGGGCGAGGACGGCGTTGCCGGCGACTATCATTTTCAGCTTGCGGCGTCGCACAGCGATTCGCCGACGTTTAAGGTCAAAGCCGTGCCCGAGCTCGACGGTGCGGGCGAGACGCTGCGCCTGAACACCGAGGCCTACGGCGGCATGATCGACTATACGTGGTTTGATCGTCCGCTGGCGCTCGCGGGCCGCGTGCTGGTGCGCGAGGGCGACCGCATCGAGAGCCGCCTGCTTGCCACCGAGCGCGAGGTCGCTATTATTCCGAGCCTCGCCATTCATATGAACCGCGGCGTCAACGAGGGTTTTGCGCCCAATCGCGCTGTCGATCTGTGCCCGCTTATCAGCGCCGGCGAGCTCAAGCAGGGGGATTTTGATGCCCTGATCGCCGACGAGCTGGATGTTGAGCCCGAGCAGATTCTGGGCCGCGATTTGTTCCTGGTCAATCGTCAGGATGCGCGCATTTGGGGCTGGGCCGACGAGTTTATCTCGACGCCCAAGCTCGACGACCTGGCCTGCGCCTACACCTCGCTACAGGCATTTTTGGGTGCTGAGAACGCGCACGACGTTTCGGTCTTCTGCTGCTTTGATAATGAGGAGGTTGGCTCCGAGACCAAGCAGGGCGCCATGTCGACGTTCTTGGCCGACGCGCTGCGCCGCATTAACGGCTCGCTGGGCTTTGACGACGAGTCGTACCACCGTGCGCTTGCCGCTTCGATGCTCGTGAGCTGCGACAACGCGCATGCCGTGCACCCCAACCACGCCGAGAAGTGCGACGCCCGCAACCAGGTGGTGCTCAACGGCGGCATCGTCATCAAGGAGGCAGCCAACCAGCACTATTGCACCGATGCCTTTAGCCGCGCGGTGTTCCAGGCTATCTGCGATGACGCCGACGTGCCCACGCAGGCCTTCGCCAACAAGAGCGACATGGCCAGCGGTTCTACCCTGGGCAACCTGTCGAACATGCAGGCGAGCATGCATGCCGTGGACGTGGGCCTGCCGCAGCTTGCCATGCACTCGAGCTACGAGACCGGCGGCGTGCGCGACGTGATGTACGCCATCCGCGCCCTCACCGCCTTCTACGAGCGCAACCTAACCATCAACGGCGCCGAAAGCGTAGAGTTCTAAACCTGCCAAAAAGGGATGTTAATTTTGGCATGTTTTATCTGGGCAAATGCAAAGGGTGAAACCGAACTAGATCGGTGATGCGTAGCCGCCGAGGCGCAATGTGCCTCGGCGGTTTTTTGTGTACAGAGTACGGCTAATGCTTATAAATGCTATACATGCTTTACGTATCTACCATAGAGTTTTATGATAGTTTTGAAGTATTAAGGAGGGGTCATGACCACAACAGCCGCTCAGATCAACGTACGTCTCGATGCCGATCTTAAAAGGAGTGGGGACGCCGCTCTCTCCAAGGCCGGTATGACGCCGAGCCAAGCGGTGCGAGCGCTCTGGCAGCTTGCAGCGTCGATGGCCGATCGCCCCGGTGCGCTCGAGGATATCCTGCTGCCCAGTCGTGCCCGGGCGGAACAGCGCGAGCGCGAAAAGGCCGCCAAACGTAAGCTCGAGCTTATGGATCAGGGGTCGAAGCTGTTCGCTGCCGCTTGCTGTGAGTCGGGAATCGATATGGTCAAGGCTCAGCCATCGGACGACGAAGAGCTCAAACGGAATGCCTATGCGGATCGCTATGGCGAGGAGATGAGCTGGCTCTATGAGTGAGACTCCAAAGCGCATCTTGGTTGACACCAACGTGTGGCTCGATTACTTCATTCCCTCACGACGTGGTCGTTCGGTGGCGATTGAGTTTTTACGCGATGCATGCACGGCGCAGGTTGATTTGCTGTATGCGGCGACATCGTCCAAAGACCTGTTTTATTTGATTTCAAGCGAACATAAGGCATGGTATCGGCGCGAGCATGGTTCGCTTTCCCAAGATGCCGCTGCGGCAGCGACATCGCTTGCATGGGATTGTCTTGGCGTGCTTTCGCAGCTTGCCACGCCAGTGCCCTGTGACCTGAGCGACAAATGGATGGCGAGCAGGCAGCGTAATCTCCATAGCGATTACGAAGACGATTTAATCATCGCTGCGGCAATGCGCGCAAAGGCAGATCTCCTGGTCACCAACGATGCCAAACTCTGTTCACACGCACCCGTTGCAGCAATGAGCGTAGAAGACGCAAAGAATTACTTAGCAACGCTCTAGCAATTTGAAGATCCCGCAGGTCGAATAAAAGTCAGCGAATGCCCCCAGGCAGGGCCGCGCCAGCCAGTCCCTACAGGTTGAACAAGAGTCAGCGAGAGCCCGTCTGGGCGAGCAAGGTGCCTTGAAACAAGGCGGCATTGACCTTCTGGTCATGCCGCCGAAGTTGAAAGGCAGATTGCCGCCCAGACGGGCTCGCAGCGTCGGCTCATTACGCCGTTTGTAAAACGGCGTAATTCTTAGTGCTCGATCCAGCAGCGAAGCGTTTCGCCGGCCTGCAGGTGGCGTAGGTTCTCCGCGGCGATGTCGACCACATTGTTGAGCGTGGCGGCCAAGTGGAACCAGCCCGAGACGTGCGGCGTGATGAGCATGTTGGGCGCATCCCACAGCGGGCTTGTCTCAGGCAGCGGCTCGGGGTCGGTGACGTCGACCGCGGCACCGGCGAGATGTCCCGACTCCAGGGCGGCAACCAGGTCGTCGGCAACCACAAGATCGCCGCGGCCGCCGTTGGCAAAGAAGGAGCCCGGCTTCATCGCGGCGAAGAACTCGGCGTTCGCCAGGCCGCGGGTCTCGGGTGTGCTGGGCATAAAGGATGCGACGACGTCTGCCTCGGCCAGGCGCTCGGGCAGGGCATCCATGCCGTCCATGTCCTCAAACACAATGGGGTAGACGAGCGGATAGCGCTTGATGCCGCGGACGTGTGCGCCCATGCTGCGGCAGAGCGTGGCAAAGTGGCCGCCGATATCGCCCGCGCCCAGCACCAGCACGTTGGCATTTTTGAGCGAGGTAACCGGCCCCAAATCCTCCCAGCGATGCTCGCGCTGCAAGTCGTGATAGCCGGGCAGGCGCTTCATCATGGAAAGGACCATGGCAAACATGTGCTCGCTCACGGCCTGGCCGTAGGCGCCCACCGAGCAAGACAGTTTGGCGTCGGCTGGCACGGTGCCGGCGGCAAGGTAGTCGTCATAGCCGGCGGTCTGCAATTGCAACAGCTGGAGATGCTCGCATGCCGTGAGCATGTCAGGGTCGATGTTGCCCAGGATCACGTCGGCATCGGCGACCTGCTTGCGCGTGGCGGCGTCGGCGCTCGTGTAGATAAAGTCCTCGCCCGGAGCGCTCGACTCAAGAATTGCGCGATGACGGTCGTTGACGGGCAGCAAAACCAGGATGTTCACAGGCAGTCCTCTCCGCTCAACCTGCCAAAAAAGGGACAGGTTTATTTTGGCAGGTTTTATCAGGCAAACGTTCAAACAAAAACGCCGGATGCAAGACGGGCGTGCCCGTCAGCATCCGGCGCATCCACGGCTACCAGCTCAGCAGCTCGTAGCCGTCCTCGGTCACCACGAGCTGTACCTCGCACTGGGCCGAATCGCTGCCGTCCTTGGTGCGCACGCACCAGCCGTCGCCCTTGCTAATCTTGATATCGGGCGCTCCGGCGTTGACCATGGGCTCGATGGTAAAGACCATGCCTGGCACCATGATGGTGTCTACGTCGGGCGCCTCGGTGGTAAAGCCCACAAACGGGTCCTCGTGGAACTCCTTACCGATGCCGTGTCCGCCGTACTCACGCACCACGCTAAAGCCGGCGTCCTCGACGGTCTTTTGCACAGCCTCGGCCATAACGGAGAGCGGTAGCCATGGCTTGACGGCCGCCAGACCCGCTTCCACGCTGGCGCGGGTGACATCGACCAGGCGCTGGCGCTCGGCCGAGACCTCGCCGATGCAGAACATGCGGCTCGAGTCGCTAAAGTAGCCGTCTAGGATCGTGGAACAGTCCACGTTGATGATGTCGCCCTCGTGCAGCACGTCCGTATCGCAGGGAATGCCGTGGCAGACCACATCATTGATCGAGGTGCACACGCTCTTGGGGTAGCCCTCGTAGTTGAGGTCGGCCGGCGTGCCACCGTGCTCGACGGTGTAGTCGTAGATCATCTGGTCGATCTGGTTGGTGGTCATGCCTGCGGCGATATGCTCGCCCACATAATCGAGCACGCCCACGTTGATGGCTGCCGAGCGCTTGATGCCCTCGATATCGGCGGGAGTCTTGTAGAGCGTACGGGGCAGAACCTCCCAGCCCTCCTCCCACAGGCGCTCGAGGCGCTCGTCGAAGGCGCTATGGCATTTCTTATATTTCTTGCCGCTGCCGCACCAGCAAGCGTCGTTGCGGCCGGGCACGGGTCCTTTGTCATACATGGCTAACTTCCTTTCATCCGCAGCTAGTATAGCCCACCCGCAGACCAGCTCATTTGGGATGGGGCTAATTTAGCTGCTGGCGGGCGGCCGCGCTAGTAGCTCACCTGGCAGGGAATACCGAGGGCGCGCACGCGCGCGGCAATGGCGTCGAGCACCTCGGGCGCTGCTTTGGCAAGGCCGGCGACTGGTGTCTCGCGCGCGACCGTGTAGATGGTCGCCTCCTGCGGACGAATGCGCTCAAGCGCCGCGAGCCAGGGGGCAACATACTCCTCGCCGGTATTGTCGATGAGCTTGCCCTGATACTCGCCGGTCAAAAAGATCGTCTGGATAATAACGTGACCGTCAAAGCTTGCGAACGTCTCGATCTGGTGTTCGACGTTGTAGGGGCCAGCAGGCTGGTCGAGCAGCTGGATAAACGCCGGGTCGACGGTATCGAGCTTAAGAATGTTGTCGTCGACCATCATGAGCGCGTCGTGCACCTCGGGGCGGTCGGCGCGTGTGCCGTTGGAGAGCACGGCGATCTTGGAGTTTGGGGCAAGCTCGTCGCGCAGTGCGACGGCGCCGGCGATGGCCCGTGGAAACTCCGGTGCGGCGGTGGGCTCGCCGTTGCCTGCGAAGGTGATTACATCGGGGAGCTCGCCCTCGGCTGCCATCTCGCGCAGCTTTGCCTCGAGCGCTTCGAGTACCACGGCAGCCGTGTTATACGGCTCATGGCAGGGGCGCTCGGCGTTGAGGCCGTTCTCGCAGTAGATGCAGTCGAACGTGCAGATTTTGCCGCTGGCCGGCATCATGTTGACGCCGAGCGAGAGACCAAGGCGACGGCTGCGAACGGGCCCAAAGATGGGGCTGGCATTCAAAAACGTAGACATAGGCATATGCTCCTCAAGACAATTGTGCCTAAGCATAGCATCGGCTCCAAAGCAAGGTGTGGGCTCTTGCTTTACAAGTTTCGTTTTTTCACGTCGCTCATGATGCCGTGCCATGAAAAGCCTCGGGTCGGGTAAAGTTAATCTGTTAACAAGGTGTAAGGCAATGCGGGTCTATCCAACCGCACTGACGTGCAACTGGATGAGCATTGATGACGGGGGCACAACATGGATTTTACGGTCGAGAATGCGGGCACCACGATCGCCTGTCGCGAATATGTCGGCCCGGATGTGTCGCCTGATGCTCCTGCCTTGGTGTGCGTGCACGGCGCTTGTGTCGACGGCACATTTTTTGACGGTATCGCTTGTGAGCTCAGCCGCAACTACCGCGTAATTGCCTACGACCGCCGCGGCTGCGGTGGCAGCAGCGATGCGGCAGACGGCAGCTATGATCTTGCCGCTCAGGCCGCCGACCTGCAAGCCGTGATCGAACACGTTGGCGCTCCGGCAAATGTGCTTGCGCATAGCGCCGGTACGTTGGTGGCGCTGGAGCTTCTTCGCACCGAACCCCATCTCGTTGCCCGTGCGATTCTGCATGAGCCGGCTGTGTCGGACAAAGGCGTCGGTATGGGCGCAGCTCCGGTTTTGCTCGATATGATTGCGGCGGGAAAGGTTTCAAGGGCGCTCCGGCTTTTCTTGGGAGCCCTCGGCGACTTGGACCCCGAGGCTCCTGGAACGACCGAAGCGGAAGCCAAACATGCCCTGCGCAACGGCCGCAGTTTCATGGCAAACGAATACGGGATTGCTATGACCTGCGTTCCCGATTGGGATAGCGTTCGCGCGTCAAAAACGGTGGCCGCCGTGCTCCTGGGCGAGCTCTCGATTGGCACATCCCGCGAGGCTGGTACGCGAGCGGCTGCCGAATATCTCGATTGCCCCCTCGTGACAATCCCGGGCGCGCACAACGGCCTGCGCGATCGCCCGGCAGCGGCTGCCCAGACTGTCCGTAGCATCCTGGAGCTCTAGCAGCCGTAAAAATCAAAACAGTCTTCACTCGCAAATGTTTCGGCCGTGTTAACAAATGTGCTCAAAACCTCACGTCTGCGGCTTCAATCGCGCCGCCTGCCAACTCATAAAAATGTAACAGCATTCACGTGCTTACCTGCATCGGCAAGGTGTTACCCTTGTAACATTTGGAACCCACCGCTACCATGCGAAACTATCGAAAGGGCCCCATATGCTCAATAATCACGAGGTCAATCTAACCGACGAGGAGGCTGCCGCCGAGGTCGCCCGTGTCGCGAAGACCTACCCCGTGGTGCGTTTGCTGTCGGCCGATCAGATTAAGAGTGAGCCTAACTGCCTGCTCGCCGGTGATCGGTGTCCTTGTCTGCGTCAGTCAAGTCTTGAGGCTTTGGCAGACTCCGATGAGGTGTCGGAGCAACTGCTCAATGATGGCACTGAGTACCGCGCCCGTCTACGCCCTTTGAAGGTCGAGGGCGAGCCTCACGTCTTGCTGATGGTGCGTCCGATCGATGAGCAAGAGGCCGCAGAAGAGGACCTTGTCTACACCGACGTGCTGACGAATGTGCGCAATCGCCGATATTACGAGGAAAAGCTCCGTAGCACCCGCGTGAATGCCGGCGTTGCGGTGATCGACCTTGATGATTTTAGGGTCTTCAACGATACGTGTGGCCGTCATGCCGGCGACCTTGCGCTCGGTGCTGTGGCGACAGCCATGCGCAGCGGAATCCGTTCGACTGACGAGCTTGTGCGCTATGGCTGCGACAAGTTTGTGGTTGTCATGCCCAATATTCCCTCCGATGACTTCACCCGTCGCCTGCATCAGGTGTCCGATGCCGTTCGTTCCACGATTATTCCGGGCCATGAGTACGTGAGCTTGACGGCATGTGTTGGTGGCGTTCGCATTCATGGCGAGACGGTCGATGAGGGCGTTGGCCGCGCTGCCCAGTTACTGAGCCGCGCTAAGGCAAAAGCCGGTACGGTCGTGACCGATGCCGATTCCATCGAGGCCTTCCAAAGCGAAAAGCCTTTGGTGCTTATTGTCGATGACTCCGAGATGAACCGAGTCATTCTCAACGAGATGCTCAAGGACGAGTATTGTATCCTCGAGGCCGATAACGGTCGTGCGGCGCTCGACATGGTCGACCGCTATGGCGATGAGTTGTCGCTCGTGCTGCTGGACATTATCATGCCGGGCATAAGTGGCTTTGAGGTACTGGCCGATCTGTCGCGCCGATCGGGTATCGACAATCTGCCTGTCATCATGATCTCGAGCGAAGATTCCGATGATATGGTTCTGCGCGCGTACGAGCTGGGCGCCTCGGACTATATCAACCGCCCGTTTGACTCCCGTGTCGTGCGCCGCCGTGTAAGCAACACCATCCGCCTATACGCCAAACAGCGCCGCCTGACGAACCTGCTGTCCCAGCAGTACAACGAGCGCGTCAAGAACAGTCGCATGCTCATCGACATCATGGCCGGCGTCATGGAGCTTCGCAACGGCGAGAGCGGCAGACACGTTACGAACATCGAGAAGCTGACCGAGCTGCTGCTTGGCTGTCTGGTCCAGCGTAGCGGCACGGTCTCCCTCGACAATGAGGAACGCTCTACGATCGCCCTGGCTTCGGCGCTGCACGATATCGGCAAGATGTCGATTGACGATGCGATCCTCAACAAGCCCGGGCGCCTTACGCCCGAGGAGTTCGAGATCATGAAGACGCATACCACGATCGGCGCCGATATGCTGCTTAAGCTGGGTAGCCATCACGCCGGCAATGCGCTTATGGAATATGCGTACCAGATTGCGCGTTGGCATCACGAGCGCTGGGACGGCAAGGGTTATCCCGATGGCCTCAAGGGCGACGATATCCCCATCGCCGCGCAGGTGGTTTCGGTGGCTGACGTGTACGATGCTCTGACGAGTGTGCGTGTGTACAAGGACGCTATCCCGCACAAGGAGGCGATCCAGATGATCCTGGACGGTAAGTGCGGCACCTTTAACCCGCTGCTGCTCGATTGCCTGCTCGAGGTGCAAGACCAAATTGCCGAGACGTTGGCACGCCCCGCCGACGTCGTTGCGTTTCCCACGATTTAGTTTGACCAAAGGAGTTTTAATCCATGATTTCCATGCGTGAGGCGTATGAGAAGATCGGTGTCAATTATGATGACGCTTGCGCTCGGCTGATGGGCGATGAGATGCTTGCCCGCTTTGCCCTCAAGTTTTTGGATGACGAGAGCATGGGCAAGCTGGAGGCCGCCATGGCGGCAGGAGACGCCGAAGGTGCGTTTATGGCAGCGCACACGCTCAAGGGCGTGAGCCAGAACCTGGGATTCGATAATCTGTACGAGCCGGCGGTTGTGGTGACCGAAGCGCTGCGCGGCGCCGATGCCGTTGACGGCGCTCGCGAGGGAATGCATGCGCTGCAGCAGCAATATGCGGCAACGATGTCGGCCTTGCGCGAGGCGGCCGAGTAAGAGCTCGCGAGCTTTGATGACTATGAGAGTTGATAATCTCCCGTTTTAGGCCCGGTGGCGGCCTCAAAGTGGGAGATTGTCCACTCTCGTTCGATACATGTCCAAAAATCCACTCTCACCCCTTCTGATTAGTGAATGGCCCATGCGCACTGGCGGGGCTTTCCGCATGCAATCCATATCGTTGTTCGATAAACTGTTCGAATAACGATAGAGTCGATGAGGGTGAGTGTATGTCCAACAGCGTTCAGCGTATGGCCAAGGCGGGCGAAAATATCAGGAAGCTTGGTTTTTGCATGGCAGCCGTTTTTGCAGGGATGCTCGTCGCTTTTGCCGCGTTGGTTGTTTACGTGATCTGGTATGCGGTTGCAAACGTTGTTTCTGTCGATTCTTTCGGTGTCGTGACGCTTTTCGATGGCGGGAGCATCGTTATCCCAAGCGGGCTGTGCCTGGCACTCGTCGTGGGTGTTTCGCTTGTCGTTTTGTGCGGAATCAGCCATAACATCTCTCGGGGCGTCTCGCCCTTTACCAAGGCGCATGTGCGGCTTATCCGTGTTCTCGCGCTTGCCTTTGCTGTTAACGCCGCGGTTTCGCTTGTTGGTGCCTATGGATCGGTCAATCTCACCATTGGCGGACTGGAGCTTTACATTGTGCCTCATTCCTTCGTTATCGAGATTTGCCAAGGCGCTACCTTTGATGCGGGGTCGTTTATCGGCGCAGTTGTCTGTTTGTTTATCTCGGCGATCTGGAGTTATGCCTCGCTGCTCCAAGAGCAGTCTGACGAGCTTGTGTAGGAGGAAACATGAGCTATCTCATCATCGAGCTTGAGACGCAGCTGCTTAAGACCGGAAAGACCAGTGCTGATCTGATTCGAGCGACGGGGCATACTCCGGCTAATATTTCAAAGCTTAGAAACGGAAAGATAAAAGCTATTCGCCTAAAGACGCTCCTCGATATCTGTGATGAGCTTGATTGTCAACCGGGAGATATTATTCAGCGCGTGAGCGAGAAAGAGCTTGAGGAGCTTATTGTCGAGCGTGCAAAAAACGTTGTGAGGCAGATGCGGGACGGCGGAGGCAACGAGGCGTCGCTTCCGACATCAGTCTTTGCTGTCGATTTGAGCGACGAGTAGCTTAAGGCGAACAACTAAAACGAAATATCAGCGTGAAGGGACCCGTGTCTAACACGGGTTCTTTCTTTTAGATTATCTTGACAAATATGAGTTATCGAAAAACAATAACAACTATGGAAAACGATAAAGTAAAGAAGGAACGATATGAGCGGTTTTGCTATCAAGCGGAACGGGAGGCCAATGAACGCATCAACGATAAGGCTATCAAGGGTGTCAAAGCGCTACGGGAAACGGCGCGTTTTGCATGACGTTTCCTTCGAGGTGGATCAGTCTGAGCTTTGCGCCCTTGTTGGTGCAAACGGGGCGGGCAAAAGCACGCTTATTAAAATAGTGCTGGGCCTCTGTGAGCCATCGTCGGGGAGCGTGGAGCTCTTTGGAGGCAAGTCGAAAAAAGAGCTGAGCCTGATGCGGACGCGTGTCGGCTATGTGCCAGATTCTTGCGGAGCATACCAATCTCTCAGTGCGGCTGAGAATCTTCGGATCCGATGTGCGGAATGGGGGCTCGATGAGAAACGTGAGATTCCTCGCGTCTTGGGCCTGGTCGGGCTGGACGTCGATGAGAAAAAGAGCGTGAGCAGTTTTTCTCTGGGAATGAAACGGCGACTGGATATAGCTACGGCTTTATTGGGCGACACCGACGTACTAATTTTCGATGAGCCGGCAAATGGATTGGATCCGTTGGGCATCGAGAGTATATGGGCCCTTATCGGTCGATTGAATCGGGAGCAGGGCAAAACCATGCTTATCTCTAGCCACGACTTGGATGAGCTGGCATCGGTTGCAACAAGCTGCCTGTTTCTTCATGACGGTGAACTGCTAAAAAAGGAATCGATGGACGTCATAAGGGATGAGGCGCCATCCCTAAAAGAGTATTACAGGCGCTTGATGAAGGCGGTCTCGCTATGAAGCGGGCGATCCATCCCATAAAGGCAGATATGATGCGTTTGCACAGGATATTTCCGGCGAAGTTTGGTCTTGCGCTTATGTTGGCGTTCGGCCTTCTCTTCGGCATCTTTCTAAAAAACGGAACAACGTTGCTCGTCTTTGGCTATGGCGTTTGTGGGGAGGATATTGGTTTCCTCTGGAATGCAATCGATCCTTCTGCGCCTGATGAGTCCCTTGCGCGCAGCGCTTTTGCCGGTACATCCCTGTTCGTTCCACTCATCGTTTGTTTGGTGCTTTTACAGGAGCATGGCTATAAAGAGGGGCACCGAATTTCTTCGGCAAGAGGTCTCAACCGCTTTTATGGGGCTCTAGCCCATGCATTTTCGTCTGCTTTAATAATTGGCGCAGCGTATAGCGCGCTTTGCCTTCTTCTTTTTGCAATAGCCATAATACGTGGAGGGCATAACTACTCGCACAACATACTAACTGTATTTTTGCCTGCAATGGTAGTCAACGCCGTATTGGTGATATCGGTTGCGCTGGAGACGGTGACCATCTATCGGATAACGGGCAGCGCTGTATTGAGCGGGGCCGTGGTGATAGTTGGATTTGTCATGAGCTTGACGCTCTACGGAGCCTTCCTTCAGGCACCTATACCATCCTTGCGATGGATCTTCTTCCTTCCGGGGCCGTACCTTGGAGTCGGATGTGCCCTTGGGTATAGCGATATGGGGCAGCTGACGCTTCTGGGATATGGCGTGGCAGCCAGCTGTCTATCGGTATTGATTTACGCTCTCTTGAGCTTTCGCGCTGGGGGGTGTGCTCAATGGCTCGTCAGATTAAAAGACTTCTCCAGTCAGAATTGAAGCATGTGAGCAAATGGGCGTACGCCTTAATCCTGGTAATTTATGCGTACATGGTGATATTGCAGCTTAATTCTTTCCCGATGTGGTTCTGTAGCCTCCGTGAGAACAGTTTCTTGGGTTTTTTCCCAGACCCGACGCTTCGGCTATCGGCGGAGGATGTCCTTCTATTTGGCAATGCAGAGGTTTTTCGCGGTCTGCTGTTCAACGTAGCCCCGTTGGCCCATGCATTGTTCTTTCCGTTCATCGCGGCTTGCATTGTGCCGTGCTTTGTCAGTTCGGGCTTTGTCGAGGAACCGTGGGGGTTGTCGGAGGCTCGGGGAGGGAAGCGTGTGTGCGCTATCGTTGCGCGAGTGGTGCTATCTTCTTTTGCCCTTTTGGGCGCGTTTGTCCTGTCGAGTGTCGTTTTGTACTGTCTTAACTGCGCAATCGTTTCGGATGCTCAGCAGTATTTCAACCTGCATGTATTTTGCTATCGACTTATTCTTGCTGCCGCTGCCTGCCTTGCATACGTGGTTTCTTGCGTAATCGTTGTTTCCTATTTTGGGTCCGGCTTCGGTCCGATTGGCATGCTGTTGCTTGTCAACGTCGTAGCGATCTACATACAGATCGGGGCCAATTCCATGCTTCCGCTTCCAGCCTCGATGCTCATGTGGATTTGCGGCGTGACCCCGTTGGGGAATGGTCAATGCATCTCGATTTTAATTGACTGCCTCATAAACGTAGCAAGCGTTTTTATCATTTGCTTTACTGTCGACCGATTGCGGTCGAGATTTCTCTGATTGTTTGTGAGGGATAATCATACCGAGCATATCAAATACAGGGGGGCGGGCACCGTAGCTGGTGTCCGCCCCCCCCGGCTTAGGAGGCTTTAACCTGAGTGGTTCGCGAGCTAGCGGGCCTGCTTTACCTTGGCCGCTGCTTCGACAAACGACTTCCACAGGTTAAAGTCGGTTTCGAGCGTCTTCCACGTGTACTCGGGATGCCATTGCACGCCCAAGCAGAACGGCTGGCCTTCGACCTCGATGCACTCGGGAACGCCGTCGGTTGCCTTGGCGACCAAACGCGTGCTCTTACCCAGACGATCGACGCAGCAGTGGTGTGCGGAGTTGGTTTGGATCAGCCTGTGTCCGCCAACCGCGCGGTCGAGCAGCGAGCCCGGCACGACCTCGACGGGATGCACGGGGTCGTTGAGCACGTGGGTATGGCGCCACTGCGTGCGGCCCTCGCGAGCGCCCAGGCTCGGCACGTCCATGCACAGGGTGCCGCCAGTGGCGACGTTGAGCAACTGCGTGCCACGGCAGGTGGTAAAGAGCGGCTTTTTGGCGCGGAGCACCTCGCCGACCAGCTTAAACTCAAAGCTATCGCGGATTTCGCAGCAGAGGGTGGGGTCGTAGGGTCGATCATCGCCCCAGCGTTTGGGGTTGACATCCGGGCCGCCGGGAATAGCGATACCGTCGGCGATATCGACGTAATGGCGGATGACCTCAATGTCCTCGGTGATGGACATCTGCAGCGGCAGGCCGCCGGCGGCAAGGATGGCATCGACAAAGACACTTGCGATTTCCTCGTTGGGGGAGAGCGTCTCGCTTAAAAACGGCTTCGCCTCTTCCCAGCGCGGTGCGACGAGGATGAGCGGGCGGTCGGCGGGATCGACGTCGACGTGCGGGGTGTATGACGATGAAGTGTGAGTTCCGATCATAGGTGTTGCTTTCGAGTTTGGATGGTCATGGCGAGCAGATATGGCAATTGGGCTAGTGGCCCTTGATGGAGTTGAGGAAGTCTTGGGCGCGCTTGGTCTGGGGGTGGTCGAAGAACCCGTCGGGCGTGCCGGTCTCCACGATCTGACCGTCTGCCATAAACACGACACGGTCGGCCACGCGACGGGCAAAGTTCATCTCGTGCGTAATCACGATCATCGTCATGCCCTGCTGGGCCAGACGGACCATGACCTCGAGCACCTCGTTAATCATCTCGGGGTCAAGGGCGCTTGTGGGCTCGTCGAAGAGCATGGCCTTGGGCTGCATGGCGAGCGAGCGGGCGATGGCCACGCGCTGCTGCTGGCCGCCCGAGAGCTGTGCGGGCACCTTGTCGGCCTGCTCGGCAACGCCCACGCGGCTCAACAGATCCATGGCGCGCTCGCGGGCCTCGTCCTTGGAGACGCCCAGCACATCGACCGGTCCCAGCATGACGTTCTGCAACACGGTCATATGCGCGAACAGGTTGAACTGCTGAAACACCATGCCCAGCTCGGCACGCATGCGGGCAAGATCCTTGCCTTCCTGCGGCAGGGGCTCGCCCTCGATGAGAATTTCGCCCGAGTCGATGGTCTCCAAGCGGTTGATGGTGCGGCACATGGTCGACTTGCCCGAGCCCGAGGGGCCGATCACCACGACGACTTCGCCGCGGTCGACCGAGAGATTGATGTCGTTGAGGACGTGTAGATCGCCGTAGTGCTTATCGACGTGTCTGAGCTCGATCAGCGGCTGATTGCCGGTGGAAGAGGTGCTCTGTGCCATGGTGCTCGGCTCCTTATGACTCGAAATGGTAAAGCGTTAGCGGATGATGGTCGCGCCGGTCTTGTGCGAAACGTAGACAGCGGCCTTGTTGATCGCGATGTTGATGAGGATGTAGATGACCGCGATAACCAGGTAGACCGACACGAGGGCGTCGTAGTTGGTAATGAGCACGCGGGCATTTTGCATGAGGTCGGGGTAGCTCACGACATAGGCGACGGTGGTGTCCTTGACTACGACCACAAGCTGCGAAATCAACGACGGAATGATAAACCGAATCGCCTGGGGCAATACGATTTTAAAGGTGATTTTGGCCTTGGAGAGACCGAGCGCCTGGGCTGCCTCGACCTGACCGCGCGGCACGGCGTTGACGCCGGCGCGGAAGATCTCGGCAAGTACGCCGGCTGCAGCGAGCGCGACGGGAAGCGTGAGCATCCAAAACGACGGCAGCGCGATCTTGTACTGGGGCAGCACCAAAAAGAAGAAGTAGATGAACAGCAGGCTCGGCACGCCGCGGAAGAAATCGGTGAGCACGCGGCAGACCAGTTGCAGCGGCCTAATGTCGCTCGTACGGCCGAGCATAAGGGCCAGGCCAAGCACCAGCGCGATGGCGCCGGCGGTGAGCGCGACTTTAACGGTGCCCTCAAAGCCGGCAAGTAAGAACTTCCAGGTAGTGAGGTGCGTAAAGAAATACCAATAGTGGACCGAAAGCTGACCGGTCACATAAAAGCGCTGCAGTACCAGAGCGATGAGCGCGGCCACGGCAACAAGTGAGATGGCGGTGCCGACGCGAATCTTGGCGCGCATCTTGGGGCCGGGAGCCTCGTAGAGCGCATCGCGCATGGTGAGCGCGGAGGTGGAGTGCTTGCTCATCGGAGGATCCTCACCTTCTTATCGATATAGTTGCCAATGTGGCTCACCACAAAGGCCGTGCCCAGGTAGCCGAGCGCCGAGATAAAGAACGCGGCGACGCCGCCGAGCGAGCGCGTGTTGATGTAGCTCACCACGCCGGTGAGCTCCTGCGGTTTAAGCGGCACCTGACTGCCGAGCGCGGTGGTGAGCATGACGGCGATAAAGAGGTTGGTCATGGGCAGCACGCTCGAGCGCAGCGCCTGCGGAATCACGATCTTGGCGAGGATACGGCTGAAGCTCATGCCCAGCGAGCGGGCGGCTTCCACCTGACCGACACCGACGGTGTTGATGCCGCTCATAAAGTTCTCGGAGCCAAAGGCAGAACCCAAGAGCACTGTGGCGACGATGACGCAGGTGCGGTAGGGCAGGACGACCTTGAGCGGCGGCAGCGCGTAGACGACGATAATGAGCAGCGCGATGCCGGGGATGTTACGGAAGACCTGGACATACAGGTCGCCAAAGACGCGCAGCGGCTTGAGCGGCGACACGCGCATCACGGTGACGGCGACGGCCAGCACCATGGCGATGGCAAACGACTCAAGCGTCATGCCCCAGGTTGCCAGCAGCGCGTCGATATAGTTCTGGCCATAGAGCGACCAGAGCTCGGAGAGACTCATGCGGACCTCCCGCCGGTAAGGAAAGGGGCCCCCGTGTGTACGGAAGCCCCGACAACTCAGTGAGGAAACAGTTTAGCGCAATAAAGCGCATCGTGCGTTTCCATATGGTTTCGTAGCGGCCGTTACTAGGCTCGCTGCCTAGGCGCCGATCTCGGGCAGCTCGGGAACATTGGTGTCGCCCGTACGGTCACCAATGCAGATCTGCCACAGCTCGGTCCAGGTGCCGTCATCCTCGATCTTCTTAAGGAAGTCGTTGACAAAGGCGACACCGTCGGAATCGAGCGGCAGGCCGATGCCGTAGGGCTCCTTGCTGCCGAAGGGCTTGCCGGCAATCTTGTACTTGCCGGGCTCGCGGACCAGGGCGCTCTGCTGCATGTTGTTGTCGATGACGTAGGCATCGACGCGGCCCTGCTGGAGTGCCTGACGTGCCTCCTCGTCGGTCTTGAACTCCTGCTGGCTGGCCTTGGGGGCAAACTCCTCCAGGATGGCGGGGCCGTTGGAGCCGGACTGGACGGCGACGTTCTTATCGGCCAGGTCGTCGACGCCCTTGATGTCGTCGTTATCGGTGAGCACCAGGATAGCCTGCTGGGTGTAGTAGTAGGGGCCGGCGAAGGAGACGAGCTTCTTGCGCTCATCGGTGATGGTGTAGGTGGCAAAGACGGCGTCGACCTGGCCGTTCTGCAGGACGGACTCGCGCGTGTCCGAGGTCACCTGGGTGATCTCGACCTTGTTCTCGCCCAGAATGTAGTTGGACAGGAGCTGTGCGATGCCGGCGTCGAAGCCGCGGGTCTGACCGTCCTTCTCGTTGAGGAGGGAGAAGAGCGTGGAGGTCTGAACGCCACCGATCTTAAAGACGCCGGCGTCCTTGACGGCCGTGGCCCAGGTGCTGGCGGCGATGACATCGTCATCGGCCTTGGGGCCGTTGTCGACGAGCTTGTCGAATGCCTTGGCGTCGAGCGTGGTGGAAGCCTCGGTATCTTCGGAGCTCTTGGAGGAGCCAGCGGCGGAACCCTTGTCAGCCTCGGCACTGGTGTCAGAGCAGCCGGCAAGACCAAGGCCGGCGACGGTTGCGAAGGTGGCGGCAACGAAGCCGCGGCGGTCGAGAACGACCTGCTGGGAGAGGTTCTTGCTCATAGGAGAACACCTTTCTCAATAAAATCCCTAGCGGTTGAGTAGAGTTATACCCCATCCCGCTCAAATGGGTCAACACGAAATAACTCAGAAACATACTTACCTTATGGGTTATTCTACCTACCATAAAGGGACAGGCACCTTTGTGGCGGTTCTGGCCGATGCAGCGGCATGCCTTGCTGTTTTGTCTCGATCTGTAACATCTGCAGCCATTTTTGCCGAGTAACTGTTACAGATTGAGATTTTCTCTTCAGGGGAATTCGAATGTCTCGATCTGTAACAGGTAGACGGCCAAAAGGTCTCTATCTGTTACAGATCGAGACAAAGGTTTGGGACTAAGACGTCTTATCTAGATCTGTAACAGTTAGACGGGAATTCGGGCCCTAGATGTTACAGATTGAGACAATCGCGCCGCGAAAATAAAAACCTCCGCAGGGGTGCTTCCCTTGCGGAGGTTTTTACTCGTTAAGTAGCCTTACGGCTTCGACGGCCATGTTCTCGGCCGTCATGCCGTTCTGAGCGAGCAGTTCGTTGGGGTCGTAGCGGTCGGGGAAGCCCTTGGCGATGCCGAAGGTGCGCGTGCGCACGGGCGTGCAGGCCAGGTAACACGCCACACGCTCGCCCCAGCCGCCGTCCAAGACGCCGTCCTCGAGGGTGACGACAACGCGGTGCTCGGCGGCAAGGCTGTCGAGGAACTCGCGGTCGAGCTCGGTTGCAAAGCGCGGGTTGACGAGTGTGGCCTCGATACCGTACTCGGCGGCCAAGCGGTTTGTCACGCGCTCGCCCAGCTCAAAGAAATCGCCAAGCGCGAGCACGGCCACGTCGCGTCCCTGGCGTACCACGTTGTAGCGAACGACGCTATAGTCGGTGTCTTCGGCGGGCGCAAGATCGGGGCGGCTTACCAAGCCAATGCCCGGCACGCGAATCGCCACGGGATGCTCGCGGTGGTCGAGCGACCAGCTCAGCATGGATAGGTATTCCTCCATGCAGGAAGGCGCCAGGTAACGCATATTGGGGAGAGCGCCCAGCATAGAAATATCAAAGAACGAAAGATGCGTCTCGGATGTGGTGCCAAAGATCGATGCGCCAAACACCAGGATGGTTGCGGGGACATCGTTGAGGCACAGGTCGTGCCACAGCTCGTCGTAGGCGCGCTGCAAAAACGTGCCGTACACACCAAAGACTGGCTTGGCACCCGAGCGCGCAAGCGCGGTGGCAAAGGTCACGGCGTGCTCCTCGGCAATGCCCACATCGACGAACTGTTTGCCGGCGGCGGCGCGAAGCTCGGGTGTAAAGCCCATGATGTAGGGCGTGGCGGCCGTGATGCCCACGACCTGCGGATCGTGCTCGATGGCGGCGCTGAGCGCCTCGCCCGTAATGTCGGCATAGGTGCGCGGCGCAGGCTCGCTCGGATGGCCCGGGCAGAGCTTGCGCCCAGTCGCCATGTCAAACGGACCCACATGATGCCAGCGCTCGGGGTCGCTCTGGGCTGGCTCAAAGCCCTTGCCCTTTGCGGTGGAGACGTGCAGCACGATGGGATGATCGATATCGCGCAGCTCCTGCAGCGTGTCGACCAGGGCCAACACATCGTTGCCGGTGTCCAGATAGCAGTAGTCGAGCCCCATCGCGCGGAAAACGTTGCGCTCACAGGTGCCGTTGCTGGCGCGTAGCTCGGCCAGATTGCGATACAGGCCACCGTGGTTTTCGGCGATGGACTGGTCGTTATCGTTGACGATGATGATCAGGTTGCTGTCGAGCTCGGCGGCATTGTTAAAGCCCTCAAACGCCAGACCGCCCGAAAGCGAACCGTCGCCAATGATGGTGATGACGTTGTACGCATCGCCCGCCAGGTCACGAGCGTGCGCCAAGCCGCAGCCCAGGCTCACCGACGTGGAGGTGTGGCCCATGGCGAACAGGTCGTGCTCGGACTCGTCAGGATTGGCAAAACCAGAGGCCTCGCCGTAGCGTGCCGGGTCGATATAAGTGTACGCGCGCCCAGTCAGCGCCTTGTGGGCGTAGGTCTGGTGCGAAACATCAAAGACAATCTTGTCGATGGGGGAGTTAAACACGCGATGGAGCGCAACCGTAAGCTCAACGACGCCCAGGTTGGGGGCAACGTGCCCGCCGACGGCGGCGGAGCTTTCGAGGATGGCGTGGCGGATCTCGCCGCAGAGCAGCGGAAGCTCGGCGCGATCGAGAGCCTTGACGTCCTCGGGCGTTGTCGTTTGCGTAAGCAGCATCGTTGTGGGTTACTCCATGCGAATCGTGCGCCGGCACTCCCTCGGCCGGCACAATTGCACAAGACAGTCTCGCACATTTTGGCGTTTGATATGTGACGGCGGCGCGGTAATTCGCCAACTGGTGGGGCAAAACGTTTTGTCCGATGCCATACTGGTAAATTCGATGATGATTTTATTCATTGCGCGCAGGCCGCGGCTTGCCGCCGAGCGCCGCCGGAAGGAGGCCGCATGTCCGATACCGTTCGTGCCGAGAAAATCGCGCGCGAGGTCGACGATGCCGCCCGTCAGCTTGCCCAGGCGGGCCGCTTGGACCTGATGCATGAGTTTATCCAACATGGCGATGTGACGGTCTATACGCATGTGACCTCGGTAGCGCGGGCAAGTCTGTCCTTTGCCGAGCGCCTGGGCCGCGTCGGTATCTCCGTCGACCGCTTATCGCTGCTGCGCGGGGCCCTGCTGCACGATTACTTTCTCTATGACTGGCACGATCCCGACCCAAGCCATCGACTGCATGGCTTTCGTCACCCGTTTTTTGCCTTGGCGCGTGCGGAGGAAGATTTTGAGCTGACGCCGCGCGAGCGGAATATTATCGTACGGCATATGTTTCCGCTGGTACCGGTGCCGCCGACGTGTCGTGAGGCATGGATTGTGTGCCTGGCGGATAAATGGTGCGCACTGCGCGAGACGATTGCCGGCCGTCTGCCGCGCAAAGGCGGCGCGAACGATTTGAACGAGGGCCCGAGTGACGGCTCGAGCAAAGAATCGAACGAAAAGAGGAGTGGGTAGACGGTGGGAACCGCGATCGACATGGCATTTGACGGCGCGACGCTTGCCGCCTGTCCGCTCTCGGCGCTGGTACTCTCGTTTGCCTTCTACGGTTTTTGCGGCTGGGTATGGGAGTCGACAGTCTGCGCCATGCTCAACCACGGACGCTTTGCCAACAGCGGCTTTTTGCTAGGGCCGTGTTGTCCCATCTACGGTGCGGGCGGCATTGCGTGCTGGTTGCTGCTGCGTGGAATCCCAGACGCCTCGAGCCAGTTTGTCGCTGCCGCGCTCGTATGCAGCGTGATCGAATATAGCGTGGGCGTGCTGTTGGAAAAAACGACGGGTGCCCGGTTTTGGGATTACTCGCATCTGCCGTTTAACCTGCACGGACGCATCTGCCTGTACTGGGCCTGCGCGTTTGGCCTGGGTGCACTGTGCATTTGCCGTTTAGTGGAGCCGGCATTGCTGGGGCTGCTTGGCCATCTGCCGGTGCTGATTGTGCGGCTGTCCGCCTTTATCGTCGCGGTCGCGATGATGGTCGACGCGGTGTGCTCGTTGGCGAGCTGGCGGCGTCTGTCTGATCAGCTGGAGCGCGTCCGGGCCGACCTTGCCGACCGCATCAATGAGTCGCTCGCCGACGCCTCCGACTCTATGCTCGAACGTATTCCCGATTCGGCGATCGACTCGGTGGCGCAGACGCATATCCGCGGTCGCGCCGTTAACGCTTGGCTGGCCGAGCTGGGCGACGCGGCGCTCGATGCCCTGCGCGAGAAGGCTTCGATGCCGACGTTTATCGCGGATGGTGCTCGCGGCCTGGCACTCGCTGCCCGCCGCGTGGCCGATGCCGCGCCGAGCATGCCGCGTCCGTCACTCAGTCGTCGCCTTGCCGGCAAGCGCATGAGCCGTCCGGTGCCGAGCGTTTCGCTCAGCCGTCGCGACCTGCGCTTCTTTAACGCCTTCCCGCGTCTGCGCATCAATCGCTACGAGGGCGTCATCCGAGCTACCGGCCTCCGCGACCGAGCCCGCGAGCTGTTCCGCCGCTAGCCGGGACGGGCGCGCTCACGGCTTCCTTGCTCGCGTATTTCCCGTTCGTTTCGCGCCCGTTGCCGTGCCGTTTCCAAGATTGCGGCACCGTTTCCATTCGACAACGCAGCGTTTAACAACGCCGTATCTGGTCTACACCAGTTGGCCCTCGGCCGCACTATGGGCGCCGACAACGTTCATGCGACCAAGGGGGAGCGAATGTACGATACGGGATCGACAACGTTTATGCTCATCTGCACCATGCTCGTGTTTTTAATGACACCGGGGCTGGCGTTTTTCTATGGAGGCCTGTCCAGGCGCAAAAATGTCATCAACACCATGCTTATGTGCTTTGGCGCCATTGGCCTAGTTGGTGTGCTGTGGATTGTTGCCGGCTGGTCGCTGGCCTACGGCGGCGACGGCTCCAGTCCGTTTATTGGAGGCCTTGACCAGTTGCTGTGCCTACCGGTGCTCAACCAGGTGCTGCAGGCGGCCGAGGGCAATGCCGCGGACGGTGCCGTCTATCCTCAGATCATCAACATCGCCTTCCAGATGGCGTTTGCCATGATCACCGCCGCTATCGTCACGGGCAGCCTGGCCGGCCGCGTTAAGTTTGGTGTCATGACGGCTTTCCTGGGCATTTGGCTGCTCGTGGTTTACGCGCCGCTCGCCCACATGGTTTGGGGAGGCGATGGCTCCTTTATCGGCGACATCATCGGAGCGCTCGACTTTGCCGGCGGCGACGTGGTGCACATTTCGTCCGGTCTTACGGGCCTGATTCTCTGCTTAATGCTCGGCCGTCGTCGCGGCTTTGGCATGGTGAGCTATCGTCCGCATAACGTGCCGTTTGTAGCACTGGGCGCCGGCCTGCTTTGGTTTGGCTGGTTTGGATTTAACGGCGGCAGCGAGTTTAAGGCCGACGCCGTGGCGGCGCTCGCCATCCTCAACACCGTGACGGCCAGCGCGGCGGGCATGGTCTCATGGCTTGCCGTCGAGCGCGTGCACACCGGTCGCCCCACGCTGGTGGGTGCCAGCACCGGTCTGGTCGCGGGCCTTGTGGTGGTCACGCCGGGCGCGGGCTTTGTCGAGCCGTGGGCGGCGCTGGTTATGGGCCTGATCGTATCGCCCGTCTGCTACCTGGCCATCAGCCATCTTAAGACCAAGTTCGGCTACGACGATGCGCTCGACGCGTTCGGTTGCCACGGCATCGGCGGCATTTTGGGCGGCGTGCTCACGGGCCTGTTCTGCGTGCCGGAGCTTTCGTGGACCGGTAAGGGCGGCCTGTTCTACACGGGCGACGTGTCACTGCTCATCTCGCAGATCTTAGGCATTGTGGTGACGGTCGCTATTGTGCTGGTGCTCGACTTGGTGATCGCCGCGGTGGTCAAGGCGCTGTTCCACGGTAGCCTGCGCGTGGACGAGGCCGACGAGGCGCTGGGCCTGGATGCGAGTCAGCACGGCGAGAGCGCCTATCCTTCTTTCTCCGGACTCGATTAGCAGCGCGGCTTTCCCAAGCACCCGACCTTGCCCCTCAAACTGTCGCTTGCGTACCGAAGTACGCGGCACTCCTCTTTCGGGGCAATCTCGGGCACTTGGAAAACCCGCGTTATTGAATGGCAATTCATTTCTTTACTAAAGAGAGGAATTTACTATGAAGAAGATTACGGCGATCGTTCGTGCCGAGAAGCTTGAGGTTCTTAAAGATGCGCTGTTTGCTGCTGATGTTCGCGGTATGACTATCAACCAGGTGCAGGGATGCGGCGCGCAGCATGGCTGGAAGGAATACGTGCGCGGCAACGAGCTGCTCGTCAACACGATCCCCAAGGTGCAGTTCACCCTCATCTGCGCCGATGAACATGTCGACGGCATTGTCGACATCATCTGCAACGCTGCTCGCACCGGTGCCGTTGGAGACGGCAAGATCTGGGTTGAGCCGGTCGAGGAGGTTATCCGCATCCGTACCGGCGAACACGGCCCTGCCGCGGTGTAGGATCGACCGCCTGCCATCCGCAACGTTAAAATGCTGCAATGAGGCACAAGACTTGCGTTGCGGATGGGCGGATTATGGGTCGCAATAAATATCCCGAGGAGACGGTCGCGAAGATTCTCGACGCGGCACTGGAGCTATTCTGCGCACAGGGTTATGAGGGGACGAGTATTCAAGATATCGTTGACCGTCTCGACGGCATGACCAAGGGCGCTGTCTATCATCACTTCAAGAGCAAAGAAGAGATTTTCAACGCCGCGTTTGATCGGGCGATGACTCCGATTGTTGAGCACCGCCGCTCGATGCTTGGCGTCGGTAATATGACCGGAGCCCAAAAGCTCAAGCGACTGTACGCTCCCGAGTCCGTTGTTCCACAAATTGAGCTATGGGCACGTATGCGTCCTGCAGCAGATCCGGTAAAAAGCTCGCGCCTACTGGCGATGCAGTACCAGGGCTCATTTGACGAGTCGGCCGATGGCTGTCTCTTGCCAGTGATCGAGGAGGGCATCGCCGACGGCTCCATTGCGTGCGAATGCCCGCGCGAAGCGGCGGAGGCCGTATCGTTGTTGGCGAATCTTTGGCTGCTGCCATTGTTCCGTCCGCTCGAGCCCAAGGAGCGAATGCTCGCTCGCGCACAATGTTTGGCGCAGATGGCTGCCGCGGTGGGGCTCGATTTGGGTAATGAAGTGCTTCAGACAACGGCGCAGATTTGGGACGTATGGGACCGCGCCGGGTGGTAATATAGATACCAACGGTATGTAATTGATTTGTGAGGGTAGCCACGGCTGCCCTTTTCAAGTCATTAAATACATACTAGTGGTATGTATAGGGGGTGGGCTTATGGCTGGGCTGAGAGACGTCGGTGTCTCGTTGAAATCAAAAACAGTGCGGTCAATCAGGCTCGCGGAACTTCTGGTTGCGCAGCTGTGCACGTATTCGATGCTGTCGGCGCTGTGCTTTGCGTATCCACTTTACTTGTTCGATCGCAGGGGATCGTCAACGTTATATGGTGTCGTCGTGGCGATAGCGTTCATACCCGGCGTACTCGCAACTCCGGCTGGTGGGGTCTTAGCGGATCGGGGAAGACACCGCGAGGTCCTCGTGTCCCTCGGCATTGCTCTGATGACTGCATCACTGCTGTCTGTCCCCATGAAGCGCTCATTGCCTCTTGCGGTCGTCGTAGTAGCGATACTTTGTGTTCAATATGGTGTTCAATCGCTGCTGAAGCCAATGCTCCAAATTGAGACGGTGCGCATGGCGGGTGAAGAGAAGGTTGAGCGGGCCACTGCATTGGTTTCGCAGATGACCATGGTGAGCAATATCTTGGGCCCTGTGGTTGGGACGGCAGTCTATGGGTGCTTTGGCATCGATACTCTTTGCACAACCGCGTCGGTGGCGTTTGCGATTTCAGCTCTCTTGTTTGGGGTCGCACTCAAGCAAAATGCCTCATCTGAAACGATGGGAGACGGCGCGACTCGTACGACATGCCGAAACGATTTTTGGGAGTCGATTCGGTATCTGTTGCAAAATGCATCATTGGTCGCTGTGATTTTGCTTGCGGCTGTTTTGAACTTTGCGTTGGTTGGGCTAACGATTGGCGCTCCCATTATTGTTACAAAGCATCTCGGCATGCAATCGTCCTGCGTTGGGATAGTTGAGGTGGCTATGGGCTTGGGTGGTCTTGCCGGCAGTGGCTTGGTCGGCATTTGGCCGCATCGTTTTTCTTTCAATGGCATATGTCGATATGTTGCGATGATCTGTTTTGGAGTCGCACCGATCATTGTCACGCTACTGTTCGGCGCAGATGTATGCGTGTTCACCGTGTTTGCGGTTGGTTCGGCATGGGTCATGGTGTGGGCAGCCATTGCGTCGGTTGAAATCATCGCGTTTGTTCAGCGGGCAGCGCCGACTGAGCTCTGCGGAAAAGTGCTTTCGGTCGTTTACATGGTCCTTTCCTGCGCAATACCTATCGGCCAATTGACGTACGGGGCTGCATATGATCGATGGACACCGGCGATTGTATTCGCAGGCATGTTGCCGGTGCTGACGTTGACGACGGCTCTGTTTTATCGGCTGAAAAATCGATTGCGGCGATTGTCTTAACGCGCTGGGGCACCGTGAATTTGTGAAGGCGGTGGTACGCCGCGCCGGGACGGCATTGTTCGGACATGCCTCTCCTTCGTCTACAATATCGGGCAGACGAAGGAGAGGCATGTTCATGATTAAGATGTTCGCGAGTGACTTAGACGGAACGCTGCTGAACGCCCTGCATGAGGCGGATGGGACCATCCGCCGTGCCATTCGTGAGCTGACCGAGGCTGGTCTGCATGTGGTTCCCGCGACTGGACGCTCGACGTTGCCGATCGGCGAGCATGGCTTTACGGGCCTGGCGCTTGACGCCTGCTGCTCCAACGGATCCATCGTGCGCGACAGCCATGGCGAGGTGCTCAAGACTTGGACCATCGATCCGCAGGTCACTGAGGAACTGCTCAAGGCGTTCCCGGACATTTGCTTTGATTGTTCCACGCCCGATGGCATGTACTCGAGCGGTTCGTTCGAGATGCATCAGGCGGGCTTTAAAAAGGACAGCCCCATCAAGCGTATTGTGATGCGCGGTATGCGTGCACGTGGCGGGTATCACGAGGAACAGTATTTTGACCAGTCGATTGGCGACATCCTGCGCCACGATGTGTGCAAGATCAACTGTCGCGTGACCTCACCCGAGCTGGAGCGTGACCTTAAGGCATATTTGGCCGAGCGATCGGACCGCGTGGTCAACGCGCCGTTCGATCCGGTGATGTTCGAGATCACGGACGTAGCGTGCAACAAGGGCGAGAGCGTGGCCTGGTTGGCGGGCTACTACGGTATTGCCGAGGACGAGGTCGCGGTCTATGGAGACGGCGGCAACGACATCGCCATGCTCAAGCGTTTCCGCCACAGCTACGCGACCAAAAACGCTAGCTATGCAGCTAAAGCCGCCGCGAGCGCGACCATCGGCAGCTGCATGGTCCACGCCGTCCCCAAACACATGCTCGCCACCATGCGCAAGCAAAACTCCCGCACCGTCATCGAATAATGTGACAAAGGGACAGCCCCTTTGTCACAGTGGGGACTAGCTTCTTTAAACACGAACATATATTCGCATATTTAACTGCGCTTTGATAGAATTGTTGCTGTTGGCGGCAGTTCCATGTGCCGGGCAGCGCCCTCCATCTGATGGGAGGTGATGCCCATGACCGATTTGATTGATTTCGTGAGGCTCCTGACCGCATTGGTCTCGCTTCTTACGACGCTTATCGGACTTTCCGAGGCACTCAAGCAACGCTCGAAGCAACGAAAGAGGGGTCGGCGCCGCTAAGGCGTTGACCCCTTAATCCACGCAACGGCGCTGCCCAGCTTTGCAGAACTTGGGCTGCCGTCGACACCATTCTACCCACGAATGACATTTTGGACAATCGGCAATGTCGCTTCTAAAAGCTGAGCGCAACCTAATGTGACAAAAAGACAGTCCCTTTGCCACAATCTAAATATTGCCTTTACGTGTTGATACACACGGTGTGCAATAATACTCGCACTGTGCAATAGCGCACAGGCTGAGTAACAAGGAGGACGCTTGTCCCAGCTCGAGAAATGCGATCGCAGGTCCCTTCGCTCGCAGCGCGCCCTTCGCCAGGCACTTGCCAGCGAGCTTGCCGAAAGCGGCGATCTTTCGCGCATTAATGTCGCGTCGCTCACCGAGCGTGCCGGCCTTACGCGCCGCACGTTCTATTCGCACTACCGCGATATTCCCGACTTTATCAATCAGATCGAGGAAAGTCTGCTGGCTGAGATCCGCGAGCACGTTGAGCTCATTACCGCAGCTCATCTGCCCGATCTGTATCGCAGCATCGATGAGCTCGAGCCAGCACCTGGTTCGGTTGAGCTGCTGCGCTATCTTGCGGCCAACCGCGATCTGATCGGATCGCTGCTGGGCCCGGGCGGCGATCAAGCCTTCATTAAAAAGATTATCGACACCGCGCGTGAGGCCGTGGTGCCGCGTGCGCAGACGGGTATTTTGGGCCTGGCGCTGGGTACGTTCTTTGACTACTACGTCACCTTCGTCGTGAGTGCCGAGGTCGGTCTGCTCCAACGCTGGTATGAGCGCGGGCTCACCGAATCGCCCGAGGCCATGGCGCGCATTATGACGGTTATCGCCTTTGTGCGTCCCGGCGACTTGTATGGCCAACCCATCGATATCAACGTGCCGGAATACGGCATGAAGCTATTGAACTTGCAGCTCGAAGACGCGGTCGACACCGCCGTGTCCGTTGAGTCCCATAACTAAGAGGAGAGACAGATGAGCAAACTCGTCGAGGGCATTAAGGACCGTATGGTCGCTGCCGCGCGTGAGGCCGCGCCCGCCGTGGCGGATGCCGCGCAGAAGGCGGCGACCGCTGCTGCCGAGAAAGTTGCCGGGGCAGTCGCCGAGGCCAAGAATGCAGCGGGGGAGGCAATCGTCGCCGGCGTACCGACTGGCGTAACCACAGCCACCGCTGTCGAGCCCGTAGCCGCCGCTCAGGCCCCCGAAGGCGCGATCTTCAACCCCGAGAACGCCCGCGGCAACCTGCACCTGGGCATCGACGTGGGCTCCACCACCGTCAAGCTCGCCGTGCTCAACGACGACAACCAAATTGTCTACGCCAAGTACCAGCGCCATCACACCGATGTCCGCGCCTGCGCCCGCGACCTGTTCGAAGGCGCCGCGACCGTGTTGCCGACGGCTCAAATGACCTGCGCCATCACCGGCTCGGGCGGTCTGCTGCTCTCGCAGTGGCTCGACCTGGAGTTTGTCCAGGAGGTCATCGCCAGCAAACGCGCCGTCGAGACCCTCATCCCTGCCACCGACGTCGCCATCGAGCTGGGCGGCGAGGACGCCAAGATCATCTACTTCGATAACGGCATCGAGCAGCGCATGAACGGCACCTGCGCCGGCGGCACGGGCGCCTTCATCGATCAGATGGCCACCCTGCTGCACACCGATGCCAGCGGCCTCAACGAGCTCGCGGCCAACGCCACCACCATCTATCCCATCGCCAGTCGCTGCGGCGTATTTGCCAAGACCGACGTGCAGCCGCTGCTCAACGAGGGCGCCCGTCCCGAGGACGTGGCCGCCTCCATCTTCCAGGCCGTCGTGACCCAGACCATCTCGGGCCTGGCGTGCGGTCGTCCCATCCGCGGCAACGTCGCCTTCCTGGGCGGCCCGCTGCAGTACCTCTCCGAGCTGCGCCACCGCTTCTACCTCACGCTCAACCTGGACGAGGAACACCGTATCGTGCCCCAAAACGCTCACCTGTTTGTGGCGAGCGGCGCCGCCATGGCGCACGAGTCCAACAAGCTCAGCACGTTCCCGCAGCTCATCGAGGCCATCGATGCCCTGGGTGACACGCAGGGTGCCGAGGTCGAGCGTCTGGATCCGCTCTTTGCCACCGACGAGGACTTTGCCGAGTTCAAGGGTCGCCACGACCAGGAAGTCGTCCCCAAGGGCAAGCTCGACGGCTACACCGGCCGCGTGTTCATCGGTATCGACGCCGGCTCCACCACCATGAAGGCCGCGCTCGTGGGCGAGGACGGCCAGCTGTTGCACACCTGGTACGGCAACAACAACGGCGACATCCTGGGCACGGCCAAGGTCATCATGGCCGATTTCTACAACCACATCCCCGCCGGCTGTACCATCGGCCACGTGACCACCACGGGCTACGGCGAGGCGCTGCTCATCGAGGCCCTCAAGGCCGACTCCGGCGAGATCGAGACCGTTGCGCACCTGCGTGGCGCCAAGGCATTCCTGCCCGGCGTCGAGTTCATCCTGGACATCGGCGGCCAGGACATGAAGTGTCTGCGCGTTAAGGACGGCGTGATTGAGCACATCATGCTCAACGAGGCCTGCTCATCGGGCTGCGGCAGCTTTATCGAGAGCTTCGCCGTGTCTATGAACATGGACGTGCGCGCGTTTGCCGATGCCGCCATCCATGCCAAGGCCCCCGTCGACCTGGGCAGTCGCTGCACGGTCTTTATGAACTCGCGCGTCAAGCAGGCGCAAAAGGAAGGTGCCACGGTGGGCGACATCGCGGCCGGCCTGTCCTATTCCGTCATCAAGAATGCCCTGTTCAAGGTCATTAAGCTGCGCGACCCCAAGGAGATCGGCAGCCAGGTGATCGTTCAGGGCGGCACCTTTATGTCCGACGCCACGTTGCGCGCGTTTGAGCAGCTCACCGGCGTTCATGCCGTGCGTCCCGACATCGCCGGCTGCATGGGCGCCTATGGTGCGGCCCTGCTCGCCCGCGATCGCGCCGGCGCCGACGGCACCTCGACCATCCTTTCGGCCGAGGACATCGCGCACCTCACCGTGACGCAAAAGCATGTCCGCTGCGGCCGCTGCTCCAACAACTGCCAGCTCACCGTCAACGACTTTGGCGGCGGCAGGCGCTTCATTACCGGTAACCGCTGCGAGAAGGGTGCCGGCCACAAAAAGCAAAAGACCGAGGCGCCCAACCTCTTCAAAAAGAAGAACGATCTGCTCTTTAACCGCGAGGTGCTGAGCCCCGACGAGGCCCCGCGCGGCACCGTCGGCATCCCGCGCGCGCTCAACATGTACGAGAACTACCCCTTCTGGCACGCGTTCTTTACGCGCTTGGGCTTTAGCGTGCAGCTGTCCGACCAGTCGAGCAAAAAGACCTACCAGGCGGGCATCGAGTCCATGCCGTCCGAGAGCGTGTGCTACCCGGCAAAGATGAGCCACGGCCACGTTATGAACCTCATCGACCGCGATGTCGACTTTATCTGGATGCCGTGCGTGCGCTGGGAGCGCAAGGAGGACCCGACGGCCGGTAACTGCTACAACTGCCCCATCGTCATGAGCTACCCCACGGCGTTGGCGCTCAATATCGATGAGATTCGCGAGCAGAATATCGAGTTCCTGTACCCGTTTGTGCCCTATCATGACAAGACCGAGCTCAAGCGCCGTCTGTACCAGGTGCTCGCCGTCGACCGTGTGGCCGATGCGCAAGCCGGTCGCGGTCGCGTGCGTGGGCCCAAGATCACGCGTTCCGAGGTCGATGCCGCCGTCAACGCCGCCTTTGAGGCCGATGCGCGTTTCCACGAGGACATCCAGACCATGGGCGAGGAGGCTCTTAAGTGGGTCGAGGACCACGGCGGTCACGGCATCGTGCTCGCCGGTCGTCCCTACCATAACGACCCCGAGATCAACCACGCCCTGCCCGAGCTTATCTCGAGCTTTGGCTTTGCGGTCTTTACCGAGGATTCGCTCGCGCATCTGGTAAAGCCCGAGCGCCCCATCCGCGTGGTCGACCAGTGGATGTACCACAGCCGCCTGTACGCCGTCGCCCGTTTTGTGACGATGCGCAACGACCTGGACCTGATTCAGCTCAACTCCTTCGGCTGCGGCTTGGACGCCCTGACCACCGATCAGGTGCAGGAAATCCTTGAGGCCAGCGGCAAGATTTACACCGTGCTCAAGATCGACGAGGTGTCCAACCTGGGCGCCGCGCGCATCCGCATCCGCTCGCTCATGGCTGCCCTCAAGGACCAGGAGGCCGAACGTCTGGCCGAGGCAACCGCCGCGGGCGAGGCTTACGAGCAGGGCGATGCCGCGCCGGTGGCGCCTTCCACGGATGCTCCCGCGTTTGCGAGCCGCAAGTACACGTTCGAGGCGCAACGCGAGAGCGCCTCGACCGCGTGGCCCAAGGTGCCCTTTACCGAGCAGATGCGCGAGGAGGGCTACACCATCCTATGCCCGCAGATGGCACCGATCCACTTTGACCTGGTCAAAGAGGTGTTCCGTGGTGCCGGCTACAACCTGGAGCTGCTTCCCTCGACCGATCACGACGCCGTCGAGGCAGGCCTGCGCTACGTGAACAACGACATCTGCTACCCGTCGATTTTGGTAACGGGCCAGATTATGGAGGCTATCGAGAGCGGCCGGTACGACCTGTCCAAGACGGCCGTGGTCATCAGCCAGACCGGCGGCGGCTGCCGTGCCACCAACTACATCGCGCTCATCCGCAAGGCCCTGCGCGAGAGCGGCCACCCCGAGATTCCGGTGATCTCGCTTTCGGCAGTGGCGCTCGGCGAGGACAACCCCGGCTTTAAGATTACGCCGGCGCTGCTTAAGCAGGCAGTCTACGCGGTGCTCTTTGGCGACGTGATGATGCAGATGCTCTACCGCTGCCGTCCGTACGAGGCCACGCCCGGTGCGGCGAACGCACTCTACGAGGAGTACATGGCGCGTGCTCGCAAGCTGGCGCCTAAGTTCAACCGCCACAACTACACCAAGCTGTGCCGCGAGGCCATCCGCGCGTTCGACACCATGCCGCTCGTGGGCGAGGGCACCAAGCCGCGCGTGGGCGTAGTTGGCGAGATCTTGGTCAAGTTCCACCCTACGGCCAACAACCACGTGGTCGACGTGATCGAGCGCGAGGGCTGCGAGGCCGTGGTGCCGGGTCTGCTCGACTTCTTCCTGTACTCCATGAGCAACGCCGAGCTGCAGAAGGACGAGTTGGGAAGCTCTGCTACCACGCGCGCTGGTATGCAGGCGCTCATCAAGCTTGTGGACTGGATGCGCACGCCGGTGGAAGAGCTGCTCGAGAAGTCCCGCCGCTTTGAGGCGCCCGAGCGCATCGGCACCATGGCCGACAAGGCCCGCACGGTGCTTTCGGTGTGCAACAACATGGGCGAGGGCTGGTTGCTCACGGCCGAGATGCTCGACCTGATTGACCATGGCGCGCCCAACATCATCTGCACGCAGCCCTTCGCGTGCCTGCCTAACCATGTGGTGGGTAAGGCCGTGATCAAGGAGCTGCGCCGTCAGCACCCCGAGAGCAACATCGTCGCGGTGGACTACGACCCCGGCGCGTCCGAGGTCAACCAGCTCAACCGCATTAAGCTCATGATCAGTGTGGCCAAGGAGAACATGCGCGCCGGTAAGGGCTTTAAGCTCGAGAAGGTGGCGCCGCTCGCGATGGACGAGGTCACCGGCCAGATGCGTGCTCATGACGGCTGTGTGAGCTGCGGGCCGGCCAGCGAGGAGGCCGTGGCATCGGTCGCCGAGCGCCTGGGACGCGGCATTAAGAAGTAACTGGCCTGCTTTGTGCTGGATATGAGACAAACGGGTGGTAGCCGTACCGGCTGCCACCCGTTTTTATTGCACATATGTTGCGTAAATAGCGTTGCAGGCGCCTTCAGCGGACTCGGATTTCGGAAGTATGCGGCAAAATTTGAATAGGCCGAGCACACTGGATATGCCCAAGCTTTGTACCTGCGGTTTTATTGGTGAAAAACCGGGGTGTGCTCGAGGGCTCCGGAATTTGCCGCATACTTCCGAAAACAACGTCTCGGTGGCACCAAAAATTGCCTCCAGAACCCTGAGATAATGAACATATGTAGCCGTTCGCCGCAAATTATCGTCCGTTCATGGAACCTATCTCCAACGAGTTGTAACCATATGGTTTGATGTTGGAAACATATGATTGCCGGCAGGCCATAGGCGACGTTCCCCCTGATATCGGAGGTTCCAGGTATGTTTCACGCTCCGTTAAGCAACTATCGGCTGGGCTAGCATGGGCCGCCGCACTATCTCAATAACCCTCGCAGTGGTTTGCCTAGCTGTGCTCTTGGGCGCTGCAGGGCAGTTTGCTATAAATCGAGAAACATCCTATATGCAGGAATGCGTTTCCGGGGGCTTTGCCATTGACGGTTACTATCGGGATGACGAAACAAGTCGGGAAACCCTGGCTTTTCTTGAGGAGGACAACTGTCGATGGCAGCTGGTCGACCAAGACGGAATCTGCACAGACGGGCAGTTTAAGCGTACGGATGACCCCAACATCCTGATATTAAAGAAGGAAAACGGTGAAGAATTCGGTACGGTCCACGTGGCGTACTTGTCACGCCGACGCGATCAGGGCTTGCTCTACCTATTTAGAGATACCAGGGTGACCCGTTTTTATCTGGTGAGTACCGGTCCGGCGTTTACGGTGGAGTCTGGCGATGTCGATGCGGACAGTTGATTCACGGCAATAAAACAGCGAGCGGGGCACGGACATGAATCGCGCCCCGCTTTTTTGCTCGCGGCCTGCGTCGCGTCTGCGCCTCGTTCCGACTCGCGCCCGTGCGCGCATCCATCTCACATCCCGCATCACTTCACATCGAACTCCACGCGATCGAGTTCGGGCACGTTGAGGTCGATGAGCTTGCGGGCGACGTGGCGGTCGTGTGCCCCAAGCGTCTCGTCTGTCGTCACATGGGCGACAATCTCGCGCTCGACGATACCCTCCTCCTCGCCTTCGGTAGCCGAGGTCTCGACGGCGACGGTGTAGTCCTTAAAGCCTGGCAGCACCGCCGCAAGCTCGCGCGTGGTCTCGGTGATGCCGTAGCCGTCCTGCACGCCGGCCTGCGCCGAGCCAATGGATCCCGCGGTCATAACGATGCAGGGGATGGCAAAGATCACCGTACCCACGATGATGCGTCGGCGCACCTTGCGCGATAGCTCGTCGACCTCAGCGTTTTCCTCGGCAGTCACAATGCCGTCGCCGTTGAGGTCACGCTTGAGCGGTACACGTAAAAGAAGCAATACGGCTTCGGCCGCCAGCGCGATAAAGACGACGTTGATGCCAAACTCGTAGAGCGCCGAGAGGAACAGCGACCCGCTCGCGATGGCGATGCCGTAACCCGCCGCGCACAGGGGCGGCATGAGCGCGGTCGCCACGGCTACGCCGGCAATGAGCGTGGCGGGTTCCTGGTCGCGTGAGTTGCCTAGGCCGCCCGCAAAGCCGCCGGCGAGCGCGACAGCGAGGTCCCACACAGTCGGCGTCGAATTGTCGATGATGGCAGCTGTGGTGGTGCCAAGGGGCGAGAGCTTAAAGTACAACGTGGACGTGACCAGGCAAAAGGCCATCTGCAGCGCAAGGCTGGCGATGGCTTCGACAGTAATCTCACGGTCGAGCGTGGCGATGCCATATGCCATGGCAAGGACCGATCCCATGAGCGGGCAGATGAGCATGGCACCCACGATGGCGATGTCCGAGTCGATATCGAGGCCGATGCTTGCGATGAGCATGGCGATGATGAGGATGCATAGGTGGGAGCCAGTCAGACGCGCCCCGTTTACAAAACGCTTGCGGATCATGTGATAGGGCGCGCGTCCCTCGCGAATGTTGAATGCGCGCTTTAGGAAGCGGGTGGCGTTCTCCATGGCCTCACTATGGGCAGGGCGGATGCCGTGGCGCCGGTGATGGCGTTCGCGCAGCCGCTTGATCTGTTGCTTGTCGAGTTCCATGTCCACCTCGTTCTGGCACGGGCCGCGCAACGCGCCCGTTGTCCTAACTCTACACCGTGGCGGATGAGGTGTCTGTTGGATGCGGAATCCGATAGGGCGGATGACGCGGGAGCAAATGCAAATCACAGGTTCAATTTGATCCCGCAATAATATGATGCACCAGCTCCTACATGTGTGACGAAATTGTGAAGCACGAGAGTGCGAGTTTCAAAAAATCCGCTGGTGACCAATGTTGCGCAACAGAATTCAAAAATCGGCACCTACAGTTTGAAGCGTATGGATACATCCGTGTCAAAGGGAGAAAGCCATGGCAAACTACAGCCCACAACACTTTGAGCCTCGGGCTAAGGCCGTCAACGTCAAGGGCGTTGCCAACCGCGCCGTCGCAACCGTTTTGACGGCGGGCCTCATTGTTCAGCCGCTTATGTCGCCGCTGGCGGCAATCGCCGCACCGTCAACCGATAACGGCGATTCTGTTCAGGGGGGGTAGTTCTGTAGAGAACACCGTTGCCGCCGGTAACCAAGCGGTCGTAAAGACGGCTGCCCAGCTGGCCGAGGAGTCGGCAAAGCAGCTCAAGGACGCTCAGGCCGCCTACGATGCCGCCCAGAAGAAGGCCGACGCGGCGGGCCAGTCTCAAAAGCAGGCACAGCAGCAAAAGAATCAGGCCTCGCAGGCTGTGAGCGACAACGAAATCGAGCAGAACGCAGCAGAAGTCGCCGCGCTCCAGGAGAAGATTGACGAGCTCAAAGCCGCCGTCGAAAAGACCGAGCAGCAGCAGAAGAAGCTGGGCGACCTGAACGATCAGCTCGAACAGGCCAACAAGAGTGTCGAGGATAAGACCCAGGCGCTCAAGGACGCCAAGGCAAAGCAGGATGAGGCCAAGAAGGCCCTCGATGATGCCCAAGCCAAGCTCGAGGCCATGGGTATGGACGAGTACGAGACTGCCAAGAAGGCTGTCGAGGACGGGCAGGCAAAGCTCGATGATGCCAATAAGGCCGTTGCTACTGCACAGGCCAATCTGGACCAGGCCAAGGCTGCCGAGGCTAGCGCCCAGCAGGAAAAGAAGGACACTGAGACCGCTCTGACTTCCGCCCAGGCCAAGAAGCAGGAGACTGCCGCTGCTCTCGCTGCTGCGACCACTGCGCGCGATAACGCCCAGCAGAAGTTCGACCAGGCGCAGGCCGCGCTTGATGCCGCGACCTCGGGCACGGGTATCGATCTGAACGCGCTCGAAGCTGCCAAGGTCACTGCCGCCAGCGAGCTCGCGACCGCGCAGGCCGCGCTCGAAGCCGCGACGACTGCAGACGCCACTGCACAGGCGAACCTGCAGGCTGCGCAGACTACCGTCACCGCCGCGCAGGAGAAGGCCAACGCCGCCAACGCTGCTGTGGCATCTGCCAAGTCTGCATACGATGCGGCAAACAAGGAGTACAACGCCGCCGCCAGCGAGCGCGACGCCGCCAAGGCCGCATACGAGAAGGCGCAGCAGACCGAAGCAGACAAGAAGACCGCGTACGATAAGCTTGTCGAAGTTCGCAAGCAGAAGCGCAGCGAGTGGGAGACGGCATGCGCTGAATCCGATACCGCCAAGAAGGCATACGACACCGCGAATGCCGAGGTCGAGAAGCTTAACCAGCAGATTGCCGACCTCAAGTCGAACATGACCGTAGACCAGAATGTTATCAGCCAGGGCATGTTCGGCTTCATGAACTACATCATCGGCGGCAGCCAGTTCACAGCCACGCAGAAGAAGAACGCCCAGGACGCCGTATCGATGCTGACCGGTGCCGATGACAAGGCCGAATGGTATGACCAGTACGTCGATCAGGACATGTCTCGCGACACCAACCCGCTTTCCCTGGAGCAGATGCGCAACGCCCTGACATATCTCGACACCCAGAACAACCTCCGCAAGGCGAACGGTCAGTCGGCGCTCAGCGTCAGCCTCCGCATGACTGTGGCAGCCGCCCTTAATGCATCATATTCATCGAACATCTGGAGACACTCAGGCTGCTACTGGGATAACGGTGAAAATCTTGCCGGCGGAGGCGGCGCATATACCGGCGGCGAGACCGAGGATACACTCGGTTGGCCCTATACTGGTCTCTACACTCAGGAGAAGGTTAATTACGAGAATTGGATTAAAAAGTACGGTGCGGATAGCGAGGCTGGCAAAGCTCTCATGGCTCATCGCTATGATTCGTACTATATCTACCAAAACTATCGCGATGTGTATTCCGGCACAAAAGATGAAAACGGTAAGGAAAGAGGAGACGGCTGCGGGCACTATCTCAACGTTATCGATTCCGCTACGGTGGCTATCGGTATCGCAACCGGTAACGGTAAGAACACCGATTCCGAGGTAACCGCATTCGATTACAGCGATGATGACACTCAGGCTGATTTCACTGTCTCCGAGTTCAAGAAGCTCGTCAACGACTACATCGATTCTGCCTATAACGCTGGCGGCACGCAGGCGCAGAAGGCGCAACTCAAGGAGCTCCAGAGCAAGCTCGCCGAGGCGCAGAAGACGCTGGGCACGGCCGATACGGCATATCTCGCTGCTCTCAATAATCAGAAAGACGCACAAGACGCCTATACCGCGGCCGACACGAACGTGAACACCGCCAAGGGCGAGTACGAGAAGGCCAAGTCCGGCACCGCCGCCGCGAAGATGGCATACGACGCTGCCGAAGCCAAACTCAAGGGTATCGACGTCAAGACGCCCAAGACCAAGCTCGACGCCGCCAAGGGCGAGGCCGCTACTGCCCAGGCAACTCTCGATAAGGCAAACGCCACGCTTGCTGACAGCAAGACGAAGGCAGCCGATGCCGCTGCTCACAAGGCGAAGGCTCGCAGCGCCCGCGATGCCGCCAAGGCAAAGTCCGATCAGGCCAATGAGGCGTATGACAACGCCACGGCTTCGGTCAAGGACCTTACCGCCAAGTGCGATGCCGCCAAGACGGACCTTGCGAACAAGCAGGGCACGCTTGACGATGCCAAGAAGGCCGACGACGCTGCCCAAGCTGGCGTTGACAAGGCTCGGGCCGCAGATACGCACGCCGCGACCACTCTTTCGGACGCCAAGCAGGCAGTTGATGCCAAGAAGCAGGCCCTGTCCGACGCGCAGGCGAAGGCCAAGGCCGCCGAGGGTGAGCTGGCCGGCGCAAACAAGGCCTTCGAGCGCTTCGCCGGCGCCCAGAAGGCGGTCGACGACGCCAAGGCCGCCTATGACGCTGCCGTCGCCGGTGTCGCCGATGCCCAGAAGCAGCTCGAGGCCGCCAACGAAGCCGTCGTCGATGCGAACCTCGAGATCGTCAAGGCCAAGGCCGAGCTTGCCAACGACGAGGCGCTCAAGGCCGATCTTGAGGCTGTCGACCACAAGGCATCCCTTGCCGCGGGCACGACGGGCAACGAGAAGCTGGTCAAGCTGAACGCTGCCTACGCTCGCTATAAGGCCGCCGTCGATGCCGCCGCTGGCCTCAAGGCTGCTCTGAGCGATGCCGATGCCAAGCTGTCCGATGCCAACGACGCCTATGCCGCCGCGCTTGCCGAGCTTGGCGATGCCAAGGATGCCCTGGCTGCCGCGCAGGCCGAGTACGACAAGTATCATCCCAAGGCTGAGCTGCAGGCCAAGCCTCAGGTTGCGCAGGCTGCCGCAAAGGCTCCTGTCGCCAAGAAGAAGGCCACGGACGGTGCACTTGCTCAGACGGGCGATACCTCCGCGCTTGCAGGTGAGGTCTTCGCCATCGGCGGCATTACGCTCGTTGCCACGGGTGTGACGCTCGGCGATCGTCGTCGCAAGCAGATGTAGCGTTTCGAGCGTAGTTTCTGCAACGAACTTCAATTCATAACGGGACCGTCTCGTTAGCCAAACGATAAGGCCGGCGCGCTGTTAAATGCAGCGCGCCGGCCTTTCTTTGCGTTGGTATAAAAAGCCCGGTCGGCAGCCGCAAAAGCTACCGACCGGGCAAGTCGTAGGCAATATGGTTGCCGTCGAGCAGCTGCTCAGCTTAGCCCAGCAGGCTTAAGCCCACGGAGACAAACGCCAGGATAACGCCGACGATGGACTCGCCGCCGAGCAGGCCGCTGGCGACAACCAGGCCCTGTTCCTGGAAGGCGGCGTCCTTGGCAGCCCTCTCCTCGTCAGAAAGACCAGCGGTGGCGTCGCGGTGGGCGGACCACTTGTCGTAGGCGAGCTTGACGCAGGAGCCCAAGAAAGCCGTGAGTGACATATAGAACGGTAGGTACACGCCCAGGCCGATCATCATGGCCGGAATGCCGAGCCAGTACATGACGATGCCGGCGATAAAGCCGCCTGCGAACCACGGCACGCTTGGGATGCCCGAGACCATGGTGGCGACCACACTTGCCTGCGCGGCCACAAAGCTCTTGTCGGGGCCGAAAGCATCCGGACCATAGGCGGTGACGAGCGCGACCATGACGGCAGCGGCGACCAGGGCGCCCACGATGCCGCCGATGGCCTGGCCGATCCACTGCGCACGCGGATTGGTGCCCAGCACGGCGCCGGCCTTAAAGTCGTTCATGACGTCGCCCGCAAGGCCGCATGCCACGGCCACGATGCCGGCGATAAAGAACAGCTTGACCTGGGCGATCTGTGCGAAGGCAGCCACGATGAGCATGACGATGAGGCCGAAGATCTCCATGGGGTCGATGCCCGTCTGGCCGCAGCTCTGCGCGCTCATGATGGTGGTGACAAAGGTGAACAGCGTGACGATGACGGCCGGGACGGGGCCAAGGTCGAGCGCGATGGCGACGATCACGGCGATGGCGGCAGTACCCAGGCCGATGATGCCGGCGTCGAGCTTAAGCGAGCCCGAGATGAGCGACTGCTCGTCGGTGTCGCTGGAGCTGTCGGCGGCGAGGCCGCGGGCGATGCCGGCGACCTGCGGCAGGATGTCCTTGAGGACGACGGCGACGCCAAAGCCCATCATGAGGCCCATGCCGAGCGATTTGACGATGCCCTGCGCAGTCACAACGTCGAATAGACCGGCAGCGGTGCCGCCCACGATGATGCCAAAGTTACCTAGCAGCGCGCCGGCAAACCAGAAGGCAACCGGGGCGAAGCCAACCAAAAAGCCGATGGAGAGCAGCATGGGCGAGTTATAGATGGCAAAGGTCACGCCGGGGATATTGAGCGTGCACAGCATGCTGGGCACCACGCCCAGAGCGTCGCGAAGCACGCTGTAGATGCCTGCGATGGCCATGGAGCCAAAGAGCTGCTTGCCGGTCTTGCCGCCGGCCTCGGTGGCGCGCAGTGTCTGAGCTGCGGCATTGCCGGTGGGAAACTCCAGCGCGGCGTCCACGATAAAGTGGCGGTGGATGAGCGCCGTTGCCAGCAGGCCCAAGATGGTGCCGGCGAGTGCCACGATAAACATGTCGAGCCAGCTGATCTGGTCGGCATAGCCCAGCATCCAGGCGCCCGGGATGGTAAACGCCAGGCCGCCGGCGACCATGGCGCCCGCGGACATGATGGTGTGGGTGACGTTGGCCTCGTTGAGGCTGGCGTCACCCATGAGCTTCAGGAAGAACAGCGAGATGACGGCAGCGAAAATAATCGGCCAGGGGAGTGCACCCATCTTGAGGGCCGTGTAGGCCGAGCTTGCCGTGATGATCACGCAGCCAAGGACGCCGATGACGACGCCGCGCAGCGTGAGTTGCCCGCGCATCGAAGCGCGGTTCGAGGGATTGCTCATATAAAACTCCTTTGCGTATATCCGCTTCCCCCGGGAGCGCCGTTACGGATACGGCGCGGGAAGTCGGGTTACCAAGGGCCGCCGCGTGAGCTCGCAAACGACCGCGCACCAGTATAGCGGCACGGCAGTTAATTTGGGACTGGGCTTTTTTAGCTATCCCAAGCGAAGCCGAAGGATGATTATTCTGGGACGGGGATTTAAAAATCATCAGGTACGCAATGATTTTTAAATCCCCGTCCCAGAATAATCATCGGGATATACTGCTGGGCAGACGAAAGGAGCGCCGACGATGCTTAATGGGTGCGCATATATATTGACGGTCGACGTGGGCAACACGTTCATTCGCTTTGGCCTGTTTGCAGAGGATTCGGCCGCGGCGCAGGAATGTCCGCTTGCGACATGCGAGATCACGACGCCGTCGAGCATTACGGCCGACGAGGCACGCATGCGACTTGTACAGGTCATGGGCGCGCTCGCCGCCGATGCAGGTGTGCCCGGGGTGCTTGCACCCGCCGCGGCCGTGCTGAGCTGTGTAGTCCCGGCGCTCGAGCGCCCTTGGAAGACGGCGCTTTCCCGCACCTGCACGGGGCGCGTGCTCACCGTGGGGCCGGGTCTCAAGACCGGCATGCCTGTGCACTACGATGACCCGGCCGAGATCGGTCCCGACCGCATCGCCGATGCCGTGGCGGCCCGCGCCGTCTACGGCTCGCCGTGCATCGTGATTGACCTGGGCACCACGACCAATATCGAGGTCATCGACGCGCACGGCACCTTTGTCGGCGGCGTTATCGCGCCGGGGCTGGCGCTCGGCGCCCGTTCGCTCTCGGCGGCAGCAGCGCGCCTGCCTCAGGTTGAGCCCTCGGCGCCAACGCACGTCATCGGACGCAACACGCGCGAGGCCATGCGCTCGGGTGTGGTTTTGGGCGAGGTAGCCCGCATCGACGGAATGCTCGACATGGTGCTTGCCGAGATGCGCGCGACCAAGGCCGCGGGGGAGGGCGATGTGCCCATCGTCATTACCGGCGACGATGCCGAGGCACTTGCGGCGCTGGTCGGCCATAGCCTGACGGTAGACGATGCGCTGACGTTGCGGGGTCTCGCCGAGCTCTACCGCATCAACCAAAAGCCCCGCCGCGCGTAGGGCGAGGGGCTGGTGGGATAAGCGCCCCTACCTTTCACCTGCTACAATGGGCCAAACTATTGCGATTGCGGAGGTGTCTGCCATGTCGGACGATCTTCATCAAACCGCGTCGGGCAAGCGCCGCGACGTTATTAGCTGGGACGAGTTCTTTATGAGCGTGGCCATCGCCGCGCAGCGCCGCAGCAAGGACCCCAACACGCAGGTGGGAGCGTGCATCGCCAGCACCAACCACCGCATCCTTTCGGTGGGTTACAACGGCACGCCCTCGGCGCTCAACGACGACTTTTTCCCGTGGGGTACGAGCGATGACCCGCTGCAGGACAAGCACAACTACGTGGTCCATGCCGAGGCCAACGCCGTGCTCAACTACCGTGGCTCGCTCAAGGACCTCGAGGGTTCCACGGTTTACGTCACGCTGTTCCCGTGCCACGACTGCGCCAAGATCCTGGCGCAGGTGGGCGTGGGCGAGGTCGTCTACCTGGACAATAAGTATGCCGACACCGATGACGGCCGTATCAGCCGCCGCATTCTCGACTCCTGCGGCATCAGCTACCGCCAAGTCATCGTCGATGTCCAGATTGGTACCGGGGGACAGGCTCGGCAGTAGCGCGTGCCGATGCCAGCTGGCGGCAAAACAGCCAAAAGAGCCCCGTCCCAAATTGACTGCTCGTGAAAGTCATGTCCGCACGCATGGCTGGCGCCTAAGCGGGTACATGGCTGTAGTAACATAGCCCCTGTCCGCGGGCGTGCCCGCGTTATTGTGAGAAAGGAGCCCCTGTGGCTGTTAACGAAGAGCTGCTTAAGAAGGTTCTTGAAGAGATTCGCCCCAACCTGCAGGCCGATGGCGGCGATATGGAGTATGTGGGCGTCGACGACGAGGGTGTTGTCAAGCTGGAGCTGCAGGGCGCCTGCGCCGGCTGCCCCATGAGCTCGCTAACCCTTTCCATGGGTATTGAGCGCATCCTGAAGGAGCATGTGCCCGGCGTTACCCGCGTTGAGCAGGTCAATGCTTCCGGCGAGGCCGAGGACCTGTACGACGAGTACGCGCCGTTCTAAGATGCGAAAGCTGCGGACGGTACGCTCCGCATAGACGTTACGTCCAAATATTCGGCTGCGAGCGTAAGGCCCGCGGCCGCATTTGTATGTAGGGAGCAGGGGGATCGATATGCTCAACGACCTCTACCATATGCTTGATCCCGTCGCGATCTCGGCGGGCCCCATCACGATTTACTGGTATGGTCTGGCCTATGTGGTCGGAGCTCTGCTCACGGCGGTCGTCATGTATCGCACGCAGCGTCGCTGGGGCTTTAGCATCACGATTGACGACCTGACGAGCGTCGTGGTCGGCGCGGTCTTTGGCCTCATCATCGGCGCGCGCCTGTTTTACGTCGTCTTTTACGGCGATGGCTACTATTGGACCCACCCGCTCGAGATCTTTGCCACCAACGAGGGCGGCATGAGCTTCCACGGTGGCCTGGTCGGCGGCATCTTGGGCGGCATCATCGTGTGCCGCATGTATAAGCTCGACGCCTGGACCGTCGCCGACCTTGCCGTTATCGGCGCTCCGCTGGCGCTGTGCCTGGGACGCTGCGCCAATTTCGTCAACGGCGAGCTGTGGGGTAAGCCGACCGATCTGCCCTGGGGTGTGGTCTTTGGCGGCACCGCGGGCGATATGCCGCGCCATCCCTCCCAGCTCTACGAGGCGTTTCTAGAGGGCATTGTGCTCTTTTGCATCCTGCAGGTGCTCAGTCGCAAAAAACCGCTGCTGCCCCAGGGTACGTTTATGGGCGTCTTTGTGATGGGCTACGGCATCGTTCGCTTTTTGATTGAGTTTGTGCGCGTGCCCGATGCGCAGCTGGGCTATCTGCTGGGAGGCGTTATCACCATGGGCCAGCTGCTGAGTTTGCCGCTCGTGATCGCCGGCCTGGCGCTCACCATCTTCGCCCGACACCGCAACCGTCCCCAGCGCATCTACCTGGACGCCTAACCACCAAAACCACCACAAAGGGGACAGGCACCTTTGTGGTGGTTCGCTGGGCAACGATGACAGAACCGTAACGTTTCCCCAGATAAAACCTGCCAAAATAAACCTGTCCCTTTTTGGCAGGTTTCTAGAAAGGCTCTTTGGACTGTGAAGGATTCCGAACTCTCCACAACGGCTGCGCGCGACGCGGCCCGCATCGTCTGGTTTAAGCGCTACCCCGCCAAGCAGACGCTCATCGCATTTCTGCTCGCGCTGTTGGCGACCACGGCGTTTTCCATCGATCCCGCCCCGGTATCGAGCAACGCAGTCTTGGCGATTGACCCCAAAGCCTCAGGTATGCTGTACGTGTGCTACGAGGTACTCCTCTCGTTTGCCGGCCATACCGACGCGGTCATGCTGCTTGCACTTGCCTGCCTGCTCACCTTGCCGTTTCGCTACGTGTTCTTTGGCCGTGGCGACACCTGGCGTCCATCGATCATTCTGCCGTCGCTGTTCTTCGCCATCTGCATGGTGTTCGGCCGCAGCTACGATCTCACCGACTCGGCCGAGATTGTCCTTGGCGACAAAGCTCGCATCATCTGCGCCTGGATTGGCGGCGCGGGCTGGATGCTCCTGGCGATTGTTGCCTTCTACCTTGCCTTTGAGTGTCTAGATTGGCTGAGCTCTCGGCGCATTCCGTTTTCGGAAGCGCACTTTGGCCGCATATGGCGTGTGGCTCACGCCGTACTCTCGGTCCATCCCTTTGCCGGGCCCTTCCTGGTGCTTATGATCGCCTGGGCGCCCACGCTCATCGCTTCGCTGCCCGGCCTTTTTATGGGAGATACGGGTGCGCAGATTCGCCAGTGGTTCAACTATCCCAACGGCACGAGCGACTACCTGCGCCTACTCAACCCCAACGTGCTGCTCAACGGACATCACCCGGTGGTGCACACGGCCATTATCGGCTCGTGCGTTCAGCTGGGGCTTTCGCTGTTCAACAGCGCTAATGCGGGCCTCATCATCTATACCTGCGCTCAATTTGTCATCACGGCTGCCTGCATGGCCTATTCGATTTCGTCGCTGCGCAAACTGGGCGTGAGCCTGCCGGTCCGCGGCGTGATCTTGCTGCTCTTTGCGTTTATGCCCATGTTCTCCAACTACGCGGCCCTGCTCACCAAAGACGTGCTCTTTGCCGACGCGTTTTTGGTGCTGCTGGTACAGACCGTCAAGCTCGTGGCATGTGGCTTGCCCCGTCGTGATGCCAATGTCGACCGAGCGGGCGAGAAAGCCCCCGTGCTCTTTGCGCGCCACGACTGGCTGCTGCTCGCTCTGGGCGCCATGGGCTCCACGTTTCTGCGCAACGGCGGCCTGGTGTTTCTCCTGGCGGCATGCGTAATCGCGGCGGCGTTTTGCGCATGGGACGCGCATGTGGCTCGTCGTGCAGCCAAGCAGGCTGGTGCTGCGCCTTCGGGCGCCATCTCGCGCTTCCGCTGGGTTGGCGTCCTCGCGGTGCTTGCACTCTGCCTTGCCTCTAATATGTACTTCACCAAGGTCTTTATGCCGGCGCACGACATTACGCCCGGCTCCAAGCGCGAAATCCTCTCGATTCCGTTTCAGCAGACCGCTCGTTTCGTCCAAAAGCACGACGGCCTCAACTCGGGCGTCAACCCCACGGTTAAGGAGGACGGCACCATCGTGGAGGCTCCTTGCGACGGCTTGGTGACCGACGAAGAGCGTGCCGTGATCGACCGTGTGCTCAAGTACGAGAATCTGGGCCGCCGCTACAACCCCGACAAGTCGGATGCCGTCAAAAATTGCTTTAACGAATACGCCTCGCAGGAGGACATCAAGGCCTATTTTGAGGTCTGGGCGCAGATGTTCAAAAAGGATCCCGAGTGCTACATCTCGGCGCTCATCAATAACTACTACGGCTACTTTTATCCGAGTGCCCGCGATGCGTGGGTCTACAGCACGGCGCGCAGTGCCGAGATTATGGCGAAGCCCGATAACCTCAAGTACTTTGACTTCCATCCGGTCGATAGCAAGGTTGTGCGCTGGTGCGACCACCTGATCAACCTGTATCGCGTGGCGGTACAACGCATCCCGTTTATCTCGCTCACCATGAGCTCGGCCACCTATGTGTGGATCATGATCGCCGTGGTGGTCTATCTGCTACGTCGTCATTCATGGCGCGGTCTGGCCATTTGGTTGCCGCTGCTGGGCGTGCTCGCCGTGTGCCTGATCGGTCCCTGCAACGGCTCGACCTATATGCGCTACCTGTATCCGGTCATCGCCTGCATGCCCTTTGCCATCGGCGCCACCATCACCCGCAGCGACCTCCTCTGGTCCTAATTTGGTGCAAAGGGGACAGGTTGCTTTGCACCAAAGGGTGGCATCATCACGACGCCTTCATTTTGGGGTTTATCTCGCAGGCCAGTAGGTATATCATAACGACGTTTGTTTATATTGCCCGAGCATCTGCGCTGGGCTTTAGGTCGAAACCGATAGGAGACACGTATGTCCGGACACTCTAAGTGGGCCACAACCAAGCATCGTAAGGGCGCGCAGGACGCCAAGCGTTCCGCCCTCTTCTCCAAGCTGAGCCGCAACATCACCGTTGCTGCCCGTCTCGGCGGTGACCCGCTGCCCGAGAACAACGCCAGCCTCGCCGCTGCCGTTGCCAAGGCCAAGGCTCAGTCCATGCCCAAGGACAAGATCAAGTCCGCTATCGACAAGGCCTTTGGTTCGGGTGCCGATGCCGCCGTCTACGAGAACATCGTGTACGAGGGCTATGGTCCCGCCGGTGTCGCCGTCTACGTTGACTGCCTGACCGACAACCGCAACCGTACTGCCGCCGATGTCCGTTCCGCCTTCTCCCACGCTGGTGGCAACCTGGGCACCTCCGGCTCCGTCGCCTTCCAGTTTGAGCGCAAGGGCCAGATCGTCGTCGCCAAGGAGATCCTGGACGAGAACGCCAAGAAGGAGACCATGATCGCCAACGGTGCTGCCGGTGACGAGGATGAGTTCATGATGGCCATCGCCGAGGCCGGTGGCGAGGACTACGAGGACGCCGGCGAGGAGTGGATCGTCTGGACCGCTGCTAACGACGTCATGGTTGTCTCCAAGGCACTCGAGGAGCAGGGCGTCCAGGTCAAGGGTTCCGAGACCACCATGGTTCCGACCACCCCGACCGAGGTCTCCGGCACCGATGCCAAGAAGGTCCAGCGCCTCATCGATCGCCTCGAGGAGCTCGACGACGTCCAGGACGTCTACAGCACCATGGATATGACCGACGAGGTCATCGCTGCCCTCGAGGAGGAGTAGCGCCCGCGCGGGTTAAGCCGCGCATATCTGGGCATAATGAAACGAGCATGCAAGCCTCGTGGAATAGATGAGCCGGATCCGCGTGCGTACAGCACCGGACCCGGCTCTTTTATAATGATGCGAATCGTTTTGCATTTCGAGAGCCGAGATTTGAAGGGAGCGCCGCGTGCGCGTACTCAAACGAGCCCTAGCGATCGTGTATCTTGCCGCCACCATCGTGGCGCTGGGTACGCTTGTCTGCCAGTTTTGGGGGCCGTATACGTATCGCTTTATGCTGCTGATGCGCGACCCCATGCCGCGCATCGTCGTCACGGCGTGCGCCGGCGTCGTGGCGATCGGCGTGCTGGTAAGCTTTTTCCGCCTGATGTTCGCCCGTCGCGAACCGTCCTGCGTGCATCCGGCGGGGGAGCGCAATATCGAGGTTACCCTTGCGGCGCTTTCTTCGTGCGCCAGGGCTGCTGCCGAGCGTGACGACCGCGTGATGGTTGAGCATGTCGAGGCCCGCGTCCAAGGCCCCGACGATTCGCACGTCCGTTTTAAGGTCGAAGCTATCGCGCTTGACGATAAGGACGTGGCATCTCTGGCTACCGCGATGCAGCAGCGCATCGAAGAAGCCTGCGATACCATGCTCGGCGCGCCGGGTACGACCGCGCGCGTCCGTTTTTTGCCGTCCAAGACTACCGTCCAGACCGTGGAGGTTTCCGGTGAGTGATACCAATCAAGATAAGACCGCTCGTACGCCGCGCCTGACGATTGACCAGAGCGCCACGTCGGCGAGCGAACCTGTTGATTCCAAAGCAGAGGCAACCGAGTTACAAGACGCGGCAGCCGCGGATTTTGACGAGGCTATGGGTCTCATCAAGGGTACGGGCGCTGCCATCTGGAGCTATGCTGTGCGTCATCCCAACACCACGCTCGGCGCCGTCGCCGGCTTTATCCTCGCCGTGTTGGTGCTCACGTTGGGTCTGTGGGACACGCTCGTCATTGCATTCTTCGTGCTGATCGGCGCTGTGATCGGCCAAATTCGCGACGGCGAGAACGGGATCGTCAACTTCTTCGGCCGTCTGTTTAGCGGCCGCTAATATGTATTCGACTGTCGCATCCGCGGCAGGCATAAGGAGGAACCATGGCTTTTAATACGAAGGTCGATGTAGCCGATACCGAGCTCGAGGAGAACGAGGCAGTCGTCGCCGAAGCTGAGGATGTGACGCTCGAGGACGAGGCTCTCGTCGAGGCCGAGTCCGATACGGATGAGGACGACGAGGAAGCGGATGAGTCCGAGGACTCGCTGACCTATTCCAACGGCGTGATCGAGAAGATCGTTGCCATGGCCACCCGCGAGGTTCCGCACGTTCTGGGCATGAAGGGTAACCTCATGCACTTTGTGCAGGAGCAGTTTGGTGCCGAGAATCTGACCAAGGGCGTGACGGTCGAGGTCACCGACGATAATCGCGTGGTCGTCAACATCTCCGTCATCATCGAGTACGGCGCCTATGCGCCCGCGATCTTCGACGATGTCAAGGCACGTGTCACCGAGCGCCTTGCCGCGATGACCGGCCTTGAGGTGGCGGGCGTCAACCTGCGCATCGAGGATGTCATCACCCCCGAGGAGTACGAGCACCGCACCAGCCAGCACGAATAACCTTCCAAAAAGGACAGGTTTGTTTTGGCAGGTTTTATCTGCGAAAACATTAAACGGCCGACCGCGCAAGCAAAAGCGTGGCCGGCCGTTTCTGTACGCTCCCGATATAGTCATACCGCTCGTCTAACTAAGGGTTGCAATCCCCACGTTCCGCGTTACTCTAATGGGCGCATTGTTTCCAAATTGTTAACGAGGGGTTGCCGTAATGGCCGACGAGCACGAAACAGAAAGCAAGGCATGGGCAATTGAGGCCGCTGCAGCAGAGGCGGCGTCGCGTGCTGCCGAGGAGGTGCATCGTCCTCCCGTAGTGCCGATGGAGCGCGTGGTCGATCGCGATGTTATCGAGCGGGGCGAGCGCGCTGGTCGCAAGCGCAGCCAGGAGCCGGGCTTTCCGCGCTTTTTTGCCGAGCTCAATTTGGGCCTGATCCTCACGGCCTTTGCCATCGTCGCGTTTAAAACCCCTAATCACTTTGCTTTTGGCGGCACCTCGGGCGTGTCGGTCATTCTGTCCACGCTGTTCCCGACCCTGCCTGTCGGCGTTTTTATGTGGATTATCAATGCGGTCCTGGTCGTTTTGGGCTTTATCTTTTTGGAGCGCAAGGCAATCCTGTGGAGCGTCTTTGCCTCGTTTGCGCTGTCCGCCTATGTCTCGCTGTTTGAGCTCTTTATTCCGACCGATGTCTCGATGACGGGCGATATGTGGCTCGACCTGTGCTTTGCCGTGATTCTGCCGGCGCTCGGCAGCGCTATCGTCTTTGATATTGGTGCCTCGACGGGCGGCACGGACATTCTCGCCATGATCCTCAAACGTCGCACGACGCTCGAGATTGGCCGCGCCCTGCTGTTGGTCGATATCGGCATCGTGACCATCGCGGCCTTCTTGTACGGCCCGCGCGTCGGTCTGTATTGCGTGCTTGGCCTGTTTGCCAAGACGCTCGTGGTCGACAAGGCCATCGAGAGCATTCACCTGCGCAAAGTCTGCACGGTCATTTGCTCCGAGCCCCTTAAGGTCGAGGAGTTTATCGTCAAACATCTCAACCGCACGGCGACTATCAGCCGCGGCTACGGCGCCTTCTCGGGCAAGTGCGTGACGGTGATCATGAGCGTGCTGAGTCGTCGCGAGGCCGTGCAGCTGCGTCGCTACGCTCGCGAGATCGATCCGGGTGCCTTTATCACGATCGTCGACAGCTCCGAGATCGTCGGCAAGGGTTTCCGCGGAACGAACTAACGCGGTCGAGCTTATCAAACAATCGAATAGCGCCCTGCGCATTGCAAATGCGTCATGTTGGAGTATTTGTCCCCACATTGGGTGATAATGATGCCAAAGACATCGTTTGCGATCCAGATGATTCGCTCAAGATACGAAGGGATGATCTCGATGTTCTGTTCGCAGTGTGGTGCCCCCATGGGCGACAACGATAAGTTCTGTGGTGCGTGTGGTGCCCCCAATGCCGGTGCCGCAGCCCCTGCCCCTCAGGGTCAGCCCCAGCAGTTTGTTCCGCAACCGCCCGTGGCGAATGCGTCCAAGGGCTGTGTGGCTCAGGCGTTTGAGGACATGACCAAGACGCCGGGCGTGCTGCAGCGCGTGTGCCAGATCGCCTTTTTGCCGGCGCTGATTTGTGTTGTGTCGGTGCTCGTGCTGTTCATTCCCGTTATCGGCGGTATCGCGGCTGCCATCGGCTTTTTGGCAGCTTGCATTGCGAGCGTGTGTGGTTCCGGCTTTGGTATTGAGTGGGGTCGCGATCTGTCGCTCAAGGTTGATGACGGTATGGATCGTCCACTCATGCGTTCCACGTCGTTTGGCCTCGGAGTCTTTTCGAGCGTTATCTCGGTCGTGCTCGAGGTTATCGCTGCCATTCCCGTTATCGGTGTAGTGCTTTCGCTGGTGGAGAGCGTGGTAATTGGCGCCGCGGGCTCGTATTCGTATTACGGCTCTTATGCACTCGAGGCAGCGCTGTTCGGCTCGCTTGGCCTGCTTGTCCTGGCTATGATTGCCACGGCGGTCTTGGGGGTCTTCTTTAAGATGTTCGCCGACATTGCCGTGATGCACTTTGCGGTGACCGGTCGTGTCGAGAGCGCGTTTTCGCTCGATAAGGTCTGGGCGGCCTTTAAGCACAACAAGACCAAACTGTTCTGCGCTTCGTTCCTTCCCGAGTTTTTGACGGGCCTGGTCGCCAACGTTGTCACCTTGATCCTGACGTTCGTCTTTGGCACCATTGCCTCTGTCGGTATGTATAGCTACTACTACCGTCCTTCGGCTATTGAGGCGCTTGTTACCGGCGGTGGCATCACGCTCGTATTGTTCTTGGTGCTGACGGCGTTTGTCACGGTATTCCTCACGGTCTTTGGCAAGATGCTCAAGCACCGTGCCGTTGGCTATTGGGTTGCGCGCTACGCAAGCGAGTGGGCCGACGAGGACAAGGACGACGTCCTGACTTTTGTGCTGCCGTTTGAGAAGAAGTCTGCTCCGGCTGGTTTTAGCGCCGACGCAGCGCCCGTATCCGATTCCGCTGCGGCGCCGGCGCCTGCGCCCGAGCCCGAGCCCGCGCCCGTGCCTGAGCCTGAGCCTGAGCCTGAGCCCGAGCCCGCGCCCATGCCGGAACCGGAGCCCGAGCCTGCACCTGAGCCCGAGCCTGCGCCAAGCTCCGACGAGGACCCGCAGGACGAGTAACCCTGCCACCTGCCATTTGGGGACGGGGTAGAAACGGTAGAAATAGCGCTTGACAAATAAGCGGGGGCGGACGTGCCGAAGCGTCCGCCCCCGCTTTGATATCGCGATGCGGCTATGACTGCGAGATGGTCGTGGATCGACTACTCGTTGTGCTTCTCCTCGCGGCGGGCGGCGGCGCGAGCGTCGTGGATGCCCTTGATTGCGGCGTGTCGGGCGGTGCGGGCATCGTGCATGGCGTCGCGGGCCTCGGCGGCCGTGGCCTTGGCAGAGCGCAGTTTGGCTGCCAGGTCGGGATTGGTCTCGGCGACCGCGGCAATCGTGGGGCCGTCGAGCTCTTCTTGTGTGGGCTCGGCCAAAAAGTCGATGGCATATTGGGCGGCCACCATGGAGCCCTTGGCCAGTACCGACTCGTCAATCTTGTAGAAGCAAGAATGTTGGGCGTACGTGGCGCCAATCTGGGGGTTGCGCGTGCCAACAAAGGCGAGCACGCCCGGTACGCGGCGCAGGTACTCTGAAAAATCCTCACCCGAGAGTGTGCCGCGATAATGGCCTTGGCCGGTGGGGCCCAGGCATTTGATTACTGCCTGGCGGCAGCGCTCGCTCGAGGCGGCATCGTTTTCGACCTTGTAATTGGCGATGGTGTAGTCGGTGAGCTCTGCCTCGGCGCCCAAGGCGGCCGCGGTATGCTCCACGATGCGGCGCATGAGCTCCGGCATTTCCTCGTGGGTCGAATCTCCGTAGGTGCGCACCGTGCCGGCGAGGTAGGCCGTGCCGGCGATAACGTTGCGCGCGGTGCCGCCGTGCAGCTCGCCGACGGTAATGACGGCCGGCTCGTAGGGACTGATCTCGCGCGAAACGATGGTCTGCAGAGCGTTGACGATCTCGGCGGCAACCATAACGGCGTCGTGACCGCGCTGGGGCATGGCGCCGTGGCACGAGGTGCCGCGGACGTCGATGCGGAACCAGTCGGTATTGGCCATGCGCGGTCCGGGCTCGCAGCTCACGGTGCCGGCGTCGACCTCACTCCAGATGTGCGCGGCGTAGGCGCCATCGACGCCGTCGAGCACGCCCGTGCCGATCATGAGCTTGGCGCCCTGGCCGTTTTCCTCGCTGGGCTGGAAGACGATGCGGACTTCGCCGTGGATGTCGTCGGTCATATGGCGCAGGATTTGCAGCGTGCCGAGCATCATGGCGATGTGGCAGTCGTGGCCGCAGGCGTGCATGCAGCCCTCGTTGACGCTGGCAAACTCCTCGCCGGTCTGCTCGGTGACGGGCAGGGCGTCGATGTCGGCGCGCAGCAGGATGCGGCGGCGTGGCGTGCCGTCCTCGCGATAGGCGTCGGGCGCGGTGCCGCGAAGGGTCGCCACCAGGCCCGTCTTGAGGGGACGCTCGTAGGGGATATTCATGGCGTCGAGCTGGTTGGCGATGTCGGAGGTCGTGCGCTCCTCGGCAAGGCTCAGCTCCGGGTGCTTATGGAAGTGCCGGCGCTGCTTGATGGTATAGGGTTCAAACTCGGTAGCGATATCTTGGATGGCTGCGGTGACGTCGTCAGCCGCTCGCACTTCGGTCGCCGCCATAATCTGCTGTGCCTTGGTCTTCGTCATGGTCGATTTGCTCCTTGCTGGGTTGATCGCAAAATCGTACAGGCTCTCTCCAGTATGCCACCTGCCGCTAGGGCTGGTAAAGTTGCCGTTTGCCGCTTGGGGTTTTGTTACAAGGGCGGGGGAGTACACTCGGGGGTGTTGAATTTCCTGCCAGAGATGGGGATGCCCATGCAACATATCGATCGGATTATCCGCTCCAAGAACGTCTTTACCGCGCAAGACGGCATCGATACCGCCCGCGAGCTGGCGATTGCCATCGCAGGCGACCGTATCGTCGCAGTCGGTGCGCCCGATGACGTGATTGCCGTCGCGCCTGCCGCCACGCCGGTTATCGACTACGGCGAGCAGTTTGTCTGCCCAGGTTTCCATGACGCTCATCTGCACTTCTTCCATACCTCGGTCGGCTCCTCGCCGTACATGCTCATGGATATGGGCACGTCCGAGGCGGCGCTGGTGCAACACGCGCTCGAGTTTTCCCAGGACCTGCCCGACGACGCTTGGGTTGTGACTCAGGGCTGGCGCGACTACCGTTGGGACCCGCCCGAGCATCCTACCAAGGCGTCGCTCGATGCGGCATTCCCCGATCGCCCCTGCGTTATGTATTCGGGCGACGGCCATACGCTGTGGCTCAACAGCCGCGCACTCGAGGCGCTCGGCGTCACGCGCGACAGCGAGCCGCCAGCGGGCGGTGGCTACGACAAGGACGCAAGCGGCGAGCTCACGGGCATTGCTCACGAGGCGGCTGCCATGCAGCTGCTACCGCGCTGCCTTGAGTGGCTGGGGGAGGATCGCATTGCAAGCGCTTACGCCGATCAAATGAGGCGTATGGCCGAGCAAGGCATTACCTCGATTTGCGACATGTCGCTCATGCCCATGCCGGGCTGCGATTTTATCCGCGACGACGTCTACGACAAACTGCAGGCCTCCGGCAAGCTGGGCATCCGCGCCCATCTGTTTCCCACGCTGCTGGATGACCAGTCGCGCTTGGAAGAACTCCAGACCCGCTACGCGAACAACGCGCTGCTCTCGGCGCCAGGCTTTAAACAGTTCTTCGACGGCGTGTCGAGCGAGCATACCGCATACCTCACTGAGCCCTATACCAACCCGCGCTTCCCGGGCGACCAGGGCCGCCTGACGGTCCCTGTCGAGCGTATGCGCAAGTTGGTTTTGGCGGCAGCCGAGCGTGACCATACCGTGCGCATCCACGTTATCGGCGACGGTGCCATCCATGCCGCACTCGATATCTTTGAGGAGGCGGCAGAGCTCTACGGCTTGCCCCAGCACGGTCATAACACGCTCGAGCATCTGGAGAACCTCTTGCCCGAGGATATCGATCGCCTGCGCAAGCTCAACGTGGTCGCCTCGAGCCAGCCCTGCCACATCACGCTCGATCCGGGTGGCCCAGAGCGCGACCTTGGCCTGGAGCGAAGCCGAACCATGTGGCCGTTCGCAACCTATAAGCAGCGCGGCATCCGCCAAGCCTTCGGTACTGACAGCCCTATCACGCCCGTTACCAGCATGAACGTGCTCTACACGGCTATTATGCGCCAAGACCCCAAAAGCCACTGGCCCGAGGGCGGCTGGTTGCCGAGCGAGCGTATCGATGCGGCAACGGCTCTGCGCAACTACACCCTGGGCAGCGCCTATGCAGCGGGCGACGAGCAAAACCTCGGCAGCCTAGAACCCGGCAAATACGCCGACCTGGTAGTCCTGGACCAAAATCCACTCACCATCGACCCCCAAGAACTCCAAGCCACCAAAGTCCAAGCCACCTACCTAGCCGGCAACCTGGTCTACGAGCGCTAATATTCATGTCGTACCGTTAAACGCGGCTCGTGCAGCCTATTTTGGGATGGCGCTCGAGCCGCGTTTGTTTGCCGATGGGGGTTCGTTAGGAGCGTCCCCTCTCTGCTGGATTTGGGCGCAGGGTGGAAGCGCTGCTGCTCCGCGCGCTCAATTGGGATATCAGCGATGCTTTCTCTTAGCGTTTTGCATACTTCCAGTTGCAGATTGCAAAAAAAGTTGAGATGTTCTTTCCGGTCCTGATGTACCCCCGCCTGGGCCGTGCAAAAAATGGAGTATTCAGCACCGTGAGCTTTGCCGGTGCCGCTGCAGTCGGGTGGCATTGCGGAGATCGACGTCATTTTGGGGTCCGGTGCGGCGCGAGGCACGCTTTTTTGTCCTGACGGGGTTTGCCCGTCGACCCAAATCGCCGGTCAAAGGCGTTCTTGGGACCAATATGGTGTGTCCGGCGCGTATGCAGCCGTCCTGGCCTGCTGAAAACTCCCAAAAATGCACGCTGCTCCCCAGGGGACCCGTGCGCGCAGCGAAAACCATGCACATGTCGCTATCCGCATCGCCATTTTGCTGCACTGACTTTTCTGAATGCCGGGCCCGAATTAGTTAACCTGCCTCCCGGGGCGGACCGGAGGGCATGAAGTTTGTCGCGAGTTCCGCACGCAAAGGAAAGCACTTAATGTGCTTTCCGTCTTGCGCAGGACTGTAGAGCAGCAAACTTCATGCCCTCCGGTCCGCCCCGGGAGCCACCGCTAAGTTATCCCCCGGCATTCAGAAAATCTAAGTGCCAAAAAATAAGATTTTTTGACTCCGTGTTGTATAACCCGCCATTCGTGGGTACCATTCAACGCGTACGCAAACAAAAAGGGTTAACCCGCGCGGCATGACCGCGCGGCCCACAAAGGAGGAAACAAGCATGTCGTCTTTGAAGCCGCTTGCAGATCGCGTCCTGGTCAAGCCCGACGAGGCCGAGCAGAAGACCGCTTCTGGTCTGTATATCGCCAGCAACGCTCAGGAGAAGCCGCAGCGCGGCACCATCGTTGCCGTGGGCGCCGGCAAGGTCAACGACAAGGGTGAGCGCATCCCCATGGACGTCAAGGTTGGTGACGTTGTCATCTACGGTAAGTTCGGTGGCAACGAGGTCAAGGTCGACGGCGAGAAGTATCTGCTGATGCGCGCCGACGACATCTACGCCGTCGTCGAGGCCTAGTCTCGTCAGAATCTCTGATTCGTCTTTGAACGCGCCCGCCGCAAATGACTCGGTGCGGCGGCGCGAGTCACATTTCTTTTGGAGGATTACCTACCATGGCAAAGAACATTACGTTCAACACCGATGCCCGCGCTAAGCTCGCCAAGGGCGTCAACACTCTGGCCGACGCCGTTACCGTCACCATGGGCCCCAAGGGCCGCTACGTTGCCCTGCAGCGTACGTTCGGTGCCCCGACCATCACCAACGACGGCGTTTCCGTCGCCAAGGAGATTGAGCTCGAGGACAACATCGAGAACATGGGCGCTCAGCTGGTGAAGGAGGTTGCCACCAAGACCAACGACACCGTGGGTGACGGCACCACCACCGCAACTCTGCTCGCTCAGGCCATCGTCAACGACGGCCTGCGCAACGTCGCCGCTGGCGCCAACCCGCTGGCCATTCGTCGCGGCATCGACAAGGCCGTTAACGCCGCCGTCGCCGAGATGAAGAAGCAGGCCAAGCCGGTCGAGACCAAGGAGCAGATCGCTTCCGTCGGTACCATCTCCGCCGGTGACCCCGAGGTCGGCGAGAAGATCGCCGAGGCCATGGAGGTCGTGGGCAAGGACGGCGTCATCACCGTCGAGGATTCCCAGACGTTCGACATCACCATCGACACCGTCGAGGGCATGCAGTTCGACAAGGGCTATGTCTCCGCTTACTTCGTCACGGACAACGACCGCATGGAGGCCGTGATGAAGGATCCGTACATCCTCATCACCGACCAGAAGATCTCCAGCGTTCAGGACATCATGCCCGTTCTTGAGGCTGTCCAGCGCGCTGGCCGTGGCCTGCTCATCATCGCTGAGGACATCGACGGCGAGGCTCTGCCGACCCTGGTCCTCAACAAGATCCGTGGCGCCCTCAACGTCTGCGCCGTCAAGGCCCCGGGCTACGGCGATCGCCGCAAGCGCATCCTCGAGGACATCGCCGTCCTCACCGGTGGCCAGGCTGCCCTGGACGAGCTGGGCGTGAAGGTCGCTGACATCACCGCCGATATGCTCGGTACCGCTAAGTCCGTCACCATCTCCAAGGACAACACCGTCGTCGTCGGCGGCGCTGGCTCCAAGGAGGCCATCGACGCCCGTATCGCTCAGATTAAGGGCGAGATGGAGAACACCACCTCTGACTTCGACCGTGAGAAGCTCCAGGAGCGCCTGGCCAAGCTCTCCGGTGGCGTTGCCGTCATCAAGGTCGGCGCTGCTACCGAGTCCGAGCTCAAGGAGATCAAGCATCGCGTCGAGGACGCCCTGCAGGCTACCCGCGCTGCTGTCGAGGAGGGCATTGTCGCTGGCGGCGGCGTCGCCTTCATGGACGCTGCTCCTGCACTCGACGCTGTCGAGATCGACGACCCCGAGGAGAAGATCGGCGTCGATATCGTCAAGAAGGCTTTGACCGCTCCGGTCGCCACCATCGCCAAGAACGCTGGCTTTGAGGGCGCTGTCGTGGTCGACAAGGTTGCCGAGCTGCCTGCTGGCCAGGGTCTCAACTCTGCCAACGGCGAGTGGGGCGACATGATCGAGATGGGCGTCCTCGACCCCGTCAAGGTCAGCCGCGTCACCCTGCAGAACGCTGCTTCTGTCGCCAGCCTGATCCTCATCACCGAGGCTACCGTCTCCGATGTGCCCAAAAACACTCAGCTTGAGGACGCTATCGCTGCTGCTACCGCTGGTCAGCAGGGCGGCGGTATGTACTAAGGCCGACAAGGTCTAGAACTCCCACCGGGGATCCGGGGGCGTGACGGGGCTTCTCTCCGGAACGTCCTCGGACATGCAAAGAGGCTCCGCTTCGCGCTTCGCGCTGCGGAGCCTCTTTGCGTCCTGACGCTCCTATTTGGCAAGGTGTTTTTTAGAATCCATTTTGCGCTCGGCCTCGAAGGCCCGCCTGTCCCAATCGAGCGGAAGTCCGGCCTCGACCCATGCCTCGTAGGCCCTCCTTATGGGCCTGAGCTCCCTTTGGCCCCTCTCCAGCATCGAGATGTACTTCTCGCTGGTTCCCAATATGGACGCCGCCCTCACCTGGCTGACCTTCGCCGCGCGCCTGGCCGCCACGAGCTCCGAGGCGTCCTCGGGCCTCCTGATCTCGTGCGGGTGCATCAGCGCCCGGTACGCCTCCCTGGCCACGTAGCGCTTGAGGCACCTCATGACCTCCCTGTCGCTCTTTCCCCGCCCCCTGGCCCTCTCGGCGTACTCGGCGGTCTCGGGGTCGCGCATGACCCTCTGCCTCGCGATCTCGTGCAGCGCGCTGTTCGCCTGCCGGTCGCCGCCCCTGTTGAGCCTGTGCCTCACGGTCTTGCCGCTCGAGGCGGGGATGGGGCAGGCCCCGCATATCGCCGCGAACGACGCCTCGGAGCGCAGCCTGCCCGGGTTGTCCCCGGCCGCGACCGCGAGCTTGGCCGCGCTCACGGGCCCGCACCCGTACATCGCCAGCAGCGCGGGGCAGTTCTCCTCCAGGGACGCCTCGATCGCGCGCTCCATGTCGAGCGCCGCGTCGCGCGCCGCCTCCCACAGGTCCGCCAGCGCGCCGAGCGCGGCGCCCAGCGCGCCCTCGGCGCGCACGGAGGGGAGCTCCTCCATCAGCCTCGGCCCTCCCATGCCGCGGAACCTCGACCTGAGCCCCTCCGGCGCGGTGGTGAGCAGCGACCTCGCGGTGTTTATCGCCGAGGTCCGCGCCTTCACCGCCCCGGAGCGCGCCGCGAGCATGCAGCGCACCCGTCGACCCACCCGTCCTGGCTCTTGGGGGTTGTTAGCGCTACTGTAAAAACAACCATTTTGACCAACGCTCAATAACCAATCATG
>URPK01000010.1 GCA_900549715.1 uncultured Collinsella sp. | reverse complement strand
TCCGTACATGTACGGATGAATGTGGGAGGTGTTCGGATAAAGTCGATAATCAAGGGCGGGAAACGCCGCTGAAATCTTTTCAAAAAAGATTTCCCTGCACATATATCGCTGTGCTATAGTGCAGCGCAACAGCAACTAGGTGCGACCGCGCCACGGCATCACGAAAGGAGCCACCAACATGAAGAACACGATGACGTCTCTCAACAACTGGTGGTGGCGTGATGCGAATACGATCGGTCGACAGTGAGTCCCTCACGCCTGTTTTTGCGCTCTAGGTGATTGGAAGGCCTCCGGTTTCGACCGGGGGCCTTTTTCCATCTCGAGCCCGATCGCATTCGCATCACGCGCCTCCGCTTTCTTCTCTTGCACTTCCCCTCCGAAAGGATTTTCACCATGTCTCAGAACACCACCACCGCCCAGCCCCGCACCGTCCAGACCGCCGACCGCGGTAAGCTCGATATCCGTGCCCTTGTCCTGCTCGCCATCCTCCTTGCCGCCGGCTTCATTCTCAACTTCACCGTCGGCAAGGCCATCTCGGGCATCTCGGGCGGCATGATTAGCCCCGAGTTCATCATCTCGGCCTTCTGCCTCACCATCCTGGTCGTTCGCCCCAACATTGGTCAGGCGCTCGTCATCGGCCTTATCTCGGCCGCCGTGATCCAGATCACCACCACCTCGCCGTTTGTCGATTTTGCCGCCGAGGGCATCGCCGCCATGCTCATGGCCCTCATCGTCAACGCCGCCGCCAAGGGCGGCCAGGTTAAGCCTGCCGTCGCCATCGTCGCAACGTTCGTGACCACCTTTGTCTCGGGCGTCATCTTCATGGTCATCAAGATGGCCATGCTCGGCGTGGTGAGCGAGCTCGCCGCAGCCATGTTGCCCGTCGTCGCCATGACCGCCGTGTTTAACGCCATTCTGGTCGGCGCCCTCTACCTGCCCATCCAGAAGGCCCTTAGGCTCAACTAACCCGCTCGGCTTTACGAGCCACCCCATCTTGGCGTTCATTCGTCGCTCGCGTACCCAAGTACGCTTCGCTCCTCTTTCGCGCCAACCTGGGGCCCCTCGTAAAGCCGTCTCCGTGCTCCACCATCAAAGACTGTCCCAGACAACTAGCTCTTGGGGACGTTCTTAAACGACTAGTCATGTAAGAACGTCCCCGATGACTCTGAAAGGTATCCATGGAAACGATCATCAACGTCGACGATGCCTCGTTCTCCTATGGCACGCAGACCGAGCAGGTGCTTAAGCATATCTCGCTCGGCGTGAACAGGGGAGATTTTATTGGCATTATCGGTCCTTCGGGCGCCGGCAAATCTACACTTGCCGCCTGTCTGTCGGGAGCCGTACCCCACCATTACACCGGCACGTTCTTTGGCTCCGTCACTGTCGACGGCAACGACACCTGTGAAGTTACGCTCACCGATGTGTCGCAGATCGTCGGCAGCGTGCTGCAGGACATCGACACGCAAATGGTCGCCTCGGTCGTCGAGGACGAGATGCTGTTTGGCCTGGAGAACTTTGGCGTTCCCCACGACCAGATCGAGCAACGTGTGAGCGAGACGCTCGAGACCGTCGGCATCAGCGACCTGCGCGACCGCGAGATCGCCACGCTTTCGGGCGGCCAAAAGCAAAAGGTTGCCATCGCCGCCATCCTCGCCATGCGTCCGCGCGTGCTCGTGCTCGACGAACCCACCGCGGCGCTCGACCCCGCCAGCTCCACGCTGGTCTTCGAGACCCTGCGTGAGGCCAACCGCGCACTCGGCATCACCATCGTCGTCGTTGAGCAAAAAGTCGCCCTGCTTTCGGAGTATTGCAACCGCGTACTCGTGCTCAATCATGGCGAAATCGCGCTACAGGGCGAGCCGCACGAGGTCTTCGCACACGCCGATGAGCTCCGCGCCATCGGCGTCGATTGCCCGCGTGTCACGCGCATTTTCAACAGCCTCGAGGTCGATGGCCTGGCCAGCGGCACTCCCTGTTTGGATGTTGATGAGGCCGAGCGCCTGATTACGGGCATCGTCGACCCCGCACACGCAAGCAGTGACATTCAGGCACCCGCCGGCTCACCGCACGCACCGTCGTTGCGCCCGCACGCCAAGGACGCCGAGCCCGTGCTCACCTTCGATCACGTTGAGTTTGCCTATCCCAATGGCGGCGCCGCCGTCCACGACCTCAACCTGACCCTCTATCCCGGCGAGCTCGTGGGCATCGTCGGCCAAAACGGCGCCGGCAAGACCACGCTCACCAAGCTGCTCACAGGCCTGCTTAAGCCCGCCTCGGGCAGCGTGCGTGTCACGGGACTGGATACCGCAGCCGCTCCCACGAGCCGCATCGCCCGCGAAGTCGCAACCCTCTTCCAAAACCCCGACCGCCAGATCTGCAAGGACACTGTGCTCGACGAGGTCGCCTTTGGCCTGGAGCTTGCCGGCATCGACCGTGCCGAGGCGCTGCGTCGCGCCCAGCTCGTCATCGACCGCTTTGGCTTGCCGGCCGACGAGGCGCCCTTCTCGCTCTCGCGCGGTCAGCGCCAGATGGTGGCACTCGCCTCCGTCGTGGTCGTAGAGCCCAAAATCGTGGTGCTCGACGAGCCCACGAGCGGCCTTGACTACCGTGAGTGCATGACCGTCATGGAAACCGTGCGCACCATGGCCGAGCGCGGCTGCGCCGTCATCATGGTCTGCCACGACATGGAAGTCGTATCCGACTTTGCCGAGCACATCGTGGTGATGGCCGACGGCCGCATCCTCGAGCGCGGCTGCACGCACGAGCTGTTCTCGAACTGCGAGCTCATGCAGCAAGCCTACGTTGAGCCACCTCAGGTCATAGAGCTTTCTCGTCGTCTGGCATCCTCCGTCTCTCCCGCCTTTGCACAGGTGAGCGAGGTCACCGATATCGTTCGCATTACCGAGGAGATGGTCCACCGTGGTTAACGTCATCGACTATATGCCGGGCGATACACTGCTGCACCGCTTGAACCCGGTCGTCAAACTGGGCCTTGCCGCCGCCATCATCATCGGCATCTTCCTGTCCGATACCTACGTGGCGCTGTTGGGCTTTTTGGCGCTCACCCTTGCACTGGGCGCCTACGCCGGCGTCGTCGACCGTCTGCTCTCACTACTCAAGCTGCTGATTCCGCTCGCGCTTATCATGCTGGTGCTTCAGTTGGCCTTTATGCGCGACGGCAACGTGGTGTGGGGCTTTATCACCGACACGGGCCTCATTACCGGATCGAAGGCCTGCCTACGCCTGTTGGGCGTGGCGCTGCCACTCATCCTCATGCTTATGGTGACCAAGCTCAACGACCTCGCCAACGCCTGCGTCGAGGTGCTGCACGTGCCATATCGCTATGCCTTCACCTTTACCACGGCACTGCGCTTTGTGCCGGTATTTGGCCAGGAAATGAACGCCATCATGGAGGCGCAGACTGCACGCGGCGTCGAATACGACACTAAGAATCCCGTCAAGAAACTCAAACTCATGCTGCCGCTGTGCGTGCCACTGCTTATTTCGAGTGTGGGCAAGACCGATGCCACCGCACTTGCTGCCGAGCAGCGCGGCTTCTACCTGCGCACGCGTGCGAGTTCGTATAAGCGCTACCCCATCAAAAGCCTGGATATCGCCGTACTTATCGTCAGCATCGCCCTTATCGCCATCGGTTTCCTGTTCTAGCAATCGCTGGCAGCAACCGGCAAATGCAAAAGGCCTCGGCTCGCACCAAACGAGCCGAGGCCTTACTGTTTTCCCAGATAAAACCTACCAAAATAAACCTGTCCCTTTTTGGCAGGCGGAGAACTAGAGGCGGTAGAGGGCGCCGCTGCGGATGATGGACTCGCGTACCAGGACATCCATCGCATCGAGGGTGATCTCGGGCATCTCGCGATACTTCTGCAGCACCGAAAGCTCCGTGCAGGCCAGGATGACGCGGTCGCAGCCGCTACGGGCGAACTCCCACATCACGCGGTCGAACTTATCCATATCGGGCTCGCGACCGGCCTTCACATCATCGTAGATGAGCGACATCACATCGTTCTGACGTTTCTCGCTGGGATAGACAACCTCAACACCCGCAGCCTCGCATTCGCGCCCATAGACGTCTGCGCCCACGGTGCCGTCGGTGCCCATGATGCCAATCTTGTGCACCGGCTCGGCGGGCATACTCAGGTTTGGATCGAACTCGCACTCCCCCATCACCGCGCCGGCCAGAGCATAGCGCACCGACTCGCGCGGCATGTGGATAATCGGCACCTTGGTAAACGACTGGATCTGGTCGTAGAAGTAGTGTGACGTGTTGCAGGGAATCGCTATGTGCGCGCAGCCCAGCGACTCGAGTGCCTGGGCACACTCCTTCATGGTCGCCAGCAGCTCGGTATGCTCACCGGTCTTGATGGCCAGCGTGCGGTCGGGCATGGTCGACTTGGAAAGCACCACCATGTCGATATGCTCCTGGTCGCACGTAGCCGCCGTATGGCGTACTACCTGGTCGTAGTAATACGACGTGGCCTCGGCGCCCATGCCGCCAATAACTCCCAGCTTTTCCATCGCCGCCTCCTTGGTGACGCCCACGCAATTGCGCGTATCATACCCGCGCCCGCCCGATACATACCGGACGGGCGCCACGCTCGTCTACTTGTAATACGTCTTGAACAGCTTATAGTGACGCAGTTTGGTGTGCCACATGCGCAACCAGCGGTTAAAGACAAAGTCTCCCTTCATAAACGAGGGATCGGCGCCCTTGCCCTCCTTGGCAAGACGATGCACCTTCGCGCGCAGCTCGGGAGCCTTGACGTACTTGTCGACGACGCCCATGGGAACGACCATCCACAGCGCCTCGTCCTTCGCCGTCACAAACTCCGGCTCAAACGGGCGGTTATAGACGTACTCATCCACCACGTACTTGGCAACGTTAAAGCCGCTGTTGGTTACGTAGTAGTTGCTGCGGCCCTGACGGGTGTTAAAGTCAAAGAACTTAAACGAGCCATCGCGCTCGTCATACTTGACGTCAAAGTTGGAATAGCCCACAAAGTGAAGGTCCTCGAGCAGCTTGCGCACGCCACTCATAAGCTCATCATTGGGCTCGGTGATGATGCAGGCGTGATTACCGACGCCATGGGGCTGATGCTCCTCGAGCAGCACGTGGCCAAGGCACATCATGCGAACCTTGCCGTTGCGATCAGAATAGCTGGTGAGCACGCGCATGTACTCGTCGTTGCCGGGCACGCGATCCTGCAAAATCAGGTCATCGGTGTAGCCACTGGCATAGGAATCGCGGATAACCTGCTCCAACTCGGCGCGGTCGGCAATCTCATAAGCCTTCTTCTGACCCTCGAACTCATGCTGCCACCACATGATGCCGTCGGAAGGCTTCAGGATCATCGGGTAGGGGAAGTCGATCTGGTCGAGCACCTCGGCGGGAGCCTCACCCTGAGCGTTGAGCATCGCCATGGTAAAGGTAAACGTATGCGGATAGGGCACACCGTGCTTCTCGCACAGCTCGTAGAAGATCTCCTTCTTCTGGCACTGCTCAAGCATGCTATAGGGCGCGTAAGGCGCAACGATGTTATCCGCCAGCTCGTTGGCATCCTTGGCCTGGGCCACCAGGGCAACATAGTTATCGCCGCAGCCCATCAGGACAATCGTCTTTTCGGCATGTGCCCGAGCGATACCGTTGACGGTCTTAAGCATCACGGGCATGGTGTCGATATCCACGTTAGGCGTGTAGTCGATAATCTGGCTGCGATACGCAGGGCCCGTCTGATACTTGCCAAAGACCAGGCTCTTGACCTGATACTCCTCGTAGAAGGCGCGCGCCACCGAATACGCGTTGATGTCGCCGCCGAGCAGCACGGGAATAAACTCGCGCTCTGTAAACTGCAATGCCATGGAAACTTCCTATCATGAACTGCCCACACGACGGGCGGTCTTTGTGCAACTGATTTATTCTAGCGTGCCGAGCCGCCGGAACCCAAAGCTCCACCGTATCTATGGCAATCGGCGTAATTATCCAGCATGAAGGCCAAGCTCACCGCGATGGGACCTTGTAGTTGCAAAACCCCACGTGAGGGCAACTTTTACAGCCAAAACCCTCACAAACAGGGTGCCGTAACGTTAAAGTTGAACTCTATGGTTTCTCAACAATTCACCATTCCCGCAGGTCAAGGCCAAAGCCTCAAGTTCAACTTGACCCTTTAGAACCTTTAAGGTTCAAGTTGAGGTCGAAAGCAGTAGTAGAATACACCTCGACCAATAACCTACGATTGATTGCAGAGGGACTGGATGCAGCATTCGAACCATCGCACCGCAGCGCTCATCGCGTCGAAGCCGGCTCGTATCATCACGAACGCCGCGCTCGCCGTCGCGCTGACGGCCACGCCGATGCTCTCCCCCGTCGCGGCCTATGCCGCCTCGCAGGCAACGCAGGATCAGCTTTCCGCCGCCCAGAAAAAAATCGAGGACGCTACGAGCGCCTACAACGACGCCCGTGCCAAGCTCGAGGATCTGCAAAAGCAGATCGACTCCAATGAGGCGAACATCGATAAGATTGAGGCCGAGCTACCCGAGCAGCAGGCCAAGGCAAGCTCCGCCATGCGCGATCTGTATAAGTACCAGAAGGGCACCAGCCCCATCGTGAGCTTCCTGGTGAACACGCAAAGCCTGGGCGACTTTATCACCACCTGCAAGTACACCAACCAGATTACGAGCTCGAGCGTCGACGAGATCGAAGAGCTTAACAAGATGCAAACCGAGCTCGAGCAGAACAAAACCGAGCTCGAGCAGGCCAAGTCTCAACTCGAGGGCGAGCAGAAAAATGCCGAGGATGCGCTGGCGCAGGCTCAGCAGCTCCGCAGCGAGGCGCAGGCAAAGGCCGAGCAGGAAAATGCCGCCGAGCTGGCAAAGCTCGAGGCCGACAAGGCCGCTGCCGCCGAGAAGCTCGCGGGTACCGGCGTGAGTGGCAATAACTCCAACAGTCAGGCCACCAACTCCAACACCACCATCGACACCACGGTGAACAAACCCAATACCGGCAACGCCGATTACGACTCGTTTATCAACGAGTGGACAAGCCGCATCGACAACTACCTCGCCGGTTCCCCCATGGCAGGCCAGGGCTATAACTTTGCCGTCGCCGCCTGGAATACCGGCGTCGACCCCCGTTGGTCCCCCGCCATCGCCTGCATCGAGAGCAGCAAAGGCCTCTATTGCGCCGGCTCCTATAACGCCTGGGGCTGGAGTGCCCGCGGCGGTGGTTGGCGTAGCTTTGGCAGCTGGAGCGAGGGTGTCTCCGCCCACGTTGCCTACCTGGGCGCCAACTATGGCTCCACGCTTACCCCGGCAGCCGCCAAGAAGTACTGCCCGCCCACGTGGCAGGACTGGTACAACAAGGTCGCCGGCCAGATGAACCGCATTTAGGCTCGCAAGCCTCAACTGCAAAGGGCCCCAAACGGGGCCCTTTTTCGTATATCTAGGAGACGACGCCCGTCGCGTTGCCGATAACAACGACGACACACATGACGGCAAACATAAACCCGAGCGCCTTGAACCATAGTTCGGCAAAAGCACTCCCCCGATACCGATCGAGTACGGGAAAACGACGTCGAAGCCTACGCCGGTCGAGCATTCCGAATGTAATGAGCAGCACCAGGCCATCGACCATAAAGAAATACTCAAGTGCCAAAAACCACGTTGGATAGTTTCTGTTTTCGCCCGTCGGCGTAAATACCGCAAAATGGCTTCCCATCAGCAGCAACAATGTTGTCGCATAGACGCATCCGTTCCATATGCGCCCCACGGGCTCGGGGATACGCGAGAGCAGACGCGCACATTTGGACGTCACAGGAGAGACGATCGAACGCCGGTTTACAGAAGACGGAAGCGTGAGGGCAACCGGCTGCTGTACCCGCTGCACCTGTGACGCCGCGACCCGGGGCGCACTGGCAGCAGAAAAGGTCACGGGCGACGGTGCAGGGAGACATAGCTCATACGCCGCACGCGCAGCATGCCCCAGTGCCTTTGCGCTCGCAAAGCGCTTAGCCGGATCGAGCGCCATCGCCATGCAAACCGCATCGGCAAGCGGGGTTGGCATACCGTGCATCTCGCATTGCTCGCGTATGTCCCGCCCCGGTTTGGGGTCAGTTCCCGTCAGGCAAAAGAACAGCAGTGCGCCAAGCGCGTAAATATCGCTGCGGACGCTCGTCTGCCCAAACCCAAACTGCTCGGGTGGCGCATAGGGTCGCGTTCCAAACTTAACCGTGTCGGCATCGGCCCCGTCACGCCACACCCGCGCGATTCCCAGGTCGATAATCACCAGCGACGAGAAGGTCATGCCGGCATCGGCCGCATACCTCACGCCCGATACGATGATGTTCGAGGGTTTAAGGTCGCGGTGGATTACCGGTACCCCCGGCTCCCCCGCAGCTGCAAAACCAGCATGTAGCTCGCCTACCGCTTCACACAAAACGGGATACAGCCTGCGGGCATAATCGGGCGTCGCCCCCAAGCGTCCCACCAACGCCTCGAGTGTCTCGCCTTCGACATACTCCATCACCACGTCGTGCTCGTCGCCCACACGGCGGCAATCGACGATTCGGGGCAGGTGCTCAAAACGACGACCGGCGCGCTGGGCCGCAAACAGGCGCTCATATGCTCCGCCAATCTGCACCGAAGCATCGATGCGCTTGCGGACAAAGGGGCCGAGAGACCCGCCACCAGAGCCCTCAAAATAGACGAGTTCGGTCGTCTCGACATCCGAGAGCTTGAGCACGCGCCCCACACGATAGCTGTTATCGCGGTCGAGCGACGCCAAATGCTCGACAAGCGAAGCGGTCAGCTCATCATCGGAATATGTTGGGCTCTGAGTATCCATAGCGTCCATCATAACGCGGGGCGCGGACACCCCATGTTGTCCGCGCCCCGTTCGTTTGCATGGTTATTCTGGTGACACAACCGGCTCAGCCATCGGCCACTAACTCACCGTTTCCTCGCCAAAGCGATACAGCTCTTCATTGACCTTTTGGAGGCTACAGCCACGGTCGATGCAAAAGATAATGATTGCATCGCGACGGTCCTTGCAGTTGAGGACGCTCACTCCGGCAGCCGTCAGGGCGCGGTTGGTCTCTTTCATCGACAGCGCCATTGCAAAGGCAATCTGCAGCACCTTATTGCGGCTCGGATTGCGCGAACCGGTAAAGATCTGATAGCCAAAAGTCTCGTTGAGGTCGGCCATACGCACCACGCGCGAACGCTCGAGCCCCTTCTCTTGCAGCAACTGCTTTAAGTAATCCGAAAGCGACGGGGCGGCAAAGTCGTGTTCCTTGATATAGCCATCGATACTCGGCGCATCAAGAAGCTCGTTGAGCAACTCGTCCGTCAGCTTTTTATCGGGCACGCGGCCTCACCTCCAAACGACCCAACGGCATCAACACGCTAAGCAAGCACCCAGCTAGCAGTCGCGGTCTTTTCGAGCATGTTGGCAAAATACAGGGCCTTCTTGATGTCGCCGTCAAAGTAAATATTGCCCGCAACGGAGCCGCCGGCGGCAAGGGTGCCAGACTGCAGCTCGTCAGAGCCTTCGCTGTAATAGCCCTGGTTCTGCTGGGCGCCGTTGGCGTCCTCGCCCTTCCAGTCGTAGACATTGTAATCCGCGCCCTCATCGCCATTGTTGACGTACGTGACGTGAATGCCCGTCATGGTCGAACCGTCAAAATTGGTAAGCCCGGTCTGCACGGAATCGACAGTAACGGAAAGACCGGCAGCCGTGGTCACGGTCGTGCCGACGGCCAGGTCGGTCGTTGGCTGTTCCTCCTTTTTCGACTCCTCCTTCTTATCTGCGTCGCCGGCGTCCTCGATAACGGTCGCCTTATCGCTGCCACAGCCCGCAAGCAGGCCGGCAGTCCCCAAGGCAACGGTGGCGAACGCGCCAAGCGCAGCGCGACGGCTCAGCAGCACTTCGTTTTCGAGCTTTTTCATCATGCATCCTTCCTACGATCCGGCTACCGCGCCGGCACACAGCACATCGTAGGAAGGATTGAACTTGAATTCATTAGCTGAGAGCTAAAGATACGATAAACGGCCAATGCAGTTATCAAAACGCCGAGCAAACGCACTTTGCACGACCGTCTGCTGGCAGCACATCAACCCACCGTGACGGATTCCCCGGTAAAGGCACTGATCATCAACAGGGCAAAGAACACCAGGTAGCTGACACTCAGCGGGTACGCAATGACCAGGAATACGACCCAGCCGACATTGGTTTTGCCGTCGACACGGCGTCGCTCGCGATTGCGGCAGAGCCAAACCGTCACGCCAATGGCCACAATCAACAGCACAAGCGCCGCCGCGGCCAGTCCAGCAAGCGCAAACATCACGCCAATGCTCACAGCAATAACCGGGAGCAGAAGCAAGCCGCACCCGCATCCACCCGGACTATAAACGGCAGTCTGTCGGCGCTTCATCGTCACTCCAACCTCAACATCTTTGAACACTACAATGCAATAGCCTGCTGGACAGGAACAATCTTATCCAGTTCCGGCTCGATGCGTCTCTTCTCCGCCTCGAGATCAAACGCTATCTGAGCGCGCAGCCAATAACCATCCGTCAGGCCAAAGTAGCGGCAAAGGCGAAGGTCGGTGTCGGCCGTCACACGACGCCTTCCCAAGATAATCTGTCCAATGCGTTGAGCCGGAATCCCGGTCTCCTTAGCAAGGCGATATTGAGAAATGCCCATGGGGACAAGAAATTCCTCTTTGAGAAGCTCACCAGGAGTCACCGGCGGCAGCAAATCGAACGCAGTCTCATCACTTGTGATAATCGACGATTTCGACATTCCAAGCCATCCCCTGTCTCCACTCAAAACAGACCCGATAGCGCTCGTTAAGATGCAATCATAGTATCGCCTTACGTTAATAACGTCAAACGTTTCTATAGACTTACATCTCTATTATACCGTACATCTGTTCGTGTTTTCTAGAACAGGTATTCTTCGACACTTAAGCAAGCAAAAGCAATCGTTTGTAGACATCGAGACCTTTGAGCAGGATTTCCTCGTCAAAGAGCATGGTATCGGTATGCAGGGCGCTCGTGGCATAGGCGGGGCAGCCATCCGAATCGATCGGGTTTTCTTGTCCCTCCGGCATGCCCGTACCCAGCAGGAAGAACACACCCGGCAGATGGCGCTGATAGAAGGCGAAGTCCTCGGCGATTAGCAGTGGCTCGTCCACAAGTTGCAGCTCGGACAAGGCAGGCGCAATGTGGGCGAACAGCTCGGGGTCGTTATCGACCGGCGGATAGCCCTCGGCAAAGTCGAGGTCGTACGTACAGCCTGTTGCGGCGCAGACCTCGTCCAACACGCGGCGCACGCCCTCGCGCGCACGGTCGAACATACCGTCCGTAAATACGCGGAGGCTGCCAGCCACATGGGCCTCCCCCGCCACCGCATTGCAGACGGTGCCAGCCTGCAGCAGGCCGAACTTACCAATGCAGGGCTCGTCGGCACCTAACTCGTCCATGAGCTTGCGCTCGGAAACCAAGAACTTGGCCGCTGCCAGCGCGGCATCATGCGATTCCTCGACTGGAACGCCGTAGGTCTTGGCGATATGGATGCTCGCGCCATGGATATGAATGTGCGTCTCGCTTGAGCGCGCCAGCAGCGGACCGGAACAGCTCGCCAACGTGCCGGCGGGTAAATCGGGCCATACGTGGAAGCCAAAGATGCGATCCGCCCCGTAGCGCTCGAATACGCCGCTCTCGCACACCGTCTTGGCGCCACCAGTCGTCTCCTCGGCCGGCTGAAACACAAAGAGCACATTGCGCTTAATGGCGCCCGGCTGCTCACGGATCGTACGGTCGACGAAGGTTGCCGCCGCAAGCGCCATGGCCATGTGTCCATCGTGTCCGCAAGCGTGCATCTTTCCGGGATGCGTCGAGGCAAAGGCCGCGCCCGTCGCCTCCGCAATGGGCAGGGCGTCCATATCGGCGCGAATCGCCGTGGCATGCGCGGCGCCCGTGCCGGCATCGAAGAAAGCGCAGACGCAGCTGGGACACGGATGGGTCACCTCGCAGGCGAGCGGCGCCAACACGCCCTCAATATAGGCGATAGTCTGCGGAAGATCGAAGTCGAGCTCCGGAATGCGGTGCAGGTCGCGACGATAACGACGGAGTTCTTGGAGCTCGGTCATAGAGGTTCCTTTCATGGGTGCGCGTCGGTTGCCATCTATTGTGCCGCAAGATTGCTACACCCTTATTTCCAGCATATCCTTTCATTTTTTAAACGTTATATACGAATACTCTTGTTTGGTAAAGTGCAACGTGGTAGGGTCTTTACCACTTGATAGAGGCGCGGGCACGAAGAACCGCGGGCGAGCCGGCAGGCTTTGACCCCGTGGGGAGGCGAAACCCGCCGAACTGGGTTTTTCGGGCACGAACAACCTGGTGGGCCTGCGGGAAACACCCGCAGGACTGTCTGCAGCAATGCGGGAGCGCTATCCGGACATTGGGTCCACGCTATGCGGATTCGATGCGCAGGTAGCGCCGTCTGGATAGCGAGGTTTACGGGACATGTCACTGACTCCCAACGAGGCATATGCGGCAAAGCAGCCGTTTGTGGACAAGGAGACGCTCGAGCATATCGTCGAGCAATTCTCCACGCCGTTTCATCTATACGACGAGGCGGGCATCCGCCGCAACATGCAAGAAGTGCGCGACGCCTTTGCATGGAACCCGGGCTTTAAGGAATACTTTGCCGTCAAGGCCAACCCCAACCCGGCGCTCATCTCCATTCTCAACGAATACGGCTGCGGCTGCGATTGCTCGAGCTATACCGAGCTCATGATTGCCCGCTCGCTGGGCATCACGGGACACGACATCATGTTCTCGTCTAACGACACGCCAGCTGCCGACTTTGAGCTCGCCGACAAGCTGGGCGCCATCGTCAACTTCGACGACGTCAGCCACATTGAATTCTTTGAGCGCGTTGCGGGGCCCATTCCCAAGACGGTCAGCTGCCGCTTTAATCCGGGCGGCCTGTTCCAGCTCTCCAACGGCATCATGGACAACCCGGGCGACTCCAAATATGGCATGACCACCGAGCAGCTCTTCGAGGCCCTCCGCATGCTCAAGGCCAAGGGCGCTGAGGACTTTGGCATCCACGCATTCCTTGCCAGCAACACCGTCACCAACGACTACTATCCCAAACTCGCGCGCATTCTCTTTGAGCTTGCCGTGCGCCTGGAGCGCGAGACCGGTGCACACGTCGCCTTCATCAACTTATCCGGCGGCGTCGGCATCCCCTACCTGCCCGAGCAGCAGGCTAACGACATCCATGCCATCGGCGAGGGAGTGCACGCGGCATACGACGAGATCTTGGTTCCCGCCGGCATGGACGATGTGGCCATCTGCACCGAGATGGGCCGCTTTATGATGGGCCCCTACGGCTGTCTGGTCACCAAGGCCATCCACGAAAAGCAGATCTACAAGGACTATATCGGTGTCGACGCAAGCGCGGTCGATCTGATCCGCCCTGCCATGTATGGCGCCTACCACCACATTACGGTGATGGGCCAGCCGGGTGGCTCCGACAAGACCGCGGCGCCTGTCACAAACACGTACGACATTACGGGCAATCTGTGCGAGAACAACGACAAGTTCGCCATCGATCGTGAGCTGCCGCATATCGACATGGGCGACCTGCTTGTGATCCACGATACCGGCGCGCATGGCTACTCCATGGGCTACAACTACAACGGACGCCTGCGCTCCGCCGAGGTGCTGCTGCGCCCCGACGGCTCGGCCGACCTCATCCGCCGCGCCGAGCGCCCGGGCGATTATTTTGCCACGCTCGACGTGCTGCCGTGCGGCCGAGAGCTGCTGGCCAAGTCGCGCGCCGAAAGTGCTCGCCGTCGCGCTCAGGACGAGCGCTTGGCCGTCGCCGCCCAATGGAATAAGCGCATCCAGATCGCGGAAGCGAAGGTGAAGAACATGGATATCCGCAACCTCGAGGGCTCAATCGTCGCCCTTGTTACGCCGTTTAAAAAGGACGGCAGCGTCGACTTTGACGCACTCGAGCGCCTTATCGATTTCCACCTGCAAAACGGCACCGACGCCATCCTCACCCTGGGCACTACCGGCGAGAGCGCCACGATGACCGACGACGAGGACAACTCCGTTGTCGCCGCCGTGGTCAAGCATGTTGCAGGACGCGTCCCCGTCATCGCCGGCTCGGGCTCCAACTCCACGCAAACCATGCTCACCAAGTCGCTCACTTACCAAGGCCTGGGCGCCGACGGCCTGCTGCTCATTACCCCCTACTACAACAAGTCAAATGAAGAGGGCATCTACCAGCACTTTAAGACCGTCGCCGATGCCGTGGACATCCCTTGCATCCTCTACAACATCCCCGGCCGCTGCGGCTGCAGCATCAGCGAGCGCAACGTAGAGCGCTTGGCTGCGCACCCCAACATCATGGGCATTAAGGAAGCCTCGGGCAACGTCGCCTACGCGGCCAAGATCGCCCACCTGCTGTCCGACGACTTCCGCATGTACTCGGGCGAGGACGCCCTCACCGTGCCGCTCATGAGCCTGGGTGCCTCGGGCACCATCAGCGTGTGGGCCGATGTTCAGCCGCGGCTCGTGCACGACATGTGCCGCGCCTATCTGGACGGTGACGTGGAGCGCGCCCGCGATATCCAGATTGCCGGTCAGCCGCTCATCAACGCCCTCTTTAGCGAGGTCAACCCCATCCCCGTCAAGGAAGCGCTCGCACAGATGGGTATGATCGAGGCAAACTACCGCATGCCGCTGTGCCCCATGGCAGACGACACACGCGCTGAACTTACCGATGCTCTGAAGGGAGCTGGTCTGCTTGATTAAGACCGTCATTATGGGAACGGGCCGCATGGGCTCGCTCATCCGCACCACTGCCGAGGGTATTGTCGATACCGCCGGACAGCCCGTTTTCGACATTGTGGCCCAGATCGGTTTTGACCTGTCTGAGCTCGAAAGCGCCCCGGCAGCCGACGTCATCATCGACTTCTCGAATGTCGTGACCTTCGATGCCGTCGTTGCCTATGTCGAGCGTACAGGCGCGGCACTCGTTTCCGGCACCACGGGTTATTCGCCTGAGCAGATGGACCGCCTGCGCGAGCTGGGTCAGAGCGCCCGCGTCATGCACTCCGGCAATTACTCCATCGGCATCGCTGCCCTGCGTCATCTGGTGGCACAGGCCACGCGTGAGCTGCCCGGCTTTGACTGCGAAATTGTCGAGACGCACCACAACCAAAAGGTCGATGCCCCCAGCGGCACCGCCAAGCTGCTGCTCGACGCCGTCGTCGAAGCCGAGCCCGAGGCAGGCTACCACCCCGTCTATGGCCGCGAGGGCATGTGCGGCGCGCGTGACCCCAAGGAAATCGGCATGCACTCGCTGCGCGGCGGCACGGTCGCCGGCGTGCACGAGGTGAGCTTTTTCGGCCAGGACGAGGAAATCACGCTTAGCCATCGCGCCACGAGCCGCCAGATCTTCGTCAACGGCGCCCTAGCCGCCGCCCAGAAGCTCGTCACCCGTGACTCCGGCTTCTACACCTTCGACCAGGTCATGTTTGCCTAACCAGGTATCAACCAAATCCACCCAAAGGAGAGACAGCAAATGAGCAACGCAGCCGAGATGGATGCACAGGAGATTATCAACTACATCGCCACCGCGCCCAAAAAGACGCCCGTCAAACTGTACGTACGCGAGAAGCCCGATACGGAGGTCCAGTGGGGCGACGCGCGTGTCTACGGCGATTGCCACGGCAAGACTGTCTTTGGCGATTGGGATGAGCTCAAGGCAATCCTCGACGCTAGCGCCGATTCCATCGACTACTACGACGTAGAGAACGACTGCCGCAACTCCGCCGTGCCCATGCTCGACCTTAAGGGCATCAACGCCCGTATCGAGCCGGGCGCGATCATCCGCGACCGCGTCGAGATCGGCGACCGCGCCGTCATCATGATGGGTGCCATCATCAACATCGGCTCCGTCATTGGCGAAGGCTCCATGATCGATATGGGCGCCGTGCTGGGCGGCCGCGCCACCGTGGGTAGGAACTGCCACATCGGCGCTGGTACCGTGCTGGCAGGCGTCGTGGAGCCCGCCAGCGCCACGCCCGTCATCATCGAGGACGATGTCATGATCGGCGCCAACGCCGTGGTCCTGGAAGGCGTACACGTAGGCAAGGGCGCTGTCGTTGCCGCCGGCGCCGTGTGCGTCGAGGACGTCCCCGCTGGTGCCGTCGTGGCCGGTGTCCCCGCCCGCGTCATCAAGATGCGCGACGAGAAGACCGACAGCAAGACCGGCCTCGAGGAAGATCTGCGTCAGCTGTAGGGTTGCGCGGTTTTACCAAACCGCGCAACTAGTCGACGCCACAAACGCCCCTAGGCGGCAATCTGACGTTCAATCGTCGGTCGCGTACCGAAGTACGCTTCCCTCCTCTTTCACGTCACCTTGCTCGCCTAGGGGCGTTTTCGCTGACGTATGCTCAGTCTGCAACTCAATTCAGCTCCAAGCAAAAAGGCCGAAGTCCCGAAGGGTTTCGGCCTTTGTTTTTTGCAGCGTCCAGGCGCAGTTTATCGATTCTCGATGCTGCCGATGTTTTTGAGCTCGATGGAGATGAGGCCGTTGGGCTCGTTGACGAACTCGATGTACTCGGAGTTCGAACCCATCTCGGCCGGGAAGCTGATCTCGATACCCGTATCGGTACGAATCTTATGATTGCGAACCGCCGCGCGCTCGACCTGCTTGCGCTCCACGGGAACGCGCTCGGGAACCTTCTCCTCGGTCAGTGCCGCGCGCACGCTTTCCTTGATGACCGGCTCGTCCCCAAAGACCTCATCGACGATATCCCAGGGCGGAAGCTCCTCGTCATCCTCGACCTTCTCGGCCACAGCGGCCTTAACCTTGGCGAGCGCCACGGCCGTGTTGGCGCCGTGCTCCTCGGCGACTTCCTCGACCACACGCGTCACGGTGTCGATGACCTCCTTGCCCGATACGCCCGTGTCGCACTGCAGCAGGCCATCGGGGATAAGCATACGGTCCTCGCCGGCAATCTTGCGCTTCTTGTCCACGTAGCCAATCTCCATGGTACTCGCGCGTACGATGGCATAGCTCGGCACCTTTTGCGAGGGGTTCGGCAGAATGGCGTAGTGGCGCGCGATGTCGTTGCGCACCTCTCCCTCCTCGCGGCCCACTTCGTGCATAAAAGCCTGCTTGGAGCCCAGCAGCATCACGGCAAACCAGCGGGCATCCTCATCGTCGTCAAAATCGGCCACGAGCACGTCGGTGGACTCGGCTTTCTCGGCTTTGGTGAGCTCGGAGGAGATAAACTCCGCAATCTGCTGCGACAGGTCCACGAACTCGCGCTCGCCAAAGAAATAGCCCTTGAGCTCGCCGCCAAACGCAGAGTTCTCGGCAAACGTGGCGCGTTTATTGTCGGCCGAGGTACGTGCGCGGCGCAGATGCGTGGTCACGAAGTTGCGCACGGTACGACTCTCGATATCGAGCTCGCGCTGGCTCATAACGTTGACGGCAGAGTCAAAGTCCAGGATATGCAGAATCGCGTGATTGATTTTCATATACGGCATTCCGTTCTAGATCGATTTCGGCACGAACCAGTATAGCGGTCGAGCCCTCCCCGAGCGCATCGAAGATTGGTGCATCGGGGACAGGTTGCTTTGCACCAATGGCTAGCGCAGAAGCTCGGACTGCCAAGCCTCGAGCTGTTCTGTCAGACTCTTACCGGCAGTGGACATGTCGATCTGGGGTCGTTTGGGCAGCAGCGCGCATTTAAGGATTGCCACGATGGTCTGCGAGACAAAGCGTCGCGTATCCTTGTCGAAACCTTGCGCAGCCTGGAGCATCACGGGCAGGCTCTCGCGCAGATTCCCAGCGATATCCGCAAACCGCTCAGCACCCGTAGCCTCAAACACGGAGAACAACGCATCTACAAAACGCTCGCGCTCGCTAGGCCCCACTGCAAGCAGCATCTCGCGAATGGAGCCATCAACGTATCGAGCACCGGCGGACAGGCGCTCACAGTACACGAAGTCGCGACCATCAACCACCCAGCTAAAGGGATTGTGCTGCAGCAGGCTGAACTCGGTGCTCTCAACGATGGCATAGTCCTCCTGTGTCTCGAACATCATGCCAAAGATCGACGACCGAGGTAGCGTCTTGTCAATTCGACCGGAAAGACCGGCAAAGGCACTGCCGCTCAGAAACTCCTCGACGAAGCCCGGACCATCATGGGAATACGCCCGTTCGATTCGCTCACGGGCAACATCGGAGCACATCGCCGCACCGTACACCGCAAGGTTTCCACCCTTGGAATGACCTCCGCACAAAAGCGGCCCGTCAATCGCATCCGCCGCCTCGTCCACATAACATGCCGCGGATTCCTGGGCCGGCACAGGACACCGGAACGCCATGTTAAAGTCCTCTTTCCAGCCCACAATCGTACTGTCGGTCCCCCGGAAGGAAAGATAGCTAAACCCCGCCGGAAATCGGAACGTCATAGCCGCAAACTGCTCCGTCGCCACCACATCGCTCACGGCACGATAGCCGCAAACGTGCACGCCACGGTAGCGAGGGCTTGCTGTCGCGGCCTCCAACAAGGCTCTGCTCCCCTCTGGGTCCCACAAGTCGTCAATCATGTCCCGGTAGCACTCGGCACGCAGCAGCTCACGCACGTCTAGGCCCTGCCAGTTCGTCAGCTCCGCCATATCACCCGGCAAACGCAAATAGGACAACCACGCAAAGACCAAGCTATCCACCGCGCAGAACGGCCGCTCCTCAAACGGATCAAACGCCGTCTGGGCATAGGTCAAAAAATTAGGCGAATCCGACATGGCCCTCCCATCAACTATGGTGCATTGGGATGGTGCAAAGTTACCTGACCCCCTTGCACCAAAAAGGCGCCCGGGCCGTGTGGACCCGGACGCCTTCATTGTAGCTTTTCGCTCTAGCGAGCTTGATTTAGCAGGAGAAGTCGACGCTGTCGATGATGTCCTTGAGGGCCTTGGCGGAGGCGGTGAGCTCATGCTGCTCGTCATCGTTCAGCGGCACGGGGACGCGACAGACGACGCCGTCGCGGCCAACGACCGTCGGCATGGAGATGGCAAGATCGGACAGGCCATACTCGCCCACCATGAGCGAGGAGACGGGCAGAACGGTCTGCTCATCGCGCATGACGGCGGTGCAGATGCGCTTGACGGCCATGGCGACGCCATAGTAGGTGGCGTGCTTCTTCTCGATGATGGTGTAGGCGGAGTTCTTGACGTCCTCGGCGATGCGCTTCTCGGCAGCCTCATGCTCCAGGTGGCCGTGAAGCTCGCAGAAGGTGTTCAGCGGCACGCCGGCAACCTGGGCGCTGGACCAAGCGACAAACTCGGAGTCGCCGTGCTCGCCCATGACATAGGCCTGGACATCGCGCGGGTCAACCTCAACGTGGGCACCAAGCATCTGCTGCAGACGGCCGGTGTCGAGCACGGTGCCGGAACCGATGACGTGGCCCTCGGGCAGGCCGGACATCTTGATGGCGGCGTAGGTCAGAACATCGACCGGGTTGGAGACGATGAGCAGAATGCCGTCGAAGCCAGACTTCTTAATCTCGGGGATAATGGACTTAAAGATGTTGACGTTCTTGTTGACCAGGTCCAGGCGGGTCTCACCGGGCTTCTGAGCAGCACCAGCGGTGACGACGATCATGGCAGCGTCGGCAACATCGGAATAATCGCCAGCGTAGATCTTCATCGGCTCGGCAAACGTCATGCCGTGCGCGATATCCAGGGCCTCGCCCTCGGCGCGGTTCTTGTCCACGTCGATGAGGACCATCTCGGAGAACAGACCACTCTGCATCAGCGCGAACGCCGAAGACGAACCGACGAAACCGCAGCCGACAATAGCGACCTTCTTCTCGTTAACCATTAGAAACTCCCATCTCTCTCCACAAGCAAGCCGCCCGGGAACGACCCGAGCGGCTTGCCGTAATCCCAATACATCCAATCGGGACTTTGATTATGCTCCTATTCGCAGCCAAAAATCGACCGTTTACCGAAATTGTTTGCAGGATTCGTAAAATAACTGCACGAAATCGGTTTCGAGCTATTGACGAGGCGAAATAGCTTTCTAATACAGGCCCGCCTCGCGAATGGCCTCGACAGCCAAAGCAATCTGATCGGGCGGCAGGACCAGCGCCATGCGCACGTGTCCCTCGCCCGAAGGACCAAAGCTCGCGCCCGGCGTCACCACAACGCCGGCCTTCTCCATAAGCTCCTCGCAAAACGCCATGGAATCGGTGCGACCACCGGGAAGCTTGGCCCACACAAACATAGAGCCATGCGCGTTAGGACGCTCCCAGCCCAAGTTCTCAAGACCGTCGCACAGGGCATCACGGCGCTCCTGGTACTTCAGACGCTGCGCCTCGACCTCATCGCGCGGACCGTTCAGACAGGCGATAGCAGCCTTCTGGATCGGGAAGAACATGCCAAAGTCGATCTGGCCGCGCAGTTTGGCAAAGGCAGAGACCACGTCCTCACGGCCGACCAAAAAGCCGATGCGGGCACCAGTGACGTTAAACGACTTGGAGAGCGAGAAAAACTCCACGCCCACCTCGAGCGCACCGGGATACTGCAAGAAGCTGCCGCCCGGCTCACCGTCAAACACGATGTCGGAGTATGCGTTGTCGTGAACGATCAGCAGGTCGTGCTCGCGGGCGAAAGCGATGATCTCCTCGTAGACCTCGGGCGTGCCCACCGAGCCGACCGGGTTGGCGGGCAACGACACGATCATATACTTGGCACGATCGGCCACCTCGGGATCGATGCCCGCCACATAGGGCAGGTAATTATGCTCGGCGACCAACGGATAGTACTCGAGCTTGGCATCGGCAATCTTGGCGCCCGCCTCAAAGACCGGGTAGCACGGATCGGGAACCAAAATGGTGTCACCCGGATCGAGCAGGGCCAGGCCCAAATGGCCCACGCCCTCCTGCGTGCCGTTGCACGACTGCACCATAGACGGCGTAATGCCCGAAACGCCAAAGCGGCGCTCATAGTAATCGCACACGGCTTGCTTGAGTTCGGGCAGGTCGCGCAGGGCATACTTCCACATCTCGGGGTCCTGGGCCGCTTGCGTGAGCGCCTCGACCACGTGGTCGTACGGCTTAAAGTCGGGCGTGCCCACGCTCATGTTGTAAATGGTCTTGCCCTGAGCCTTCAGCGCAAGCAGTTTGTTGTTGAGCGAGGCGAAGACCTCCGCGCCAAAGCGGTCGAGACGCTGCGATGCCTGCATGGTGCCACCTTTCGATATGAAAAACGCGGCGCTCCGACAAGAGCGCCGCGCGATACGGGCCATCAGATTGCAAAAGTGTAACGCTTGCACCCGCTGTTTTGGTTCAATTTGGCAACCTTAGTCCATCGGATTGAGCGCGTCAATCTGGGCGAGCCACAGGCGCGAGCTGGCGTCACTCGGCATGCGCCAATCGCCGCGCGGGCTGAGCGTGACCGAGCCCACCTTGGGGCCATCGGGCAGGCAGCTGCGCTTAAACTGCTGGGCAAAGAAGCGACGGTAGAACGTGCGTAGCCACGTGTGAATGGTCTTGACGTCGTAGACGCCCTCGAAGCTCTTGAGCGCCATGCGGTAGATCTTGCCCGGCTCAAAGCCAAAACGCAGCAGGTAGTAGAGGAAGTAGTCGTGCAGCTCGTACGGGCCCACCAGGTCCTCAGTCTTCTGCGCAATCTCGCCGTCGCCCGTGGGCGGCAGGAGCTCGGGGGACACCGGCGTATCGAGGATATCGAGCAAGACCTCGGCAATACGCCCGCCAAAGACATCGGCCGCATAGCGCACCAGATGGCGCACAAGCGTCTTGGGCACGCTCGCGTTGACGGCGTACATGCTCATGTGGTCGCCGTTATAGGTAGCCCAGCCGAGCGCCAGCTCCGACAGGTCGCCCGTGCCGATGACAAAACCGCCAGCCTGGTTGGCCAGATCCATCAGAATCTGCGTACGCTCGCGGGCCTGGCTGTTCTCGTAGGTCACGTCCTGCACGGTCGGATCGTGCTCAATGTCCTTGAAGTGCTGCTCCACAGCCGCGTGGATCGAAACCTCGCGGAAGCTCACGCCCAGGTCGCGAGCGAGCGACTCGGCATTCGACTTAGTGCGATGCGTCGTGCCAAAGCCAGGCATGGAAACCGCCGTGATACCCGTGCGCGGCAGCCCCAGCGCATCGAAGGCACGCACGGTCACAAGCAGCGCCAGCGTGGAGTCCAGACCGCCTGAAAGACCGATGACGGCCGCCTTGGTACCCGTATGGGCAAGACGGGTCTTGAGGCCCGCGGTCTGCAGGTCGAGGATGGTCTCGCAACGCTCGGCCAGGTCACCATGGTCGGCCGGAACAAAGGGTGCGCGGGGGAAGACACGGTCGATGCCGAGTGCATCGCGCAGGACAGGCTCTTCGGCCAACACGCCCTCAAACGAAAACTCAACGGTCGTGGCCTCCGGCGCATCGTCCGCGCGCGTCCACGTCGTCGAGCGACGGCGCTCGGCAACCAGACGGTCAAGGTCAACGTCGACGATGGCCATATCGCAGGTAAGCAGTTTGGTCGCGGCGAGCTTCGAGCCGTTTTCGTAGACGAGGTTCTCGCCCGCAAAGACCATGTCGGTCGTGGACTCGCCCTCACTCGCATCCGCGTAGGCATAAGCACAGTACAGGCGCGCGCTTTGGTTAGAGATAAGGCTGCGGCGGTAATCTGCCTTACCGATGATTTCGTCAGAAGCCGACGGGTTGAGAATCACCGTCGCACCGGCAAGCGCCATCTCGGTCGAAGGGGGCGCCGGCACCCACAGGTCCTCACAGACCTCAACGCCCAGCACCAGGTCCTCGGCGCCCTCATCACAGCAGCGGTAGACAAGCCCCGAGCCAAGCGGCACCGGACCCTGACCGGCAAATTCAACCCACACGGGATCGGCAGGCGCCGGGGCAAACCAGCGGCGCTCGTAGAACTCGCCATAGTTGGGCAGATACTTCTTAGCCGTAAGGCCCAAAAGCTCGCCCGCACAGCACACGGCCGCGCAGTTGTAGATGTTTTCGGCCACCGCAACGGGAAGGCCGACGGTAAAGACAATCGGCAGCTCGCGGGTTTCATCGAGGATATGCACCAGAGCAGCCTCGCAGGCATGCAGCAATGTGCGGTTATGGAACAGATCGGCCGCGGTATAGCCGGTCAGGTTAAGCTCGGGCAGCGCCAGCGCGCGAACGCCGCGCTCGGTAGCCTCGCGAACAGCCGCCAGCGCAACCTCGGCATTGCCCTCGACATCGGCCACGCGAATCCGCGGCGACGCCGCCGCCACACGCAAAAAGCCATCAGACTGAGAAAGGTGAAGATTCATAAGAATGCTCCCGTGCGTAGACGCCATTCACAACAATTAGCAAGCCCTATTGTAGTTCAACCGCCAGGTGTAACCGCATCCCACCAACTTGGTGAGCTATTGATGAGTTGATGGTATCTGTTAAATGTCATGTACGATTCACATCTGGTGGGTACCCTGATGGCTAAACGAAACGAAGCAGATTTACACCGGGAGGACCCCGTATGACAACCAAGTACACCGACGCGCCGCGCACGCGCGTCATGACACCGGCAGCGCTCAACAACGGCGTGCACGAGAACCATTCCATCGGACAAACCATGGCCATCGCGCCCAAAAAGGGCCTGTTCGACGACATTTCCATTCCCCAAATCATCGCCGGCGCCGCAGCTGCCGCCACGAGCGTCGCGCTTGCTTCCAAGATCGGCATCGCTGGTTCAGTAATTGGTGCCGCCGTGAGCTCGGTCATCACCGTTGTGTCCTCGCAGGTCTACCGCCACTTTATCTCTGCCAGCGCCGAAGCCCTCAAAGGTACGCACGCCGCCGACGACTACCCCGCCGGTGCTTATGAGCCCGTTGAGTTAAATGCCGAGGAGCACTTGGGCGGCGCCGCAACTACGCAGGAGATGCGCCAAATTGCGGGGCGCGCGACCACGGCGCGCGTCGCCCCCGACAGCCTGCGCGCCAAGGCGGCAGCAGAGCGCAGCCAGACGCAAAAGAAGGTCATCGTCTTCTCGATCGCCATCGCCATCGTCGCGGTCATCGCCTGCGCCGGCGCCATCCTTATCACCACTGCCGGTGAGGGTCTGGGCGAGCGTCCAGAGCCGATTCTGTCGTCGCGCACGACCGAGAGCGATGCAAATGGCAACACCCAGTCGCAGGATCAGCAGGCACAGACGGACGACACGCAAGACAGTTCTGCCTCTGCCAATTCGTCCTCGAACACCCAAAACCAATCGCAGGGCACCGATTCCTCTACGGCCAACAGCGGTACGCAATCCGGCACGACCGACTCAAGCCAAACGACTGACGGCTCTCAACCGAGCACGGGCGACCAGACGAGCGACACCACGTCGGGAACGGGCACAGCAAACAGCAGCAACAGCAATTCGAGTGGCACCACATCGGGCACGACATCTGACAGTTCAAGCCAAGGCACGACATCGGGCAACTAAGCACGTTTGCTTCTCATAGAGAACCGATCTGTATAACGGGCGCGAACCGGCAACGGTCGCGCCCGTTTGCCTTGGGCGCCGAGGTAGCACGCCCCGTGCGATGGTAAGATGCTTTGGTGTGTAAAGAGGAGATTTGCCATGAGCAAGACAATAGTTAAGCCCACGCTATCGCTGGGCAACCACATCTATCTGTATCGCCTGCTGCGCGATGCAATCGGATGCGGCAAGCAAACGTTTATGACGCAGGTCGAGGAGGCGCTCGCCACCGGCGATATGGCCGCTTATGACCTAGGCTTTGAGTCCACGCGCGAGCTGCTCGAGGAGCTCGACGACTGCATTAAGCTGACCGTCTTTAAGGGCGGTCGCCTGTATGCCACCGTCATCGCCAACGAGGCCTGGGATACCGCCCTTGCCAAAGGCGAGGACAAGCCCAAGGCTGCCAAGGGTGCCAAGCAGTCCTACAAAAAGAAAAAGCGCGGCGAGAAAGACCTCAAGGCTGTACGCCCCAAGCACGTTAAGCGTCCCGAGCCCGTGGCCGAAGTCGCTCCGGAGCCCGAGCCCGAGACAGAGATCGAAGTCGCTATTGAGGTAGCAGCAGAAGCCGAAACCGAAATCGCCGCCACGACCGATCCCGAAGTCATATCAGAGCAGGAAGCCATTGCGGAGCTCAACGAGGCTCCCAAGTCGACAACCGAAGAAGCCGCCAACCAACCCGAGACGCCTGCGTTCCAAAACAGCGATGTCTTTGGCGACGAGGCGGAGGACGATCAACCCGACGAGTCCACCGGTCAAGACGCTACCGAGTCGACGCCGGAACCCGAGACGCCGCAGCCTGCCATCTCGCTTACGGTCGTCTATGACCCCGAGAACGCCAACGCCGGCATCACCACCATGGCGTCCACGCCGGTCGAGGCAAAGTCGAGCGTCGAGAATGAGAACGCGACGCAGGTTGAGGTTGAAACCGCAGTTGCAGACGCACCCGTCACCGTGAAGCCCGCAGATTCCGAGATCAAGCCGAAAGTAACGCCGGAGCCCGCACCCGTCATCGAATCCATGCCCGCCGCCGCTTGCGACCAAATACCCGCATCCGCACCGGCTTCGGTACCCGCAGCGGCCCCAGCCCCCGCACCTGCAGCGCCCGCCATCCCCAAGGACTTCCCCGTCGATTTCGCAACCGAGGTCTTCTGCCCCGGCCCGCTTCTGCACCAGTTGTCGACCTATCTCCCCTACGGCGCCGACACGCTCGGCATCGTCGGCGAGTACTACTGGATCGCCCGCGAGCGCGGTACCATCGAGGCCGCGCGAAACCGCGCAAGCTTCCCCCTGCGCTATACGCAGGCCGGCGAGCGCCGCGAGGTTACCGTGCGCATTCGCCGCAACACCACCGGCGGTCTCGGAGCCGCCTGGACCATCGATAAAGTCGAACCTTCTACCAAGTAACAAAAAGGGACGATAACCCTCAAGGTTATCGTCCCTTTCTCATTAGGTCACCTGAGCTCGACTAATCGCGCGTCAGCTTGCGGTGAATACGATGCGGCTGGGCTGCGTCCTCGCCCAGGCGCTCGATGCGGTTGGCCTGATAGGCCTCGAAGTTGCCCTCGAACCAATACCAGTTGCCCGGGTTCTCGTCGGTGCCCTCCCACGCCAGGATGTGCGTGGCGACGCGGTCTAGGAACATACGGTCGTGGCTAATGACCACCGAGCAGCCCGGGAACTCGAGCAGCGCCGCTTCGAGCGAGGACAGCGTCTCGACGTCGAGGTCGTTCGTGGGCTCGTCGAGGAGCAGCAGGTTGCCGCCCTGCTTGAGCGTAAGCGCCAAGTTCAGACGGTTGCGCTCGCCACCGGAGAGTACGCCAGCGCGCTTCTGCTGGTCCTGGCCCTTAAAGCCAAAGCTCGCCACATAAGCACGGCTCGGAACCTCGGTCTCGCCGACCATCATGTGGTCCAGGCCGTCCGAGACGACCTCCCACAGGTTCTTATCGGGGTCGATGCCAGAACGGTTCTGATCGACATAGGAGATCTTGACGGTCTCGCCCACCTCGAGCTCGCCCGAAGTCAGCGGCTCCAGGCCCACGATGGTCTTGAACAGCGTGGTCTTACCGACACCGTTGGGGCCGATGACGCCCACGATGCCGTTGCGCGGCAGGGTGAACGAAAGGTCGTCGATGAGCACGCGACCGTCGAGTTCCTTGTGCAGGTGATGGGCCTCGAGCACCTTGTTACCCAAACGCGGTCCAACGGGAATGCGGATATCGGTCCAGTCGAGCTTCTGGCTTGCGCGGGCCTCGGCCTCCATCTCCTCGTAGCGAGCCAGACGAGCCTTGTTCTTGGCCTGGCGAGCCTTGGGCGAGCTGCGTACCCACTCGAGCTCGGCCTCCATGCGCTTGGCGAGCTTGGCGTCGCGGTTGCCCTGCGCCTCGATACGGGCGGCCTTGGTCTCCAGATACGTGGAGTAGTTGCCCTTGTAGGGATAAAGGTGACCGCGGTCGACCTCGCAGATCCACTCGGCAACGTTATCCAGGAAGTAGCGATCGTGCGTGACGGCAAGCACCGCGCCCTGGTAGTTGTGAAGGAAGTGCTCGAGCCACAGGATCGACTCAGCGTCTAGGTGGTTTGTGGGCTCGTCAAGCAGCAGCAGGTCGGGAGCCTCGAGCAGCAGCTTGCACAGGGCCACGCGACGGCGCTCGCCGCCGGAAAGCACGTTGACCGGCATGTCGGAATCGGGCAGCTGCAGGGCGTCCATGGCCTGGCCGAGCTTGGAATCGATATCCCAGCCATCAGCGGCGTCGATCTCGTCCTGGAGCTTGCCCATCTCGGCCATGAGGGCGTCCATGTCGCAGTCCGGGTCGCACATCTCCTCGCCGATCTTGTTGAAGCGATCGACCTTGGCAATCATGTCGCCAAACGCCATGCGCACGTTCTCGATGACGGTCTTGTCGTCGTCGAGCGGCGGCTCCTGTTGCAGGATACCCACGGTGTAGCCGGGGGTGAGCCTGGCATCGCCGTTGGAAACTTCCTCGATGCCGGCCATGATCTTGAGCAGGGTCGACTTGCCCATGCCGTTGGGACCCACGACGCCGATCTTGGCACCGGGGTAGAAGCTCAGGGTCACGTCGTCAAGGATTACCTTGTCGCCATGGGCCTTGCGAGCCTGATACATCTGGTAGATAAACTCTGCCATTTGCCTGTTCTATCCTTTCTACCTGCTGTTTCCCTATTCTTGATTCGCTTTAGTAGAAACGAAATGAGGAAACCAGCTCTGAAACGTAACGAAAAAGGGGCATGGTTGCCCACACCCCCTAATACTACCTGGGAAAAGTCCCCCGGAACATACTATGAACTGCGTACGCTAGTTTTCCGCAACCTTAACGAGCGGCTCGCTGCGATTTGCGCCACAACAGATACGAGTAGACGTAGACGGCTCCAACCGAACCAAACGCCAGAACCGCAATCACCGCGGCGACGACTTCACTCGAAAGCACGCTGCCTGCCACGCCCATCACAATCAGGCCAATACCCAGCACCATAAAGCAGGCGCCGCCAAAACGCTGCGTACGGCGCCAGTTCTCGGGATCGGCAAGCGCCCAAGGTGTCTTGATACCGAGCGTATAGTTCTGCTTCACACGCGGCAAGTAGTTGCCTACGCCGATGAACAGCAAACCGACAACACCGGAAATCAGCACGTTAACCGAACCGACCGCCGGCACCACGCCCCAGACCGTAAGCTCTCCCAGCCAGCTTATGGCGCACATGAACAAGGTGAAGGCGATTACGAAGCCCTGATAGAACTTGCCCGAGGTTCGATATGCCTCGCCTTTGGGGTCGATGCGCGGCACCACGCAGAACATTGCGAGAAGCGCCAGAGGCAGCGCGCCGAGCGCGGAGGCCATCCAGCTAGGACCCCAACCGTCGACGGCGCCGTTCGCGCCCCAGTGCGTGGGAATCTGCGCAGGCAAGCTCGGCATCACCATGAGGTGCGCTACGACATTGGCGACGCACAGAGCGACCAGCGCAATCCACACGCGCGACGATACCCCCGTGGGGTGAATGCCCTTGTTTTCGTTATTCATCCTTATCACCTTCAGTGTTTGTAAAGCCCATAAACCAGCCAATTAAATCCTGCATGACGGTGGTGTTTAAGCTGTATACGATGTTTTGGCCATGGCGCTCGTCGGTCACCAACCCGGCATTTTTGAGCGTCGCCAAGTGATGGCTTAGCGACGGCTTACTGATATCGAAATGCTCGGCAAGCTCCCCCGCCGTGCAATTGCCCTCGCGCAGCAACTCCAAAATGCGCCGTCGCGTTGGATCGGCAAGCGCCTTAAAACCCTCTCCCGGCATAAGACCTCCTCTCATCATCTCTCATGACGCGCACACTATACTCGATATTTAGATGTTTGTCTAACTGTCTAATCTTGTACTCAAAAAAAATAGCCGCCTCCGCGTAATGCGAAGACGGCCACTTCTCACGCTACAAACGTGTTTGGGAGTTGGCCAACCCGCTGCAACGGGTGCCATCTGCTTTATCTTATGCGAATCCCGATCCCATTTCAACAAACCCCAAGGGTTCAAATGGAATCGTAATAATACCTATAATGGCGATAGCTAAAACACGACCTGCTTCCCCATCGGAGGATATTTATGACCGAAACCACTGCCGCAGCCGCCATCGAGACACGCGACACCAAGCTCGAGATCATCATGGGCCGCGAGGCACTCGATAAGCTCGCCGATGCTACGGTGTTGGTGCTCGGCTGCGGAGGCGTGGGCTCCAACTGCTGCGAGGCACTCGCCCGCGGCGGCATCGGTCATTTCGTCATTCTGGACAAGGACATCATCGCGCCCAGCAATATCAATCGCCAGGCCATCGCCTTTCATAGCACCGTCGGCAAGCGCAAGGTTGACGTGATGGAAGCCATGATCCACGATATCAATCCTGCCGCCACCGTTATCAAACGTACCGAATACCTGCTGAGCGACAACATCGATGATTTCTTCGCGAGCGTTTTGGAGCAGACGGGCGGCAAGCTCGACTACGTCGTCGACGCCATCGACACCATCTCGGCCAAGCTCACCATTGCCAAATATGCTCAGGACCACGGCATTCGTTTGGTTAGTTCCATGGGCGGGGCCAACAAGCTCCATCCCGAGTGCCTCCGCTTTGCCGACATCTTCGATACGGTACGTGACCCCATGAGCCGCATTATGCGCAAAGAATGTAAGAAGCGCGGAATCAAGAGCCTACATGTACTGTTTAGCTGCGAGGAATCGGTTAAGACACAGCCCCGCGACCCTTCCAACATCCACGAGCGCACCGAGCTGGGAACTGCGAGCTTTATGCCGCCCATCATGGGCCAGATGATCGCTGGCGAGGTTATCCGCCAGATCAGCGGGCGCGGGTGCGAACGCGTGCGCGCCGATGGCCAGCGCCTAGACTAGCGGAGCGCGCCGAGATGGAGCCCCGGTTATTTGATGCACACTGCCATCTTGATTTAATGGCTCACCCGGACGCCGTTGCCGATGAGGCAACGGCGCTGGGCTTGGGTCTATTTGATTGCGGCGTCGATCCACGCGACTTTGCACGCGCCAAGAAGCGCGCCTGCGGCCGGTCAAATATCTTTGCCGGCATCGGCCTCCATCCCTGGTGGCTCGCCGACGGCCGCTGCGGTCCTGCCGAAGTCAATCTGCTTTGCGAAGTCGCTGCACAAGAACGCTTGATCGGCGAGATCGGGCTCGACTTTTCCGCTCGTTTTGCCGGAAGCGAGCCGCTACAAGTACAGGCATTTGACCGGCTCTGCGATGCACTCGTGCAGCACCCTCTTGCCGGGCGCGTGATATCAATTCACGCTGTTCGTTCGGCAGGAACCGTACTGGACGCCCTTGAGTCATATGGATTGCTCACCCCAAGCCCCAACTCCCCCGCCGTCATCTTTCACTGGTTTAGCGGTACCTCGAACGAGTTCGTCCGTGCGCGAAACGCAGGCTGCTATTTTTCCGTGAACGAGCGTATGCTCGCCACCAAGCGCGGTCGCGAATATGCCCGACAGATTCCACTCGACCGTCTACTGCTCGAGACCGATGCGCCGGCCGAGCCAAACACAGAAACAAGTGTGCAATCGCTCATCAGATCGCTCGCAAGGACCTCGATGCACATTGCCTCACTCAAAAACTGTGACGCAAAGCGCATCGAGTCGGTAGTTTTAGCAAATGCGCACTCTGTTTTTGACCTTCGCTAACCCCTGTGGGCAAAAATGCCAAGGGACATGCGAATCGCACAACGCAGTCCCTATTGGCAGGCAGTACAATTCGGCAGCATTACACCAATTCGTGCATGAGATCACGGTTGCGTGCATACAATTCGTCAAAGATATGACGACGCGACGCATATAGCTCGTGGGCATCCATATCGGGCACGATTGTTTGTGCAACGCCAAGGACTTGGGCGAGTTCATCCCATGATGCATAGGCGCCACCTGCGAGAGCTGCCATGATGGCATCACCGAAGCATGCGCCCACCGTAACCTTGGCAACCGAGACCTCGCGCCCGCATACGTCGGCGATAGCCTGCATCCAAACTGGATTCTTGGTTCCACCTCCGACAAGCATAATGCGCCCAATTGGCAGTCCATGCTCTCGCTCGATAATGTCGACATGGGATGCAACGGTATACGCGACGCCTTCCAAGGCGGCGCGAACCATATGGGCTCGCGTATGCCTTCCGGTCAGGCCAAAGAAGACGCCACGTGCCTCGGGATCGTTGAGCGGAGTACGCTCCCCCGCAAAGTACGGCAGGCACAGGAGCCCATCGGCACCCGGCGCCACATCGGCGGCATCATGCGCCATGACCGAATATGCATCGGGGCCACCGTGGCCCTCGGCCTCCACGGCGTCGCGATACAGCTCTTGGCGCAGCCACGATGTGAGTGCACCCGCCGTATTGGTCCCCGCGCAGATCCCGTAAGTTCCGGGAATGATAAACGTCCCTGGCCACAGGCGGGCATCATCGACCATATGATCAGCTAGGTAGATGAAATACGCCGTGCTCCCCAACTGAACCATCATATCGCCGGGACGAAATACACCCGTCGAAATGGCCTCGGCACCAGAGTCGCCCGTTCCCACTAAGACAGGTGTCCCTGCCGCGAGCCCTGTCGCCTCAGCCGCGCGCCGCGTAATCGCCCCGGCAATATCGGTAGCCGACATTACCTCCGCCATCTGGTCAGGCCGGCAGAAACGAGCACATTCCCGAGCATCAACCCTCCAAGTGTAGCGGTCGTATAGGGGAAGATAATCCTCCGCCAAGTAACGGTCCACCGTAAAACGCCCCGTCAACTTTGCGCATAGAAACGATGATGCCGTCAGGAACTTCGCGGCACGTTCGTGCACCTCGGGCATATTCTCCTTAAACCATAAGATCTTAGGAGCAATATCTGATGAGCAGGGATCGTGCCCGAAAAGTTCGCGTGCGCGACCTGACCCATATTCGGAAAGGAGCTCGTCAATCTGCGGCTTCGAACGTGCATCGACTCCATACAAAATCGCGGGCGCCAGCGCGTTGCACTCGGTATCGACCGGCACACAGTCGCAACCCAATGCGGAAAGGCCCACGCATCCGATCTGCGCCGCGTTAACCCCCGATCGCATCACCAGCTCGCGCGACAAGCGGCAAAAATCGCCCCACCAAACTGCCTCAGCATCATGCTGGTACCATCCATCACACGGGTTGTCCGTCTCATGTCCACAAGAGGCTTGGCAAACGATGTTGCATCGATCATCGATTAAAACGCCTTTAGAGGCGCTTGTCCCAATATCAATACCCAGATAGAGCGCCATAGGTGCCTACTCCCCTCGCGCCGTACGAGCGGCAGCCATAAAACGAACCACCCGCTCAACATCAATCGGGGCATCCAGTTTTCCGTCGCGCTTTAAGCACGTGCCGACAAACGCGCCATCGTAGTGAGCAAATACGTCAGCCACGGTATTTTCGCGACAACCGGTGCCACATACCACGGGCACTTCGCCAACACGCTCGCGGACCTCGTCGGCAAGCTCGCCCGAAGCGCCACGACCGGCAGCCGAACCGCCGATGACCATCGCATCCGGTAGGCAATTAAAGAGAAGTGAATCGGCAATGTCCGCGGTCGTGCGGTCGTTGAGATAAACCTCGCCCTCGCTCGTGATGAAGTGAAAAAGCTTGAGGTCGTCCAAGCGCAGCGCCGCCTTGCGACGCATGGTGTGAGCGAAATCTCGGTTAATCAGCCCGAGATCACCGGCCCAGGCACCGCAAAAATTGCAGCGCGTGAACTGCGCGTCGACGGCAGCGCACAGCTCGATTGTGGCATCACCATCGTAAATTGCCTCAGCTCCCCAAGGAGTCGACAGATCATGGGACAGAGCCCCGATTACATAGCCCATCGATGCAAGGGTTGAGGGAGAAACATGCTGCTCATAGGGCATCGAGAGCTCATTGGTAATCAAAATGCCATCGACACCGCCCTGCTGCAACGCCTCGAGATCGCGCTTGGCGGCTTCCACGACCTGCGATACGCTTCCGCCCGGGTAATACAGCGGATCGCCCGGCAGAGGACGCAGGTGCAGCATTCCGATAACCGGCTTTTCGTTCTTGAACATCGAAGTTAGAAACGACATAACGTGCTCCTTCATAGGGTTATTGCAGGGACGTTACTCCCCCAGCACCTCGACGTACACTTTTCGCTTCTGCGGACCGTCAAACTCCGCAAGATAGATGTTCTGGGCACTTCCGCACACGATGTGGCCATCTTGGACGGGAAAGAAGCAACTGTTTCCACAAATCATGCTCTTGATATGCCCACAGGAGTTGTTACCGGTGGCTCCATAGCTCGGCAGGAAGTGTGCATGCGCATAGGGGGCATCGAGTGGGGCGATGCGATCAAGCGTCTCCATAAGATCCGTCTCCACGCAGGGCAGCCCCTCGTTTACCACGATTCCGCAGGTCGTATGCGACAAAATAATCGCCGCCAAGCCATTGGTCACCGAGCTGCGTTCGATGGCAGCGTGCACGTCCTCGGTAATATCGATGAACTGGTCCGGAGCAGTCGATAGATAGCTCAATGTCTCGAGCGTCACCATGCTCACTCATCCCCTTCAAGAAAACGCAGGGCATTACCCCAGTAGAGCCTTTCTCGCGCATCATCGCGCATGGGCACGGTATCGAGCGCCCGCTTGAGTTTGAATGCACGGAAGCGCGGCGTATTGCTGGCGAACATCACTTGGTGCGATAGCGCGCGCTCATACCACAGCGGCCCCATATCGACCGTGAAAAGACGCTGCATCATCTCCTCGGGCGAATCGATGTAAGTGATAGAGGTGTCCGCGTAGCAGTTGGGATACTTGAGCAGCATCGCCACGGTCTCGCGCACCCAGGGCCAGCCAAAATGGGTCAAACTAAAACGCACATTTGGATGCGTTGCGATTGTGTGCTCAAATGCAAGCGGGTTACTGCGCGAGAGCTCTGCACCCGGCTCCCAAGACATACCGGCATGAAAAACCACCGGCTTGTTATAGCGCTCGCACAGTTCGTAAAGCGGCTCGGCCACAGCATCATCGGGGGCAAAACCCTGCTTTGCAGGATGCAGGCAAAGCCCCTTTGCCCCCAACTCGGTAAAGGCGCGCTCCAATTCGTCTGCGGCACCGCTCACCTGCGGGTCTACGCTCGCAAATCCCCACAGACGATCGGGATGTGCGGCAACCAGCATGGCAATCTGGTCATTGGTGCCAAAGTGCCCTCCGCATGCCGTGGTTACATCGAGCGGCATGAGCACGCTCTTCTGCACATCGCAGACGTCCATCTCGACTTGAAGCTCATCCCAATCCATGGGGCCCATATGCCCCATACCAAATTCTCGTGACCAAAAACCGAATCCATCAGGCTCATCACCCGGCGTACAGATCTCGCCGTAGAGCATAGGATGGACCAACATGTCGATAACCATTTCGTACTCCTTTCCAGGCATTTGACCCTAGTACGGCTCAAACGAACCAATCACTCGGGACGACAGCTCAGCGCCCGCCTTCATACACGCCGGAATATCAAGGCCATCGATCACGCCCTTGGTAAACCCGGCGATATACGAGTCGCCGGCACCCACGGTATTAACGACCTTCTCCGCCGGCACGATCCCGCACTCATAGAAGCGCTCACCGTCATAGGCAATGCTTCCCTTCTCGCCAAGCGTGGCAACCGCAACGCGCGGCCCCAATTCCTGCGCGTGACGTACCCAGTCCCGCAGCTCCGGAGTGTCATCTTCAAACGACATAAATGCGTAGTCAACGTAGGGAAAATGATTCTCGCAGGCATATTCGGGATCCTGGCTGAACACCGAGAAGTCCATAACCACCGTCTTGCCCGCATCATGCCACTCGGGCAGGAGGTCCAAACAATTGCCAAACAGGTCGGTATGAATGATGTCATGCTCTAGGATAAACGCCCGGTCATCTTCATTCGGGCGATATGTCTCCATTACGCCATCGATTGCCTCGAGATGCACGCGATCGACGCCGTCTTTCAATGCCATGAGCATCACCGAGGTGTCGCCATCCTCCACCCGCAGATGAGAGATATCAAACCCCTCGGCGGCCAGCGCCTCTCTCATCTTGTCTCCGTACTCGTCCTTGCCGACAACCGACACGGCGGATACCGAAACGCCCATTCGTGCAAGATGGATACCCCAGTCAATGCCATTACCAGTCGGATAGAACACGCCGATGTTTTGATAGACGTCCGCACAGCAAAAACCAGCCGCACACGCTTTAATACCCATGGTCTTCTCCAATGTTCAAAAGGGGGCCCACCACATGGCGAGCCCCCTTTTCGCGTTTCGCTTATTGTTTTGCATCGGCTGTCCAAGGCCTCATAGCCAGACCGCCGTACGCTTTCTTAAGCTATTCGACGATTGGTGCTCCGTGGCCCCAAGAACCTTCCATGCCGCACACGGTCGAGGCAAACCCGGCAGCAAAGTCGAGCGCGCGCTCGATGGCCTCGGCGCCACCCTCACCACGCTTGACGGAATCGAGATAGCACATCAAAAACGAGGTGAGGAACGAGTCGCCCGCCCCCATGGTATCCTTCATGTCCGTTACCGGTTTAGCCAGCTGGCGGTAATAACGCTCGCCGTCGTAAGCGATGCAGCCCTCGGCGCCCGCCGTAGCCGACACAAAACGCGGACCCAGACCCTTCACCCATGCCAGACGCTCGCGAATCTCGTCCTCACTCGCGGCATCCGCCGCACTAAAGAAAGCAAAATCGACATAGGGCGCAATCTGCTCGTAGTACTCGTCGGTGGAGTCGTCCGAAAAGTCAAAAGAGACCGTGACGCCCGCAGCCTTCAACTTGGGCAGCTCGCGCTCGGTGAAGCAATAGTTGCCCGAATGAACCACATCGAACTGCTTCATGTACGAAAGGTCAAAGCGGTCGAGAACATAGCGCGCATCGCCACGGATACCGCCCTCGTTGGAGCCGAGGAAGACACGGTCACCGTCAACGACGGTCACGCGAGCCGCTCCGTTCTCGCCAATCATCTGCTCGCACTTGTCAAGCTCGATACCCTCATCCTCGAGGCTTGCAATGACATGCTCGGCAGCGGCGTCATTGCCAAAAATGCCCATGTATGCAGAGCGTGCGGCACCGCATTTCTTGGCATAAACGGCGAAGTTCACCGCATTGCCGCCGGGATACATGGTGTGGATATGCTCGTAGCGATCGACGACGTTGTCGCCAAATCCGAGCGCGTTAACGTTAAATGCCATGGCCTTTGCCCCTTCTAGTACTCGACAACACCCATATAGCGACGGAAATCGGGATCGTGATCAAACACCTTGCCGCGTGCAGCACGCAGCTCGCAGTTCATGGCGTAGAACAGCACCGGGTCCAGATAGGCACGGACGCTCGCCGGCACGGCTTCCATACCGTACTCCTTGGCATCGAGCACCATCAGCGTATCGGTATGCGTCTTAAGGAACGCAAGGGCGCGCTCGTCCATAGCACGGCACTCGCTGGAGCCCATCTGCAGGAAGTAAAAAACGCCATCCTGAGTAGCCTCGAAGGGGCCGTGGAAGTACTCGGCAGAGTGGATGTAGCTGCAGTGCTGCCACTGCATCTCCATAAGAGAGCAGATAGCGAAACCGTAGGTCTGGCTAAAGTTGGGACCGCTGCCCAGAATGTAGAAGAACTCGTGCTCCTGGCAAAGCTTGGCAAAACGATCACCTAGCTCGGCATTTACCTTCTCACGTGCCGGGGGAAGAATCTTATCCATCTCGGCGATACCGGCATACATATCGGCAAGATCGGCGTAGCCCTCCTGCTGATCGAGCAGCTCGGCCGCAAGCGACAGCGAAATGCCAGCGGGGACCTCGGCCTGCGGCACGCCCTCGCCCCACGGGTAGACCCACGTGGTCCACTTGCCGGAGTCAATCTTGGATCCAGCGTTGTCGGTCTGGGCGATCACCGTAGCGCCGGCAGCAAGGGCAATCTCGCAGCCCTCGACGACCTCGGGGGTGTTGCCACTGTGGCTGCAAGCAATGACCAGGGATTTCTCGCCCAAGCGGCGCGGGCGCATGATATCAAACTCGCGAGCCGTATAGATATACGAAGTGAAGGTGGTTGCCTCGCGCTGCAGAAGCTCATGAGCCGGGATCAAATCGATCATGGAGCCACCGCAAGCAATCCAGTAGACGCTGTCGAACTTGCCCTTCTCGGCAATTGCCTCTTTGATCAGATCGTGTGCGTTCATATCCAGTTCCTTTCTTGTTTGGTCCGCAATCAATGACGTTGGCTGCGTGGCCGATAGTTGTTTTAGTCAATCAGATATTTCTCGAATGCGGCCATGTTCTTGGCATCTGCCGCCGCCGGGTCATCGTAGTAACGCCCGTCCGTGATTTCCTGGCCCAGCATGCCATCGAAACCATGGGCATTAAGCGTGGCGACGAAGGCGTCCATATCGTGCTTGCCATCGCCCCACACCAGATGGCCATACGGGTCACCGTCGATAAAGTGCATCTCGTGAATTGCCCCATCACCAAAGGCGGCAAACCAGTCCTCGAGCGTCTCGCCCGCAACGCCCATCGCGGTTGTATCAACCATGGGCTGTAAGTACGGGCTCGCGACCTCGTCAATCATGCGCTTCGCATCGGAAACCGTCGTTACAAGGTTGCTCTCCTCGGGACGCAGGCTTTCCATCGTAAGCACCAGACCGTGCTCACCGGCATACTCCGCCAGAATAGACAAGTGCTCGCGGCTGCGCTTCCAGGCTTCCTCGCGGTCCTCGTCCCAGTCGCCCCAGCCCGAGTTGACGGACATACGGTCGCACCCAAGTACCTCGGCAAGCTCAATGCCGTGCTTAAAGTACGCCAGGCTGCGCTGTTCATGCAGCGGTTTGCGTGCGCAGTACTGCCAAGGATAGACAACATTCTCGGGGCACAGAGTACGATACCTAAGCCCACGGTCTGCAGCCTTTTTCGCCAGGACCTCAGCCTCAAAGTAGCCCGTGTGGTCGAGCGTCACATGCGGCTCCGCACACCACAGCTCAATGGACTCAAAGCCCAAACGCTGCTGCACATCAAGGAAGTAATCGAGCGACCACATGATGTAGTGGATATTCATGCCCGCAATCTGTTCGCGGCGCAGCGTCGGTTTGGATTCAGACATCTTATGCCTCCTTATTTCGATCGAACACGATTTGTCCGTCCGACATCGTCATATCAACCGAAAGATCGCGTGCGTCGCGATAATCGAGGTCGAACACATCCCGATCGAGCACGCAGATATCGGCAAGCTTGCCGACCTCAAGCGTACCCAGTTCGTCTTCGCGCATCAGATCGTACGCGCCCCCGGCAGTCCAAGCACGCAAGAGCTCGACAAGCGTCAGCGCGTTGGCCTCATTCACGGGCAGTCCATCGTCGAAGTATCCACCGCACGCGCTGTAGATTGACTCGCCCAGGCTCGGAATCAGCAGTGGCAAATCCGTACCACAGCACACCGTGCATCCGGAATCTTCCATGCCGCGGCGATTCCAGCTGTGCAAAAGTCGCGTCTCGCCAATTTGTCGACGCATCATCGACAGGCAATCCTCGCGCCGGTCCAGCGTCAGAATCTGCGGATAGACCTCGCAAATTCCACCTAACTTGCCAAACTCGACAAGATCGGTCGGGTCAGAGTTCTCGAGATCGGTAATCGCATGGCGGCGAAGCAACCGTCCATGCTCGTCTCGAGGCAGCGAGGCATAGAGTGCCACGGTGCGACGAACGGCGCCATCGCCCTGGCAATGCAAAGAATATCGGAAGCCGTCAGCATCAATTGCGCGCAGCTCGTTCTCAATCAGATCCCACTCGGGCTCCTCGACAACCGTCTTGCCGGCAGCCCCCGCATCGGCCGCGTCCTCATAGGGGTCAATCATCTCGGCAAGCCCCGCCCATACGCCGCGATCGGTCATACGGTTGAAGCCAGAAAAACGAACGAACGGTCCCCGGAAGCGCTCTCGTGCCTCGCGAGCATACGACAGATTTGCACCGGCACCCACCGGCTGCGACATCATAGAGACGCGAACCGTCAGCTCGCCAGATTCTTCACGGCGAGCCATTTCGTCGGCAAAACCGTAGTAGTCATCAAACGCCATCTCCTTGATGGCGGTAACGCCGCGCTCGTTAAGCATGCTCATGTAGTCCGAATACCCCGCACGTACCTCGGGCAGCGCGAGGAAATCGCTCATCATGCGCCAGATCTTCTCGGCATAGCACGCCTGGGGCGTGAAGCCGTATCGCGCACTGGCGGCAGCATTGAGAACGCAGGTCTCCGCACCCGGTGTAAAGCAGACGACAGGGATATCGCCAAAACAATCGTCAAACACAGCCGCCGTATTTGCGTTCTCGGCATCCGATGCCAACGTTTCGGGCAGGTTGCGGCCAAAAGCCGCCGCGCAATCCGGATGATCTTCTTTCCATGCACGCAAGAGCGACACGGCCTCTTTGGCATCGGCGATGCCGGACAGATCAGACCCCAACGTCCGCAGCGCCCAGCCTGTATAGAAGGTATGTACATCGATCAGGCCAGGCATGACGGTGCGGTCGCCCAGGTCAACTACCTCGTCCGCCTGGGTCAAATACGAAGCTGCCTCACACTTGGTGCCAACCGCCTCAATTCGATTGTCACGGACTGCTACGAAACCTTCAAACGGCAGGTCCCCCGTACCGGTAAAGACGCTCTTAGACGTCAGGACCGTCAAACGATCAGACATCACAACCACCTACGCCGGAAGCATGCCAGAAATTGCAGTTACGATCAGGCCAAAGACGACCATGAAGATGAAGAACTTCCAAATGGTCTTCCACCATTGGCCAAACGAAATCTTAGCCACGCCAAGGCCGGCAACCGTCATGCCCGCCACGGGACTGATGGTGTTGATGGTCTGGTTGGCAAACTGGAGCGCGGTAACGGCCGCCTCGGGATTGAGGCCCATGAGCTCGGTCAGGGGGCCCATAACGGGCATGGTGAGTGCCGCCAGGCCAGAACTCGAGGGAACCAGCAAAGAGAGCAGGCCAAGGACGATATACATAAACGTGGTGTAGACGGCGGCGGGTGCACCGGCGAGCGCAGTAGCGAGCGCCTGGAGGATGGTGTCGATGATCATGCCGCCCTCGGCGATGACCAGAATACCGCGAGCGATACCGATAACGATGGCGGCGTACGCAAAGTCGGCGAGACCTTTAACGAACTCCTCAGCAATCGTCTGCTGGTCAAGACCGCCCAGGATACCGGCAAGCAAGCCCATGCCAAGGAACACGGCGGAAATCTCATTCATGTACCAACCCTGGGTAACAAGACCCCAGACGATAATGCCCATACCGCAAGCAAAATCGATAAGCACGAGCTTCTGACGGGTAGTGAACTCTTCCTCGATGGAGGCATCGGTCACGGAAAACTCGATACGCTTGAGCTTATCGTCCTCGTACGTAATGGACGACTCGGGGTTTTTCTTGACGCGCATGGCGTAGCGCATGGCCCATGCGATACCGACGGCAGTGAAGATGACCCAAGAAACGGCGCGCAGCCACAGTTGCGGATTGCCCTCGATGCCAATGATGCCCTGGGCGATCAAAACATTAAACGGATCGATGGTCGAAGCGCAATATCCCAGGTTAGGACCAAGGAAGCAGATGATGAATGCCGTCATCGAGTCATAACCGATACCCATCATGATGGGAATGAAGATGGCATAGAACGGCAGGGCTTCCTCAGACATACCAAACGTGGTGCCGCAAATGGACAGCAACGTCATCGTGATGGGAATGATGAGGATGTCCTTGTTCTTGAGCTTTTTAATCACACGGCTCATGCCGGCATTCAAAGCGTTGGTCTTGGTGATGATTGCGAACGACCCGCCAATCAATAAGACGAACGCAACGACGTCGGCAGCCTCCTGGATGCCCTTAGTGGGCGCTTGCAGGACCGCGAAGATATCCTGCCCCAAATTGATGGTCTCGCCGGTCTCGGAATCGGTGTAGTTCTTATCGACCTGTTCATAGGTTCCAGCAACGGCGACTTCACGCTCGCCCGCCGCTGTCGAAATCGTCTTGCGCTGATACTGACCAGAGGGAACGATCCAAGTCAAGACCGCAAAGACAACGATCAGCAAGAACATGATCGTATAGACATGCGGTAATTTGAACTTAAAACGTCTGTTTGTCTTCTTCGCCTTCGTATCTGACATAGATACCTCCAAAGAACTCGAGACTGCATCGCATCTCGCTTCAACGTTTGCACAAGGCAAACGTTCTATGACGTTCTATAGGTTACCAGCAGCTTTTCTCGTCATCAAGATAATTTCAAACTGATTGCCGCAACGCGGTTGAACGGTTGCGTTTGCGCCGTGAACGGTATGGAAACGCCCGGTGAGATGATCCACCGGGCGCTTTCATACGCAATGTCCTAGATGTCAAAAACGTAGCGAGACCCAACGATCCGCTGACGACCGATGATAAACGGCCGCCGCTGCTCATCGAAAAAGAAGGCTTCCATATAAAACAAGGGTTCGCCAACGGGAACTGCCAACAACCGAGCGACCTCGGGCGACGCACACGCGATCTCAAGCGTGCATGGGTCGGTAAACGCGGGCGTGCGGCCCGTCCGGTTGCGCACGAACTCAAAAATGGATTGGTTAGATAGAGGTGCCGTTGATAGATAGGCGTTGTCCTCGTAAACATATATGTTGTTCTCGAGCATGACAGGGACGCCATCGGCAGTACGCACGCGCTCAACGCAGATCAAGTCAGTTCCAACGGCAACACCAAAGAACTGTGCCTCGGTGGAATCCGCCGGCAGTATCTTTCTCGAAATGACACGCGCCCCCGGTTCCATTCCGTTAACGCGACATGCGTCCGAAAAACTCTGGACGTCATCCTTCTGGCGAATCTTGCGCTTGAGCTTGGGGGCATTGACAAACGTGCCTTTCCCCTGTCGCTTCGTTAGATAGCCCTGTTGGACGAGCTCCTCAATAGCGCGTCGCACGGTAACGCGGCCAACTTTATAGCTCTCAGCCAATTCGAATTCGTTGGGTATCCGCGCACCTGCCTTGTATGCACCGGAGTTGATTTCGTTTTTGATGATATCGATAACCTGTTGGTACAGCGGTATCGCTGCTTTACCGTCAGTTAGCCCTTCAGTCGGTGGCATATACCCTCTCCAAGCACAATTAAGTCTAAAACGGGCTTAAGGGCATTCAACAAGTCCTTAAGCCCGCATTAGCTTAAAGTATGCTAGGTGTCGCACCAAAATGTCGGCTATTTACTCACCAGACCCGAAAAACGCGCAACTACCGCGCTCCTAAGAAAGCGTGAGCAGCTCCGGCAGCTGGTCGATGATCTTGTCCGCGGCATCCTGGCTAAAGCCAAAGCGCTCCTCGCGCTTGGCAATGACCGTCAGGCCGGCACGCTTGCCGGCAGTGATGCCAGGCACCGAATCCTCAACGCAGCAGCAACGGACCGCAGGCAGCCCCAACAGGTCCAGCGCATGCAGGTAGATGTCGGGCTCGGGCTTGCTCTCCTTAAACTGCTCTCCGCTCACCACATACTCAAAGGCATCCGACAGCCCGCATGCATTGAGTACTTCCTCGATGCTATCCATGGGAGACGAGCTGGCAAGCGCCACGCGAACGCCGCGGCGCGGCAGCTCGCGAATCGTATCCACAGCGCCCGGGTTAATCAAAGCCTGGTAGTCACGCGGACGCTTATGCGCCCACTCGTCCCAACGGGCCAATGCTTCCTCGCCAGTGAAGTGCCCTTTACCGGCGCGCTCAAACCAATCGACCAGCATATGCAGGAAGAACTGATGTGAGGTACCAACCTGCCCGTTCAACTCCTCTTGGGTCAGATTCAACCCAAGCTCCTTGGCAAACGCGGCAGTCTCGCCCAGGTAGTAATACTCGGTATCGACAATGACGCCGTCCATGTCAAAGATAACGGCGTCGAACGGAAATGCGGACACGGCACCCTCCCTAACAAAAGGGCGCCCGCAAGCGGACGCCCGAACCATGCACTATCGGCGATTCTAACCCAGCAGTTGGTCAAGTGCTACCGCGATACCGTCTTCGTTGTTGTTGGCGGTCACCATCTGGGCCACGGCCTTGACTTCATCGACAGCGTTACCCATGGCGACGCCGGTACCAGCCCACTCGATCATGGACTTGTCGTTCTGGCCGTCGCCAAACGAGACGACCTCGCTGGCATCGATGCCGAGCTTGGGCAGGGCACCCTCGAGCGCGCGGGCCTTGTCGATACCGGGCGCCGTGTACTCAAAGTACCAGTCAGCCGTAAACATGCCCGAAAGCGTCTGCTTAAAGGGCGCATACATCTCCTCGTGATGCGCCTGCAGGTAGGTCGGATCGCCCGCCGTCAGCAGCTTGTCCACGGGATAAGCATCAGCGACCTCATGCAGGCTCTCCACCTCGCGAATCTTAAGATCGCACGCGTCGCGCTCATACTTGACGATATTCTTCTGCGAGCCGTCAGACAGCGTGATCATGCAATGGTACGAGTCCTCGACGTGCAAATCGCGACCAAGCGAAATCATAGGGATCACGTCAAAATTACGCAGGTGATCAATCAGGCGATGCAATTCGTCGGCAGGCATAGCCTGATCGAACAGTACCTCGTCGGTCTGGGCATCGACGACGTGCGCGCCATTAAAGGCAACTAGCAGACCATCATGGTTCTGAAGGTCGAGCTCCTGCGCCAAGGCATGCAGCCCCCATGCGGGACGACCCGAAGCCAAGATGAGCTTAATGCCCGACTCCTGCGCCGCGAGCAGTTTCTCGCGCGTACGCGGGCTGATGACCTTTTGGTCGTTGGTGAGCGTACCGTCGATATCCATTGCGATGGCTCTGATTGCCATATATGCCTCCCTGTCATTGAGCAACCTTGTCTGAGCCATCATACAGAACACCCACGGCGGCGCTGTTTGCAACGGGAAAAATGTCATATTGTCCCAAACATGAACGGCGTGCCTTCGACGATTGCGATGCCCGTCGAGGCGCCTCCCGATACATTCCATTCTATCCAGATAGCAAAGGGCCCGCATCCCAACGGATACGGGCCCTTGTCGGCTATGCGTTAGTTTTCGCAGCGAATCCTACTTACGGTGCGCGCGATAGAACTCGATGAGCGCCTGGGTCGAAGCGTCCTGCTCGGCCTTGGCGGCATCGTCGTGGAAGGCAGGGGTGATCTGCTTGGCAAGCTGCTTGCCAAGCTCAACGCCCCACTGGTCGTAGGAGTCGATGCCCCAGACCGTACCCTCGACAAACGTGATGTGCTCGTACAGGGCGATGAGCTCGCCGAGCGCGAACGGGGTCAGCGTGTCGCCAAAGATCGAGGTCGTCGGACGGTTGCCCTCAAAGCAGCGAGCCGGGACGATCTGCTCGGGCGTGCCCTCGGCGCGCACCTCATCGGCCGTCTTGCCAAAGGCGAGCGCCTTGGTCTGGGCCAGGAAGTTGCCCAGGAACAGCTCGTGCACGTCCTGGCCGTTGTCGGTTGCAGGGTTGGCGGTGTTGGCGAAGGCGATGAAGTCGGCCGGAACCACCACGGTGCCCTGGTGCAGCAGCTGGTAGAAGGCATGCTGGCCGTTGGTGCCGGGCTCGCCCCAGAAGATTTCACCGGTGTCGGAGGTCACGGCGCTGCCGTCCCAGCGGACATGCTTGCCGTTGGACTCCATGGTGAGCTGCTGCAGGTAGGCCGGGAAACGGTGCAGGTACTGGCAGTACGGCAGCACGGCGTGGCTCTTGGAACCGAAGAAGTTGACATACCAGACGTTGAGCAGGCCCATCAGCGCGACGGCGTTGTTCTCGAGCGGGGTGTTGCAGAAGTACTCGTCGATGGCGTGGAAGCCCTCGAGGAACTGCTGGAAACGCTCGGGGCCGAGCACGACGATCAGCGACAGGCCCACGGCGGAGTCGACGGAGTAGCGGCCGCCGACCCAGTTCCAGAAGCCGAAGGCGTTGGCCGGATCGATACCGAAGGCCTGGACCTTGTCGAGTGCAGTGGAGACGGCAACGAAGTGCTTGGCCACGGCCTCGGCGTTCCGCTCATCGGAGCCGTCGATGGCGCCCTGGGCCTTGAGCTGCTCGAGCATCCAGGTCTTGACCTCGCGGGCGTTGGTGAGGGTCTCGAGCGTGGTGAAGGTCTTGGAGACGATAATCACGAGCGTGGTCTCGGGATCCAAACCCTTGAGCTTCTCGGCCTGGTCATTGGGGTCGATGTTGGAGATGTAGCGGCAGTCGATACCGGCGTCGGCATAGGGGCGCAGAGCCTCGTAAGCCATGACCGGGCCCAGATCGGAGCCGCCGATGCCGATGGACACCAGGTGCTCGATCTTCTTGCCGGTAACGCCCTTCCACTCACCGGAGCGCACGCGCTCGGCGAAAGCATACATGCGATCGAGGACCTCGTGCACGTCGGCGACGACGTCCTGGCCGTCAACGATGAGCTGGCCTTTCTCGCTCGCCGGACGGCGCAGCGCGGTGTGCAGGACGGCGCGGTCCTCGGTGGTGTTGATGTGCTCGCCGGAGAACATGGCGTCGCGGCGCTCCTCGAGCTTCACCTCGCGGGCAAGATCGCACAGCAGCTTGACGGTCTCATCGGTCACCAGGTTCTTGGACAGATCGAAGTGCAGGTCACCGGCGTCAAAGCTCAGCTTGTTCACGCGCTCGGCATCGGCGGCGAACCAGGCCTTGAGGTCGATACCTTCGGCCTCGAGCTTCTCCTGATGAGCCTCGAGCGCCTTCCAAGCGGCGGTCGACGTAGCGTCGATAGGTGCGGCAACAGTTGCCATAAAGTCCTCCTCAGCATGCGGGCGCACACCTCCATGCGCGCCCGGATATTCAGATGCCACTATTCTAGCGCAGGTCAAGACTACAATCAGCGAGCGTTGCCAATCCGCCCCTAAACGGCAACCGACCAAAAAGGGACAGGTTTGTTTTGGCAGGTCAAACGCTTTACCTACCAAAATTAACCTGTCCCTTTTTGGCAGGTTTTGACGGTGTCCGCGCAAGCAGGTATTATCGAACAGGTATTCGATAAGAACATGTGTTTGATGGGAGGGCTCGGATGGCGCACGAGCAGCACACCTACATCTGCATCGACCTCAAGACGTTTTATGCCAGCGTCGAGTGCGTCGATCGTGGGCTCGATCCGCTCACCACCAACCTGGTCGTTGCCGACGAATCGCGCGGACGCACGACTATCTGTCTCGCTATCACGCAGGCTATGAAGGACCTAGGGATTCACAACCGCTGTCGCCTGTTCGAAATACCCGATGGCATCGACTACATTAAGGCCGTACCGCGCATGCAGCACTACATGGAGGTGTCGGCGCGGATCTACGGTATCTACCTGGAATACGTCAGTCCGCAAGACATTCACGTCTACTCAATTGACGAGTGCTTTATCGACGTGACGCCATATCTGGACCTCTATCACACCGATGCGGAAGGCTTCGCCTGCATGTTGCGCGACGAGGTCCTCGCGCGCACCGGCATCACGGCGACGGTCGGCATCGGCCCCAACCTATTCCAGGCCAAGGTAGCACTCGACATCACTGCCAAGCATGTGCCCAGTCGCATCGGCACACTCGACGACGAGACCTTTCGCAAGGAGATCTGGCCCCATCGCCCCATCACCGACATCTGGGGCATCGGCCCCGGCGTGGCGGCCCGTCTCGAGAAATACGGTGTCTACGACCTGATGGGGGTCGCAGCGCTCGACGAGAACCTGCTCTACGACGAACTCGGCGTCAATGCCGAATATCTTATCGACCACGCCTTCGGGCGTGAGCCGACAACCATCGCCGATATCCAAGCTTATCGCCCGCAAGCGACCTCGACCACCACAGGGCAGGTGCTCTCGAAGGGCTATGCCTATGAGCAGGCCTACACCGTCTTGCGCGAGATGGTCGACAACGCCGTGTTGGACCTAGTCGATAAGCACGTGGTCTGCGACAGCATCTCGCTCTTTGTGGGTTATGCGAGCGAACGAGCTGACATACGCCGCCTCGACGCCAGCGGTACAGCGCAATATGTGGACGGATGCGGACACCTACGCTCGAGCACGTCGAGCATCGAACCCACCGCAACCGCCGGCCCTGAGCTCGCGCCCCGTGCGCCCAAGCCCGTCCAGCGCGATGACGAACGGCGCCGCCTGGTGCGGGAGGCGCAGGCTATCGATGGCATCTTTGTGGGAGAGCATGGCGGCAAACCGCGCGGTGGCTATGCCGCACTCTTAGCGCACTCCAACGCCTCGCGCAAGCTGCCCGAGCGCACCAATTCGTTTAAGAAGATCATGGGCTATTTCGATGAGCTCTGGGCGCAGACTGTCGATCCCAAACGACCAGTCAAGCGCATCAACCTGGGATTTGGCAACCTCATGCCGGAGGAGTTTGCCACCATCGATCTATTTAGCGATGTCGAGGCCGATGAGCGCGAGCGCGAGCTGGCCCGTGCCGTGCTGGCTGTAAAAGGCAAATACGGCAAGAACGCGCTGGTTAAGGGACTGAGCTTTACCGCCGGTGCCACCGCACGCGAACGCAACGATCAGGTAGGAGGGCACCGTGCCTAAGCCCCAACAGCAGCCGATGCGGCCACCGACACCTTTTGAACGCCTAGCGGACCCCGAGGGAAGACGTCGCTCCGCCGACCCCAAGCTCACCGCTAACGGCGCCGTCCGTGCCGGCCGTGCCGCGCAGTTTATGCCCTTTGCCGCCCTCACGGGATATTACGAACTCGTGCGCAAGCAAGAGATCGCCGCCGAACCAAAATGTGAACTCACGGAAGAAAAAGCCCTCGAGCTTTCGAAAAAGCTCGAGGGCCTCAAACGTGGCGACCTAGTCCGCGTCACCTATTACGATGCGTACGGCTATCGCTCCCGCACCGGCATCCTCGACGAGGTACTCCCTGCCTTCAAGCTCCTCAAGCTCAAAGACATCGCCATCGATTTCGATGACATTCTTGACATCGAACTGCGCGGACGAGCCTAGACAAGGAAGTGCATCCAAGGCGGCGCTTACAGCGTCATGACGTAGTAACCCGCATCCTTCACGGCCGCCACGAGAGCACCGCGATCGATTGGCCGCTTGGAGCGCACGCGCGCCGTGTGGTCCGCGTACGTTACCGTTGCCCACACACCATTCAGCGCATTGAGGGCATTGGCCACATTCTGAGCGCAGCCATCGCAGCTCATGCCGCCGATGAGCAGCTCATCGCTATAGGGGTAGTGGGACGGATCGGTATCCGCAACCACTACCTTCTTGGCCTTCTTACCGCTCGTGCCATCGCTGCAGCAGCTCTTTCCGTGTGTCGAAGCGACAATACGCCGCAGGCCAAAGAACATGCCGACGACAATCGCGGCAAGCACGATGATATTTGCAGGGTTTAGCAAGTCTTCCATGCGATCCCCTTTCTCCAAACTCTTATACCTATACCCCCATGGGGTGTTCCCATCTTACTCCAAACTCGTGTCGGTTCGGTCAATTAGTTTCCCGCTTCAAACTTTTTTGTTGACCTTGGCTTACTTTCGTGTATAAGTTTTCCTAGGCTAACAACTGAGGACCCGAAAGGAGCATCGTGACTCGAACCATTGACATCCCAACATACCAAACGGCTGTCGTGCGCAACTGCTCCCCTACGCTCGCAGGTATCAAGCCGGCCTCGCTCTTTACCTATCCCGGCGTTTACGCCAACCAAGGCGGAAAACCCGGCGCCGCCCATATCGAAGAGCGACGCTCTCGCCTGCTCGCGGTCATTGCCCAATGCAACCGCGAGCTCCAGCCACTCGGGATCCATATGAGCGTTTTGGTCTGGCGCCCCTGCGGAGCGCTCATCTATGTGTACCGCCCTGCGGACCTCATGCGATACCTCTCCGACCCCCGCGCCACGACGGCGCTTACCGCCGAAGGTTACGATGTCCACAACCTGCCCGCATCCCTGGTGCATCTCGCCGCGCGCATCACGCTGGCAAGCAGCAATGCCGCAGAAAGCGCCTATGACAGCAGCGTCTGCGCACTCGCGCGAAATAGGCACTGCGATACGGGGTGCATGTGCGAGTTCCCCCACGAAATTGGCTATTTTTTGGGCTATCCCTACGAAGATGTCCATCAGTTTATCGTCCAGCACGGCGAAAACTATAAGGTCTTTGGCGCATGGAAGGTATACACAAACGTTGAGCAGGCGCTCACGACCTTCGATTCCTATCGCGCATGCACGCAATACCTTACGTACATCTATCAACAGGGCTGCACCCTGGGACAACTTGTCCAGGCAACCCGATAGAGCATACAAAACGCGGCCGCACGCCGCACAACCGAAAGGAAAACATATGAGCAAGATCGCCGTCGTCTATTGGAGTGGCACGGGCAATACCGAGGCCATGGCAAACCTCGTCGCCGAAGGCGCCACGTCCGCGGGTGCCGAGACTGAGGTCATCCCCTGCGCCGACTTCTCTGCCGACAGGGCCGCCGACTACGACGCCTTCGCCTTCGGCTGCCCCGCCATGGGCTCCGAGGAACTCGAGTACGATGAGTTCCAGCCGATGTGGGACGAGGTCAAGGAGGTTCTCGGCGACAAGAAGGTCGTCCTCTTTGGCTCCTATTCGTGGGCCGAGGGCGAGTGGATGGACAACTGGAAGGCCGACGCCGACGAGGCGGGCGTCAACGTCGTCGATTCCGTCATCTGCTACGACGCTCCCGACGATGAGGGCGAGGCGGCCTGCCGCGCCCTTGGAGCCGAGCTCGCCTAGCGGCAATGAGCTCCGCCCATAACGAGCTCTGCACCAAAACACATTCGCATCCCAACAAAAACGGGAGCCGGATCACATCCGGCTCCCGTTTTCTGTTATGTCAGTCATATAAAGCGGCTACGAGATATTTCCCAAGAACGCCTTGGTGCGCTCGCTCTTGGGGTGGTCGAAGACCTCGCTCGGCGTACCCTCTTCCACGATAACGCCGCCGTCCATAAAGACGACGCGGTCGGCGACGTCGCGGGCAAAGCCCATCTCATGCGTCACGACGATCATGGTCATACCGTCACGTGCAAGATCGCGCATAACGCCAAGAACGTCGCGAACCAGCTCGGGGTCGAGCGCCGACGTGGCCTCGTCAAAGAGCATAACGTGAGGGTTCATCGACAGGGCGCGGGCGATGGCAACGCGCTGCTGCTGGCCACCCGAGAGCTGGCTCGGCATAAAGTCGATGCGCTTGGCAAGACCGACCTTGGTCAGCTCCTCGATAGCGATTTTCTCGGCCTCTTCCTTGCTGCGCTTGAGTACCTTTTGCTGTGCGAGCATGACGTTCTTTTTGACTGACAGGTGCGGGAACAAATTGAACTGCTGGAACACCATACCCAGATGCGTACGTACCTTGTTAAGGTCGACGCCCTTGGCGCAAACGTCCACGCCCTCAACGACGATCGAGCCGCTCGTGGGATGCTCCAGACGATTGATGCAGCGAAGCATCGTCGACTTGCCCGAGCCCGAAGGACCCAGGACTACGACGACCTCGCCCTTGTGCACATCCAGATCGATATCGCGCAGGACCACGTTATCGCCGAAGGCCTTCTGGAGGTTCTTGATGCTGACGACGACCTCGTTCGAGTTATTGGTTTCGCTCATGATAGGACCTCCTTACAGACCGGCGATGTGGTCGGCGGGCGTCGCGACGACCTGTCCAGCGCTCTTGGCGGGACGCTTCTTCTTGGTTTCGGCCGTCCCCAGAAGCCTCGCCTCAAGACCGCTCACCAAGCGAGCAAGCGGCAGGGTGATGACCAGGTAGAACAGCGCGGCAACCACATACGGCGTAATGGAACCCGTCGTGGCCACGATGGTACGGGCGTTCATGACGATCTCGACCACGCCCACGGCCGCGAGCAGCGACGTATCCTTGTAAAGCAGGATGAACTCACTGGTCAGCGTAGGCAGGACATTGCGGAACGTCTGCGGAATCATAACGTAGAGCAGCGTCTGGAAGGCGTTCATGCCCAGCGAGCGCGCGGCCTCGTTCTGGCCCTTGGGGATCGACTGAATACCGGCGCGGAAGATCTCGCACAGGTAGGCGGACGAGTTCATGGCCATGACGATGACGCCCAGCACATAGTCGTCAACCTTGACGCCGGCCAGCGGCAGACCGAAGAACGCGATGTAGATCTGCAGGAACGCCGGCGTACCGCGGATGATATTCACATAGATGCCGGCAAGGCAACGCAGGATGCGCGACTTGGAGATGCGCATGAGCGACAAGGCAAAGCCAAAGGGAATTGCCAGCGGAAACGCCACGAGCACGATCGAGAGCGACATGAGGAAGCCTTTGAAGACGATCGGCAGGCTCTGGACCAAAATGACCGGGTTCAGGAACAGGCGAAGGAACATGTTGGAATTCCATGCCTCGACCCACGGCTGCTCCTTAAGGTCGGCCAGGAAGTTATCGAATGCCGTCACGCCCTTAATCTCGACGGAAGGAATCTTAGAAATCTTCTTGGTCGAACCGTCGGCGAGCGTATAGGTGCCGCTGAAGGCCTCATCGCCGCCCTCGACGGGAAACGTCACGCCGTAAACCTCGACACGGAAAAAGCCTCCGGCAGGCGCCGTCTCGCCAAAGTCGATCTTGAGCGTCTGGCCGTCAGCCTTGCACGTGGGCTTCATGGGCGTACGATCCATGAGGTCCTCGCCCGAGAGCATCGTCAATCGCGTGTCATCGGTACCAAACGTCGTGCCGTCGACAAACGTCAGCGAAAGACCGCTCAGCTCCTCGTCGGCATCGGCCTGAACTTCCCAGGTAATGCGCGTCTCGGTGCCGCCGACCACAGCGCTGCCCGAACCGGTGTTGGGTCGGGCAGTAATCTTTGCGGTCTCAAGCGCCTGGGCGGTCGTGGGCGCATATGCCCCCGCGCACACCAGCGCGAGCGCCACGGCCATGACGCAGGATAGCTTTTGGAGCAAGGCGGGCAGTGAAAAACGCTGCTCCGTGGCCCCTTTGTTCAGTCGAGACAAGGTGGCTCCTATCGTAGAAGTTGCCGACAAAACGAGACGGAAACGCTCTCCGTCAAGAGAGGCGCAAAGGCCCTCTCCGCAAAACGGAAAGGGCCCGCGCGCAATCAAGCATTAATTTACTTGATGTTGTACTTAGCCATGAGGGCGTCAACGGTACCGTCGTCGGTCAGGTCCTTGATGGCCTGGTTGATGTCGTCCTTGAGCTTGGTGTTGCCCTGGTTGATGGCGATGGCGTACTCCTCGCCGGTGCTGACCTGCTTGATGGTCTGGCAGGTGTTGAACTGCTCGGCGGTCAGCTGGCTGGCAACGGAGCGGTTGGTGACTACGGCATCGCCCTTATCGGACTGCAGGGCGCTGAAGCACTCGGTGGCGTCCTTGTAGGGAACGATCTTAGCCTTGGGGAAGTTTTCCTGAGCAAAGGCCTCGGCGGTCGATCCAGACTGGACGATGATGGTAGCGTCGGCGTTGTTGAGCTTCTCGCTGTAGTTGTCGGCCGTGATGTCGGTGTTATCGACCTTGGTCACGATAGCCTGATCGTCCATGTAGTAGGAATCGGAGAAAGTGACTTCCTTCTCACGCTCGGGCGTGTCGGTGATAGCCGCGATGGAAACGTCATACTTGGCGCCCGAAGCGACACCCGGAACCAGCGTGTCAAAGTCATTGTTGACGTACTCGACATCCAGGCCCAGCTTGTCGCCGATAGCCTTGATAAGCTCAAGGTCAAAGCCCTGATAATCGCCGTTGTCATCCTTGTACTCAAACGGAGCGTACTCGGCAGAGGTGCCGACGGTCAGCGTACCGTCCTTGACGAGCGCGTACTCCTTGGAGCCGTCGACCTTCTCGACCTTAGCGTCGTCAGAGCTGCTGGAACCGGCATCAGAACCAGAGGTGGCGTTGGACGAGCCGCAGCCCGTCAGTGCGAGGGCGAGTGCCATGGCGCCCGTGGCGGCAAATGCGCCAAGCTTCTTCAGCTTCATAATCAGTCTCCTTCCGGTGACCCCGTTTGATTCAGAGGTCTGCAAAAACTGTTGGATATTATGCGCCCGTTTGGAAGAATCCGCAATTAGAAAACTGATTGAAACAAACCCATAACGTGAATAGAACACTCCACTTTATGACAGTCATTACTGCTGCAATGACCTTAACAGTTTGATTTCAGCCGCATAACCTGCAAGTTCGTTCGGTGTCTCCAAAATGAATGGCAATGCGCGCAAGCGGCCATTCGATACAATATTCTGCATAACCTGCATACCGCCGCCAAACTCCTCGCTGCCAAGGTAGCCCTTGCCGATGCACTCGTGACGATCTTTATGGGCACCACTGGGGTTCTTCGAATCGTTGATGTGTACGGCACGCAAGCGGTCGATACCCACCACGCGGTCGAACTCGTCGAGTACGCCGTCCAGATCATGGATGATGTCGTAGCCGGCATCGCTCACATGGCAGGTGTCCAGACACACGCCCAGCTTGTCCGATAGCTCTGGACGCCTGGCAGCAGCACCCTCGATAATGCGCGCCAGCTCTTCAAAGCTACGGCCCACCTCGGTACCCTTTCCCGCCATGGTCTCGAGCAGCACCGTCGTCTGCTGCCCCTCAAACATCACCTGACACAAGGTGTCGACGATCATCTGAATGCCGGCATCAGTCCCCTGCCCCACATGCGCGCCGGGGTGGAAGTTGTAGTAGTTGCCGGGCAGCGCTTCCAGACGCTGCAAGTCCTCGGCCATTGCCTCCAAGGCAAACTCGCGTGCCCGCTCTTTGGCAGAACAGGGGTTGTAGGTATAGGGGGCATGAGCCACAAGCGGGCCAAAGTCGTTTTTCTCCATAAGCTCGCGCAGGGCCGCCACGTCATCCATGTCAAGATCTTTCGCCTTGCCGCCGCGCGGGTTGCGCGTGAAGAATGCAAAGGTGTTGGCGCCAATGGATAGTGCCGTCTCCCCCATCGCCCGATAGCCCTTCGTCGTCGAAAGATGACACCCAATCGTCAGCATCTCCAGCTCCCCCTCATCAGTTGCGGTGAAATAGTTCCTGTCGATGCCCTATTCTGCCGCAAACAGGAACTATTCCACCGCAACTTATAAAAGGGGCATCAGGAACGCGTTTTGCAGAAGGCTTTAAGCGCGGCCGTTACGAGGCCAGGCTGGAAACGTCGGCGCACATCGTCGAGACGCTCAGGAATATCGATGTGCTGCGGGCAGTGACGTGCGCATTTGCCGCATTTGACGCAATTGCTCACCAACTTGGGCTCACTCGTCCGCACCGCGCTCGCCGTAAAATACTGCGACAGGCCCGTAAACCAGCTGTGCGCATAGCTTGCGTTGTAGGCGGCGAAACACCCAGGGATATTGATGCCTTTGGGACACGGCATGCAGTAGCCGCAGCCCGTACAGGGCACGCGATTCGATTTCTCAAACTCTCCCAGCACACGCGCGATGGTATCGAGCTGCTCTGTCGTCATCGAATTCGGCAGTGCGCGATCCGCCAATGCCGCGTTCTCGTCCACCTGCGCGGTATCGGTCATGCCCGAAAGCAGCATCGTGACCTGAGGATGGTTCCACACCCACGAAAGGCCCCAAGCAGCCGGCGTCTTCAGGTACGGATCGCGTACGTCATCGAGCACGGCGCGGGCCCGCGGAGGCAGCTTGCCCGCCAGGCGTCCGCCCAAAAGCGGCTCCATCACAAACACCGCGAGCCCGCACTCGGCGGCTGCTATAAGTCCCGCCGTTCCCGCTTGGTAGCGCTCTCCAGCGTAGTTGTACTGAATCTGGCAAAAATCCCAGTCATACGCGTCGAGCATCGTCAGGAAGTCCGCCGCACTGCCGTGATACGAAAAACCTATCTGGCGAATACGCCCCGCAGCCTTTTGGTGCGCAATCCAGTCCTCGATGCCCAACGCCACCACGCGCTCCCACTGGGCGGGCGAGGTAATGTTGTGCATAAGGTAGTAGTCGATATGGTCGGTCCGCAAACGGTGCAGTTGCTCGTCAAAAAAGCGGTCGAAATCCTCCGCACATTTGCACGAAGCGTGCGGCAACTTAGTCGCCAGCAACACCCGGTCACGCAGCCCCAAGCGCTCAAGTGAGGCGCCCACGCACACCTCGTTACCGGGATAAAGATACGCAGTATCCAGATAATTAATCCCCTGTTCCACCGCACGGGAAATGATGGCATCGGCCGTCTTCGCATCGGGGTGTCCCGGCGCACCGGGAAATCTCATGCAGCCCAGACCCAGAGCAGATATTCGGTTACCACTTTTGGGGTCAACGCGGTATTGCACGGCCCCTCCTTTCGCCATCAGCGCCCCGGCAAGACGAAACACAATGGTCACGCGACCGAAACATCGTGGAATCGCAATCGAGAACGTATCGTAACGCAGCAGAAATCGAGCCGTCACGACACCGCTTTAACATCAGCAAAAAGCCCGATGAAAGGAGCAACAAACAAATACGGCCATCCGGTGCACGCAGCATGGTCCGGCGGCATACAATCCATCAGGCGCCCCTTACGCGGGCGCCTTTTATATGGGGAGATGATTCGCATGCAGATCAACAAGATCGCCTTTATCGGCAAGGGCGGCGTCGGCCTGCTCTACGGCAGCATGATTGCCAAGGCCCTCGGCAATGACGCCGTCGAATACGTTATGGATGACGCCCGTTTTGAGCGTCACGCAAACGATGCGCTCACCGTCAACGGCAAGCCCTGTGCGCTCAAGTCCGTCCGCGCCAGCAAGGCAACGCCCGCCGATCTGGTCATCCTGACGGTCAAGACCACCGGTCTCGACCAAGCACTCAAGACTATGGAGCGCGTCGTGGGACCCAATACGCTCATCGCCTCGCTGTGCAACGGCATCACGAGCGAGCAAAAGATTGCCGAGCGCTTTGGCTGGGAGCATACCGTTCTTGGTATTTGCCAGGGCATGGACGCTGTGTTTCTCAACGGAGAGCTCACCTTTACCAACACGGGCGAAATCCGCTTTGGCGCGGCGGCCGGTACGGATCCCGCAGCCATCACCGCAATCGACGAGCTCTACACGCGCTGCGGCATCGCACACACCGTCGAGAGCGACATTGCGCACCGCATGTGGGCCAAACTCATGCTCAACGACGGCATCAACCAGACCTGCATGGCCTACGGCGGCACGTACGGAAGTGCCACGGAGCCGGGCTCCGAGCAGCGTCGCTGCCTTGTTTCCGCCATGCGCGAAACGCTTGCGGTCGCCAACGCCGAGGGCGTTGAGCTGACCGAGGCAGACCTGACGCAGATGGTGCACCTCATCGAAGGAATCGATCCCGCCGGCATGCCCTCGATGGCGCAAGACCGCGTCGCGCGGCGCAAAACCGAGGTCGAGGAGTTCGCCGGCATCATCTGCCGTCTGGCGGCCAAGCACGATATCCAGGCACCGCAGAACGAATGGCTCTATCAGCGCATTCGCGATATCGAGGCAAGCTGGTAGCGCCCGACTCACCACGTCAACAGACTCAACAGCAAAGCCGCCGCAAGGGCACTCCCCTTACGGCGGCTTTCATCTTCATCTATAACCAGTAGTCGATGTCCCGACGGTCAGAGCTGCGACTCCGAGGCCTGGCCCTCATCGTCGCGACAAAGGACTACACCCGCACTTCCCAGCAGCGCGGCCGCAATCAGCGCGCCGACCACGATTGGAGCAGCCCCGCATGACCCCTGCACGCCCGCAATGAGCGCGGCCGTAGGACCAAGGCAACCAAGCACCAATGCGACGACGGCAACGGCGATATCTCGAGCGTTCACAAGACCACTTCCTCCAAGAGAAAGACCTTATTTCTCATGAACTAGTGTGCCCCGCGCCCATATGCGCGGCGTACTGCCACGGTAAGCGCTCTGTTAACTCAAGCACGCACAAAAAACGAACGCCCTTACGTTGCCCAAAGGCTCGGTAAAGACGCCCGCCCGTCATGTCCTATTGGCTTATGGCAGATTACCAGCCAGTGTAGTAGTCGGTGGTTCCGGCAGCGCAGCCGGAGTCATAGACCTTGCACTCGCCCTTGGAACCGGTAAACGTAGAGCCTTGGGCCTTATCGCCCGCGGCAACGACGTAGTAACCATCGGAATCGCGCCAAAAGCCCTCGGAATCCTGCGTCCACTCGCCCGTGCGGTGGTGATACAACACGTTGCTGCTGTAATAAGTCTCGCGGCGGCCGTTATAGTTATTGACGCCGCTCGAGCGCGTCAGACCCGAGCCGTTCGCGTAATACGCAGCAGACGTATAAGACGAGCCGGAGCCGGCGTTGTAATACGAAGCCTGAACGGCCTCAGCGGCCTCGGCTTCGGCTGCGGCAGCCTCGAGCGCCTCGCGCTTGGCATCCTCAAGCGTGGAGCGAAGCTCGTCGAGCTCGGTCGACTTGGCGTCGACTTCCCCCATCGTCAACAGGCTACCCGCACCGTCGATGCAACCCTGCAACACAGCGCGCTCGTCATCGGTAGCATAGTCGCCATACATATTCATAATGATCTGAGCGCGCATCTCCAGGGAATCGCGCTTTGCCCCCATCGAGGCGTTCCACTCCTGCATAGAGCCATAACCGTCGCCGCGGTAGTCGACGGGCTGCACCAGCGTCGCCTCGGACGGCGCAGATCCGACCGTATCGGATAGTGTTGCCGCGTGGGCATCAGTTGCGCCGGCGCCCGCCAAAAGTGCCACGGTCAGAGCGGCGGAAAGGGCGGCGGCTTTCGGTTTTCGTGAATCGATCCTCATGTAGCTGGAAACCTCCGTAGTGCGTTTTTGCTGCGTTTGAGCTGCGTGTGATTTAATCGCGCTGCATAGTACCCCGAGCAAATCGCGACCTGCGGTTTTACTCAAAAGGCGCACGTCAATTGCGTAAAACTCACATCCTCTCAACAGGAGTTTTCCACATCTCGATTGCATAAAGCGTGTCAAAAACCCTGTTTTTGCACCCTCTCTATGCAAAAACGACGCCCGTGCAACCATTGTTCGCACAGGCGCCTTGAGCAGGCATTTTATGCAGTTATACCTATCGAGTCGCAAGGGGTCCTTGCACAAGTCGCCTTACTCGTCCAGCGCGGCAAAGGCCTGCTTCAGATCCCAAATGATATCCTCGGCGTTCTCGGTACCGATGGAAAGACGGATCGTGGAGGGCGTGATGTTCTGCTCGGCGAGCTCCTCGGCAGAGAGCTGGGAGTGCGTGGTGGTAGCCGGGTGCACGACGAGCGACTTGACGTCGGCCACGTTGGCGAGCAGCGAGAACACCTGCAGATGATCGATGAACTTCCATGCAGCCTCCTGGCCACCCTTAATCTCAAAGGTAAAGATCGAGGCACCGCCACGGGGGAAGTACTTCTGATAGAGCTCGTGATCGGGGTGCTCAGGCAGGCTCGGGTGATTCACCTTGGCGACGTGGCTGTCACCAGCCAGGAACTCAACGACCTTCTTGGTGTTCTCGACATGGCGGTCAACGCGCAGCGACAGAGTCTCGGTGCCCTGGAGCAGAACCCAGGCGTTGAACGGGCTGATGCAGGCGCCCTCGTCACGCAGCAGGATAGCGCGGACATAGGTTGCGAAGGCGGCGGGACCGGCAGCCTCGGCAAACGAAACACCATGGTAGGAGGGGTTGGGCTCAGCGATCTGGGCGTACTTGCCACTCGCCTTCCAATCGAAGTTACCGCCGTCGACGATCACACCGCCCAGCGAGGTACCGTGGCCGCCGATGAACTTGGTTGCGGAGTGGACGACGATGTTGGCGCCGTGCTCCAGCGGACGGAACAGATACGGGGTGCCGAAGGTGTTGTCGACGACAACCGGCAGACCGTGCTTCTTGGCAATCTCGGAGATGGCGTCGATGTTGGGGATGTCGGAGTTGGGGTTGCCGAGCGTCTCGAGATAGATGACCGTGGTGCTGTCCTTGATGGCACCCTCAACCTCTTCCAGGTTATGGGCATCGACAAACGTGGTCTCGACGCCAAACTGGGAGAGCGTATGCTCCAGCAGGTTGTAGGAGCCACCGTAGATGGTCTTCTGAGCCACCACGTGGTCACCAGCCTGGGCAAGAGCCTGCAGGGTATAGGTGATGGCAGCAGCGCCGGAGGCGACGGCAAGACCTGCCACGCCGCCCTCGAGCGCGGCGATACGGTCCTCGAAGACGCCCTGGGTGGAGTTGGTCAGACGGCCGTAGATGTTACCGGCGTCGGCAAGACCAAAGCGGTCGGCGGCGTGCTGGGAGTTGCGGAACACATAGCTCGTGGTCTGGTAGATCGGCACGGCACGGGAGTCGGATGCGGGATCGGCGCTCTCCTGGCCAACGTGCAGCTGCAGGGTATCGAAACCAAAGGTGTGCTCGGGGTTGTTGATGAACTGGCTCATGATGATCTCCTTGATCGAACGAAAGTAAGTAAAAAGAGAGAAGTAAGTCGCTGTCTCCTGATCACGCCGACGGGCGCAAACAGGAGCCCGGCATTCGTCTTGGTAAGCAATTCATATGCGGGCCTCCTTTCGCATCCCGATTCCGTAGTCGGCTTAATAACCTACCGCCTTTGTGTGTTTTGAATAGTACGGGCATTGTCTTCCTCGGTCAATCACTAAAAAGCGCTAACTTGTTATCTGTTTTATAGATAACTATCGAAAGGATGGCGTCGATGACCCTTCAGCAGCTTCGTTTTCTGATCGCCGTGGCAGAGTCCGGCTCAATCAACGCCGCAGCTCAGCGCCTCTATACCGCTCAGTCCAACATCTCAAACGCCGTCAAAAGCCTGGAACAGGAACTCCATCTGGAGATCTTTACGCGCTCCAGCCGCGGCGTCACGCTCACCAACGACGGCACCGAGCTTTTGGGCTATGCGCGCCAGGTCGTAGAGCAGGCCGACATGCTCGAGGCACGCTACGAGGACGGCGGCACCCCGCAAGCCCGCCTCGCCATTTCCGCCCAGCACTACGCCTTTTCGGTCGAGGCCTTTGTCAACGTGGTCGAGCGCTGCCGCGACAGCAAGTTCGAGTTCATCATGCGCGAGACCACCACATCGCAGATCATCGATGACGTCCGTGCGTTTCGCAGCGATATCGGCATTCTGTATCTGGATGACTTTAACGCTCGCGTTCTGCAGAAGGCCTTCGCCGATGCCCGCGCAAGCTTCCATCCCCTCTTCGACGCGACGGTCCACGTCTTCGTGAGCGAACGCCATCCGCTCGCACGCCGCCCTCAACTGTCCCTTGCCGACCTCGCGCCCTATACGCGCTACAGCTTTGAGCAGGGAACCTCAAACTCCTTCTATTACGCCGAGGAACCCTTTAGCTATGTCCCTTGCGACCGCAACATACGAATCTCGGACCGCGGAACACTTACTAACTTGCTTATCACGTCGAACGGTTACACCCTGTCGACCGGTGTCCTCTCCAATGAAATGCAATGGGGTATGGCATCGATCCCGTTAGCAGACGCCCCAACGATGCACGTTGGCTACATCATGCACGACGAGCGCAAGCCCTCTCTCCTCTTGCAGCAATACCTCGACGAGCTCAACCGCATCATCCATGCCAGCTAACAGTCGGAAGACGGGGTAGAAATCGTAGATTGCTGGCCCCCGGCGGGCATGGCGCTACAATGGTCACTCACATGAAATGCACTCAAAGAAAGGAAGCCCGTGAAGGTCATCATCTATACCGACGGCTCGGCCCGATCAAATCCGGGACGCGGCGGCTACGGCGCCGTGCTCAAATACACCAACCCCGCCGGCAAGGCCTTTACCTCCGAGCTTTCGCGCGGCTACGCCAAGACCACCAACAACCGCATGGAGCTCATGGCCGTTATCGTGGCGCTCGAGGCACTCAACCGCCCCTGCGAGGTCGAAGTCCATTCCGATTCGCAGTACGTCGTCAACGCCTTTAACAAGCACTGGATCGACGGCTGGAAAAAGCGCGGGTGGAAAACCGCCAACAAGCAGCCCGTCAAGAACCGCGACCTGTGGGAGCGCCTACTCACCGCCAAAAGCAAGCACAAGGTTGAGTTCATCTGGGTTAAGGGTCACGCCGGCCACGAGCTCAATGAGCGCTGCGATGAGCTCGCCACCACGGCGGCCGACGGCAGCAACCTCGATATCGACACCGGCTTTAACGAGAGCGACCTGTAATAGCGTTTTCGCACAGCTTTATATCCCCACGCGCTACACTCATCCTGTAGACCAAACAACGCAAGGGGGACGTATGCTGCGCATCGCGACCATCGGCACATCCATGATCACCGACGACTTTATCCAAGTCGTCAACGCCAACGACCAAGCCGCGTTTGTGGGCACGCTTTCACGCGATGCCAATCGCGGTGCTGCCTTTACCGCCGAGCGCGATGGCGAGCGAAACTTTATCTCACTCGATGAGCTTGCGGCAGCCGCCGACGTCGACGCCGTCTATATCGGCAGCCCCAACGCACTTCACTACGAGCAGGCCCTTGCCTGCATCGCCGGTGGCAAGCACGTCATCGTCGAGAAGCCCTTCTGCGCCACCGAAGCGCAGGCGCTGGAAGTCTTCCGCGCTGCCGAGGCAGCAGGTGTCGTGGCCCTCGAGGCCATGCGTCCCCTCCACGATCCCGCCTTCCACGCCATCGAGGACGCCCTGGGCGAGATCGCCCCCATCCGCCGCGCCTCATTGCGCTTTGGCAAATATTCCTCGCGCTACAACGAGATTCTCGCGGGACGCGCCACCAATATCTTCGACTGCAATATGGCATCGGGTTCCCTCATGGACATTGGCGTCTACACCGTCGAGCCCATGGTCGAGATTTTCGGCATGCCCTCCGGCCTTACGAGCATGACTACTCTGCTCGACCCCACCACGCGACAGCTCACGCACGGCCCCATCGATGGCTGCGGTTCCATCCTTGCCAGCTACGGCGGTGGCCGTATCTCCGTCGAGCTCGCGCACTCCAAAATTACGAATGACCTGCTGCCCTCGCAGATCGAAGGCGAGCGTGGCACTATCCAGATTGACCATCTGTCCACGCCCCGCAACGTCCGTATCGACTATCGCGGCGATGTCGTACGCGGATCGGCGACCGAGGCGCCGCGCGAGCAAGGCGGCAACGGACGCGCGCTCGACCTTCCCAAGTCAAGCAACACCATGGAATACGAGCTCGCGGACTTTATCACCGCCATCGACGGCATCGATAACGTTAAGGAAGAGATTTGGGAGACCCCGGCGGGACGCCACGAGCTTGGCCACTACCGCGATGTCACGCTCGTCTCGCTGCGTATCATGGATGCCGTGCGCCAGCAGGCCGGCATAACCTTCCCGGCCGACGCAGGCAAGCAGGCATAGCGATGGGTCTCTTCGATACGTTCTTCTCCAGCGTCACCGGCGGCAGTCGAGAGCCTCAAAAACCATCAAACGTCGAGCTCGAGCTGCGCCGCAGGCTTACTGTGCTCGCAAGCGACGAGGCCACTCAAGACGCTCCCCTGCGCTATTTCCTGCGCTGGGAAGGGCAAGTCCAGGGCGTCGGTTTTCGCTTTACCAACACCAACCTCGCGCAGGCACGCGCACTCAGCGGCTGGGTGCGTAACATGGAAGACGGCTCGGTCGAGATGGAGATACAGGGGGCTCCGGCAAACATCCTATCTCATCTCGAGGCGCTTCATGCCTCCTACGAGCGCATGGGAACGCGTTTTCGCCTCGTAGACGCCCAGACCCGAGCCCCACTTGCCAATGAAGACGGTTTCATTCCTCGTTATTAGTATTGTGTGCTAAATACGGTATCATTTACCTACGACCGTTGATAGAAAAGAGGCGAGGCGCATGGCGGTGCAAAGAAGGAATACCAGGCAGCGAAAGCTGGTTCTTGACGCCGTGCGCCAAAGCTATAACCATCCCACCGCCGACGAAATCTACAACGTCGTGCGCGCGCAGGATGACAAAATCAGCCGTGGTACGGTCTACCGCAATCTCAATCTCTTGGCCGACGCTGGCGAGATCCTCTCCATCAAGACGCCGGGCGGCAGCCGCTTCGATCGCACGATCGAGCCGCATGCGCATATCATCTGCACCTCGTGCAGCCGCGTCATCGATGTACCGCTCTCCTTCGATGCCCAGCTCGACGCCAAGGCGTCCGAGCAAATCGGCTGGCACGTCACGTCGCACTACACCATCTTCGAGGGTCTCTGCCCCGACTGCCGATAAATGTTTGGGACATGCCTTAAAATCCACCTTTCCGCACTCTGTAGCAAAAAGTAGATTTCTAGGCATGTCCCAAATATCTACTCGGCAAGCAGGCGATGCAGTTCCTCTTCGACCGTGCGCGCGTAGCGGACGCGGTCGTTGATGCCGCGCATGGTGGGGTTGCAGCTCTCCATCAGATAGGGATGGCCCACGACGTTGAGCATGTCGCGATCGTTCTCATTGTCGCCAAACGCCATCATCTCATCGGGCGAAATCCCCAGGGCACGACCGTAATCGGCAAGCGCGGAGCCCTTGCCCGAACCGAAACCGATAAAGTCCGTCCATTCGGTTCCCGATGTCATGACATCGACTCGGTCGCTAAAGAGGCGCTCGAAATACTCCAAGGCCGCCGGCTGCTCCACCTCGGGCGTCTGGAAGGCAATCTTAATGACGTCCTCGTCGATGTCCTCGGGACGGTCGACCACCGCCGCGTCGCAGTGGACCTCATAGCGCAGGTGGTCAACAAACGCGTCATTGCCGCTCATGGTGTAGAGGCGCCCCTCACACGAAAGGGTCACGTCGGCATGGGGATACGCAACCACGGCGTTCGCGATATCCATAGCAAGGCTACGTTCCATGGAACGCTTGACAACGGCACGCCCCTCGCTCATCACCAGGGCTCCGTTTTCGCATACATAGGCGAGCTCATCGGCCACCGGGGCAAACAGGTAGCGCAAGCTCGCATATTGACGGCCACTCGCCGGCATAAACACGATACCGCGACGATGCAGCTCATCGATAAGCTCAAAGGCCTCGGAACGCGGCTCGCGCTCCCCCGGATGCAGCAACGTGCCGTCCAAATCGCATGCAATCAGCTTGATTCCCTCAAGACCCATATGCTTCCCCCAAAGCCTCCTATCAACAGCAAGACGGACTTTGATTGGTCGCCCCTCAAAGCCCGTCTTGCGCATACGCGCGCTTAGCCGCGCGTCTTTTTTACGATGGTAAAGTCGGGAGCCATGCTCACGACGACATCCGCCGCGCTCGATGCAAAGCGTCGGTCCGCATCGAGTTCGCGGGTAACCACCGAGAGCCGAACACTCTCGACACCCCGGAGCATACGGCCCAAAACAGGCTGCACCGGCGTATACATGCGCACGGTATGCTCGTCCGAGTCGCCCCGGAAGAGCGGCGCATGCATGTTGCCGATCTCCCAGCACGCATGCGCGAGCGCAATCGGATCCATGCGGTCGACTTCGACCAAATAAACCTCGGCGCTGCGCAGGCGCACGACAACCGCCACGGGCACCATGCCCGAACGGTCAATGGCGAGCACGTCGCCATCGGCAAGACGACCGCCGTCGGTAGCATCCAGCCGAACATCAATCGTGCGCCCCAGCTCCGTCACGCCCACAAACGCGCATACATCGGCCTGGTCCCAATCGAGCAGCAGCTCGTCAACTTCAAAGACGCCGCCCAACTTCCGGCGAAGCAGGAGTTCATAGGACGGATCGTTGAGATTTCCCAAGCATGTCGTCGAAACCAGGCGTTCAGGCATACTCTAACCCTCGACCTCAACGAGCTCGATATCAAAGTTGAGGTCCTTGCCGGCCAACTCGTGGTTGGCGTCGAGCGTCACAGCCTCGGGCGTCACGTCAATGACGACGGCGGGAACGGGCATGCCGCTCGGCGTGGACAGGAAGAGCTTCATGCCCTTCTCGATCTGCTCGATGTTGGGAACCTGCTCGGCCGGGAAGGTCAGAACCATCTCGGGATTGTGCTCGCCGTAGGCATCGGCAGCAGGAATGTGCACGGTCTTCTTCTCGCCCACCTGCATGTCGACAACAGCGGCGTCGAAGCCCTTGATCATCTGGCCGGCGCCGCAGGTGAACTCCAGCGGCTCGCCGCGATCGTAGGAGCTATCGAACTGCGTGCCGTCGTCGAGCGTGCCGCGATAATGAGTCTTGACCTTCTTGCCCTGGTTGGACATGGTAACCTCCGTGATAAGGGCGGCGCACAACGCGGGCCGCCGTGAACATATGGCGCTAACTATACCCTAGTCATACAATTCAAGGACAGTTTGCAAAGAAACGCTGCAACCGGAGGAACCATGGCATATCCCGTATTTGACCTACACTGCGACACCGCCGACCGCATCGGCTGGGCCACGCTCGATCTCGACCTGCGCTTTACCGCCGGCACCGACGGTTATTTCCCCGGCGACGAAACGCATCCGCAAGATTTCGACCTCATCGAGGGCAACGCCTGCGCCATCTCGCTCGCAAAGATCGGCAACACGCCGTGGGCACAGTGCTTCGCCACGTTTGTCCCCGACGAGATTCCCACCGCCCACGCCGCGCGCTTCCAGGCGCAGATCATGGCACACATGAGCGGCCAAGCAATGCTCAACCACGACCGCATGGTCAACGTACGCAACGCCGCAGACATTCGCCCCGCGCTCAAAGACGGCAAGGTCGCCTGCATCCACACCATCGAAAACGCCACGTTCTTTGCCGAGGACCCCGCGCTGATCGAGGTGCTCAAGAGCCTGGGCGTACTCATGTCGTCACTCAGCTGGAATGCGCAGGGACCGCTCGCGAGCGGCCACGACACCCACGCCGGTCTCACCGCCGCCGGTATCGAGGCGCTTACGCAGATGGAGCACGCCGGCATGGTGCTCGACGTCTCCCACCTCAACGATGAGTGCTTTGACGAGGTTGTCGCCCATGCCACGCGCCCCTTCGTCGCCAGCCACTCCAACTCCCGCACCGTCTGCGGCGTCAAGCGCAACCTCACCGACGACCAGTTCCGCACCATTCGCGACATGGGTGGCATCGTCGGCCTCAACTACTGCAGCGAGTTCCTTTCCAACGACGCAACCGACAAGACCGCCGCAGACGTCACCTTCGACCAGCTGGCGGCGCATATCGAGCACTGGCTCGACCTGGGCGGCGAGGACGTCATCGCGCTCGGCGGCGACTGGGACGGCGCCACGGTGCCCGCTTTCCTCTCCGATGCCAGCAAGATGCCCGAGTTCCAGAACATGCTTTCCAAGCATTTTGGCAAGACCGTGATGCAAAAGCTCTGCAGCGACAACGCGCTTGCCTTCTTCGAGCGTTATTAATTTCACATCCCTTGAGCGGGCCGGCATGCCGAACGGTCGACATGCCGGCCCGTCCCCGATCTGAAGGACCGCTTTTGACGCAGCAGTTTACGATTTCCGCATCCCGACCGGATGGGACGACCATCCCCGTCGTCGTTACCAAAAAGCGCGTCAAGAACTTCAACCTACGCGTCACATCGAGCGGCGAGGTCCACGCCAGCGCACCGATCGGCGCCAGCCGCGAGCGTATCGAAGCGTTTGTGAAGCGCAACAGCGCCTGGATTATCAGCCGACTTGCCCAGCGCGAGCAACGTCAGGCGACGGCACGAGAGCCGCTCAGCCCCTCGTCCATCATTGCACTTTGGGGCAAGCCCATCACGGTACAGGATGCACTTGATCACAACTTTGCATCACCCGCACCGCGGCCCAAGCAGGCCACCTTCGCAAGTTTTATGGGTGCCGACAAGCCAAGTGGGCGCGCGCAGGCAAAGCAGCGCACAGCCCTTGACGGCCTAACGCCCAAAGAACTCCAGACCCGCATCGACCAACTCTATGCATCCGAGGTCACATCGGCGCTACGCGACATCGTGCACGCATACGAAATCGCAATGGGTGTCGCCGTTTCCCGCATTTCCGTACGCAGCATGAAAACGCGTTGGGGCTCATGCACGCCCAAATCCGGCGCCATTCGCATCGCGCGCGAGCTCGCCGCCTACCCCGTCGAATGTCTCGACATGGTTGTCGCCCACGAGCTCGTCCACCTGCTCGAGCCAAGCCACAATCAGCGGTTTCACGCCCTGCTCAACACATACTGCCCCAACAATAGAGCACTGTCTCAGCGGCTCAAGCAGCCACCCATAGAGACGTATTAGAACCGGTTAGCGCACGCGCTCGATCTCGACACCGCAGCTTGCCAGGGGCAGGCCAACAGGAGCCCACGGCTTATCGAGCTTGATGCGCACACCAAGCAGCGAGGGATAACGGCGCAGCAGCATCTGGGCTGTCCCCTCGGCTGCTGCCTCGATGAGTTTAAACGTATGCTCGCGCAGATAGCCATCGACATCGTGGCACACCGAGCCATAGTCAATCGAGGCATCCAGATTATCGTGCTCCCCCGCCGCGCGCAGGTCGGCATAGAGCACCAGAGAAACGATGAACTTCTGACCCAGCGCGTTCTCCTCGGGATATACGCCATGGTTGGCAAAAACCTCAAGGCCGTCAATGACAATACGGTCGGCATGGCGCAGATCGTCATAGCTCACGTGGGGTACCGCCGTCGCGGTGGATATTTCGCCCCTTCCACGGCGGGCGAGCTCAGCGCCTTCAGTCTTGGTTGCATTCTCGGGCAGCTTCTTGTTACTCATCGCGATCGTCTCCTTCGTTTAGAACCCCGACCGCGCAAACTAACTACACGCGAATCGATAGGCTCTTTTTATCATCGCTCCAGTTGCAAGCATTGCGCGCGGGGCATGCAAAGCAGGCGCGCGACGCTTTGTCGGCTGCATAGAGCAGACGCTCAAGCGGTTGGCTGTTCACGCGCAGCTTTCGATGGCCCAGAATGGCCGTCTTAATGGCTGCGGCATCGGCCGGCTCAAACGCCACGCCATCGGGCATGCCGGCGAGTATTGCATCAGCGACGCGCTCGCTTGCAACATCATGGGATATACCCGATTCGTACTGTTCATCTTTGCCGATATCGTGAAGAAGTGCCGTGGCGTAAATGACCTCGCGGTCAAATTCGAGCTGCTCCTCGAGATTCTTGATCCACATAATGCGAGCGACATCGAGCAGATGGTCAATACCGTGGCGGCAGAAGATGCGCCCCGATTCCAACTGTGCAATGTTGCCCAGGTGCCGCCGGAACAGCCCGTTGGCACAAATGTAATCAATGCGAGGCATGGCGCCAAAGGGGGCCAGGCCCGAAGCCATAAAGCCGCGACGCGACGTCCCCTCATCGGTCTTCGATGTAAAGTCGTTGACGACTCTCATGGTTAGCGGCCCAACATCCTAAAGAAACGCTCCTCGAGCGTGGGATCGGTCTCAAAGACGCCGCGGCGAGCGAGCGTCACGGTCTTGGTGCCGGGCTTTTGCACGCCACGCATCGTCATGCACATATGCTCGGCCTCCATGAGCACAATCGCTCCCTGGGGAGCAAGATATTCCATGAGAGCGTCGGCAACCTGCGCACACAGCTGCTCCTGCAGCTGCAGACGACGGGCATAAACCTCAACCGTGCGGGCGAGCTTGGAAAGCCCAGCCACCCGACCATTAGGGATATAACCAATGGCGGCCTTGCCATAAAACGGCAGCAGATGATGTTCGCACAGCGAGTAGAACGTGATGTCGCGCTCGATAACCAAATCGTTCGAAGCGACGGCAAAGGTTTTGGACAGATGCTCCTCGGCACTCTGGTCCATACCGCCGGCAATCTCGCCATACATACGGGCAACGCGCGCCGGGGTCTCCAGCAGGCCCTCGCGAGTTGGGTCCTCGCCTATGCCCTCAAGCAACAGCTTAATGGCGGCCTCGACTTTTTCCTGATCGACCATCTGGGCCTCACTTTTCCGATTTCACGTTCGCGCTATGGTACCACGCCCTCCGGCATCGACCACAAGCTACATAGTATGGGTCGAGTAGACCGGATCGTCCCGCCAAAGTTCAACCGCATCACAAAGCGCAACGCCCTCGCGCTCAGCACGGGCGCGCGTAGCGTTCATATCGATCACACGCTGGTTACTCGAGCCCCTAAAACGCAATGAGATATCGTACAGATCCTGAACAAACGGGCCATCCACCAACATATCGAGGCAGGTAAGGATACGGTCCGTGACCTCGGTATGGTGGCGACCACCCGGCATAAGCTCCTCGAGCACGTCGCCGGTAAAACACCAAATGGTCTTTCCTGACCCCGCAGGATAAGCGGCACGAACACGCTCGATAAACTCAACGAGCCCCGCCTGATTCTCAGGTTCCATAGGCTCGCCGCCTAGAATCGTCAGGCCGTCAATAAAGGGATGATCGAGGCTCTCGATAATCTTGTCCTCGACAGCACGATCGAACGGCTCGCCCGCAGCAAAGTCCCACGCGACAGAGTTAAAGCAGTTCTTGCACCCACGACGGCACCCGCTCACAAACAGAGAAGTACGAACGCCTTCCCCATCAGCAATGTCGAAATACTTAATGTTCGCGTAGTTCATAGGTAACTCTCCCGGGAGGCCGGGACATATCATCCCGTCCTCAAACATTCTCAGCCTGCGGCCTGCGAAACTGCGGACGGGACGATATGTCCCGGCCTCATGCAAAGGGCAACTCAATGAACGAAGCGAACATCGAGCATAGGGTTCGAGATCCAATAAAAACTGGGTTGCGGCTCAACCGCCATCGCAAGTAAATCGCAGCTGCAGCTCGAATTATTTCCGCTAAGAACTTCGAGGAGTGAGCAGACTGCATGCTGCATCTCAGCTACATCAACTTGGCTGCCCCGTAGCGAGGCCCCGGACCTTTGCTCGATATGAGTTCCGCATGAACAGGAGGCGCCAGTGGCGCCTCCGTCGTGAGCCAGGACTGTCCGAAATAGCGAGTAAAGGTCCGGGGCCTCGCTACGGGGCAGCCTGGGATGGTTATTAGAGATGCAGCACGCGGTCGCGGATCTCCTCGGTTCGACCCTGGTTCCAGAACTGGGTACCGATGTAGCCGCACGTACGACGAGCGACGTTCATCTTCTCCTGGTCTCGGTTGCCGCAATTGGGGCACTCCCACACCAGCTTGCCATCGTCCTCGACAATGCGGATCTCGCCATCGTAGCCGCACACCTGGCAGTAGTCGCTCTTGGTGTTGAGCTCGGCGTACATGATGTTGTCGTAGATGTACTGCATCACGCGGATGACAGCCTTGAGGTTGTCCTGCATGTTGGGAACCTCGACGTAGGAAATGGCACCGCCCGGCGAAAGCTGCTGGAACATGCCCTCGAACTTGAGCTTGTCGAATGCGTCGATCTCCTCGGACACGTGGACGTGGTAGCTGTTGGTGATGTAGCCCTTGTCCGTCACGCCCGGGATGATGCCAAAACGACGCTGCAGGCACTTGGCGAACTTGTAGGTCGTCGACTCAAGCGGGGTACCGTACAGCGAGAAGTCAATATCGCTTTCGGCCTTCCACTCGGCGCACTTGTCGTTCATGCGCTGCATGACGGCCATGGCAAAGGGCGTGCCCTCCTTCTCGGTGTGGCTGTGGCCCGTCATGTACTTGACGCACTCATACAGGCCGGCATACCCCAGGCTGATGGTGGAATAGCCGCCCACGAGCAGCTTATCGATCGTCTCGCCCTTCTTCAGACGCGCCAGGGCGCCGTACTGCCAAAGAATCGGCGCGGCATCCGAAAGCGTGCCCATCAGGCGCTCATGACGGCACAGCAGGGCACGATGGCACAGCTCAAGGCGCTCATCGAAGATCTTCCAGAACTTGTCCATGTCCTGATGCGAGCTCAGCGCGACATCGGGCAGGTTGATGGTCACAACACCCTGGTTGAAGCGACCATAGTACTTAGGCTTGGTCGGGTCATAGTTCAGCGCGTTGGCGACATTGTTAAAGCCGTTGCCCGAACGGTCGGGCGTCAGGAAACTACGGCAACCCATGCAGGTGTAGCAATCGCCGTTGCCGGCGGTCTCGCCCTTAGACAGCTTGAGCTCGCGCATCTTCTTCTCGGAGATGTAGTCGGGCACCATGCGCTTGGCGGTGCACTTGGCAGCCAGCTGGGTCAGGTAGAAGTACGGGGAGTTCTCGTGAACGTTATCGTCCTCGAGTACATAGATAAGCTTGGGGAATGCCGGGGTAATCCACACACCGGCTTCGTTCTTAACGCCCTCATAGCGCTGACGAAGCGTCTCCTCCACAATCATGGCAAGGTCGTGCTTCTCCTGCGCTGAGCGAGCCTCGTTGAGATACATAAAGACCGTCACAAACGGCGCCTGGCCGTTTGTGGTCATAAGGGTCACGACCTGATACTGAATCGTCTGGACGCCGCGACGGATCTCGTCACGCAGACGGTCCTCAACGACCTCACGGACCTTTTCGGCAGATGCCGAAACACCGAGCTCCTCGAGCTCGCGGGCAACCTCGCCGCGAATCTTTTGACGGCTCACCTCAACAAAGGGGGCGAGATGGGTCAGCGAAATAGACTGGCCGCCGTACTGGGAGGAAGCAACCTGGGCGATAATCTGCGTCGCGATGTTGCAGGCAGTCGAGAAGCTGTGCGGCTTCTCGATCAGCGTGCCCGAGATAACGGTGCCGTTCTGGAGCATGTCCTCCAGGTTCACCAGGTCGCAGTTATGCATGTGCTGGGCAAAGTAGTCGGAATCGTGGAAGTGGATCAGGCCCTCATTGTGGGCATCCACGATCTCCTGGGGCAGCAGCACACGCTGAGTCAGGTCCTTGGAAATCTCGCCGGCCATATAGTCACGCTGGACGGAATTGACGGTCGGGTTCTTGTTAGAGTTCTCCTGCTTGACCTCTTCGTTATTGCACTCGATCAGCGACAAAATCTTGTCGTCGGTCGTGTTCTTCTGGCGCTTCAGGCTCTGAACATAGCGATAGATGATGTAGTGGCGAGCAACCTCGTAGCAGTCGAGACGCATGATCTCGTCCTCGACCAAATCCTGGATCTCCTCGACCGAAACGGTGTGGCCCGCGTTCTCGCATGCCTCGGCGACGTTTTGTGCCGCGTAAACCACCTGGCGGTCGGTTAGACGAGAGCTCTCCTCGACCTCCAAGTTGGCGGCGCGGATGGCATTGACGATCTTATCGATGTCAAAGACAACCTCGGTGCCGCTGCGCTTGATGATCTTCATCCTCTTGCCTCTTTCGCGTCGTAGTCTCATTGCGCTTCAGAGCCAAACGATGCCCGGCAGGGCCTGTCCCTGTCTTGCGGCGCCGTCGCGCAATCTGTGTTCTCGATAAACCATAAGCCTCCATGCGGACATTCCCAGGAGCCGATCAAGCGGTTCAAGGACACGTTCAAAAGAGGCAGTTAAGGTCTTCGTTCTCTGTCCGCCATCTATCATACGACAAAGAGGCATCTATATCCTGTATTCTTTTTTTAGGTCAAACACAACATATAGTGTTTCAGCAGGTCAAAGCAATTGGTCATTTTGCAGACGCATTAAAAATGAGGGGTATTTGACAAGTCGGTAAAACGTTACCAACACGGCTACCTGCATGGCAGTTATAAAACCCCCTTAGTCAAGCCGCTGACAAATCCTACCAAAACCAAGCCGCTCACGCCAAAAGAATCCAAAAGATTATGCTTGACCAACATGTTGCGGTCGAATGTCGGCGGACGGAGCGACAGGACTGTAAACGCTCGGAAGACTACAGCCCTGGCGCCCCGTCCGCCGGCATTCGATAGGCGAGGATCTATTACTTCTCTTCGCGAACTATCATGCGGCCGAGAGCCGCTGTAAAGGGATCGAGCAGCACGCCGGCGATAACCACAAAGGCCCATCCCTTTGTGACGAGGCCGGCCCAACGCGCGAAGAATGTACGGCCTTCAATCGTTCCGAATCCTCCTTGGAAGGCAATCTCGCCAAAACCGATCACCATAAAAAGGAGCGTGGCACCGATGACCGTACCGGCGATCTTGTGTGATGCACCCCCCTGCTCAAAACCAAAAAAGTCCAGGCACATACCGACTGTTTTGCCAAACAGCGGGAGTGCGCTCAGAACCTCGGCGATCACCGTGGCCACGACGAGTTGTCCCCAAAAGCCCGTGGGGCCCGTCAGATCCAAGCCAGGCGCCCCTTCAATGATGGGGAGAAACGCGCAGAGCAATAGCGGGTTAAAGAAGCCGTTGAGAATACCGATAACGCGCCTGACAGGTAACTTCATAGCCGTAAGCCTTTCAAAGTCATTGATAGACAGAGGGCCGCCGGCATATGTCGGCGGCCCCGATAAACCATGATGTGCGGCAAAGCAACTACTCGAGCGGCTACTCCGCCTCGCCGCCGGCCGCCATCTTCTCGGCCTCGGCAAGCTGGGCAGGGGTGAGTTTGCGATACTTAATGGCGCCAAAGACGACACAAGCCGCACAGACGATCATGCCGGCGATGAACTTCTGGTCAATCGTCGCACCAAACGGCGACGTCACGGCCTCAAACACAATGGGAGACAGTGCCATGCCAAAGTTGATGCCTGCCATGCCAATGGCAAGGTTAAACGCACGTCCCTCGGGGGCAGAGTTGCCGGCGGCAAAATTGCCCTCCAACGGCACGTAGGTCTCCTTGCCCAGCGCAACGACAAAGCCCGCAACGCACAGCACCATAAAGGCGGGCGCAACCAGCGTCAGGCCCAGGCCAACGAGCGTCACGCCCCACGCGATCGGCATAGCCAGGTTCTTGAACTTGGCAAACAGCGGACCGACCAAAAGACCAGCCGCAATACCGGCAACGGTCATAACGGTAGAGGCAAGACCGGCCTCCACGGTACCGCCAAAGCCACGACCTACAACAAGCAGCGAAACGTTGGAGCTGAAGAGCTGGAACGTGAGTACGAACACAAAGCTCATGAGCGTGATAATCGCGACCTCTTTAGGCATATTGGCAAACACATTGACCTTGCGCTTGGGTTCAAGATGACCCTCGGGAAGGCAAACAGCCTCGATCACGATGAAAATGATCATGATGAAGTACGCCGCATAGCTGTGGAACCACTCGGCAGAACCCAAGATGCCGGAAACCATCGTCCAGATAATGCCGCCCAGTGCAACAAAAGTGGAGTAGATGCCCATGACAAACGAGCGCTGCTTTCCGCCAAAGTAATCCGCGATAAGAGCGTCCGTTGAATTCTGCACGGCGCCGAGACCAAGGCCCATGACAGCAGAAGCCGCTAAGACCTGGCCGAGCGAGTCGTGGAACACAAGGACCGAGGCGCCGGCGAGCATCACGATAGCATGACCGACAAGCGTCGTCTTCTTCTTGGAAACGCGCGAAGCGAGCTGGGAAGACACGAGCATGGCGGACAGCGCCATCATCAACGGGATGATGCCGATGATCATCTGAACGGCAGCGATGTTCTCGTTGGGAAACGCCGCCGCGACAGAAGCCACGATGGGGACGGGCACCAACATGCCCATAATGCACATGGCGGCAGCATAAATGCCCACCAGGTACTTGATCTTGGTTTTATCCATGATCCATCCTTACACTTAAAGAAAAGGGTCGGAGCGGCCAGATATCACCAGCGGCCGCCCCAAACACAGCACTATTAGTCGTTGAATCCGGTGAACACGGGTTCTCCGCTGTACACGAGCGCTTCCTCGATACCATCGAGCACGCGGCAGGCGCCAGACGCCATCGCCTCGAGTTCGAACTCGCCGGGATAAGCCGACACGGGGGCGATCCAAGAGCAGCATTCCTCAATCGAGGCAACGAGCTCCTTGCTGTGGACCATGCCGCCTCCGAGCAAGATGCCGTCGACATCGCCCTTCAGCACACAGGCCATCTCGCCAATCCACTTGCAGATTTGGTAAACCATCGCATCCCAGGCACGAGCCGCGGCCTCATCGCCCGCGGCGGCGCGCTCGCACACCTCGATGGCATCGGACGTACCCAAAAGGTCGACGAAGCCACCGGTCTTCATGCAATGGGCGCGGGCAACGTCGAGACCATGCTCAGCCGTATACTTCGCGACCTCGATTGCGGGGACCGAGCCACAGCGCGTCGGCGCCATGGGGCCCTCGCCGCCGACGATGTCGTTGCCGTCGACCATCTTGCCCTTAAGGTGAGCGGAAATCGAAATGCCACCGCCGATATGACAAACAATAAAGTTGCACTCGTCATATGCGCGACCGAGCTTTGCCGCGTGACGAATGGCAGTCTCTTTAAGATTAAGGGCATGCAGGTGCACGTTTCGATACACGCCCTTAATGCCTGTCATACGTGCGAGGTTGCACAGCTCGTCGGTATCGGGAGGATTCACCACAAAAGAGGGCTTTCCCGTCTTTGAGGCGAACTCATGGGCAATCTGGGGGCCAAGCTGCGCCGGGTGCTGAATGCCGTTCGCACCGATGCGGGCATGCTCGAGCATGACCTCGTTGATGGCATACGTGCCGCCGGGCAACGAAAGCAAGCCGCCGCCGCGACCGACAAATGCATCAAAGTCCTCGAGCTTCAGGCCCGCCTCCCCCAGTGCTCCAAGAATCAGATCGCAGCGATACGGCATCTGAGCCGAAACCCCATCGAGCTGGGCGAGGTCCTTCGCATCGTGCGCAACGTTCTTGCTGAGCTTGCACTCATCACCCTCAAAAACGCCCACCTTCGTGGAAGTGGAACCCGGGTTGACTACCAGGACGCGCCAGGGAGTCTTTTTATCGGACATACCTTAAGCCTCCTTAAGCGCCTGGGCGCGCACGCAGCTCATCACCACGTTGCCGACGATCTCGTCGACGGGCGCAGAGCGCGAGCAATCGCACACGATCTTCTTGAAGCCCTGAAGCATGGGGCCGTAGGCATTGGCACCGGTCAGATTCTGGATGATCTTGACGCCGATATTGCCCACGTTGATATCGGGCCAGATGACCACATTGGCCTGTCCCGCAACAGCAGACTCGCGATGAACCTTCTTGGCCGCAACCCTGGGGTTAATCGCCGAATCAAACTGGAACTCGCCGTCGATGGCAAGGTCGGGACGGCGATCGTTGGCAATCTCGCGAGCGCGACGTACTTTGTCGACAAGCTCGTTATCCATCGAGCCGTCAGTCGAATGCGAAAGCAGCGCGCAACGGATATCCCATCCGGTCAGCGAGCGTACCGTTTCGCTCGACGAAATCGCGATCGAGGCAAGCTCCTCGCTCGTGGGGTCAACGCAAACGGCGGAATCGCCAAAAGCCAAAAGGCCACCTTCGCCGCCGTTCCAGTTGGGAATGTCGGCGATACCGCACGAGCTCACGGTGTCCACCCCGTCGGCAAGGCCGACGATGGTCTGACCCGCCAGGATGATGTCGCCCGTGGCGTTATCGATGCCGGCGAACATTACGTCGACATCGCCGAGCACCTGCAAAATCAGGGCGCGCTCAAGCGGACGCGTCATACGGCGCGCGGCGCCCTTGGGCTTAAACTTGCAATCCGGATGCGAAAGGTAGCGCTCGCAGCAGGCGGCGTTCGCCTCCTCGTCGGTCACATCGACAATCTCGATGCCGTCAAGGGAGATGCCGCGCTCATCGGCAAGCTCCTTGAGCTTACCGCCGTCGCCGACCAGCACACATTCGGCAAGATGCTCGGCGGCGATCTTTGCGACCGCCTGCATCATGGTCTCGTTTTCGCCCTCGGGAAAAGCAACGCGCATAGGCTTGGCGGCAGCCTGCTCGCGCAGGGTCTGCATCAGGTCCATGGCAGCTACTCCATCTCTTCGGCAGTGCGCTCGATAAGCTCGCCGATGGTCTTCATGACCATGACCTCGCGAACGGGGACCTCGGCATCGAGCTCGTTCTCGATCATGGAGGTCAGGGCGATCATCTTCATCGAGCCCTTGCCCAGGGTCTCAAACGTCGTCTCGGGGGTCACATCGCCATCGTAGTTGTAAGCGGACTTGGCAAAATCGCAGATCTGCTGAGTGAGTTCTTCGTTCATGATGGTGCCTTTCTAAGATAAAAAGAGGGGCGGCCACGGCGGGCTGGAGACATGGGTCCCGCCGTGGCCTAAGAGAGGAATCGAATTGTTAAAAGGGTGAAAACCTAGTCGTCAAGCTCAAACGTGAGCTCTTTGTAACCCGGTCGATCGATGACCTTGGCATGGACACCAACGGTCTCGCCTGCCATGAGCTTGGCGCGGATCTCGGGGGCCTTCCTCTTGGTAATGCCGTAGATGACGTAGGTGTACTGAGAACCCTCGTCAATATCGACGGCACCGTAGGCGTACTTGCCATACTCCTTGAGGTAGGGCTTGTCGTTCTGCGGACCAGGCAGGGTAAAATCGATCAGATGGCCGTGACCGGAAACCTGGACCCAATCGGTCTTGTGGTAGCCGCAGGCATTGCAGGCAAGGTGAGGCGGAAACTCGACGGCTCCGCACTCGGGGCACTGACGTGCCCAATAGATGCCCTCTTCAAGACCCGTGTAGAACTTCTTGACCACGGGCTCCATATCTTTGAGTTGCATGAGAATACTCCTTATGGGAAATCGAAAACCGCGGTCGCTTAGGCGACGGTACGAAGAATCTGGCAGCGCACATTCTGAGAACCGCCAAAACCGCGCAGGAAGGCCGTCTCAGGAATCTTCTTCATCTGGGTTGCACCGGCGACGCCGCGCATCTGCTTGACGGCCTCGACGATATCGGCGATACCGGATGCGCCATGAGCGTGGCCGAAGTTGCAACGGCCACCGTGCGGGTTGATGGGCTTATCGCCGTCAAAAGCGGTGCGGCCATCGATCGCATACTTCCAAGCCTCACCGCGCGGAATATAGCCGCACTCCTCGGCCGAGACGATCTCGGAAGCCAGGAAGAAGTCATTGCACATAAACAGGTCGATCTCATCGGGGCTCACGCCGGTAAGGTCGTAGACCTGCTTGGCAGCAAGCTCGGTAGCCCAGTGCTCGTTGTGAAGCAGGCCGGCTTCGACGGCAGAGGCGCCCGTGCCCAGAACCTCGATAGGTGCATACGGGACACCCATGGCTTTGGCCTTCTCCGTGGGCATCACGACAACAGCGGCGGCACCGTCGCATTTCTTCTCAAAGCCGGTAACGCGCAGGTACTGCGTAACGCGCGGGTTGTACATGCTCTTGAGATACTCGTCGGCGGTATCGAACCCAGCCGCCTTCGCATCCTCCTCGACCGTGGTCTCGTACCAGGCAAGGGGATTCAGGACGGCACCGCGGCGAAGGCTCTTGGTAAGGCCGTTCAGGGCGTCATCGATCTGATCGGCAGTAAGGTCGTACTGCATCGAATACTCGTTAATCCAGTTGTCGAACGACACGCCAAAGGCACCATCGAGCGGGCGACCATACGCGCGGTCATAGATCTTATCGAGCGAGGGAATCATGACGTCGAGCGTAAAGTCCTGGCGAATATGCGAGGGCATGTGCTCAACGGGAAGGGTCGAAGCCAAATCGCAGGCACCCGTAAGGACGACATCGTAGGCACCGGAGGCGACTGCCATCACGGCCTGCTCAAGGGCGACGTAGCCCGTGCAGCAAGCCTCGGAATGATGGACGGAACCCTTGGCGCGAACGCCAAACCAATCGGCAACCTGCATGTTGGGGGTAATGCAATCGCCAACGAGATAGGGATTGGCGCTGCCGTGATAGAAAAAGTCGATATCGCGGGGCTCAAGACCGGCATCGGTAATTGCCTCGAGGGCCGCATAGCCAAACGCCTCGCCCTCGCCAATACCCTGGGTCTCGGGATGTTCCTCAAAATCCTTGAACGGGGTGCAGCCCACGCCTACAATCGAGACGCTGCGCATGTTCTTTCCGAGCGTAACCACTGAATATCACATCCTAATCATGTGAAGGTGTACGGAGTGATGGCGCAGTCCAGCCGCGAGCGAAGGTGAGAGAGCGCTCGCGGCTTTTCTGTGCCGTCACACGTTGAACTACTGCAGTGGTTCTCTTGAACGTGACTTTAGTTTACGAGGGGCAAGACAGGACGTATGGGACAAAAAGGCCCTATGTGTCCCATCATTTGAGACCCATAGGGCAAAAACGTTCCAAATAGCAGGTAAATGGTCTTATCAATAATGCAAGGATTCGGCAAATCATTATGACACCGCCATGGATCTAACCATTTACCCGTAAATAGCGACCGTTCATCCGAGCGTATTATCGAAATCAGGGATCCGCGGATGCCAATGGCGCGATGCATCGTCGACAAAGAGCGGTGCGTAGAACATGCGATTGAGCGCGGCGGCAACGGTTCGTGCCTCAAGGTCAGGCCGGACTTCGAGCCAATACTGGATGAGGTTATGGTGGCCCGCAAGCGCAAAAGCAAGATACAGATCGAGGTCCGTCTCATCTGAAAACGTCGACCGCAAACGATCGCGAAAATAGTCATGCATGAAGATCGTTGCCTTGTGTGCAAACACGGGATCACCGTTATCGCTGTTAAGCGCCAGGACTTTCGAGCGATTGGCCTTGAGGATTTCCATGCGCTTGATCATCGTGGGCGTGGGATCAAGCTGCGCATCACCAAAACGAGCCTCAAGGGCAACGTCGTTAATGTCTTGCATGTTCTGGAGCAGCTCATCTTCAAAGCGCTTGACCACATCATCGACAGAGCGGTAACAACGATAGAAGGTTGATTTTGATGTATGGGCAAGACGGAGTACGTCGGTGACCTTAATCGATTGCACAGGCGTTGTCGCCATAAGTTCAAAGACGGCGCCTTCGATCCGCGAAGCAATATCGTTTTTAGCGTTCAGTGACATAGAAGGCCTCCCCTGTTGGCGATTGGCTACTATGCTACCCGAAAGGCATGCTCCTCAATGGCGATATGGGACATAGAACGCGCTGCACAAGAGATGACACACTGGCCAAACACCACCGAGGAAGTAAACCATCCGCTCGGCAACCCGTCTTTGCGGGGATCGATTGAAAAGCCGGACCCCTCCGCCTTCAGGACGGCTTCGATACGCGTCCAAACCCGACACAGCCGAAAGGCGCGTTCCTGCGAATCTGCCGCAGCGTCAATCCACGCCCGTTCCCTTGAGCTCGCCATACGCTCAACCGCAATAGGTACAATCTCATCGACCGCCTCGATATCCACGCCAATAGGTCCTCCGACCGACCGAGCAACATCGGAAACAGCGAGGACGGCCACGCTTCCGCCATGTGAAATGGAAATAGAGGGGGCCTCCCCATCCGCAAGCTCGATCTTGCCGAAAGCAGAACGCGCAAGCTGGGTGTCGTCGAAGACACCCAGGGCGTCGCGAAGAAGCAAGCCCACGCCTGCAGCTTCCCTCCGAGACGCAATTGGAAGATCCCCATTGGAGGCACGTAAGGCATAGCGTCCCGCGATTGATGCCATATCAACGGTCTCGCCGGGATCGATCGCAGAAACGTCAACGAGGTGCACGGTTATGTTCAAAATGGTCAACCCCACTCGATTGAGATGACAAGGCTAAACTGACGCTCAGAACCGCTCTTTCATGAATCGAGGTACCTTTTGCCGACGATTTGGCGACCCATTTGGCGACCAAAACAAAACAGCCCAGAGGACATAGCCTCTGGGCTGCGAACATTTGGTGGGCGTTAGAAGATTTGAACTTCTGACCTCTTCCGTGTC
>URPK01000009.1 GCA_900549715.1 uncultured Collinsella sp. | reverse complement strand
TGCTTTGTTTTGAGAAGTTCGCGAAGCCCACTTCTCAAAACAAAGCACGCCTCCCCGGCCCTCGTCTGTAAACTCTTCCGCTGAGCGAGCGGGAGCTCGGACGTTTTTTCGGATGGACTGTCGATGCCCTTCGCTGTAGAGGCGGGCCGCGGGCAATCCGTTCCAATGTTTCCAAATGAATACGCTGTGAGCCGAGAGAGACGATTTTCCCCGCAAGCACTCTAGTATGCTAAAGTACCCAGAAGACCGGCGGAGCTATGCCGGTCTTCTGCTCTATGTGAAACACAGCATGAGGAGGCTCACCAGATGACGGCCACACCGTGGGGATTCCGGGACATATTGCCCGAGGAGGCTCAGGCGCGCGAGGAGATTGCGCTGACGGTGAAGGGCTGCTTCAGGGAGCATCATTACCTTCCGGTCGAAACGCCGCTGCTCGAGGACAAGGGTTCACTCGAGGAAGGCGGCCGCATCGCGGACACGCCGTTTAAGCTTTTTGACGATGATGGCCGTCTGCTGGTGGTCCGTCCCGACAACACATTGCCGATCGTGCGTCTGGTCTCGACCCGCATGCGTGCGGCCGACCTGCCCCTGCGCCTGCGCTATGAGGCGCCGGTGGTTCGCGAGTGCCAGCGCAATGCCGGCGGTTCGCGTCAGTTCACCCAGCTGGGCTTTGAGCTTATCGGTGCGGGCGACACCGCGGGCGATGTCGAGATTGTCTCGCTCGTGGCCGAGGCCGTGCGCGAGCTGGCGCTGCCCGATGCGCGCATTATCGCAGGTAGCGTGCGTCCGTTTAAGGAGCTGCTCGCGGCGTGCGAGGATCGCGAGCTGGCCGCCGAGGCCTTGCGCTGCGTGCACGCCAACGACTTTGTGGGCCTCGATGCCCGCGTGGCGGCAAGCGCCGAGTCCGATGCCGTCAAGGTTGCCATTAGCGAGCTGCCGCGCTTGCACGGCGGCGCCGAGGTACTCGACCGCGTCGATGTGCTTCTGGCGGCGGCGGGCATTGTCGCGCCGCTCACGCGCGAGCTGCGCGCCCTGGTCGAGGGCCTGGCTCCCGAGGACGCCCAGGTGCTGTCGTTCGACTTCTCCATCATGAACTCGTTCGATTACTACACGGGTCTGGTCTTTAAGGCCTATGCCGGTGGCTTGCCCGATCCGGTCGGTTCGGGTGGACGCTATGACTCCATCTTTACCGGCGCATTTGGCGCCGGTATCGAGGTGCCGGCGGCGGGCTTCGCCTTTTCGCTCGAGCGCCTGGAGGCCGCGCGCACTTCGGCCGAGGACGCCGCTTCCGATGGCGATCACGCCGCGGGCCGTGGCGCCGAGGGCCCGCTGCGCATCGCCGTGCCCAAGGGCTCGCTTAAGGCCGACACGCTCGACGTGCTCGAGGCCGCGGGTCTGGACGTCTCTGAGCTGCGTGATCCCGGCCGTCACCTGATCGTGCGCGGCCGCGACACGCGTGCCGGCGAGGGTGCGGTCGGCGATATCGAGTTTGTCATCGTGCGACCCAGCGATGCACCCGCCTTTGTGGGCTGCGGCGGCGCCGATTGCGGCATCTGCGGTTGGGACTCGCTCATCGAGGCCGACCTCAACCTGCTGCAGCTGGTTGACCTGGGCTATGGTCTGTGCACCTTTATCGAGGCGGAGCCCGCATGGCGCGCCGGTCAGGCCGAGCGCAACTACGCCCGTCGCGGGTCGCTTCGCGTGGCCACCAAGTACCCGCGCATCGCGAGTGCTTGGTATGCCGAGCGCGGCGTGAACGCCGATATCGTCTCGCTGCACGGCAACATCGAGCTGGGGCCCATCGTCGGCATGACCGATCGTATCGTGGATATTACTGCCACGGGCGCTACGCTGCGCGATAACGACCTGGTCATTACCGGGCGCATCATGGACTGCACGGCCCGCTTCTTTGTCAATCCGGGCGCCGCACGTCTGGATCCGCGCGTACGCAATCTGGCAGATCGCTTGGCGGCAGCCGTGAAGGACAAGCATTTTGAGCCCGTTGCGGGCTCGGCACAATAGCGCGAGCACGCACGGGCGCCCCAACGTCCGGGCGGCGGGCCGACTGACGCCGCCGCCCGGCCTCTCGTTTTTCGAACACAACCTCGACCGATAGGGGATACCGATATGAAGACTATCAAGCTTGCTCCCGGTGAGCGCCTCGTTACCAACCAGCTCAACCGCAAGGGCGTGCTGCCGCAAAACATCGTCGACGCCGCCCGCGATATCGTGGCCAACGTGCGCGCCAACGGCGATGCCGCGGTGCGCGATTACTGTCAGCGTTTTGACGGCGTTGAGCTGCAGAGCTTCCGTCTGCCGCAAGAGCAGATCGATGCCGCGCTCGAAGGCCTCGATCCCGCTTTCGTCGCGGCGCTCGAAAAGGCTGCACGCCAGATTCGCGAGTTCCACCAGCGCGAGGTCGAGCAGAGCTGGTTTACCACGCGCCCGGACGGCACGATGCTCGGCGTTAAGGTGACCCCGCTCGCGGCGGCCGGCATCTATGTACCGGGCGGTCGCGCGCAGTACCCTTCCACCGTGCTTATGAACGCCATTCCCGCCAAGGTCGCCGGCGTTGAGCGCGTGGTCATGGTGACCCCGCCGCAAAAAGATGGTCTGATTAGCCCCTATACGCTCGCGGCGGCCAAGCTCGGCGGCGTGGACGAAATCTATATGGTGGGCGGCGCCCAGGCCGTGGCCGCGCTGGCGTACGGTACCGAGACCATTCCGCGTGTCGACAAGATTACCGGCCCGGGTAACGCCTTTGTCGCCGCTGCCAAGCAGATTGTCTCGGGTGATGTGGGTATCGATATGGTCGCCGGTCCCTCCGAGGTCTGCGTGCTGGCCGACGCCACGGCCAAGCCCATGGTGGTCGCGGCCGACCTGATGGCCCAGGCCGAGCATGATCCGCTGGCGGCCTGCTATCTGGTGACCTGCGACGAGCAGTTTGCGCGTGAGGTTGAGGCAGGTATCGGCATCCTGGTGGCACAGTCCCCGCGTGCCGAGATCACGCGTGCCTCGCTCGACAACGAAGGCGCCATCGTGGTGGCCGCCGACATGGCGGCCGCCGTCGAGGCCGTGAACACCGTGGCGCCCGAGCACCTTGAGCTGCACTGCAAGGATGCGATGGGCCTGCTCGGCGGCATTCGCAACGCCGGCGCCATCTTTGTGGGCGCTTGGAGCTCCGAGCCGCTCGGCGATTACGTTGCCGGTCCCAACCACACGTTGCCGACCGGCGGCACGGCCATGTTCTCCAACCCGCTTTCGGTCGAAGAGTTCGTTAAGCGCTCGAGCGTTATATGCTATACGCCCGAGGGCCTGCTCTCCGACGCTCCCGCTACGCAGCGTCTGGCCGAGGCCGAGGGCCTGTGGGCGCACGCGCTTTCGGCCGCACTGCGTCGTCGTGTGCTGGAGCAGGGCGAGGATGCCGTGAGTGCCGAGTCGCTGGCTGCGGCCGACCTGACCAAGGTCGCCTGGCCGGGCGACGCCGTGGCGACGGTTGCCGAGGGCGTGGACCTGGCGGCTGCAGGCGCGGATGGCGCCGGTGCGACCGGTGAGGAGGCCTAATATGGCCGAACTCACGCCGCGCATGAAGGAGCTCGTCCAGCCTTACCTGGCCGGTATTGAGCCCTACGATCCCAACTTTACGCCCACACGCATCAACCTTTCGGCCAACGAGAACACCTATCCCGTGCCGGCTGGCGTGCGCGAGGCGGTCGACGCCGCCCTGGCTGCCACGCCGCTCAACCGCTATCCCGATCCCATGTCCAACGATCTGCGCGACGAGCTTGCCGCTTGGCATGGTGTGGCGCGCGAGAATGTCTGCGTGGGCAACGGCGGCGACGAGCTGCTCTATAACTACCTGTTGGCGTTTGGCGGCGCGGGACGGACCCTGCTCAACTGCCCGCCGTGCTTTAGCGAGTATGCGTTCTTTGCGTCGCTCTGCCAGACCGAGGTGCGCGACGTGTGGCGCGACCCCGCGACCTTTGAGCTCGACCAGGCCGCCGTGCTTGCGGCGGCACCCGAGTGTAACCTGGCAATCGTGACCTCGCCCAACAACCCCACGGGTGACGTGGCACCGCTCGACTTTGTCGCGGCGCTGTGCGATGCGTGCCCCGGCATGGTAATGGTTGACGAGGCCTACGTGGAGTTTGCCGACGATTCGTTTGGCGCGGCCACCACGGCGCAAGGCCTTATCGCCGAGCATCCCAACCTGGTGATTCTACATACGCTGTCCAAGGCGTTTGGCGCCGCCGGCACGCGTCTGGGCTATGTGATTGCGGCACCCGAGGTCGTCGACGTGTTCGCGGCGATTCGCCAGATCTATTCAGTTAACGTGCTGAGCCAGGCGGCAGCACTTGCCTGCGTGCGTGCCCGTGATGCCTACACGCCCGTGGTGGCACAGATCGCATCCGAGCGCGAGCGCGAGCTGTGCGCCCTGCGCGCAATGGCTGCCGATGGCATGCCCGTGGAGGCATGGCCGAGCGCGGCGAATTTTGTGCTCGTGCGCACGCCGCATGCCACGCGTGTGCGCGAGCGTCTGCGCGACGAGTATTCGATTCTGGTGCGCGACTTTAGCTACGCGCCGGGGCTCGCGGACTGCCTGCGCATTACCGTGGGCACCCCGCAGGAAAACGACGAGGTGCTGGCCGCGTTTGCCGCGCTGGTGAAGGAGGAGATGTAGATGGACCGCTATGCCGAGGTAACCCGCAAGACGGGCGAGACCGACATTGTCGTAAAACTCGACCTGGACGGAAGCGGCGTGTGCGATATCTCGACCGGCGTGCCGTTTTTCGACCACATGCTCAACGCTTTTGGCCGCCATGGTCTGTTCGATCTGACGGTGCACGCGGTGGGCGACGTGGAGGTCGATGCGCACCACACCGTCGAGGACACGGGTATTGTGCTGGGCGAGGCGTTTTGTCAGGCGCTGGGCGACAAGGCGGGCATTACGCGCTTTGCCGACGCGGCGATCGCCATGGACGAGACGCTTGTGATGGCTGCTGTTGATATTTCGGGCCGCGGGCAGGCCTACTGCGAGCTGCCCGTGCCCATCGAGCGCGTGGGCAGCTTTGATACCGAGCTGGCCGTCGAGTTCTTCTACGCCTTCGCGCGCGATGCCAAGCTCACGCTGCACGTTCGCGAACTGGCGGGCGGTAACTCGCATCACATTATCGAGGCCGCCTTTAAGGCCGTGGGCCGCACGATGCGCCACGCCTGCGAGCTCGATCCCCGCGTGCAGGGCATCCCCAGCACCAAGGGCTCGCTGTAACCGCTACAAAGGTAAAACCACTACGAAGGTGCCTGTCCCCTTTGTGGTGGTTTTGGACAAGACGAGGAGGAGGGGTCGCGTGGGCGAACCGAAGATCGTGGTGGTCGACTACCACAAGGGCAACTTGTCGAGCGTCGTGCGCGGGCTTGCGCGCGCCGGTGCCGCCGCCTGTACATCGGATGATCCGGAGCAGATCCGCCGCGCCGACGGCCTGGTCATCCCGGGCGTGGGCGCGTTCTATGACGCGATCGCCTTTATGCGCCAGAGCGGCGAGGCGGACGCGGTGCTCGGTGCCGTTGTCGCCGGAACTCCGCTGCTCGGCATCTGCCTGGGCCTTCAGCTCTTTTTTGAGCGCGGCAACGAGGGCGTGCCTGCGGACGAGGGCGTGGCCGCGGATGGCGGCACCCCCGAGCAGTCTGGCGGCCCCTGGGTCGATGGCCTGGGCATCATGCGCGGCTCGTGCACGCGCTTGGAGTCGAGCCGCCTGAAGGTGCCGCACGTGGGCTGGGACCAGGTGCACATGACGCCCGCCGGTTCGGCCGATCCGTTGCTCGCCGGTTTTGCCGAGGGTGCCAACATGTACTTCACCCACAGCTACGCGGTGGCCGACGACGCCGATGCCGCTGATGTTTTGGCGCGCACGCACTACACGCGGAGCTTCCCGTGCATCGCGCGTCACGGCAACGCGTGGGGCTGTCAGTTCCATCCCGAGAAATCCTCCGCGCTTGGTCAGCGCATCCTTAAGAACTTCGTCAACATCGTCGAGGAGGTTGGCCGATGATCCTGTTTCCTGCAATCGATTTGATCGGCGGCAAGGTCGTGCGCCTGGAGTGCGGCGACCGGAGCCGCTGCAAGGTATATTCCGACGACCCCGTGGCCGTCGCCCGCTCGTTTGCCGAGCAGGGCGCGAGCTGGGTGCATGTCGTCGACCTGTCCGCTGCCTTTGGCGAGGACGAGGACGCGTGCGCTGCCAACTCGGCGGCGATTAAGGCCATCTGCAGCGTCGACGGCCTGTCCGTGGACGTGGGCGGCGGCGTTCGCTCGCTCGCGCGCATCGACGAGCTGGCCGGCTACGGCGCGCGTCGCATCGCACTGGGCACCGTGCTGGTGACTGAGCCGGGTTTTGCCGAGGTGGCGGCCCAAGGCTTTGGCGAGTTACTGGTGGCAGACATTGCCGCCCGTGACGGCCAGGTCAAGGTGAATGGTTGGCGCGACGGCGCGGGTGTGGCGCTCGACGACGCCGTGGCGCAGCTCACCGAGCTGGGCTTTAAGCATCTGGTGTATACCGACATCGCGCGCGATGGCATGCAGACGGGCATCGACGTGGCGGCGTATCGCCATGTGGCCGAGGTCGCGGGCTTTCCCGTCGTGGCTTCGGGCGGCATCTCGACGCTCGACGATATCCGCGCACTGGCCGCGGTGGGCGAGGATGCCATCGAGGGTGCCATTACCGGTCGTGCGCTCTACGAGGGCAACTTTACGCTGGCCCAGGCGTTGGCCGCCGCCCGAGGGAAGGAGTAGCCCATGCTTGCCAAACGCGTGATTCCCTGTCTGGATGTTAAGGACGGCCGCGTGGTCAAGGGCGTCAACTTTGTGAGCCTGCGCGATGCTGGCGACCCGGTGGAGCTGGCGCGCGCCTACGACCGCGAGGGTGCAGACGAGGTCGTCTTCCTGGACATTACCGCGACGAGCGACAACCGCGCGACGACCATCGAGATGGCGGCGCACGCGGCCGAGGAGCTCGCTATTCCCTATACCGTGGGCGGCGGTTTCCGCGACTTGGCGGGCATGCGAACCATGGTTGCCGCCGGTGCCGACAAGGTGTCGCTTAACTCTGCCGCCGTGCGCGATCCGTCGTTGATCAGCCAGGCCGCCGCGGCGTTTGGCAGCCAGGCCGTGGTCGTGGCGATTGATGCCAAGCGCGTGGGCCTGCCCGGTCAGCCGGATGCCGACAAGTGGGAGGTCTTCACGGCGGGCGGTCGCAACGCCACGGGTATCGATGCGGTGGCGTGGGCCGAGGAAGCGGCTCGTCGCGGCGCCGGTGAGATCTTGCTCACCAGCATGGATCGCGACGGCACCAAGGCTGGCTTCGACCTGGCACTCACCCGCGCCGTGGCGCGTGCGGTGCCGATTCCCGTCATCGCGAGCGGCGGCGTGGGCACGCTCGAGCATTTTGCCGAGGGCGTGATCGAGGGCGAAGCCGACGCCGTACTGGCGGCCAGCGTCTTTCACTTTGGAACTTTCAGCATTCGCCAGGTGAAGGAGTATATGGCCAGCCAAGGCATCCCTGTGAGGCTGGACTTCTAGTGCTGCGGCTTGCCCAGGCACCGCATCTTGCCGCTCAAACCGTCGCTCGCGTACCAAAGTACGCGTCGCTCCTCTTTCGCGGCAACCTGCGGCACCTGGACAACCCTCGCCGACCTGTGGGATTTCGTTTGTTACTTGGGAGAAATGATGACTGAGGTAATAAATGCTACCGAGCTTAAATACGACGCCCACGGGCTGATTCCTTGTGTGGTTCAGCAATATGACACCGGCGAGGTGCTTATGGTTGCTTGGATGAACGAGGAATCGGTGGGGCTGACGCTCAAGACCGGGACCACGTGGTTTTGGAGTCGCAGCCGTCAGGAGCTCTGGAACAAGGGCGCGACGAGTGGCAACATGCAGGAGGTCAAGGAGCTCTGGGCCGACTGCGATAGCGATACGCTGCTGGTCAAAGTGGACTCACCGGGCCCGGCCTGCCATACCGGCAACCGTACCTGCTTCTTTAAGCGCGTAAGGGGGGGGGAACACGATGAAGGTCGTGACGCCGTTCGAAGTCGCCGAATGCAACACCGAGCTCCTCCGCGCGGGCGTGCCATGCCGCGTGCACCTGACTGATGCCTGCGGGGCGCAGTCGCTTTGGCTCGAGGCCGAGAAGGAAAGGCTCAATGAGGCCCATGCCGTCATCGTCGAGTTCTTTGAGAAAAAGGGCGCAAAGCCTCGGTTCGATGAGACCGGTACCTACTTTACGCTGCAGTAACGAGAGGAAATAACCATGGGAGTCAGAACAGCTAACGTGCAGCCGGGAAACATCGGTGAGACGCTGACGGGACTGGCCGAGGTGATTCACGGTCGTCGCGACGCATCGCCGCAGGAGAGCTATACCGCGCGTCTGCTGACCGACGTCGAGGACGAGCTTCTCAAGAAGCTTGCCGAGGAGGCGAGCGAGGTGATCATGGCCTGCAAGGATAACGACCACGATCACATCCGCTACGAGGCCGGCGACCTGATCTACCACCTGCTCGTGACGCTCGAGCGCTACGGCATCACCCTCGACGAACTGGCCGGCGAACTCAACGCCCGCCGCCACTAGTCATTGGGGACGTTCTTAAACGACTAGTTAGGCGAGGGGCGTGGATTCCCATTCGCCGGTGGGGTGGGGGATATCGAAGGCCCGGTAGCCGCAGTCGTAGGCGTGGGCCTGGGCCTCGCGGATGTTCCAGCAGATGTCGCAGGCGCGGTGCGCGTCCGAGCCAAAGGTGATGGGCACCTCGGCATGGGCGAAGCGGCGCAACAGCCCGGTCGCGGGGTAGTAATCGTCGAGCCCCTTGCGCGGTGCGGCGGTCGAGACCTCAACGCGGCGACCCGTATCGTGGGCGCATTCGGCCATCTGCTCCCAAAACGGCGCGGGGTCAAAGTCGGGTGCAAAGCCGTCCTTCGAAAAGCGCATGACCAGGTCGGGATGGGCCATCGCGTCAAAGTTGAGTGAGCTTTCGCAAGCACGGCACCAGTCGTCGACGTAGCACTCCCACACGCCGCGCACGCCTAAGTTTTCCCAAACATGCAGGTTGGTATCGTCGTCGATCCAACCGCAAAGGGAATCGGGTGTATCGGGGCGCGCGACGTCCTCTGTCCCTGCCGTGCCCGCGGCGCCTGCCGCAATATCGCCCGGGTTGCCAATCCAGTGCACGCTGCCCAGACGTACGACGGCGCCCTGGGACCAGTGCTCTACCAAGGGCTCGCAGCCCTCGTACCAATCGCATTCAAAACCGTAGATAAAGGTGAGCTCCGGCGCAATCTGCGCGGCGAGTTTGCGGGCGTCCTCAAAGGACAAACGATGTGCCGGCAAGTCGCCCTCGACGACCTGCACCTCGCAGTTAGCATCCATACTGGCGGGCAGGGTAAGGTGGTCGGTCGAGACCATGACGCGGCAGCCGGCGGCAGCAGCGGCACGGACGTTGTCCTCGAACGAGGCGTGCCCGTCCGAGAACGAGGTATGAGTATGGCAATCGACCAGCGGGCAGGCGGGCATGGTGACTCCTTTGCGTCAAGCGAATCCGCTTCATTGTAATGGCGCAGCCTCGGCGCGGCGGGAACGCTGCAAGTCGAAACCGACTGGAAAGGGCAGGCGGCGCGTGCCGGCGCCGGCGACTACTTGCTTCGTGCCGCCACGCGTTTGGCCTGCACCGTTACCATCGCGTGTCTTACGGCGGTGATGGGGCGATAGCGGATCATACGCGGTCCCGACCAGCGCATGATCTCGCGGATCTTCTCGCGCATGGCAGGCCGGTAGCAATGCGAAGGACAGGCCGAGCAAAATGTCTTGGTGCCCATGTGCGGGCAGTGCTCAATGCGCGCGATGGCGTATTTCTGCAGCTCGGCGCATTCGGGGCAGAGCGTAATGGTCCGAAGGCCGAGCTTCACGCGCACGGGCTCATCGTCGCCAGCCTGTTCGACCGCATGCCCGCCGCCATGATGCCCACGACACCACAGCGCAATCATCTGCGACACCATTTGGGCCTCGCGCTCACGTTTGCGTGCCAGCTCCGGTGTGTCGGCGGTGCGCGCCATCTAGCTCAGCCTCCCGTGCTCGACCGAAAGCGAGCAATCGGCAAAGGCGCAGGTGCTGGCACGGTGGCTTACGAGTACGATGGTCTTGCCGCGGCGCTTGAGCTCGTCAACGGCCTGCATTACGGACGCCTCGTTGAGGGCGTCGAGTGCGCTGGTGGGCTCGTCGAGCAAGATGAAAGGCGCGTCGTTGAGGAAGATGCGCGCAAGGCCGATGCGTTGGCGCTCGCCGCCCGAGAGCGAGTCGCCCAGCTCGGCAACCGGGGTGTCGAGACCCTGCGGCAGGCGGTCGATGAGGGCGGTAAGCGAAGCGGAGCGGCAAGCGTCGAGCAGCTCGGCATTGGTGGCGTTGGCGTGCGCGACCAGCAGATTCTCGCGTACGGTGCCGCAGAACAGATGTGTGTCCTGGGTCATATAGGCCTCGTGGCTGCGCAGGCTCGCCGTGTTGATGTGGCGGGCATCGACACCGCTCACCGTGATGGTGCCGGCTGCGGGGTCCCAAAAGCGCATGAGCAGCTTAAGCAGCGTCGACTTGCCCGAGCCCGAGCGCCCCATGATGCAGGTCATGGTACCGGGCGCAAAGGTGCAGGTCACGTCGTCGAGGATGAGATTCGCAGCGGCGTCGTTCGCGACCTGCTCTGTGGCGCCGGCACCGCCCGCGTCCACGCCGCCCGCATAGCTAAAGCTCACATGCTCGGCTGCGGCGCCGGCAAACTCAACGTCCTGTCCATCGGCGACCTCGGCGCACTGGGGCCGCTCGTCGAGCAAATCGAGCACGCGTGCGCCCGAAGCGAGCGTCTCCTGCAGTGAGGCGCCCAGGCGGCTCACGGCCATTACCGAACCAAACGACGACACAAAGGTAAAGACGGCGACAAACGCTGCGGCAAAATCAATCGTTCCCGCAGCCACCAGCTGCAGCGCATGCCCGAGCATCACCAGATTGGCCGCAAGAATAAGCGCATCGGCTACGGCCTCGCTGGCCGCCTGGCGGCGCTTGAGGCGCGCGTCCACGGCGCCGACTTGCTCGGTCAGCTTGGCCAGGGCACGGCTGCGATCGGCGCCACCGGCGAACTGGATAGTCTCGGACGCGCCGCGTAGACTGTCGAGCACATAGGCGCCCAGCTTACCGGCGCCCTCGCGGCTCTGGCGGCCGGTGGTGCCGCATGCCTTGGCCGAGGTCAGGGGCAGTAGCACGCCCAGGACCGCGTAGGCCACGAGCGCGATGCCCGCGAGCTCGGGGCTCACAGCCAGCAAAAAGCCCTCAAACACAACGGTGCAGACCAGAGCGATTGCAATGGGCGAGATGGTGTGCGCGTAGAAGACCTCGAGCAGCTCGATATCCGAGGTGACCAGGCTCACGAGCTCGCCCTTGCCACGGCCCTCGAGCTTGGCGGGGGCGAGCTGGCGCAGGGCACCAAACACCAGGTTGCGAATGTGTGCGAGCAGACGGAATGCGATGTAATGGTTGCAGAGCTGCTCGCCGTAGTGGAGCGGCCCGCGTGCGATGCCGCAGGCGGCACAGGCCGCGCATGCTGCGATAAGACCAAGCCCCAAGGCGTTGCGGCCCAGCGCGGCCATAAGGCCAAGGGCGCCAAAGGCCGGCACGAACGCGGCGGTGAGCATACCAATGCTGCCTAGCGCGACGGCTAGCACAAGCCAGCCGGCAAGCGGTCGGACGAGCCCCATCATGCGCCACATGATGGACGGCGCCGAGCGACGGACGCGGCCGGAGTCAAGCGCCGCGGCAGCGGAAGACGAGCTAGCACCGTTGAGGCCATCGGTACAGGCAGCGCTGCCGTCAACAGCCTCAACCGCGCCGGCATCTTCGACGTCCTCGGCATCATCCTCCGCATACGCATATGCCGAGAGCTGCTCCTGGCTGTTCCACATGCGCGCATAGGCGCCCGCGGTGGCCAAGAGCTCGCCGTGAGTCCCGTGCTCGGCAATACGGCCACGCTCCAGCACCAGGATCTGATCGGCGCCTACGATCGTCGACAGGCGGTGTGCCACCACGATTACGGTGTGCCCGCCGGCGAGCGATGCAATGACCTCGCCGATTGCGGCTTCGCTTGCGGCGTCCACATTGCTCGTCGCCTCGTCAAACACATAGATCGGCGAGTCGTGCAGCAGGGCGCGGGCCATGCACACGCGCTGGCGCTGACCGCCCGAAAGGTTGGTGCCGCCCTCGTTAATCACCATGTCGAGCCTGCCGTTGGCCTGCACAAAGGCCGCCACGCGCGTGCGGTCGAGTGCGCGCAAAAGCTCGGTATCGGTGGCGCTGGGCTGGGCGAGCAGCAGGTTGTCGCGCAGGGTGCCGGCAAACAGGTGACCGTTGGTGGGCACCAGGGTGACGGCGCGCATGAGTGAGGCGGCCGTGGCGTCGCGCAGCTCGACGCCGCCGATGCGAACGCTGCCACGGTAGGCACCCTTGCGGCCCGCGATAATCCCCGCGATCGTGGACTTGCCGCCGCCGCTTTCGCCCACGAGTGCCACGAGCGAGCCGTGCGCAATGGTCGCGCTGGCGCTGTCCAGCACCGTGCGGTCGCCGTATGCATAGCTCACGCCCGCGAGCTCGATATCGCCGCGACCGTCAAGCTCAACATCGCCGCGCTCGGGCTCGGGCGTATCCAAAATGCCAAACATGCGGCGCGAGGCGGCCATGCCGTTCATGGCCGTGTGGAACAGCGATCCCAGGCGGCGCATGGGCAAAAAGAACTCCTGTGACAGAAAGACGATGAGGAAGGCAGCCTCAAAGCCAATCTTGCCCGTGGCGAGCTGCAGCGTGGCTACGATAATGCCGAGCGCGGCGCCCATATAGACGACCAGGTCCATAACGCAAATGGAGCGCAGCTGCATCACCAGCAGGCGCATGGTCGCCGTGCGGAAACGCTCGGACTCGGTGTTGATACGCTCGTGCCAGCTGCGATCGGCCTGGTAGACCTTAAGGGTGGTGAGACCCTGCACGGCCTCCAGGAACATGCCGCCAAGATCGACATAGCTGCCCCAGTACTCGGCACCGATCTTTTTGGCGTTGCGCATGACCATCATAATGGAGACGGGGATGACCGGAACGCAGGCGAGCAGCAGCGCGGCGGGAAGACCCGCCTGGCCCACGAGCAGTGCAAACAGCGTGATGGGTGCCAAGCCCGCAAAGAAGAGCTGCGGCAGGTAGCCGCCAAAGTACACCTGGAGTTGCGTGGCGCCCTCGACGCTGGTCTGGACGGCCTCGGCGGTGGGGACGGTCTCGGTGTAGGAGGGGCCGAGTGCGGTGAGCTTGTCGTAGACGAGCGAGCGCACGCGGCGGACGGCCTCGAACGCGGCCTTGTCGCCGGCGCGTTGGGCCAGGTAGATGGAGACGGCGCGCACGATGGTGGCGGCGGCGAGCGGCAAGGCCGCCTGTGCGAGGGCGTCGACGGCGAGCGCGGCGGAAAGACCGTCCGTGACGATGCCGCCCAAGATGCGCGCAAGCACCCACATCACCGTGATGTTTGCCATGAGCGCGATCCACTTAAACAGGACGCTTGCCATAATGTGGGGCGTTGCCTGCGGAACCAGGGAGAAGAGCCGCTTCTCGAACATGAAACCTCCTATACCGTAACGGTGCCGGGCGGGGTTCTCGGCAGCCGCTTAGTTAGCCAAATGCAACTAGAGTAACATCGTGCAGCGGGTAAGTATGCCGAGGGCTATTTTTTGGCCGATGAACTGCGTAGAAAGTTCAAAATAGTTGAGTGCGGCGAACTTTGTGGTGGACGGAGTGCGGGCGCAATTCTGATCGTGTGCGGCCCCGCTCCAAAACGTGTACGTCAGCCTCCAAAAGCTGCAAAAAATGACATGTTTGGAGGCTGACGTACACGTTTGGATAGGGGCGAGGGCGGCGACGGACGAAAGTCACGCCTGTGCCACGTCCGATGTGCTAGCGTTTGGGTGAATAAAACGAGCCCGCGCGGAAAGGATCCGGACCGTATGCAATGCGATAGTACATCCCCGCTGTCTCGCGAGACCGATGCACCCGAAACTATCGTCAAGCTGGAGTGCGACATCGACGATGCGTCGCCCGAGGTACTCGCCTATGCCGCCGACCGCCTGCGCGAGGCGGGCGCCCGCGAGGTGCACTGGCTGCCCGTTTATTGCAAGAAAGGCCGTCCCGGCTGGCAGCTGCAGGTGATCTGCTCGCATGAGGATATCGAACGTCTACAGACGATTATCTTTTTGGAAACCACGACCAATGGCATCCGCCGCCAGGTTATGGAGCGTGTTTGCCTGCCACGCCGCTTTGAGCGCGTAGCGACGCCATGGGGCGAGGTGTCCGTTAAAGTGGCCACCCTGCCCGACGGCAGCGAGCGCGCGGCGCCCGAGTACGAGGACTGCGCCCGCCTTGCCCGTGAGTGCGACGTGCCGCTCCAGCGCGTGATGCAGGCGGCACAAGCCTCGGCACTGCGATTTGAGTAACGCGGCCGGTGGCACGCCACGTCCAGCCCCATCAACCCCACCCGAAAGGACCACCATGAAATACCTCATCGCCTCCGACATTCACGGCTCGGCATACTGGACAGAGCGCCTGTGCGCCGCCATCGAATCCGAGCAGCCCGGCCGCATCGTTCTGCTGGGCGACCTGCTCTACCACGGCCCGCGCAACGACCTGCCGCGCGACTATGCCCCCAAGCGTGTGATTCCGCTGCTCAACGCTCTGGCCGACCGCATCATCGCGGTGCGCGGTAACTGTGACGCCGAGGTCGACCAGATGGTCCTCGACTTTCCCGTCATGGCCGACTACGCCACGCTGTTCGACGAGACCGGCCGCGAGCTGTTCCTGACGCACGGCCACGTCTTTGGCGCCGGCATGCACAACAGCGTCGACCACGCGCCCGCGCTGCCCGAGGGCTCCGCGCTCGTCTACGGCCATACGCACATTAAGGTCAACGAAGCGAGCGCGACGCACCCGGGCCTGTGGCTCTTCAATCCCGGTAGCGTGAGCATTCCCAAAGACGGCACGCACAGCTACGGTATCTACGAGGGCGGCGCGTTCCGCCACGTGATCCTGGAGGAGGAGTAACCATGTCCGAGCATATGGCTCAGCAAAATGCCGAGGGTTCGCGCGACCTGTCGACGCTGGTAGATGTGTCGGCCGAGCTGCAGCATCTGGTGCAGACCATCTGGCGCCTGCGTCAGCCCGACGGCTGCCCGTGGGACCGCGAGCAGACGCACCGCAGCATTGGCAAGAACATGATCGAGGAGGCCTACGAGGCGCTCGATTGCATCGAGGCGGACGACGTGGCGCATCTGCGCGAGGAGCTGGGCGACGTGCTCATGCAGGTGGTACTGCATGCGCAGATTGCGGCGGACGCCGGCGAGTTTACACTTGCCGATGTGGCACGCGATATCGACGCCAAGCTCATCCGTCGTCATCCGCACGTGTTTGGCGATGCGGACGCCGAGAGCTCCGATGAGGTGCTCAAGATCTGGGACGAGGTTAAGCTTGCCGAGAAGGCTGCAAGGGACAAGGCCGTGGCAGCGGGCGAGGCTGCGCCCGAGGGCCTGCTCGACGGCGTGCCCACGCATCTGCCGGCGCTGATGCAGGCTCAGAAGGTGTCGCGCAAGGCGGCTGCCGTGGGCTTTGAGTGGGAGACAGTCCAGGACGTGTGGGACGAGGTCGCCGAGGAGCGCGTCGAGTTTGAGGCCGAGACTCCCGGCTCGCCCGAGCGCGAGATGGAGTTTGGCGACCTGCTCTTTGCCCTGGTCAACGTTGCGCGCAAGGAGGGCATAGACGCCGAGAGTGCTCTGCGCGCGAGCACGGCAAAGTTCCGCCACCGTTGGGCCGCGATGGAGGAGATGGCGGCCGACGCCCACGTGGATCTTGCCGAGCTTTCGACCCACGGCCTCAATGACCTCTGGGATGCCGCAAAGGCAGAGGAGTAAGACTGCGGGGGCGACGGGACGGACTTGTCCCATCGCCCCTATTATTTTTTAAAAAGATTGTATCCCTTGGCTAACTTAGGGCATAATGCAAAAAGTGCGATAAGGCTAACTTATGAACCTGCGCGCCGCTGTAGCGTGCAAGCCGTGTCGCCAAGCATTCAACCCGTTTCCAAGTGAGAGGGAGACAACATGAGCGATATTTTGGACGTCTACGGTCGCGAGGTGCTCGACAGCCGCGGCAATCCCACCGTCGAGGTCGAGGTCGTGCTCGAGGACGGCAGCTTTGGCCGCGCAATGGTGCCTTCGGGTGCTTCGACCGGCGCCTTTGAGGCCTGCGAGCTGCGTGATGGCGACAAGGGCCGCTATCTGGGCAAGGGCGTCTTTCGGGCCGTCGAGCACGTCAACAACGAGTGCGCTAACGCCGTCGTGGGCCTCGACGCCTTCGACCAGCGCGCCGTCGATGCCGCGCTGATTGCCGCGGACGGTACCCCCAACAAGACCAAGCTCGGTGCCAACGCCATCCTGGGCGTGTCGTTGGCCGTCGCCCGCGCCGCTGCCGAGTCGGCGGGCCTGTCGCTGTACCAGTACCTGGGCGGCGTCAACGCCCACCTGCTGCCCACGCCTATGATGAACATCCTTAACGGCGGTGTGCATGCCGACAACAACGTCGACTTCCAGGAGTTCATGATCATGCCGGTGGGCGCCCCGAGCTTTGCCGAGGGCCTGCGTTGGTGCGCCGAGGTCTACCACACCCTCAAGGGCGTGCTGCACGAGGCCGGCCTGGGCGGCGGCGTGGGCGACGAGGGCGGCTTTGCGCCCAACCTCAAGACCAATGCCGAGCCGTTCGAGTACATCACCAAGGCCGTCGAGAAGGCTGGCTTTAAGCCCGGCGTCGACTTCATGTACGCCATGGATCCGGCGTCCACCGAGTTCTACAACGCTGAGACCGGTATGTATGAGCTCAAGGGCGAGGGCGTGGAGTACACGAGTGCCCAGATGGTTGATTACTGGGAGAAGCTTGTCGACACCTATCCCATCATCTCCATCGAGGACGGCATGGCCGAGGAAGACTGGGACGGCTGGGTTGAGCTCACCCGTCGCATTGGCAACAAGGTGCAGCTGGTGGGCGACGACCTGTTCGTCACCAACACCGAGCGCCTCAAGAAGGGCATCGAGCTGGGTGCCGCCAACGCGATCCTGGTCAAGGTCAATCAGATCGGCACGCTCACCGAGTCGCTCGAGGCCATCGAGACCGCCAAGGAGGCCGGTTACGCCTGCATCGTGAGTCACCGCTCCGGCGAGACCGAGGATTCCACGATCGCCGACCTGGTCGTGGGCGTCAATGCCGGCCAGATCAAGTCGGGCGCCCCGTGCCGCAGCGACCGTATCGCCAAGTACAACCAGCTCATTCGCATCGAGGACGAGCTCGAGGGCAGCGCGCGCTACGCCGGCAAGGCCGCGTTCTACAACATTCGCTAAACGGGCGAATTTGGCGAGGAGGAGGCTGACTCGGTTCCGCCCCGCCTTGGCTGGACGCCGCAAAGCGCTGTGGGCGCTGGGCCATATGGCTCAGCGCCTTTTTTATGTCGAGCAAAGGCTGGCGAAGGCGGTGCGGGCGCTCGTGCTATAACTAAAGGACTTAGCGCAAACAAACCTCAACCGCACAAGGCGCACATGGATCAGATTTACGACAACAGGTACTATTCCGCCGGTTCGCGCGAGCCGTCGCCTCGCCGTGCGCGCACGGTGCAGCTCGGTGGGTCCGCTTATGCCGGCGCCGACCGCTCCACGCAGCGCCCGGCAAGTACCTCGCGCCCCAATGCTCAATCAAATACCTTGGCAGATGGACCGGTGCGCCCGGCACGTTCGTCGCATGCGTCGCGTCCCTCGACTCAAGCACACGACAAATCGAGTAGGCCCTCGAGCCGTCTTTCGGGCTCGGACTTTATGCATTACGCCAACGACAACGCGGTTGTCAAGGCGATCTATGACTTTACGCATGGCCCTCTGCGTCCGCTGTTTATCGGTATCGTGGTGGCGCTGGTGCTCGTGAGCCTGTATTTCCCCGTGCGCGATCTGTACGTGGCAAAGCGTTCGAGCGATATCTTGGCCAAGCAGGTCGAGATTCGCCAGCAATACAATGATGAGCTGCAAAAAAGCGTCGACAAGCTGCTCTCGGAGGAGGGTATCAAGGACGCGGCGTCCGAGGACCTGGGCCTGGTGATGCCCGGCGAGAAGAAGATTGACGTGCTAGGTTTGGACGACGATTCGGACTCGTCGTCGAGCAAAAAGTCCTCAAACGCCAAGAAGGCCAGCGAAGTGGCCAAGGAAATCGAAGAAGTCGGCAAGGACGCGCCGTGGTACATCCAGGCGCTCGACATGCTGTTTGGGTTTAACGGCGTCGAGGGTCAGACGGTCGTGTCCAACGGCAAATAGCGCCCGGAGGGGAGCCCGCAATGACAAATTGCAAACGCTATAAGGTAGCCGCGATCGACCTGGGAACGGTGTCGTCGCGACTGGTGTTGGCCCAGGTCGAGGGCGGAGCGATTGTGGAATCGTCCAAGCATACCGAGATTACCGACCTGGGCGAGGGCGTGGACACGACGGGGCGCTTTTGCAAGGCGGCTGTCGAGCGTGTGCTCGCTGCGTGTCACATGTTTGTGGACGAGGCCCGTGCCTTTGGGGCCGTGTGCGTCTGCACCACGTGTACGAGTGCCGCACGCGATGCGTCCAATGCCGCGCTGCTGTTGGACGGCCTGCGCGATCTGGGGCTTGAGCCACAGGTGATTCCGGGCGAGGTCGAGGCGCGCCTGACGTTTTTCGGCGTGGCGCACGACTTTGCCGGCGAGCGCATCATTGTTGCCGATTCGGGCGGCGGATCCACGGAGCTCGCGACTGGCGTGTACGCGCCGGAGCGCGGCGTCTTTGCGCTGGAGGGAACGCGCTCGCTGGACATCGGTTGTCGCCGCGTGACGGAGCGCTTTTTCTCCGCGTTGCCGCCCGCGGATGGCGAGCTTGCTGCCGCTGCCGCGTGGGCAGGCGAGCAGTTTGCCGCCTATTTTGAAGGCCTGCCCAGCGACTTTGAGCGCGCCGAACGCCTCGTTGCGGTGGGCGGCACCGTCACCACGCTCGTGGCACTCGTTCACGAGCTGGAGCCGTATGATTCGAGCTTTGTGCACCTGCGCGAGCTTTCGATGGAGCAGGTTTCGGCTGCCATCGAGCGTATGTCCGCGCTGGATGTGGAGGGTATCGCCGCGCTACCGGGTGTACAGCCCAAACGCGCGGGCGTGATTCTGGCCGGCGCCGTGGTGATTCGCGAGCTCATGCGAGCCGGCGGCTACAAGACGCTCACCGTAAGTGAGAACAGCCTCCTCGCCGGCATGGCCGCCACCATCAACGAGACCCTCGACGGCAAAACCCCCACCATCGCCTGGACCCCCAGCCTCAGCACCCTCTAGCTATTCCACCGCAACTTAGAGTCCCGCCGGCGTGAAAAAGAAACGAGCCCGCATCCCTTGGGGACACGGGCTCGAACGCTTCATATGGTAGGGGCGGTGGGACTCGAACCCACAATCCTTGCGGCGAGAGATTTTAAGTCTCCTGCGTATGCCAATTCCGCCACGCCCCCGTGAGACTAGAAGTCTAGCACAAGCCGTCCGTTACGCGTTGACGGCCATCGAGTGTTGGCCCGACTTCTCCAGGAACTCCTGGAACTTGGCTTCGTCGCCCTTGTTCTGGTATTGCAGGGCCAGCAGGTACTCCAGGCGGCAGCGCTTGACCGGGTCGTCGCCGACATCCTCGAGCATGCGCTCCAGCTCGGGAATGTCGTTGTGGCGCTTGAGAATCATCGTGTCGTACATCAGTTGGCATTCGTGCGCGACTGCCTCGGCCTGACCGCCCTCAAAGCCCTTGATCTCGTGCAGGAGCTCCTTGGACTTTTTGCGGTCCTCCTGGCCAACGTAATAGTTAAAAGCTTTGATCACCAGGTCGACGCGCTGCATCTTGGGCAGGTTGAGCCCCAACAGCAAATCGAACATCTCGTCGGCACGCTTGTGGTCCTCGCGCAGCAGATAGGAGTTCAGGCGCAGGTAGTCTCGGTTATAGCGCGGGTACAGCATGCTGGTGAGCTTGGCGTCGAGCAGGCGATCGAACTCGTCCCACCGCTTGGCAGCCATAAGCTGCTGCAGGCGCTTAAACGTGGTACGTTTTTTGACGCTAAAGAATACCGACACGGCGATGCAGATGATAACGACGGCGGTCCAGAGGGTGCGGGAATCGGGCATATTAAGGTCCTTAGTCGCTCGTAAAGCGAGCGGTATGGCAACACGTACTAGATGTATTATACGCAGCGCGCAAGCAAACTGGCATAAAAGCTCATCGAGGCCGAGCGCCATCGCTCGCTGCGGTACACTTACCTAAAGTAAACCATGAAGGGAGACATTACCTATGAAGAAGATCGTTTTGGCTTGCGGTGCTGGCGCTGCTACTTCCACGCTCGTTGCCCAGAAGGTCGCCACCATGCTCGATGCCAACGGTTATGCCGGCAAGTACGAGATCGTGCAGTGCGCTATCTCCGAGGCCAAGGATTACTGCGACGAGGGCGCTGACCTGCTGATCGCCACCACCGTTGCCCCCGAGGGACTCACCTGCCCGTACGTGAGCGGCGTGCCCTTCATGACCGGCATGAACCGCGTCGCTGCCGAGAAGGCCGTCCTCGACGTCATGGCTCAGTAGGCGCTGACTGTATGAGTGAGCAGAACGCCAACCCGGTCGAGCTTTTTGGCATGCGCGTTGCCCATGTGGGCATCAACGCCACCGACCCGGTAGACGCCTTGGAGATCGCGGAGCTGTTCTCGACGATGATGGGCCTGCCCGTTATCGAGACCCCGGTTTCGTACTTTAACGATTCGCTGGTCGAGGTTATGAAGCAGAACGGTCGTGGCACCAAGGGCCACATTGGCTTTGCCGTCAACGACATCGATGCGGCCGAGAAGTGGTTTGCCGAGCGCGAGCTCGAGGTCAACGAGGAGTCGCGCGTGCTGCTGCCCGACGGCGGCACCAAGCTCGTGTACTTTAAGCGCGAGTTCGCTGGCTTCGCCGTGCACCTGTGCCGCGAGTAGCGCACAGGCTGCTATAGCTAACGAAAAATGGGGTAAGGCGCGTGGCTTTGCCCCATTTTTAATGCCGAGAGGGTGACTGACGGGCTGCCGTAAATCGAAGGTGAATGCTTTTCCGCGAAGTGAACGAGTGAAATCGAGCCCCTGAAGCATCGACACTTTTACGTCGCTCTTTCCTGCGGTTTTGTCAGGTATTTCCTGCGGTTTTGGCGCCAAAAAGTGCGGATGCTTCGGGGGTCCAAAATAGGTCGCTCACTTCGCGGAAAAGCATTCACCTTCGATTCGTGAGAGACGCCCCTACCGTGGCAGCCGAATCGTAAAGCGGCTGCCGACGCCCTCGACTGAGGTCACGCCAATGACACCGCCGTGGCTGTCGACGATCCACTTGGCGATAGCGAGCCCCAGGCCCGAGCCCTGTGCGCCGGCATCGCGTGCGTTGTCGGCACGGTAGAACCGCTCGAAAGCGTGAGCTGCGGATTCCTGGTTCATGCCGATGCCCTCGTCCTCAACGCTTATGTCAATCGCGCCCGTGCCCGCATCGGGTGTTATGGCAAACGTGACGGTCGTGCCTGCGTCCGAATACTTGGCGGCGTTTTGCACGATCACGCGCAGCGCCTGCTTCACGAGTGCCACGTCAACCGATGCGTTGCAGCGCGGGTCGCCGGTAAGTGCGGCATCATACGCCAGCCGATATGTGTGCCCGGCATCGATCATCTGTGATTCTTCGCAAACCTCGCCGACCAGTGCAGCCAGGTTGGTATTCGCGCGCCGCAGCACGGTGCGACCGGCATCGCCGCGCGCTAAAAACAGCAACTGCTCCACGAGCTCCTGCATATGCTCGCTTTCGGCTTTGAGCGAGGCGATGGACTCTGCCAGCACGTCCGGGTCGTCTTTGCCCCAGCGGTCGAGCATGTTCACGTAGCCCTGAATCACCGCGATGGGCGTGCGCAGCTCGTGACTCGCATCGTTGACAAAGCGCATCTGCTGCAGCTTGGCCTCTTGCATCTGGCGCAGCAGGCGGTTGAGCGCGACCTCGATACTCGCCAGATCGGCGTCGCCGGTGGTGACGCTCGGCGAGTCGACGCTTGCGCGCTCGATGGCCTGCTCGAGCGTTTCCATCTTGCCGCCGGCGAGCTGCATGCGCCCGAGCTCGTCAACGCGCAGGGCCAGGTCGTTGAGCGGTGCCATGGTACGGCGCACGCGGCGGGCGCCGCCGAGCATGTTGAGCACGCTGATGACTTGCCAACCTACAACGACAAGGTAGAGGGGCCACAGTGCGACGAGGTCCTGCGCGAGGGGGAAGGTCTTGGTGGTACGCGCAAACTCGACGGTATAGGTGAGCGTTGTCAGGTCCCAGCCGCGCGCGGGCGTCAGTGACATGCCGTGAACGCTAGCGCTGGGGATCCATCCCGCGGTAAACGCGCCATCGGGCAGCGTCTGGTTGTAGCCATAGACGAGGATCGCCGCCGCAACAAGCAGCAGTAACAGATCCAGCCAGACGTAGCTCACCAAGCGGCGCCACATATAGCTCCAGTTGATGGCGCGGGCGATGGAGGTGACGCGCTTGGCCTCGGCATTACGCGCGGCAGACATAGCCCACCCCGCGCACGGTCTGGATGATGCGGGCGCCGCCGGCGTCTTCGATCTTGGCGCGCAGGTGCGCGATGTGCACGTCGACGTTGTTGGTGTCGCCTACGTATTCGTAGCCCAGCGCCTCGTGCGCGATGCGCTCGCGCGTGAGCACGGTGCCGGCATGCGCCATAAGCAGGGCGAGGACGTCGAACTCGCGGGCCGTGAGCGCGATGGGCGAGCCGCCGACCGTGACTTCGCGGCGGTCGGGGTCGAGCGCAACCGAGTCAACGGTAAGCGCGGCGTGGGAGGGCGTGGCAGCGGTCTTGGCCGAGTCGCTAGCCGGGGGTATCGCAACGGCGCACCCGCCCGCACCGCCCGCCCCAACGCCGCCAACGCCCGAAGCCGCCCGCACGGCCTCCGAGCGCTTCAGCGCCACGCGGATCCGTGCGAACAGCTCCTCAATCGCAAATGGCTTGGTCAGGTAATCGTCGGCGCCGGCGTCGAGCCCGGCCACCTTGTCCATCACGGCATCGCGCGCGGTGACCATGATCACCGGCACATCCTTGTGCTTGCGGACACGCCGCAGCACCTCCATACCGTTGAGCTGCGGCAGCAGCACGTCGAGCAGAATCAGATCGTAGTCGCGCTCCAGCGCCAGGTCAACGGCGGTGCGGCCATCGGCGGCGTGCTCCACCTGGTAGCCCTCGTGCTCCAGCTCGAGCGTCACAAAGCGGGCGATTTTCTCCTCGTCCTCTACAATCAGGATCCGTGCCATACGTGCCCCCGTCTGCGATTACTTGTCGTCGTTGAGATTTTGCTTGATGTCGTCCGCGGCATTGGCAGCGCTGTCCATCAGGGTGTTGATGCTGCCGGGCACGTCGCCGTCGCTATCGATGCGGTAGCGCATGCCAAAGAACAGGCCAATGAGCATCAGCCAAATCGTGGCGCCCCAGGCAAACAGCGCGACGATGGGGATCAGGATGGGGATGTTGAGGATGATCGCGTCGCGGCGCGTGGCGATAAACTTGGTGTCCAGGCTCAGACGGAAGAGCTTTTTGAGGTACTCCCACACGCTGTCCATCTTCTTGGAGAAGTCGGTCTTTTCGCTCGACTTTTCGTAGGCGACCTGCGCGGCGACCATCTCAGCCGAGGGCTCGTCGGCTGGCGCGGACTCGGTGGCGGCGTGCGCCGACGTGGTCTGCGTCTTGCCCTGCGACTCGAGCCAAATGATGGCGTCCAGGACGTTGCCGTCGGCGGCGTCGAGCGCGGCCTTGGCGTCGGTGTAGCTCACGTTGCACTTGGTGCGGATGGTTTCAACTTTTTCGAGGTCGTCCATGACCTGTCCTTTCGTTCGATGGGCGCGACGCCGGGCGATCTGCCCGGGCGCGAGCGTTGCGTTCGGCGGTCTGCGTTGCGCCGCCCCGCCCTTGGTCGAACTCTATAGTGCAGGTTATAGATTAAGCGATTCTTGAGCCAAGATTAATGTTGGATGAGTTTTTGGGTGGTGCGGAGGCGGGCAGGGGCAGAAAAGGCAGGTTTTGCGTGGCGTGAAGGAGGGGCGGTCTGATCTTTGGGATAGCTGATGGCGAGGTCTAATACTTTTCCGAGAAGTGAATGAGTGAAAACGGACCCCCGAAGCATCGACACTTTAGAGGTGCCGCTTCCTGCGGTTTCAATGCTGAAATCCCACGATTTTGCCGCCGAAAAATGCGGATGTTTCAGAGGTCCAAAAACAGCCGTTCACTTCGCGGAAAAGTATTAGACCTCAATAGCGGGGGATGGGGTGCCGGTGCAAAACGGCGTCAGAAATGGGGTAAACAAGGCAAACGGATCTAATGGATCAAAAATCACGTTGCAAAAGTATGAAAATATCCTACAATTGCAGCATGAAGTACTTTAGCAACATAGCGGCGATAAGCGAGCTTTCCGAGAGCGAGGGCGTGTTCACCACAGCCCAGGCGGCTCGCATGGACATCTCTCGAGATGCGCTGGCGCACTCATGCCGCGCAGGGCGTCTTGAACGGATATGCCACGGCGCCTACCGGATGTCTGGAACGCAGCGCCGAGACACCGACGAACTCAACGCCTTTTGGAAGCTCACCAATCCCTCCCTTTGCGCGTGGGAGAGAAAACGTCAGTGGGATGGCATCGCCGTGAGCGGTACGACAGCGGCGAACCTGCAGCAAATGGGCGATTTCTATCTGTCCCCCTACAGGATGACCGCGCCCATGCGTATCAATACAAGAAACGAATCCCTTTCTTTTGTAAAGCGCGAGATTGCTGAGCGGGACATCGTTTGGCTCGACGGCCTGCCGGTAACTAAACCCGAGCGCACGCTTGTCGATCTTTGCCTCGATTGCGAGGATCCCTCATTAATTATCGATGCCTATCACGACGCGCTTGGACGTGGACTCGATATACAACGGCTGAAGGATCTTGTAGAGGAGAACTCTAAAACCGCCAAACGACGCGAGCTGATGGCGCCTTTGCTGATGGTACTGAACGGGTAATGCGAATAAACATGCAGTCTCTAACAGCGTTCCGTCACGCGGATCTTTGTTGATCACCTATACTGGTTGAGCTCAACTGGAGAGGTGATAACTAGTTATGAAATCAATCAATGTTGCAGCAGCGATTATTCAGAAGGACGGAAAAATCCTGAGCTGCCAGCGCGGCTATGGCGAGTTTAAAGACGGCTGGGAATTTCCGGGCGGCAAGCTCGAGCCGGGCGAGACCGGCGAGCAGGCAATCGTGCGCGAGATTCAAGAAGAGCTCGAGGTCACGATCGGTAACCTCGACTATCTTTGCACGGTCGAGCACGATTACGAGACGTTCCACCTGTCGATGCAGTGCTACCTGGCTAACATCCTTTCGGGGGAGTTCAAAGAGCACGCTCACGAGGACATGAAGTGGCTCGATACCAATAACCTGTGGGATGTCGATTGGCTTCCAGCGGACGTTAAAGTCGTTAGGGAGCTCGAGAAGAAACTCGGGCTTAAGTAAGAAAGGGGCGGGCGCCACATGGTGCCTCGCCCCTTTTTGTCACTCTGCCTCGCTCAAATCGCTGAGCATAAACTCGTAAATGTCTTGCCTCACGGGTGCGTTGAGCTCATATTCGATTTCAACGGCGTTGTCGCCGCTCTTAGTTTTAATAGCTTCGAACTCACCGGTCGGATGCATTTCGCCTAAGAAATAGAACTCCTTGCCACCCTTATCGTCCTTGTTCTTTCGCATAAACAAATACGTCTTCAGGCCGTTTTCCGGCCATGTCTTCAGGCGCTGAATCTCGGGGGAGTTGAGCGTGCGGTTGTTCTTAGAGATTGCAACTAGCTTACTCGGCGAAACAAAGCGGTCTTCATACTGAATTGACTCACTAATGTCGGGCGCCTTGTCATAGTTAATAAACACGGGGAATGTATTGGTCTTCTCGTCGTAGAAATAGCCGCCAAGATTTTGGCCGTTGATGTTCTTTTCCCAGTTCATCAGGCGGCAAACCTCCTCGTATGTGTACTTGGCGTTGAGAACGAAATTTGTGTTTTCGTATGTCTCGGCATAGTCGAGTCGGTTGCGCGCAATACCAAAATCCAGCACTTCAAGAATCTGACGCTTGAACTTTGCGTTGCGCAGGGCGGTCGCAAACGCTTCGGTCAGACGAGGTCCGGTTCCATCGTCAATAAGCAGGGAAACGAAATCCTTAGGAGTGGCAAAGTCGCCCTTAAGGACTGCGATTGCCGACCTAACGGCGCTGTCCTTAAGTTGTGCGCGGTAGTTCCTAAGCGCAGCCTCGCGCATATGCCGGTAGCCCTCGTGTCCGGCTTCGACGAGCGTTTGAAGCAAATAGAGATCTTCAAATCGCTTGCCCGCGGCAAGTTTTTGAGAAATAAATCTGAGGATTTTGATCTGGTCCGAGGAAAACTGGACCGTGTAGTCCGGCTCACATTTGGAAAGAAAATCGTGGTAGGACTTGCTGCTTTTGAAGATGAGTAGCGGGTCGATAGAGCCGTTGCGATCAAATTCGAGCAGCGAGGGGATCTTTCCGAGCTTCTGCCGCAAGTCGAGATATTCGTTCTTCAAAAAGCGGGCGGAGGTAAAGTTGCCGCCATCGATGGCCTTGTAAATGCGTGCCTCGGAAATACGATCGAAGCTCACGGTCGAGCATCCGGGTATCACCGAATCGCCCTCTTGGACGAGACGACGCAGGCGATCTTTGTTGTACGTCTTGTCGCCCGAAAGCGCGATGGGTACCAAGAAGTTGCTCTGGTAATTGCCAATAAAGTCGAGTATCAGTGCGTATTCCTTGCCGCTGTCCAAGCGCAGGCCACGGCCGAGCTGCTGAATAAAGATGATTGCGGAGTCGGTGCGTCGAAGCATGATGATCTGATTGAGCGAGGGGATGTCGACGCCTTCGTTCATGATATCAACCGAGAAAATGTACTCGAGCTCGCCGGCTTCAAGTCGGCTGATTGCGACATCGCGGACCTCATCGGAATCTTGACCGCTAATCGCAGTTGTTCGATATCCGAGAGCGTTGAACTTGCGTGACAGTTCTTCGGCCTCGGCGTTTCGATTGCAGAAGATTAAGCCCCTGCGGTTGCTTTTGGTGACGCTATATTCCTCAATCTTCTCGGTGATGTGACGCACGCGCTCGTCGGATGTTAAGCGTCCGAACAAGGCGGTATCTTCGACCGTTTCGTCGTCAATCTCCAGATCATGAATGCCAAAATAATGGAAGGGGGCAAGCATCTCCTCGGCCAAAGCGTCCTGCAGCGTGATCTGGAACGCGATGACGTGATTGAAAAGGGCAAAGACGTCATAGCCGTCGGTGCGATTGGGTGTAGCGGTCATGCCCAGATAAAACCGAGGCGTAAAGTGCGACATGATGGATTGGTAGCCCTGGGATCCCGTGCGGTGGGCCTCGTCGATGACGATGTAGTCGAACTCATCGGGACAGAAATCGCTCAAATGTTTGGCGACCGAAGAACACATGGCAAACACGCAGGTGGCATTGCTTGTATTCTTGCCAGTTTGATAGGTGTCGAACGTATAGGTACTACCTAAGAGCCGTTCGTAGCTTGCGCGGGAGGCGTCAATAATGCGCCGGCGGTGCGCAAGAAAGAGGACGCGCCGGGGTTTAAACGCGAGTACATCGAACGCCGAAAGGAAGGTCTTGCCGGTGCCGGTTGCCGAGACCAGCAGGGCGCGGGTCTCGCCCTTGCGATGGATTACATCGAGCGCCTCAAGGGCGCGCTGCTGCATTTTATTGGGCTTGATTTCTTCGAGGTCATTCGTGGTTGGGCTAACAGTTGCCTGGAACGTCGGTTTCGATTTGGGCTTTGACGGACGTGCCGATCGATATGCGGCATAGTTCTCAATCCAGTCTTGGGAAAGCAAAACGGTTGAGGTGTCGTTCCACAGCGAATCAAACTCGCCTCTAAGCTCTCCGAGCAGGCGGCTGTTCTCGACAGTCTGGTACAGCACGTTCCATTCTTTATTACAGGTGAGGGCGGTCTGCGTCATGTTGGAGCTGCCGACGATGACCGTGCTGGTTTCGCCCTTATCAAAAATGTATCCCTTGGCATGCAAATTACCCTGGAATACGCGAACTTCTATGTTGTCGTATTCCAGGAGCTTTCGAAACGCATCGGGTGAGTTGAAGTTGAGATAGGTGGACGTGAGCAGTCTGCCCTTAATGCCACGCTGCTTGAGCTCCTGGAACGCCTCGACCAGGATTTGAAGGCCGCCGTCTGCAACAAACGCTACGCAAAAGTCAAAAGAGCTGCAGGTTGAGAGCTGCTCCTTGATAACGGATAGTAGTGTTCCGCCTGTCGCCTTCGAGTTGGCGATGAGCTTGGGTGAATCGTTCTCGCGTGCAAGCGAGTCGAATTCAATATCAATCTGCTGTTGCGTAGTCATCCCGGCCAAACCTTTCGAAAGACTATGTTGGCGCCAGGATAACAGATCGATCGTTCGTGTTTTGAGCGTATGTGATTTTTAGACTATCGGCTACTCAAGTTTGTGGCTGCGGCCTTGGCGCCGTGTCTTGCCGGGCTTCTCTTTATCTATGTGTATGTGTTTTTGTCTTATAGGCTGCCGGGAGAAGTCCTGACCCCCCCAAGATTCCGCGCATGCCATGGCTCCGTGTCGGCCATGTGGCCTGCTGCTTTGCATGGCCTCGCCAGAATCCGACCGCAAATGGCCACGGACGGATATGCAGGCTCTTGTCGCTACGTGAGAAGAACTTGCAGAATTCGCAAGTTCTTGTCATGTGATGAGAAAAACTTGCAGATTTGGGCGAGCAATGGACAACCGGATTGTTCCTAGAATCGATATCTCGATTAGTTGATAGACTTTCGTGATGCCCAGGTTGCAGAGTCGATTGACGAGGAGTCGACTCGCAAGCACGAGCTGCGTCCATTTGAGCTCAGGTCGCTCGAGAAGATCGCCGGTGGTTACGAGAAGATCGCCATCGTTCGCCGGGGGAGCCATCCGACTGACATCGACGGCATCAAAATCGTTTCTGCAGTCGACTTCTTGATGGGCAGGCTTTGAGTTTGGGGTGTTCGTGGGTTTATGGCCACTTTGGCAACGAGGCTGCCGGTCTGTAGGCAAACTCCGCCCAGGACCCGGTGAGGATAACGTGGTCTATGCGCCCTGCTTCCTCGACCAGGTCGAGCACTTTTAAGAAAGCTTGTTGCTGCTCAGTCAACATTCGGCACCCTTCCCAACGCACGTATGATTTGCTTTTGAGATCGCTTCTGTTCTCTGATGGCGGCCGCAAGAGCCCTTCGACGTTCGATTTTGGCTCGCAGATCATCAGCCTCTGCAGCAGGGACATAGTCACTTTTGACCTTGTCGCCGACTCGATAGTTGAGGTAGCAGTATTCGCGGCCCTTTATGTTTCGCATGCGGATGCTGCCCTTTGGAAGGAGGCCAATTTCCTGCTCCATGAGTCCCAGGAGGCGGATCGAGCGTGCGTATTCCTCTTCTAGGACATCTTCTAAGACGGACATGGTGCCTCCCTTCTGAGCAGTTACCCTACATTCTATCAAATGCAATTATTTGTAGGGTAACTAATACGTGTCCGCACGACATGGGACACTTAATCTGCCGTCCAACCCTGCCGCGGCGGCATGTATCTGAACAACGACCCTCTAAGGAGTTCGATACCAATGAGTGACAACACCAAACATCTCGCAAAGAAGTGCGTCAAGGACGCGGGGCCGTGCCTTGCGCTGTGCGCAGCCGGCGCAGCGGTCGCGCTGTTGGCTGTTCTGGGGCCATTCGACGTGCTCCGAAGTGCCAGTTCCCTGGACGTCATCATCGCCCTTGCCGGCGCCATGATGACCGGCGGCGTGCTCGATTTGATTTTTTGGGTCTTTGACCCGTTTGGATGGAAGAACGAGGGGTAAGCCCTAAGGGGTGTAGATATCGGGGCCTGCCTGCAATTTCTGCTATCGATTTGCCCAGAGCCGCACAGCGCGGAGGTGTTGCTAGATGTCCATTTTCGTTACCGGAGACGTTCACGGTGTTGCCGAGTACGGTGCGAGCCGCTTCTCGTCGCGCGCTTGGCCATTGGGTCGAACGCTGACACGCGATGACGTGGTGATCGTTGCCGGTGACTTTGGCTTTATATGGAGCGGCTCGAACACCGACAAATACTGGCTCGACTGGTTTGAGTCCAAGCCCTGGACCACGTGTTTTGTCGACGGCAATCACGAGAACCATCATCTGCTGGCGGGGCTGCCAATGCGTGAGTGGAACGGGGGCCTCGTTCACGAGGTTCGCCCGCACGTGCTGCACCTGATGCGCGGCGAGGTGTTCGACATCACGGGGACCACGGTGCTCGCCATGGGTGGCGCCGCGAGCCATGACAAACAGTGGCGTCAGGAGGGAAAGACGTGGTGGCCCGAGGAGATGCCGAGTGAGCGCGAGATCAAACACTGTCGCGCCTCGCTCGATCGCGCGGGCTGGAAGGTCGACTATGTTGTGACGCACGAGGCGCCGGTCGATTTGGCTGACGAGCTGTGCATGGAGTGCAATCGCGAGTTCTACGACGATTCGCTGCAGGCCTTTTTGGGCGAGCTCGACGGGCGGCTCGACTACCGCACCTGGTTCTTTGGCCATTACCATGACGATGAATGGCGCGATGACAAGCATCGTCTTATCTACCAAGATATCGTGCCGATCGAAGCGCGATGTGCCGATGGGCAGGATGAGACGGCGAGTGACTATTTTGAGCAAGAGCGTTAGGAGGTCCCCATGATCTGGTTTACCAGCGATACCCACTTTGGGCACGAGAACATGCTGCGGCTCGCCGACAGGCCTTGGTCGACTGTTGGGCAGATGAACGACGCCATGGTCGCTAGCATTAATAGCAAGGTCGCTGCGGATGACGAGCTTTACATTTTGGGTGACTTCAGCTTTAAGATGACGGTCCAAGATGCCTACGAGCTGCGCAAAAGCATTGCATGCAAGCGCGTCCATCTGCTGCCCGGCAACCATGACAAAGACTGGACGCAGCCTGCGGTGGCGGATGCTTTTATCGTCGAGCCGCCCATTTGCGTGCTCAAGATCGACCGTCAAAAAATCGTGCTGAGCCACTATCCCATGGTCGATTGGCAGGGCATGTCGCACGGTGGCTGGCATCTGCACGGACATATCCACAGCTGCGGCGGCGCGTACAACAAGTTCAACCTTCGGCAGGGACTGCTGCGCTATGACGTGGGCGTGGACGCCAGCGGCTACGCTCCGGTGAGCTTGGAGGAGCTCAAGTCATGGTTTGCGCAGGTCGACGAGCCGGCGTGTTGCGTTAAGTGGCCGTGGTGGGTCAACGCCACGGGCGATGAGCAGGTCGAGCACGATCTCGAAACCTATAAGAGGGAAGTGGTGATCCGATGACAGTCTATGTGACGGGCGATATTCATGGCGGCCTCGACATGCAAAAGCTGCGCGATTGGGACCTTGGGGATAGCCTGACGAGCGACGACTATCTGATTATCGCGGGCGACTTTGGCTTTCCCTGGGATTTCTCTGCCGAGGAATGTGCCGACATCGCTTGGCTGGAGTCGCGCCCCTATACCGTGCTGTTCGTCGACGGCAACCACGAGCGTTTCGATCACTGGGCGGAGCGTCCCATGGAGCTGTGGCACGGTGGGCTGACGCAGCGTCTGTCGGATACCTCCCCCATACGGCGCCTGACGCGCGGCGAGGTTTTTGAGCTCGACGGCTCAACGATCTTTACCATGGGCGGCGCCACGAGCGTGGACAAAGAATACCGCATTCCCTATTCCAGCTGGTGGCCGCAGGAACTGCCGGACGAGCGCAACTTTGAGGAGGCGCGGGCAAAGCTCGACAGCGTGGGTTGGAAGGTCGACTACGTGGTCACCCACACCTGCTCTACGCGCATGCTTTCGCCCACGCTTTATCCGGCGCCCGGCTGGAATTGCCCCGCCGTTGATCGGCTTACGGCGTTTTTCGATGAGCTGGAGGACCGCTTGGACTACAAGCGCTGGTACTACGGGCATTTTCATCGGGATGCCAACCCGGCCGAGCGCCATACCGTGCTCTACGACTGCATCGTTCGCCTGGGCGACGAACTCCAGCCCTGGGATGTTGCGTAGGGGTGGGGTGCCTGATTACTCAGCCGTTACGGTAATGTTCTCCCTGTGCTTGCGGATAACATCCCAGCTAAAGTGCTCGACCAGCCGCTCGGCAGAGCGCGGCGTGGTGTCCGGCGCGATGCCCGTTTGCCCGGCGAGCCAGCCCAGCAGCGCTTCGGGCGTGCCAAAGCGGGCGCGGAGTTCGCCCAGGTCCAGATCGCGGTCTCGTTTGGAAAGGCGGCGGCCGTCCGGTGCCATGAGCAGCGGAATATGTGCGTAGTGCGGCGTGGGCAGTCCCAACAGGTGCTGCAGATAGATCTGGCGCGGCGTGGACCCCAGCAGGTCGCATCCGCGCACGACCTCGGTGACGCCCATGGCAGCGTCGTCGACCACCACGGCTAGCTGATAGGCAAACACGCCGTCGCTGCGGCGCACCAAAAAGTCGCCGCACTCGGTGGCGAGTGCTTCGCATTGGGCGCCGTACGTGCGATCCACAAATTCGATCACGTCGTCTGCGAGGTCGTCGACGGTGGGCACGCGCAGACGTGTGGCCGGGGCGCGCAGGGCGCTGCGGCGGGCCACCTCCTCGGCAGAAAGGCCTCGGCAGGCGCCGCGGTAGATGGGCGTGCCGTCGCTCGCGTGCGGCGCGCTTGCGGTGTGGAGCTCGGCGCGCGTGCAAAAGCAGGGATAGGTGAGGCCGGCGTCTTGCAGCTGGTGCAGGGCGTCCTCGTACAAGTCCAGGCGATCGTGCTGGTAGTAGGGGCCTTCGTCCCACTCAAGCCCCAGCCAGGCTAGGTCGTCAATCAATTGGGCGGCAAGTTCCGGGCGCTTGCAGCGATCGTCCAGGTCCTCGATGCGCAACACGATGCTGCCGCCCTGGCTGCGGGCCGAAAGCCACGCGCACAGGCAGCTGAACACGTTGCCCAGGTGCATGCGGCCCGAGGGCGACGGGGCAAAGCGGCCCACGACCGGCGCGAGGGCGGGGGCGAGCTTGCTGTTGGGCGCCGTCGACATGGCCACGGCGGGTGTTGCTATGTTGCATGCGTTGATATCCATGCGGACAAGTATAGCGCGGGGTGAGGTGAGGGGGCGTCGTCGATGCTCGCGAGTTGCCGAGGCTGCGTGTTGTGCGCGGCGGGCACCGACTGAACACCTCGATTACCGCCCCAAGCTCAGCCCCTTCAACCCCTCAAACGACAGAAACCCCGGCAGCTCTTCGCAACTGCCGGGGTTTCCGCGGAAAAGGGGGACATGATCCTCAAGCGAACGGCAAAGGGGCAAACCGTTTTCGCTCAACTGCTTTATGCCCCTCGCTCGCCGGCTTAATCGGCTCACGCCGCGCCCACACAAAGCCGCTACACCTGTGACGGAGCTATGAAGTGGTATCTATGCCGGAGCGGGCTATGCCAAGGAGTGTCCCAGATTGCCGGCAGATAAGGAACGTCCCCAGGTGCCGGTCGCGGGCGTGACTTTCGTCCCGTTTAATACTCCGCTGACCTAGATGTTCGTCACATGAACCCGCAAACGTGGGACAATGACGCTACTGGTATCACAGACAAAGGATGTGCCTATGAACGCCCCCGTTGCCAAGACCTGTCGGCAGCGCTGCCCGTTTGCGCGATTTGCTTACATTTGCGCGCTCGTCGCGTGCGCGCTGCTGCTGCTGCCTGCCGTCGCGCACGCCGACGGCTACTCCATGAGCCAAACCTATATCGGTGCCACGGTTGAGGCCGATGGCTCGCTGACCGTTGTCGAGGGACGCCAGTTCGATTTCGACGATGACATTAACGGCGTGTATTGGGATATCAATACAGGCTCTAACCAGCAAGGCGGCTCGGTGGTCGTCAATGTGCTGAGCGTCGAGGAAGACGACACTGCGTTTAACAAGGTCGACAGCGCAAATAAAGGCGACGACGGCGTTTACACGGTGGAACAGTCCGACGACGGCGTAAAGATTAAGGTGTTCAGCCCTCACGAGAGCGGCGACAGCGCAATCTACTACGTGAGTTATTCCATGACCGGTGCGGTTATGAACTGGGCCGATACCGCCGAGCTCTACTGGAAATTCGTCGGCGACGGCTGGTCGGCGGACTCCGATGACGTCGAGATGGAAGTCTACTTTGCAAATGCCGCTGCCGGGACGGCTGCCGTCAAAGGCGATAACTTCCGCGCATGGGGCCACGGCCCGCTGACGGGCGACGTGTCGCTCGATGCGGACGAGCCCATGGTCACCTATACCATTCCCTGCGTGCATGAGGGCGAATTCGCCGAGGCACGCATCGCCTTCCCCAGCGACTGGGTGCCGCAGCTTGCCGTCTCGGGCGAAAAGCGCATGTCGACGATTCTGAGCGAAGAGAAGGAATGGGCCGACGAGGCCAACGCTCGCCGTGAGCACGCGCGTGCGGTTGCCGGCGCGATTGCCGTGGTGTGTGTTGTCGTGGCGGTTGCCTATACCGGTGTGATCGTGATGCTTAAGCTGCGCAGGCCCAAACCCAAGCCGCTCTTTCAGGACGAGTACTTCCGCGATGTGCCCTCGGCCGACCATCCCGCGGTGCTTGCAGCTCTCATGAGCTGGAACGACGTGCCCGATCAGGCATATATCGCCACGCTTATGAAGCTCACCGACGACCGCGTGATCAAGCTGGAAGAAGCGACCGAGACCAAGAAGAAGGGTCTGCTCCGTCGCGAAAAAGAGGAGCAGACGTATCGCATCACAGTGACCGGCGAGGCCTGGAAGGCTGCCAAGAAGGACGGCATCGATCGCGATGTGCTCAAGGTCTTCTTCGCCGGCGTTAAGCCCGATAAAGACGGCGTCCGTTCACGCACGTTTAGCGAGCTGGAGGAGTATGCCAGCGAGCGTACTGAATCTGTTGGCAACAAGCTCGAGGACTATCAAAGCACGGTTAAGGGCAAGCTGGAGACGCGCGAGCTTATCGCCTCGGACGGCACCATCGCCCTGGTTGCCGGCTTGGTTCTCGGCATCATCATCGTCTTTGGCATTCTGGGCTCTCTGATCTATACCGACTTTGCGGACGCCAACGTCGGTGCCGCTATGATCTCGATCCCCGTCACGATCGTGGGCTTTGTCCTGAGCTGCACCTTCCGCCGCTACACGCCGGAGGGCGCCGAGGTGGCGGCTCGCTGCAAGGCGCTCAAGCATTGGCTCGAGGACTTTACGCGTCTGAAGGAGGCCGTCCCCAGCGACCTGATCTTGTGGAACAAGTTGCTGGTGATGGGCGTTGCCCTGGGCGTTTCGAAAGAAGTGCTGCGACAGCTGGCCGAAGCCGTGCCTGCGGACCTGCGCAACAGTGACGATTTCTACGACAACTACCCCTGCTACTGGTGGTATTACCATCACTACGGCAACGAGTCCCCGCTCGATTCGTTCAACGATGTGTACCACGAGACCATCCGCGAGCTGGCTTCGAGTTCCGATAGCTCGAGCGGCGGCAGCGGTGGCGGCTTTTCCGGTGGCGGCGGTGGCGGCGTCGGCGGAGGCGGCGGCGGAACGTTCTAACGGTCGTAAATTATGGGATGGGCTTTTCTCGACAGCCGTCGGGGAAAGCCCATCCCCTTTTTATGCGCCGATCTTTTACTTTTGCCCACAGCTATTTGCAGACCCCTCTATAGGGTGATGCCGGCGAGGGCTTCGGCGACCGTTTTGATCAAGACTGTCCCCAGCGACTAGTCATTTAAGAACGTCCCCAATGACTAGGTGTGGTTGCTGCCAAGGAGTGTCCCGGAGTGCCGGCACAAGAGGAACGTCCCTAACTGCCCGGGCTAGGCTGTTAGATCGAGTTCGTAGAGGAAGCTTTCGCGCGGCATGTCGTGGCGGCGCTCTTCGCGGTTGGCGCGGTGCGTGGCCGTGCGCTTAAAGCCGTGCAGCTCGTAGAACTTCCACGAGCAGTTAGAGTCGGTGTACAAGTGTGCCCTTGTCGCCCCGCGCGAGGACAGGTACGAGACCGCGGCATCGAGCAAAACCGAGCCAACGCCCAGGCCGTGGACATCGGGATCGACGGCGAGCAGCGTGACTTCGTTGTCGTGCGGCAACGGGCTGCTCTCGAGCAGGCGGTTGTTGGTTCGGATGGTTGCACGCACAAACGAGAGATACTCGGCGCAGGCATCAGGCTCCAGTTCACGCATCTGCGATAGCAGCGCGCGTTCGGTATCCATCCAATGTTCCTTAACGGTGGCGCCGGAGCTCTGTCCCGCACGCGCGAGCGAAATGCCACGCGCCTGACCGTCGATTACGGCAACCTGCGAAAACGTCGATGACGAAAGGCAATAGGCGAGGTCGCACGCGGCCTCAAGGCGGTTGTACTCATCGTTATCCGAATTGTTATGCCAAAGCTGCTGCAGAATCAGCGCGATGGCGTCGAAGTCTTCGGTATCAAACGGTCGGTAGAGAACCCGCGAGACCATGGTGCCTCTTTCTTTTGCGGATGCATATCGAGCACAGTTCTACCACGCTATTGGCATCTAATTATGGTGCCCCTGTGTTCCATGAACTCACCGTGCCCATCCCCTCCGCGCGCAAACTTTTTCTGCACATGCGCCCGTTGCGGGGTGCATCGATGCGCTCGATGCGCTACATTGAATCAGTATTTTCAATGCCGCTGCGCGAGCGCTGCAGATCGACGTATCACCGACTCACAGAGCACGGCGGCGTACCAGACAGGAGGACTGCATGGGATCTGATGTGAAGATCGCACGCGCGTTGATCTCGGTTACCGATAAAACGGGTGTCGTCGATTTCGCACGGACGCTGGTCGATGACTTTGGCGTCGAGATCATCTCTACGGGCGGCACGGCTCGTGCCATCGAGGACGCGGGCGTTCCCGTAACCCCCATCGAGGAGTTCACGGGCTATCCCGAGATGATGGACGGCCGCGTTAAGACCCTGCACCCCAAGGTTCACGGCGCGCTGCTGGCCCGCCGCGATTCCGAGCAGCACATGCAGGAGGCCGCTCAGCACGGCATTAAGCTGATCGACTTGGTCGTCGTCAACCTGTACGAGTTCGAGAAGACCGTCGCCAACCCCGAGGTCACCTTTGCGGACGCCATCGAGCACATCGACATTGGCGGTCCCTCCATGCTGCGCTCCGCCGCTAAGAACGCTGCGAGCGTTACCGTCATCTCTGACCCGGCCGACTATGACGCTGTCCTTGCCGAGATGCGCGAGACCGGCGGCTGCACCACGCTTGCCACCCGTCGTCGCCTGCAGGTGAAGGTCTACCAGACTACCGCCGCCTACGATACGGCTATCTCCCGTTGGCTTGCCGCCCAGGCAAGCGACGTGGCGGACACCTCTGCCAAGCTCGAGATTTCGCTGGAAAAGGTCGACGACCTGCGCTATGGCGAGAACCCACAGCAGAAGGCCACGGTCTATCGTTTTGCCGAGGGCTGCGAGAACACCGCGAGCTCGCAGTTCCCGCTCGTGGGCTCCGAGCAGATCCAGGGCAAGCCGCTCAGCTACAACAACTATCTGGATGCCGACGCCGCTTGGAACCTGGTCCGCGAGTTCGACGAGCCGGCCTGCGTGATCCTCAAGCATCAGAACCCCTGCGGTTCCGCCGTTGCCGAGGACATCACGGCCGCCTACGACCGCGCTTTCGCCTGCGATCCCAAGAGCGCCTTCGGCGGCATCATCGCCTGCAACCGCGAGGTTCCCTTTGAGCTGGTTGAGCACTTCGCCGACCAGAACAAGCAGTTCGTCGAGGTCATCATCGCCCCGAGCTACACCGATGAGGCGCTCGAGCGCATGGCCAAGCGCCCCAACCTGCGCGTGCTGGCTACCGGCGGCGTGGACCACGGTGCCCAAGTGGAGCTGCGCTCCATCGACGGCGGCATGCTGGTGCAGGAGGTCGACCGCGTGACCGAGGATCCCGCGACCTTTACGTTCCCCACCGACCGCAAGCCCACCGACGCCGAGATGGCCGAGCTCGAGTTTGCCTGGAAGGTCTGTAAGGGCGTCAAGTCCAACGCCATCCTGGTCTCCAAGGGCAAGGCCGGCATTGGCATGGGCCCCGGTCAGCCCAACCGCGTTGACTCTGCGCTGCTTGCCTGCGAGCGCGCCGAGGACTTCTGCGAGCGCGAGGGCGTGGAGAAGGGCGGCTTTGCCTGCGCAAGCGACGCGTTCTTCCCGTTCCGCGACAACGTCGACGTGCTTGCCGCACACGGCGTGACCTGCATCATCCAGCCCGGCGGCTCCAAGCGCGATGACGAGAGCATCCAGGCCTGCAACGAGCACAATATTGCGATGGTTTTCACGGGTGCGCGCCACTTCCGCCATTAAGTAGGGAGGTGGCGCTGCGGCTTGCCCAACCACCGCACCTTGCCGCTCATTCGTCGCCCGCGTACCCAAGTACGCGTCGCTCCTCTTTCACGGCAATCTGCGGCACCTGGGCAACCCTCGCCGACCTGTTAGGTTGACTGGGGAGGATGGGATGTTATCTCGTCCCTTGGACCGCCTCGCTTCTAAAATTATCTCTGCAAAAGACGGCCGCTCCGTTTGGAGGGCCGTCTTTTTGGTATAAGAGGACGGAATGACTAACACGAAAGGTATGACCATGCCCCAGATTGATGATGCCGAGCTGTTTGGCAATGCCGAGGACCAGCGTGCGTACGAGGACTTTTGCGCCAATCAGGAGGCGGTCGAGAAGTTTACGCTCGACAAGCCCGCGCTTATCTGCCGTTGGCGCATGTCCAACAAAAAGGTGCCCATGCTCAACCGTCACATTCGCGCGCTGTCCGAGCGCTTGGTGCAGGGCGAGCCGCTTACCCATAACATGCTCAGCTGGGCCAAGCAGCACGTTGAGTGGTCGCTAGCCGAGGGCGACTATACCGCGCACGACGGTGTGCTCATGCTGGTGATCGACATCAACGGCAACGCCGCCATGACAGTGGGGGAGTACGAGCCGCTCGCCGATACGTCAGCCAAGGCGCTGCGTGCCCGCTCTGCCGAGGCCCGTTCCGAGGCCGACGAAACCGGCGTGGCGCCCGAGCTGCTTGCTGCCGTCAACGACGGCGAGCTGGCCTTTGTGGCGCCGGCGGACGAGTGCCTGTGCGGCACGGCGACGCTCATCGAACAGCTGGCCCAGACCAAGGACATCCCGGTCACGCGCGTAGACATCCCCGCTCAGCTCAAGGGCGCGCTGTTCCTGGTGAGCGACGAGCACGGCGTGGTCCCCGCCGACGATACCGATGCCGCCGAGGCGGACGCCGCCACGGTCGCCTTCTTCGCCGACGGCTACGAAAAGCTTCGCGCCCGCCGCTAAATGATTTTTCTGGGACGGGGATTATTTAATCATTTGATCCCCGCGCCCGCTGCGAGCGAGGGGCGATTCGAACGCTTTCGTTCGCGAACAGTTCTGTCACCTTAATGCCGCGCGAGGCGCGCACCGGCGACTTCGCGGCAATAATGGCAGTAAGACAACCAAGAGGGGGGAACGGAATCCATGGCGCTGATCTATATCGTTGAGGACGACGAGCCCATTCGTCGCGAGCTTGCCGACATCCTTGCCCGTGCCGGTTTTGAGGTCGAGGCCTGCGAATCGTTCGAGCACGTCTCGCGCGATATTCTCGCTGCCGCACCCGATCTGGTACTGCTCGACCTCACGCTTCCTGTCAAAGACGGCCAACACATCTGCCACGAAGTCCGTCGCGAATCCGAGGTCCCCATCATCGTCCTCACGTCGCGCACGACCGAGATCGACGAGGTCATGGCCATGACGCTCGGCGCGGACGATTTTATTTCCAAGCCCTATAGCGCCCGCGTCCTCGTGGCGCGCATCAACGCGCTGATGCGCCGCACCACGGCGGCAGGCGAGCGTAGCACCATGGTCCACAAGGGGCTGGAACTCGACCTCGCCCGCTCCGCGGTCACCAACACGGCAACCGGCGACAGCACCGAGCTCACCAAAAACGAGCTGCGCATCCTCTCTCTGCTCCTGAGTCGCGCGGGCAAGATTGTCTCGCGCTCGGCCATCATGCAGGACCTGTGGGACTCCGATGCCTTCGTGGACGACAATACGCTCACCGTCAACATCAACCGCCTGCGCACCACGCTCGAAAAAATCGGCATCAAGGGGTATTTGACGACGCATCGCGGCCAAGGCTATTCGGTCTAGGGGCCGGCTATGTCGTTTGGCAAGTTCTTTAAAGATGCACTGCTTCCCGTCGCCGTGTGGACGTGCGGCGTGCTGCTGAGCTGCTTTGTGCTGACGGTCGCCGGCGCACCCGTTTCTATCGTGGTCGTGGCGGTCGGCGTATCCTTTATCTTTGGCATGCTCGGCATCGTGATCGAGTACGCGCGCCGTCGTCGATTTTTGCACCAGCTGGAGCGCGCGGCCGAGGAGCTGGAAAGCCCTGCGTGGGTGCAGGAGATGGTGCAGTGTCCGACCTATGCCGAGGGCGAGCTCGAGTACGAGGTCCTGCGCCGGGTGGGCAAGGCTGCCTGCGACGAGGTTGCCGAAGGCCGGCGTCAGACCGAAGACTATCGCGACTATATCGAGAGCTGGGTCCACGAGGCCAAGCTGCCCCTGGCGGCGGCTCACCTGATTCTGGAAAACCTCGACGGCGGCGCAGATGACCCAACACGTGTCGATGACCTGGGTCGCGAGTTGGCTCGCGTGGAACGCTATATCGACCAGGCGCTGTACTACGCGCGCTCGGAAGTCGTGGAGCGCGACTACCTGATTCGCCGCTGGGACCTTAAGACCTTGGTGACGGGTGCGATTAAGGCCAACGCGCGCGAGCTCATTGCGGCGCACGTGGCTCCGGTGTGCGAGAACCTCGACTTCGAGGTCTTTACCGACGAAAAATGGCTCGAGTTTATCCTGGGCCAGCTCATTCAGAACAGCATTAAATATGCGCGCGAGGACGGCGCGAAGATCGTGTTTTCGGGCGCGTTACTGGACGAGGGCCTGGCGAGCGAGCGCATCGAGCTCACCGTTGCGGACAACGGCTGCGGCGTGTGTGCGGCAGACCTGCCGCGCGTGTTCGAGAAGGGCTTTACCGGCGACAACGGCCGCACCACCAAGCGCGCAACGGGCATCGGCCTCTACCTGGTGGCGCGCCTATGCTCCAAGATGGGCATCGACGTCACGGCGGCATCCGACTCCGGCGAAGGCTTTGTCGTAACGTTCGCCTTCTCGACGAACAAGTTCCAATACTTTGAGTAGCCGGGCCGTCTTGCGCTGCGGACGGCTATGTTCCCGAACGTGAACTTAGCTAAGGCAACTGGCGTTATGTTCCCGAACGTGAACATAACTATGAGGCTCAAATGGATCTCCCAAAACAAAAACGTGCAGCCCAAACAAAACGTGCCGCCCCAAACGGGGCGGCACGCCATCTTTTATCAGCCAACTCGCTGAAGTAAGGCTGCGAAGGCCGCGAGGCCGGGAGGGGTTTCCTAAGGGCACATCCCGCAGCCGCAACGCGGCGAGGACGTGCCCGTGGAAACCCCGCAGGCCCCGCGGCCGGTGGGAGCAACGCTACTTTACGACCAAAATGTCGCAGTCGGTATTGCGCAGCAGGAACGTCGAAATCGAACCCAGAAGCGCATACTTGATCGAGGACAGGCCGCGAGCGCCGCAGAGCACCAGGTCGGGCTTGACCACGTCGAGCATCTCGTCTTTGAGCGTCTCGCGAATACGACCGGCGCGTATCATGACCTCGACCTCGGGAATATCGGGATTGGCCTTGGCCTCTTCGAGCTGCTTTTCGATGGAGTTCTTAAAGGCCTCCTCCAGACCGTTGACCAAATCGACCGGATAGGAGCCGGCGCTCTCGAGCGCCGTGGAATCGATAACGTGGCCGATAACCAGCTTGGCGCCGTTGTTCGCGGCGACCTTGATGGCGCGTGCGAGCACAAAATCCTGCTGCTCAGTACCGTCGAGTGAAACAAATACCTTGGTGTAACCCTCGTTCATGGTTTCCTCCTTGGTCTATCGCACGGGCGCGGGGCTCGTGCGTCGGGCGGGCGCGGGTGCGTTGACCGCCGGACACTTTATCTTGTTGCAGTTATACCCAAGGATTTCGGTTTAACTGCTCGCAATTCTGTGAACGGGCGAGTTTTTTGGTAAGGGTAGGCGCGGTCGCACCGCCAACGGTTGATAATGGGACATCGCCCGCATCGTCCGCAGAACATCTACCGGCGGGTGTCTAACGAGGGGGTCCCTTTGGATATTATCGAGCTTCTAAAATCTGCCTTCATGGGCCTGGTCGAGGGCATCACCGAATGGCTGCCCGTTTCGTCGACGGGCCACATGATCTTGGTGGACGAGTTCGTCAAGATGAACGTGAGCGAGACGTTCTGGAATATGTTCCTGGTCGTGATTCAGCTCGGCGCCATTCTGGCCGTCTGCGTGCTGTTTTTCCACGAGCTCAACCCGTTCTCGCCCAGCAAGGGCAAGGAGGGCCGTCGCGACACCTGGGTGCTGTGGGGCAAGATTGTGCTCGGTTGCATTCCTGCGGCGGCGATCGGTCTGCCGCTCAACGACTGGATGGAGGAGCATTTCTACAACGCTCCCGTCGTGGCGCTGGCGCTCATTGTGTACGGCGTGCTGTTTATCGTGATCGAGAATTGGCGCGCGAGCAAGCGCGAGGAAATGGCCGTTGCCGGTTCGTTTGGTTCGCGTGCTGTGGTGTCGGGTGGACGTCCCGCCGGTGCGCACTTTGCGGCGCCCCCCACGGCTACCGCTGAGGATGAGGACGATGACGAGAATCTGGACTTTGGTTCCATCGCCACGCTCGAGGATCTAAGCTGGAAGACTGCGCTGGGTATCGGCTGCTTCCAGGTGCTTTCGCTGGTGCCTGGTACGTCTCGCTCCGGTTCTACCATCATCGGCGGCCTGCTTTTGGGCTGCACGCGCTCGGTGGCGTCTAAGTTCACGTTCTTCCTGGCCATCCCTGTCATGTTTGGCGCGAGTGCGCTCAAGCTGGTCAAGTACTTCATCAAGGGCGGCACGTTCGGCACCAACGAGATCGCCATCTTGGGCGTGGGCTGCGTCGTCGCCTTTGTGGTGTCGCTCATTGCCATCAAGTGGCTTATGGGTTTCGTTCGCCGTCACGACTTCAAGTGCTTCGGCGTCTACCGCATCATCCTGGGCATCGTAGTGCTCGCGTACTTCTTCGTTCTGGAGCCTATGCTCGGCCTGTAACTTGGTTGATGCTGCGCGGCGGCCAGAGCGACAATTTGTCATTCAAAGAGGGCGGCATGACCAAAAGGTCTATGCCGCCCTCTTTTTTGGGCGATGGGGCGGGCTTGACGGTGGCGCACGGAGTCGTGGTGTGATTTGCGTCGGTGTCCGCGCGGCTCGGTATACTGGTACGGCTCAAACTATGGCGCTGCCCGCAGGCGCGCCGTCTGTCAGATGAGGAGTCGCCCATGACCCAGCCCTTGCCCTGGGAAAAGAACGCTGCGGTACCCGTGCCGCCCGCGCCGGAGCCCGTGCCGCTCGATGCATACACCGTCCCCGCCGCGCCGGAACCCGAGCTCGTTCCGCTCGACATCTACGACGCCCCGGCTCCGGCGCCCAAGCCCGCCAAGCCGTTCGTCGATATCGATAGCCTGAACCCCGCCCAGCGCGAGGCGGTCCTGACCACCGAGGGCCCGCTGCTGGTCCTTGCCGGCGCCGGCTCGGGCAAGACCCGCGTCCTGACCTTCCGCATCGCACATATGCTTGGCGACCTGGGCGTTAGGCCCTGGCAGGTCCTGGCCATCACGTTTACCAACAAGGCCGCGGCCGAGATGCGCGAGCGTCTGACGGCACTCATCCCCAGCGGCACCCGTGGCATGTGGGTGTGCACCTTCCATGCCATGTGCGTGCGCATGCTGCGCGAGGACGCCGATCTGCTGGGCTACACCGGCCAGTTCACCATCTACGATGACGATGACTCAAAGCGCATGGTGCGTGACATTATGCAGGCGCTCGGCATCGAGCAAAAGCAGTTCCCCATCAACATGATCCGCAGCAAGATCAGCTCGGCCAAAAACGCCATGATCGGCCCCGAGGACATGCTCAAGAGCGCCGATAGCCCCAATGACAAAAAGGCCGCGCAGGTCTACCTGGAGCTGGAGCGCCGCCTGCGCGCCGCCAACGCGATGGACTTCGACGACCTGCTCGTGCGCACGCTCGAGCTGCTGCGCACCCGCCCCGAGGTGCTCGACAAGTATCAAGAGCGCTTCCGCTACATTAGCGTCGACGAGTATCAGGACACCAACCACGTCCAGTACGAGATCGCCAACCTGCTGGCCGCCAAGTACCAAAACCTCATGGTTGTGGGCGACGACGACCAGTCCATTTATAGCTGGCGTGGCGCCGACATCACCAATATCCTGGACTTTGAGAAGGACTTTAAAAACTGCAAGACCGTCAAGCTGGAGCAGAACTATCGCTCCACGGGTCACATCCTGAGCGCCGCCAATGCCGTTGTTCGCCACAACTCGCAGCGCAAGGACAAGCGCCTGTTTACGGCCGAGGGCGATGGCGAGAAGATCCAGGCCTTCCAGGCAAGCGATGAGCGCGACGAGGGCCGCTGGATTGCCGGCGAGATCGAGAAGCTACACGCCAAGGGCACGAGTTACGACGACATCGCCGTGTTCTATCGCACCAACGCCCAGTCGCGTATTCTCGAAGATATGTTCCTGCGCGCGGGCGTGCCCTACAAGATCGTGGGCGGCACGCGATTCTTCGACCGTGCCGAGATCCGCGACGTCATGGCCTACCTCAAGATGATCGTGAACCCGGCCGACGAGATGAGCGTCAAGCGTGTCATCAACACGCCGCGCCGCGGCATCGGCTCCACCTCGATCCAAAAGATTGAGCAGCTGGCGCGCGACAATCGTTGCTCGTTCTTCCAGGCTTGCGAGATCGCGTGCGCCGAGACGGGCATGTTTAGCGCCAAGGTGCGCAATGGCCTGTCGAGCTTTGTGTCGCTGGTGCGCGAGGGTCGCCGCATGAGCGGCGAGCTCAAGGACGTCGTCGAGATGATTGTCGATAAGACGGGTCTGCTGCAGGCGTTTCGCGCCGAGGGCACCATGGAGTCCGAGAGCCGCGCCGAGAACATCCAGGAATTCCTGGGCGTCGCCGCCGAATTTGAGGAGACGCACGAGGATATCGAGGGTACGCTCGAGAGCTTGGAAGAGCTGCGCGCGGCTGGCGTTGCCGATGTGCCGGCCGGCGCCGAGCCCGAGCCCGTCGTGGTGAGCGCACCTGCGCCCGAGCCGGGACCGTCTGCCTCGGTATCCTCGTTTGAGGCGCTCGTTGGCGCGCGTGATGCCGCAGGTTCCAATCCGCTCGATAGCCTAGCCGCCCCGGCGCTCTCGCCGCAGGATGCCCTGGCTGCCGCCATTGCGGGCAACGCGTATGCCGCGCCGACGGAGATGCCGGCGGGTGCCGTGCATGCCGACGAGATCGAGCGCATCTACGGTCCGCTCACCTGTAAGGCGCTTCCTGCTCTCATGGAGTGGCTGGCCCTGCGCTCCGACTTGGATTCCCTGGCCGGCGAGACGCATGCCATCACCATGATGACCATCCACTCCGCCAAGGGCCTGGAGTTCCCCGCGGTGTTCGTGGCCGGTATGGAGGAGGGCATCTTCCCACACGTGCATGACTTTGGCGGCAGCGATGATCCGGGCAAGCTCGAGGAGGAGCGTCGCCTGGCCTACGTTGCCATCACGCGTGCCCGTAAGCGCCTGTTCCTGACCTATGCGGCCACGCGTCGCACCTACGGCTCGACCTCTGCCAACCCGCGCTCGCGCTTCCTCAACGAGATTCCGTTTGAGGACATCGAGTTTAGCGGCATCGGTTCTGCCGGTTTTGAGGGCACGGGCTGGGAGAAGCGCGGCGACCGTCACGGCACGTTTGGCTCGGGTATGGGCTCGGACATGTATGGCGGCAAGGTGTTTGGCTCGCATACGCGCTCGACCGGCGGTTCCGGTTCGCGCGGCGGATCGAGCTTTGATGACTTCTTTGGCGGCAGCAGCTATGGGACCGAGCGCCATCGTGGGGTTTCGCCCGACGCCGGCCGTGTTGCCTCGACCTTTGGTTCGGGCGCACCGCGAGCCAAAAAGCCATCGTCCAAGGTGTCGCCGACGGTGGAGCGCAAGGTCGATCGCGCGAGCGCGTCGCAGGACTTTGCCGCGGGCGATACCGTGAGCCACAAGACCTTTGGCACGGGTACCGTGATCTCGGTCGCCGGAGACATGATCGAGGTTCAATTCGAAAAGACCGGCCAGACCAAAAAGCTCATGAAGGGCTTTGCACCGATTGTCAAGCTGTCGTAATCCCGGCGGCCCCGGACAGGCGCCAAGGACAACGTCGCCTGCTCGGACAGTCCTGCGCAAGACGGAGGCCACATTAAGTGGCCTCCTTTGCGTGCGGAACTCGCGATCGACGTTGTCCTTGCCGCCTGTCCGGGGCCTTGGGTAGCGTTGCTTGCGAGCGTCGCTCTGCCTGTTCGCTTTTTGGTCTGGAGAGCCGGGTGGGCTGATATATGGATATGAGTAGGGGCTCTCCCGTATGTGGACGGGGGAGCCCCTTGTTGCGTTTGGGTTGTTGTGGTGGCTTACAGGTGGCTGATGATTAGCTCCATTTTGCCTTCGAGGTCGATGGAGGCGACGGTGCTGGGGGCTAGCAGATGGCTTCCCTTATGGACTGCCTCGCCGCAGACGGTGCCTTCGCCGTCGATGACCGACAGGCACATGAAGGGCCAGCGCTGCTCGAGGGTCTTGCTGCCGTCGACGCGCACGCGATCGACGGTGTAGCAGGAGTTAGACTCGAGCTCGGTCACGCCGTCGACCTCGGGCGCGGTCACCGTGCCGTCGGTCGGAGCCTGAGCATCAAAGTCGATGCAGTCGAGGCTCTGCTCAATGTGCAGGGGACGCAGTTTGCCGTCGGTGCCGGGACGGTCGTAGTCGTACAGGCGATACGTCACGTCGCTCGACTGCTGCGTCTCCAAAATGAGCGTGCCGGTCTTGATGGCGTGGACGGTACCGGAATCAATCTGGAAAAAGTCGCCCTTGTGAATCGGCAGCACGTTGAGCATGTTGTCCCAGCGGCCGTCCTCGATCATACGCGCGGCCTCGGCGCGGTCGTGCGCGCGCTGTCCGACGATGATCGTGGCGCCGGGCTCGCAGTCCAGTACATACCAGCACTCGGTTTTGCCCAGGCTGCCGCTCTCGTGCTCGGCGGCGTACTCGTCATTGGGATGGATCTGGATCGAAAGGTCGTCCTTGGCGTCTAGAATCTTAATGAGCAGCGGGAACTCCTTGCCCTCGCAGTTACCAAAGAGCTCGCGGTGCTCGGTCCACAGCCACGAAAGCGTGTGACCGGCGTACGGGCCCTCCGCGATCTGGCAGTCGCCGTTGGGGTGGGCCGAGATAGCCCAACACTCACCGATGGGACCCTCGGGAATGTCGTAACCAAATACGGTTTCGAGCTGGCGGCCGCCCCAGATCTTCTCGTGGAAAATCGGCGTGAGTTTAATCAAATCGGACATGTGCATACTCCCATAAGGTTGTGCGGGTGCCGCGTAAGACAGCTCAAAACGAGCACCCACCGGATTACAAAACTATGCCAACGTTACGTTGTGCAGCTCAAAGCGGTCACCAACGTTGCGCGAGATCGAATGCTCAAAGGCGGTGCCGCTATCCAAAAAGCCAATCTGGTTGAGCTCGAGCAGGGGAGAGCCGGGTTTGGTGTTCAGGCGCTCAGCCTCTTCCTCGGTTGCCGCTACGGCGCGAATGGTGCGGTGGAAGCTCGAAATCTTCAGCCCGCATTGCTTGCGGATGAAGCTGTAGACCGATCCATACAGGTCTTTCTTTTTAAGGCCCGGAATCAGCTCGAGGGGCATGTAGGTGTACTCGATAACGATGGGCTTCTCGTCGACCTGGCGCACGCGCACGATGTGATAGGCAAAGTCGTCCTCGGCAATTCCCAGCTGGGCAGCGACGTCTGCTGGCGGATTGACAATCGAGAAATCGTAGACCACCGAGGTCACCTTCTCCCCGCGGTGCTCATACGAAAAGCCCTGGGAGCGATCGTTCTTGCCCTGGAAAAACGCCTGGCCGGGAAGCCCCGCCGTGTCCTTAACGTAGGTGCCCGATCCGCGCCGGCTGGTAACAAGACCTTCATCGGTAATCTGCTCAATAGCTCGTTTGACGGTGATTTTGGAAACGCTATAGAGCTCGCAGAACTCAACGACGGTGGGCAGCTTGTCGCCCGGCTTTAGAGCGCCGTCCTCGATGCTTCGACGGATATCTGCAGCTATTGCCTCGTATTTGGGAATCATGGAACCTCCTTTCCGGCTTGATTGAGTACAAACGAAAGTATAGTTCACGCCTAAGCATCCCTATTGCGTTTTTGAAAAGTTCGAGAAAGATATAATCAAAAAACGCTTTTCTATATCAACTAGAGCGCTCTAAATGAATATGCATTCGAATAATGTGGTATTGAGCAAATTGATCGGCTCGAAGATGGGGTTGGGCCGTTTTGCCGCCCAGCGAACCGAATCTCATGCCTTGCGTTTTCCCAGATAAAACCTGCCAAAACAAACCTGTCCCTTTTTGACAGGTTTTTGCCTGGGGAGCGGTACCATACAGGCAATGTTTAAACGAGAAAGGTGGGCTCCCATGGAACCTAAGCAGTACTACATCGGCATCGACGTTGGCGGCACTTCGGTTAAGGAAGGCCTGTTCGACGAGGACGGCAACCTGCTTGCCAAGGCCAGCGTGCCCACGCCTCCTATCGTTGACGCCGCGGGCTTTGCCGCGGTGACCGAGGCTATCGATCAGGTGATCGCCAAGGCACAGATTCCGCGCGCCTTTGTGGCGGGCATTGGTCTGGCCGTTCCGTGCCCCATCCCGGCTTCGGGCGATGCCAAGGTCAAGGCCAACATTGCTATCAACCTGCCTGAACTGAGGATTGCCATCCAGGAGCACTGCCCCGACGCGGTCGTTAAGTACGAAAACGATGCCAACGCCGCTGCCATGGGCGAGGCCTGGCTCGGCTCTGCCAAGGGCGTACAGAACGTGGTGATGGTCACCATCGGTACCGGCGTGGGCGGTGGCGTTATCGTTAACGGCGACGTGGTATCGGGCGTTGTGGGTGCCGGCGGCGAGATTGGCCACATGTGCCTGAACCCCGAAGAGGAGCGCACCTGCGGCTGCGGCGGCCATGGCCACCTGGAGCAGTATTCCAGCGCCACCGGTGTGGTGAGCAACTACCTTGCCGAGTGCGAGAAGGCGGGCGTCGAGCCCATCGAGCTCACCGGGCCTTCTGATTCCAAGGACGTGTTCCAAGCCTGCCGCGAGGGCGACAAGCTCGCGCTGGCAGCTGCCGATACCATGGCCGACTATCTCGGCCGCGCCCTGGCGCTTATTGCCAACGTGGTCGATCCCGAGATGTTCCTGATCGGCGGCGGTGCTTCCGCTTCGGCCGATGTCTACCTCGACAAGGTCCGCGAGCACTTTAAGCAGTACGCGCTCTCCGCCTCGCGCGAGACGCCCATTAAGGTCGCTTCGCTCGGCAACGACGCCGGCATCATCGGTGCCGCTTACGTAGCCCTGCGCGCCGCCGGTAAATAGCTGGTGCGGGGGCAGGTGGTGAAAGGGGGACAGGCTTCGTCCCTGACCTCGCCTCAGCGCTTGCCCCAAATTGTGCCGCGACCCTTCCGTCTCATAAGGTTCGGCGTCAGCGTGCTACCATAGCTACGTCCAAGTACACATATCAAGTGGAGGATATCCATGGCAAACGTTCTTGTCTTTGGTCACCAGAACCCCGATAACGACGCCATCATGAGCGCCGTCGTCCTGTCCCAGCTGCTCAACCAGGTTGAGTATGCCGGCAACACCTACGAGGCCTGCGCCCTTGGTCAGCTTCCGGCCGAGTCCGCCAAGCTGCTTGCCGACGCCGGCATTGCCGAGCCCCGCGTGATCGAGTCCGTCGAGGCCGGCCAGCTCGTCGTCCTCACCGACCACAACGAGTCCGCCCAGTCTGTCGCCGGCCTTAAGGACGCCACGGTCTTTGGCGTCGTCGACCATCACCGCATCGGCGATTTCGAGACCGCCGGCCCGCTGCACTACATCTGCCTGCCCTGGGGTTCCAGCTGCACCATCGTCACCAAGCTCGCCGGCGTGCTCGGCATTGAGCTTTCCGACGTCCAGGCCAAGCTGCTGCTCTCGGCCATGATGACCGACACGCTCATGCTCAAGAGTCCCACCACCACCGATGTCGACCGCGCTGTCGCCGCCAAGCTCGGCGAGCAGGTGGGTGTCGACCCGGTCAAGTTTGGCATGGAGGTCTTCCTCACCCGTCCGTCCGGCTCCTTCACCGCAGCCGAGATGGTCGGCAACGACATCAAGATGTTCGAGCCCGCCGGCAAGAAGCTGCTCATCGGCCAGTACGAGACCGTCGACAAGAGTCGTGCTCTCGGCATGATCGACGAGATTCGCGAGGCCATGCGTGCCTACGCCGCCGAGAAGGGTGCCGATGGCATTGTCCTGTGCATCACCGACATCATGGAGGAGGGCTCGCAGGTCCTGCTCGAGGGCGAGACCGAGGCCGCTCAGAAGGGCCTGGGCATTGCCGACGAGCACGACGGCATCTGGATGCCGGGTGTCCTCTCCCGTAAGAAGCAGGTCGCTGCCCCCATCATGGCCGCCTGCTAGGTTTAGTTGACCAAACGCCACGACCGGATCGCGGACGTCCCGCGCTCCGGTCGTTTTTTGTGCACGGCGCCGCGTCGTCTCTTGGACAGGCGTGCCCGTGCCGTTGAGCAAATAATGTTCAACCTGTGGTTCCGCTTTTCGGCCACGCCTGCGTGCTTGTCGTGCAGGGTAGGCTAGATGCAAGCGTAATACGTTAGAGCGCGGCGCCGCCACTTGGGCGGGCCGTGCTTTTTTAAGACGGGAGCTTTCCCGAGAAAGGAGCCGCCCATGGCAGCAACTGAGCAGCTGTTCAACGTTCGTGAGCGCAAGCGCTTTGAACGTCACGACATTTGGGAGCGCATCGCCGAGAACGGCACGATTTCCGCCGCCGTCATGGTCTTCGCCGCCATCGCCGCCGTTATCTGCGCCAACACCGATGCCTACGAGGCCATCCATCACTTTTTGGAGACCCCGCTGTATGTGGGCCTGGGCAACCTTACGGCTGGTCTCACCGTTGAGCTTTTCGTCAACGACTTCCTCATGGCGATTTTCTTTTTGTTGGTGGGCATCGAGCTTAAGTACGAGATGACGGTCGGTGAGCTCAAGAATCCGCGTCAGGCCATGCTTCCCATGCTGGCGGCCGTGGGCGGCGTTGTCGTTCCCGCCTGCATCTACCTGATCTTTAACCATGCCGGCGCCCGCAACGGTTGGGCCATCCCCATGGCAACCGATATTGCCTTTGCGCTGGGCGTGCTGTCACTTTTGGGCAATCGCGTGCCCAACGGCGTGCGCGTGTTCTTCTCGACGCTCGCCATTGCCGACGACCTGATCTCCATCGCCGCCATCGCCATCTTCTACGGTCAGAGCCCCAGCCCGTTTTGGCTGGGCGCCGCTGCGCTTGTGACCTGTGCGCTCGTGTGGCTCAACAAGACGCAGCACTACCGTCTTGCCCCGTATTCGGTGCTGGGTCTTCTGCTGTGGTTCTGCATGTTCAAGAGCGGCGTGCACGCTACGCTTGCTGGCGTCATCTTGGCCTTTACCATCCCGGCCAAGTGCGGTGTCAAGCTCGATAGCCTCACCGATTGGTTGGGCGAGTGCCTGCCGCTGCTCGATGATCGCTACGACGACGAAGCGCACATCCTGGGCCAGCATGACTTTACCGTCTCGACCACCAAGGTCGAGCGCGTCATGCACCGCGTGACCCCGCCGCTCATCCGCATGGAGCGTCTGATCTCCACGCCGGTCAACTTCGTGATCCTGCCGATCTTTGCGTTCGTGAACGCGCAGGTTCGCCTGGTGGGCGTGGACATGAGCACGCTGCTCACCGATCCGGTGACGCTCGGCGTGTACTTTGGCATGCTGCTGGGCAAGCCGATCGGCATCTTTGGTATGACGTTTGCCCTGGTTAAGCTTAAGGCCTGCGAGCTGCCGCACAATGTCAACTGGCACATGATTGCCGGCGTGGGCATTCTGGGCGGTATCGGCTTTACCATGTCGATTCTCATCAGCGGCCTTGCCTTCCCGACGGCCCAGTTTGAGGTTCTGGCCGCAAAGGCCGCTATTCTTGCCGGCTCTGTCACCGCGGCCGTGCTGGGCATGATCTACATGAGTGTGATCTGCAAGCACCCCGCGCCCAAGGACGAGTAAAAGCACATATAAGTTTGAAAACGCCGCCTGTGAACACCATCACAGGCGGCGTTTTAGTCATTGGGGACGTTCTTAAATGACTAGGTTTATTCCACCGTTCCGTAGACGGCGCCCCAGCCGTGGGCGGCCAAGGCGGAGTTGAGCTGGTCGCAAAGTGACTGGCGATCGTAATAGCCGGGCGGCAGCAGGTTGACGATTTCCATGAGATCGGGCGCCAGGTCCAAGATTTCGGCCTGTACGATCAAATCGAGGCGGTCGATGGCGTGGCGGTCGTAAAACAGTCCGTCGACCAGGCGCTGCAGGTCGCCGAATTCCTCGGCCTGAAACGATCCGTACTCCATAGTGCCTCCTTGGGCGCCCCACGCCGGCATGCGCGGCGATTCGTAATTCATTGCGATGAACTTAATCTATCACGGCTTCATAACGTTGCGGCGGTGGCGGTCTATACTTAGACGAACTGCAACGTACCGCTTCGCGAAAGGTCGCACCCATGCAGACGATCTACCAGAAGATGGAAACCACCGAACTCGATGCCGCCATCGAGGCGCTCAAAGCCGAGGTCGCCGAGGTCAAGGCCAAGGGCCTGGCGCTTGACATGGCCCGCGGCAAGCCGTCGCCCGCCCAGGTGGACATCTCGCGCCCCATGCTCGATATCCTCAATGCCGACGCCGATCTGCACGACGGCAACGTCGATTGTTCCAACTACGGCTGCTTTGAGGGCATTCCCTCGGCACGCAAGCTGGCGGGGGAGTTCCTGGGCTGCCCCGCCGAGCAGACGCTTGTGCTGGGTTCGTCGAGCCTTTTGATCGAGCATGACATCGCCGGCATGTTCTGGCGTTGTGGCTCGTGCGGCAGCGAGCCCTGGGACGCCTACGAGGCCGCGCACGACGGCAAGATGGTCAAGTTCCTGTGCCCCGTTCCCGGCTACGATCGCCACTTTGGCATCACCGCCGACTTGGGTATCGAGAACGTCCCCGTCGCGATGACCGACAACGGCCCCGACATGGACGAGGTTGAGCGCCTGGTTGCCACCGACGACTCCATCAAGGGCATCTGGTGCGTGCCCAAGTATTCCAACCCCACGGGCATCACCTTTAGCGAGGACACTGTGCGTCGCCTGGTCGAGATGCCCACGGCCGCGCCCGATTTTCGCATCTTCTGGGACAACGCCTACTGCGTGCACGACCTGTACGACGAGACCGACGAGCTCGCAAACATCTTTGACCTCGCTCGCGCGGCGGGCACCGAGGACCGTGTGGTGGCCTTTGCCTCGACGTCCAAGATCACCTTCCCGGGCGCCGGCATCGGCTTTATCGGTGCGAGCCCCGCGGTTATCGCGGAGTTCTCCAAGCGCCTGAAGGCTGGCCTCATCAGCGCCGACAAGCTCAACCAGCTGCGTCACGTGCGCTTCCTTCCCACCATCGAGGCGGTCAAGGAGCACATGAAAAAGCACGCCGAGTTCCTGCGTCCGCGCTTTGAGGCCGTCGAGCGCAAACTCACCGAGGGCTTGGGCGACACGGGTTGCGCCACCTGGACGCATCCCCGCGGCGGCTACTTTGTGAGCTTCGATGGCCCCGAGGGCTCGGCCCAGAAGGTCGCCGCGCTTTGCGCCGACTTGGGCGTCAAGCTCACACCGGCCGGTGCTACCTGGCCCTATGGCAAGGACCCGCGCGACACCAACATCCGCATCGCGCCGAGCTATCCCACGGTCGAGGACCTGGAGGCTGCGCTCGATGTGTTGGTGCTGGCCGTTAAGCTTGTCGCTGCCGAGCTTGCGCGTGCCGAGCGCGCCTAACGCGCGGCTTCCCGTACTATCCGCGCTTTCGATACGTAAAGGAGCGTATACATGGATTTGGGTATTTCCACCAACCCCACGCCAGAGCTCTACACCATTAAGGTCACCGGCGAGATTGATATTTCTAACGCCGATAGCCTGCGCAATGCCATCGACCTGGCGCTCGAGCAGCCCACTGAGGCCGTTGAGCTCGATTTTGCCCAGGTGAGCTACATCGATTCGACGGGCATTGGCGTGCTCGTGGGCGCCGCGCACCACGCGGTCGACCACGGTAAGCGCTTTAGCTGCACCAATGTGCAGCCTCCGGTGATGCGCGTGGTTCAGCTGTTGGGTGTCGACCAGGAGATTTCGATCACCGCTGCATAATCTTGGCCCCCAAAAGGGCGTGCCGTTTGGCATATGTTTGTGATGCGCTCGGACGTTTTGGCGTCCGGGCGCTATACTTGACCGAATGAATAGACGAGTTCCGGCCGAATGGCGCGGTGCGGGCTCGACTCACATCGAGCCTTGGAGGTATGTGTGTTTGGTATTGGAGAGGGTGAGCTCGCGATCATCGTGGTCTTCGGCTTTTTGCTGTTTGGCCCGGATAAGCTCCCGCAGATGGGCCGCACGATCGGCCGTGCCATCCGTCAGTTCCGCGAGACGCAGGAAAAGATGACGGCCGTTGTTCAGTCCGAGATTATCGATCCGGTAAGCGAGGCCGCGTCGGCGCCGGTCAAGCCCAAGAAGGCCGCTGCGACCGACGACGATTCCGATGCGGACGAGGAAGCCGCCGAGACGGTTGCGCCAGCAAAGAAGGAGACCTTCGCCGAGCGCCGTGCCCGCCTTGCTGCCGAGAAGGCTGCAAGCGAGGGTGCCGCTGAGGGCGAGGCCGCTGCCGAGGAGGCCGAGAGTGCAGAGCCCGCCGCCGCTGTCGAGCCCGAGCCTGCTGCAGAGCCCGAGCCCGAGCCCGAGCCGGCAGAGCCCACGACGGCCGACCTCTACGCCCGTCGTCCCCGCAAGCGCAAAGCCGTCGCCGACCAGCTCGCTCGCGAGCTCGAGGCCGAGGACGACACTGCTGCCGCCGACGCCTCGAAGGGAGGCGATGAGTAATGCCTATCGGACCTGCGCGCATGCCGCTCTTCGATCACCTGGGAGAGCTCCGTCGCCGCTTGACCATCGTGGTCGTGTCGGTATTTGCCGCCGCTATCGTGCTGTATTTCGCCACGCCCGTGGTGCTCGACATCCTGGAAGACCCCATCCGCTCCTTTGTGCCGGACGGTAAGTTCTACATCACCACCACGCTCGGCGGCTTTGGCCTGCGCTTCTCGCTGGCCATCAAGATGGCCGTGGTCATGTGCACGCCCATGATCATCTGGCAGATCCTGGCATTTTTCCTGCCGGCGCTGCGTCCCAACGAGCGCAAATGGGTCGTGCCCACGGTGCTCGCCTCGACGGTGCTGTTCTTCCTGGGCGCTATCTTCTGCTACTTCATCATTATCCCGGCAGGCTTTGAGTGGCTCATCGGCGAGACCTCGGCCGTTGCTACGGCGCTGCCCGATCTGGAGAACTACGTTAACATGGAGCTGCTCTTTATGATCGGCTTTGGTGTGGCGTTTGAGCTGCCGCTCATCATCTTCTACCTGTCTGTTTTCCACATCGTGTCCTACGCGGCCTTCCGCAGCGCCTGGCGCTACGTGTACGTAGGCCTGCTCGTGGGTTCGGCTGTGATCACGCCCGACGGTTCGCCCGTCACCCTGGGCCTTATGTACGGCGCCCTGCTCTCGCTCTACGAGATCTCGCTCGCTATCGCCCGCGTGGTCATTACCGCGCGCGAGGGCAAGGAAGGCCTGTTCGTGAGCCGTCTGGACCTGTTCTCGGACGACGAGGACGATGAGGAGTAAATCGGTATGCACGAGGTTGGCATTGTCAACGGCATACTCGATACAGTGATTCGCGCGGCGCGTGGGGCGGGGGCCTCGCGCGCCGTTTTGGTAAGGCTGCGTATCGGGGATATGGCCGAGGTCGTGCGCGAGGCGCTTGACTTTGCGTGGGAGACGTTTCGTGACGAGGACCCGCTCACGCAAGGTTGCAAGCTCGCGGTAGAGGAAGTCCATCCGCAAAGCGAGTGTCTGGACTGCGGTGAGGTTTTCGATCATGACCGCTTCCACTGCCGCTGCCCCCAGTGCGGCGGCGCCAATGTGCGCCTGCTGCACGGCCGCGAGCTCGACATTGCGAGCATCGAGATCGAAACCCCCGACGATTAACAGCCCAACCATCTGGGGACGGGGTATAAAGGGGCAGAAGTAAGGAGTGCTGAGTATGGCCGAGAAAACGATTGATATCGCGTCGCCGATCCTGTCGCGCAACGAGCGCCTGGCAGACCAGCTGCGTCAGCGATTTAAAGAGACCAACACCTATGTGATCAATGTGCTGTCGAGCCCCGGCTCGGGTAAGACCACCACGATTCTGGGCACCAACGAGCGCCTGCGCGACAAGGCCGGTCTGCGCTGCGCCGTCATCGAGGGCGATATCGCCTCGGATGTCGATGCCATCACCATGAAGGAAGCCGGCATGCCCGCCATCCAGATCAACACGGGCGGCCTGTGCCACCTCGAGGGCAACATGATCATGGAGGCCGTTGACGCGTTCGACCAGGCGGTGGGCCTTCAAAACATCGACGTCATTTTTATCGAAAACGTGGGCAACCTGGTGTGCCCGGTCGACTTTGACCTGGGCGAGAACCTGTCCATCATGATCCTCTCGGTGCCCGAGGGTGACGACAAACCCATTAAGTACCCGGGCATCTTCCAGCACGCCGGCGCGCAGCTGCTCAATAAGGTCGACGTGGCCCCGGCTTTCGATTTTGACATGGATAGGTATACTAAGACACTCGATGACCTCAATCCGCAGGCGCCGCGGTTTGCCGTGAGCGCGCGCAAGGGCGAGGGCATGGATGCCTGGTGCGATTGGCTCATCGGGCAGATTGAGCAAGCAAGGGCGTAAGTCGGCCGCCAAGAGGGCGGGCGCAGCCGCAGACACACGAGATAGGAGCCTCTTTTGAAGCTCATCATCGCTGAGAAAAACGACGCCGCGCGTCAGATCGCCGAGCGTCTGTCCACGGGCAAGCCCAAAAAGGACAAGGTGTACAACACCGCCATCTACCGTTTTGAGTGGAAGGGCGAGGAGTGCGTGACGATCGGCCTTGCCGGTCACATCCTGGCACCCGATTTTTGCGACAGTGTGCTGTTCGATAAAAAGTTGGGCTGGTATTCGGTCACGGAGGACGGCGAAATGCTGCCGGCCGATATGCCCGATGGCCTGGCCCGCCCGCCGTACGACACCAAGCGCAAGCCGTTCCTTGCCGATGGCATTTCCATCAAGGGCTGGAAGCTCGAGAGCCTGCCCTATCTCACCTGGGCGCCCGTCATTAAGTTGCCGGCCGAGAAAGAGCTCATTCGCTCGCTCAAGAACCTCGCCAAAAAGTCCGACAGTGTCATCATCGCCACGGACTTCGATCGCGAGGGCGAGCTGATCGGTTCGGACGCCCTCAACAAGGTGCGCGAGGTGGCGCCCGACTTGCCGGTCGCCCGCGCCCAGTATTCTTCGTTTACCAAGGCCGAGATCACGCAGGCCTTCGATAACCTTGTCTCGCTCGACCAGAACCTGGCCGACGCCGGCGAGAGCCGTCAGCACATCGACCTCATTTGGGGTGCGGTGCTCACGCGCTACCTGACGCTCGCCAAGTTTGGCGGCTTTGGCAACGTGCGTTCCGCCGGCCGCGTGCAGACGCCGACGCTTGCCCTGGTGGTCGAGCGCGAGCGCGAGCGCATGGCGTTTGTGCCCGAGGACTATTGGCAGATTCGCGGCATGGGCGCCGCGCAAGGCGCTGCCGAGGACGATCGCTTTAAGATCGCGCACAAGACGGCGCGCTTTACCGACAAGGATGCTGCTGAGACGGCGTACGGTCACGTTGACGGCGCTACGACGGCAACCGTCGCCGCGGTGACCAAGCGCTCGCGTAAGCAGCAGCCGCCCACGCCGTTTGCGACGACCTCGCTGCAGGCTGCCGCCGCGGCCGAGGGCATCTCACCTGCGCGTACCATGCGCATCGCCGAGTCCCTCTACATGGCCGGTCTCATCAGCTACCCGCGTGTCGACAACACCGTGTATCCCGCGACGCTCGATCTGGGCGCCGTGGTGAGCGACCTGGCAAAGATCAACCCGGCGCTGGCGCCCGTGTGCAAAAAGGTGCTCGCCGGCCCCATGAAGCCCACGCGCGGCAAGGTCGAGACCACCGACCACCCGCCTATCTACCCCACGGGCGAGGGCGATCCGTCCACGCTCGATGGCGGCCAGCGCAAGCTCTACGACCTCATCGCCCGTCGCTTCCTGGCGACGCTCATGGGTCCCGCGACTATCGAGAACACCAAGCTCGAGCTCGATGTGAACGGTGAGCCGTTCGTGGCCTCGGGCGACGTGCTCGTGACCCCGGGTTTCCGCGAGGCGTACCCGTACGGTCTTAAGCGCGATGAGCAGATGCCGCCGCTTGAGCAGGGCGACACGGTCGACGTGTTCGACATTAAGCTTGAGGCCAAGCAGACCGAGCCGCCCGCGCGCTACAGCCAGGGCAAGCTCGTGCAGGAGATGGAAAAGCGCGGCCTGGGCACCAAGTCCACGCGCGCGAGTATCATCGAGCGCCTGTACGCCGTGCGCTACCTCAAAAACGATCCCGTGGAGCCGAGCCAGCTGGGCATCGCCATCATTGACGCGCTGACGCAGTTTGCCCCGCGCATCACGAGCCCCGATATGACCAGCGAGCTCGACGGCGACATGACTCGCGTCGAGCGCGGCGAGGACACCGAAGAGCATGTCGTGACGCACTCGCGTGCGCTGCTGGCCGGCGTGCTCGACGAGCTGCTCAAGCATACGCAGGAGCTGGGCGACGCCATCAGCGACGCCGTCACGGCCGATGCGCGCGTGGGCGCCTGCCCCAAGTGCGGCAAGGACCTGGTTATGAAGACGAGCGCCAAGACCCGCGGCAGCTTTATCGGCTGCATGGGTTGGCCCGACTGCGACGTGACCTATCCGGTGCCGAGTGGCGTCAAGGTGAGCCCGCTCGAGGGCGAGGCCGCCGTGTGCCCCGAGTGCGGCGCGCCGCGCATCAAGTGCCAGCCATTCCGCCAGAAGGCCTTCGAGATCTGCGTGAACCCCACGTGCCCCACCAACTACGAGCCCGATCTTAAGGTGGGCGAGTGCAAGGTGTGTGCCGAGGCCGGACGTCACGGCGACCTGATCGCGCACAAGAGCGAGAAGAGCGGCAAGCGCTTTATCCGCTGCACCAACTACGATGACTGCGGCGTGAGCTATCCGCTGCCGGCGCGCGGCAAGCTCGAGGCGACGGGCGAGACCTGCCCCGAGTGCGGCGCCCCCATCGTGGTGGTCAACACGGCGCGCGGTCCGTGGCGTATCTGCGTCAACATGGACTGCCCGACCAAGGAGAAGAAGCCCGCCCGCGGTCGCAAGACCACAACCAAGGCGAGCGCGGCGAAGAAGGCCACGGCGGCAAAGAAGACGACGGCGGCAAAGAAGGCCACGGCGGCCAAGAAGACGACCGCCAAAAAGACGACGACCAAGAAGGCGGCCGCCGACAAGTAGCGGCGCAGCCGAAACATTGCCCAAAACAAAAACGAGCGAGGACCTCAAGATCCTCGCTCGTTTTCTAGGCAGTCATTGGGGACGTTCTTTAATGACTAGTCGTTTGAGAACGTCGCATGCGACTAGTTCACTTCGACGGGTTTGGCGCCGGGATAGCGCTCCTCAAAGTCTAGGCGGTACTTATTGTCATTGGTGCCCGCCACGTTGTCGCGCGACAGCGGCGCCACGATCTCATTCTTGTGGTCCGCAGGCTTGGCGTATTTCAGGCTGATCTCCCAGGCATCGCAGATCGCGTCGATACGGCGATCCAAGTCGTCATACAGGGCAATGATGTCTTTCCAGGAGCTGTAGTTCTTGGAGCTCGCAGGGACGTCCAGGTCCTCGACGATATCGTAATACTGCTCGATGGTGTCCTCCGTGCGCTCGGCGACGTCGGCGAGATTTTGGCGGGTGGTGCGATCTTCTTCCAGATAGCTGCCATTGAAGGCCTGCGCGCAGGCACGGACCTGGCTATCGAGATCTTCGAGCAGATCGTAGTATTCGCCTAGGCGACGGTAGAGGTTTTGCTCGGAGAGGGTCGCTGCGCCGCCATCCTCGTCGTCATCATCGTCATCGTCGTAAAGGCTATTGGGGTCGCCGAGGGGCTTAAGGTCATCGGCGTCAACATCGTGGTGCGGCTTGGTAATCTCGGCAGTCGTTTGCGTGGCAGCGTTGTCGAAAGGCTTGATCACAAAGAAAACGACCAGGGCGATGATGATTGCCACCAGCACAACGACAATGGCGATAAGCAGCTTGGTGCCGCTCTTTTTGGGGGCGGCTGCCTGTGGCGAAGCGGGCGCGTATGCAGATGCCGGTTGCTGTTGGGTTGAGGTACCCGTGACGGACATACGCCGTGTCGTTTCGACCTCTGCGGGGGCAGCAGCGGGGTCGGGGCGATAGGCGAGGGGATCGTCCGGCTTAGCCTGCGGCGTATCGAGGGAGACGGTCTGCTCAAACGCGGGCTGTCTATTGCCCGCGGCTATCTGTTCAATGGGTGTACCGCACGAGGTGCAGAACTTGGCATCATCTGCAAGAAGTTTGCCGCACGAGGCGCAATACCGAGACATTGCCACTCCTTTCGCCACATTTCAAATCAATACGATGATTATACCCAGCGCTCAAAAAGCCGGCAGTTGGGGACGTTCCTTTTCGGCCGGCAGTTTAGGAACGTCCCTAACTGCCGCCCTAATGACTAGGTTCGATTTGGGGTGCGCCGGACGCTGGGGTATCATGGCTTGGTTGCTATAACTTGCATTTTCGCGCCTTGTAGGAAGGGGCTGCGCTCATGGCTTTTGAGCCCGCTCAACATAGCTTTATCACGCTCGAGGGCGTCGACGGCGCCGGCAAATCCACGCAGGCGCGCCTGCTGGCCCGCGCGCTCGACCTCGCTGGCTATCAGGTCGTAACTCTGCGCGAGCCGGGCGGCACCGCCATCAGCGAGAAGATTCGTGCCCTGCTGCTCGATTCCGCCAACACGGCAATGGGCGATACTTGCGAGCTGTTGCTCTACGAGGCCGCGCGCGCCCAGCTAGTGCACGAGGTTATCGCGCCTGCCCTCGCGGCCGGCAAGGTGGTCCTGTGCGATCGCTTCTACGATTCCACGACCTGCTACCAGGCGTTTGCCGACGGCCTCGATCGCCAGATAGTGCGCGATGCCAACAACCTGGCCGTCGCGGGAACACACCCAGCGCTCACGCTCGTCTACCACATCACGCCCGAGCAAGCGGCGTTGCGCATGGCAGCCCGTGGCGCGGCCGACCGCATGGAGGCAAAGGGCATGGCCTTCCAAGAACGCGTCTACCAGGGATTTTGCGCTATTGCTGCTGAGGAACCCGCCCGCGTAAAGCTCATCGACGCCACTGCGCCGATCGAGGACGTCTTCGCGCAGACGGTCGAGCAGGTTCGCGCGTACGGCCTCGATATCCCGCAGGATGCCGTCGTCGCCGCGCTTGCCCAGGAGGCTGAGTAACATGGCCCCCGCTCAGGCAAGCCTGCTCGCCAAGCTCGACACCCAGGAACGCGTGCGCAACTTTTTGACCAATGCCATTGCAAGCGGCCGTGCATCGCACGCCTACCTGTTTTTGGGCGCGCCCGGTGCCGGTAAACTCGACGCCGCATGGGCGCTCGCCCAAGCCTTCCTGTGCGAGCGGGACGGCTGTGGCTCGTGCGACAGCTGCGTGCGCGTCGCGCGCCATACGCATCCCGACGTGCACTATTACACGCCCGAGAGCGCCACGGGCTACCTCATCGCGCAGACCCGCGAGCTGCTCGACGACGTGCCCTTGGCGCCCATCCGCGCCAAGGCTAAGGTCTACATCATCGACCGTGCCGAGCAACTGCGCGCCAACACCGCCAACGCACTGCTCAAAACGCTCGAGGAGCCGCCCGAGGGCGTCATGTTCATCCTGCTGGGCACCTCGGCAGACGTGATGCTGCCCACTATCGTGAGTCGTTGCCAGTGCGTGCCGTTTCGGCTGGTATCGCCCGCCGTCGCCGCGCAGGCCGTGAGCCGTGCCACCGGTCAGGACCCTGCGCGTTGCCGTATGGCCGTTGCCGTGGCGGGAAGCCCCACGCGTGGCATCGAGTTCCTCAAGAGCGCCGAGCGCCAGGACGCCCGCCGTCAGATGGTTCGCGCCATCGATTCACTCATCGCTGCCGATGAGGCCGATGTGCTCAGTCGCGCCAAGTCGCTCATCGTCGCCGTCAAGGCGCCGCTCGCCGAGGTCAAGTCCACGCAGGAAAAGGTGCTCGAGCAAAACGCCGACTACCTGTCGCGTGGAGCATTGAAGCAGCTTGAGGACCGCAACAAGCGCGAACTCAACGCGCGCGAGCGTTCGGGTATCATGGAAGCGCTGGCGAGCGCGCGGACGCTCATGCGCGACGTGCTGCTGACGCTTCAGAATGAGGCGGCAGACGTTGTGAACGAGGACGTGCGCGACACGATCGGGCGGCTTGCCGCGGCGACGAATGTTGCGGGTGCCACCCAGGCGCTCGAGGCGGTTGCCACCGCTGAGCGCAACATCGCCAGAAACGTTACTCCCCAGCTGGCCATCGAGGTCATGCTGTTCGATATCAGGAAGGCACTGAAATGCCGTTAGTCGTACCCGTTAAGTTTACCTACGCCTCGCGCGACCTGTGGTTCGACCCACAGGATCTGGATATCCTCGAGGCCGATTATGCCATTTGTTCTACCGAGCGCGGAACCGAGATCGGCCTGGTCACGGCCGATCCCTTCGAGGTGCCGCAAGACGAGATCGGTCAGCCGCTCAAGCCCGTGCTGCGCGTGGCGAGCGACATCGACCTGCAGCTTGCCGACGACCTGGCTATCCAAGGTGACGAGGCCATGGTCGACTTCCGCCGCCTGGTCAAGGAGCTCGACCTCGAGATGAAGCCGGTCGGCGTCGAGTACCTGTTTGGCGGCGAGAAGGCCGTGTTCTACTTTGCTGCCGAGGAACGCGTCGATTTCCGTCAGCTCGTCAAGGACCTGTCCTCGACGCTGCACATTCGCGTCGACATGCGCCAGATTGGCGTGCGTGACGAGACCCGCCTGGTGGGCGGCTATGCCCAGTGCGGCCAGGAGCTCTGCTGCACACGCTTTGGCGGACAGTTTGAGCCGGTTTCGATCCGCATGGCAAAAGAGCAGGACCTGCCGCTCAACTCGTCCAAGATTAGCGGCGTCTGCGGTCGCCTGATGTGCTGCCTGCGCTACGAGTTCGAGGCGTACAAGGACTTTAAGAGCCGCGCGCCCAAAAAGAAGACGCTGATCGATACGCCGCTTGGCAAGGCGCGCATCCAGGAATATGACACCCCGCGTGAACAGCTGGTGTTGCGCCTGGAGAACGGCAAAGTCTTTAAGGTCAACCTGGCCGACATGACCTGCTCTGAGGGCTGCAAAAAGAAGGCCGCCGAGCAGGGCTGCAACTGCCGCCCCGACTGTGTGACGCGCGATGTGCTCGAGCGTATCGAGTCGCCCGAGATGCGCCTGGCGCTTATGGAGCTCGACCGCGAGAACGGCGTCGACGTGGGCGATGGCCTGTCGAGTGCCGACCGTCTGGCCGGTACATCGATGCCCAAGCGCCGTCGTCGCGATGCGGACGCCGATACCCGTGCCGGTCAGAGCCAGGGCGAGGGCCGTGGCCGCGGTAAGGGTCGTGGCAAGGCCGAGGCACCCGAGGCTGAGGAGGCTGCCGGTGGACGTCGCCGCCGCAAGCGCTCGGGTGCGGGCGATGCCGGCGAGGCCGCTCCCACAGGCAAGAACTCCTCCCGCGAGCGCGAGGCTCAGCAGCCCCAGCAGCAAAACCGCGGCGGTGGCATGAATCCCACGCGCCGTCGCCGCCGCCATTTGTCGAGCGAGGAGCGCGAGGACGCCTTCCGCGCCGCAGCTGCTCGCGAAGCCGGTGCCGCCCCCAAGGGTGGTTCGGGTTCCGTTGCGCCTGCCGACAAGGGTGGCAAGCAGCGCAACGATGACGAGCGCGCCTCGCGTCCGCGTCGTCGCCATTCCTCGGGCACGCAGCAAAAGCCCTCGGTGCCCTCCGTGGCCGATCAGGTCTCGGATGGCGAGGTCAAGGTCACGCGTCGTCGCCCCGGAGATGGCGGAGGGGCGGCTGCCAAGGCCGCGCGCGGCGCTGCTCGCGACGAACGCGAGTCGCGCGAAGATCGTGGTGGCGAGGGTTCGGCCGACCAGGGCCAGAAGCGCCGTCGCCGTCGTCGTTCCCGCAAGCCGCGTCAAGATGGTGGCGAGGGTTCGACCCCGTCTTCGTCTGCGCCACAACCGCCTACCGGTGAATAACGCCCGCGAGCGGATTTAACCTGCCTGACCCCAAATGCGTCGGGGTACCATAGCGCTGAATCAACAACCCTCCCTGCGACCGAACGTAGGGAGGGTTGTGTCGTGAAGAGACATTTGAATGTGTTGGGATGCCTGCAAGGTGCCGGCATCCTGCCGTTTGCGGACGAATTGCTACCGTTTGCCGACCTGGCGGCGCACGAGGCGCTTGAGGCGTTGTCGCCTGCGCGATGCGCCGGCTGCGAGCGCTCCGGCGCGCTAATTTGCCAAGACTGCTTGGCGGCGCTTGCGCTCATCGACCCGCGGCATAGCTGCACTCGATGCGGCGCCCCGTTTGGAGACTTGCTGTGCACCGAGTGCTCGGTCGAGGGTACGTCCTTGGCGATGGCCGAAGCGCTCGACCGGTGCCTGGCATGTGCTGTTTACACGCATCCGCTGCCGCGGATCATTAAAGCGTACAAAGACGCGGGCGAGCGACGCCTGGCGCCGTATCTGGCGGAGCTGCTATACGACACCGCCTTACACGCCCAGGTCGCGGCACCCGATCGCTTTGGCGGTGTGTTGTCCGGCGCCGATGCAGTGGTGTTTGTGCCTGCGACGGCGGCGGCGTTTCGGCGACGCGGCTTCGATCATATGGAAGCCATCGCGCGCCCATTTTGCGAGCTGTCGGGTGTTCCGTTGCTCGACGCCCTCGTTAAATACGGCCATGGCGACCAGCGTGAACTCGGTCGTGAAGAACGCCGTGAACGCGCCCGAGGCATGTACGAGACCGTTGAGGACGTGCGGGGCCGCCGCCTGCTGCTTATCGACGACGTTATCACCACGGGTGCGACGATGGCCGCGGCTTCGGCGGAACTCAAGCGCGCCGGCGCCGCAGCAGTCGATGGCCTCGCTATCGCACGCGTTTGGTAGGGGTGGTTTTGTGGCAGTAAAGATTGAGCGGTGCAACGAGCCGACAGGCGAACAGCTAGCGGCTTCCGTAATCCTAACAGGCGCCTCGGCGCTACGCATGATGCGCGCCGAGCGCCGACAAATGGGTTACATCAGCTGGAGGGACCTCGATCCCGATGAAGAGCGCCGTGTGCTGTGCACGTCGTCGCCCTCGACCGAGGACATCTATCTTCCCGACTTGGTGCGGATTGGGGCCGCAAGCGGCGAGGTGCAAGAAGATCTTTGCTTGCTGGTGGGATCTGCGGCGCAGCGCCGCCGCATGCCTGGCGTGGGCTGGTCCGTATGCTCCGGGTTGCCCGCCGGCTCGATTCTAGAGGTGGAACCGGGGGTGTACAGTCTATCTCCCGAGGCCCTTTGTGTTGCCGTCGCCCGCGAGGTCGGCTGTATCCAGGCATTTGCCCTGGCCCAGGAGCTGTGCTCTAAGATTTCGCTGAGTGACCGCGGGAAGTATCTGCCTCCCTACACCTCGCTTGTTACGAATAAACTTGCAAAGGACAAGGACCAGCCAGCAGATGTGGGCTACTTTGAGGTTGAGCCGGTGCTGATGCCCGATCGCTTGGCAGATTACCTCGCGGCATGCAAGGGGAACGCGGCCAAACAATTGCAGCGTCTGTGTCCCTACTTGTCAGAAAACCTGCGCTCGCCCATGGAGTGCATCATGCTCGCCCTGTTTTCACTACCGTTTTCCTATGGCGGATTTGCCTGCGGTCCTTTTAAGACCGACTACAAGATCGAGTTCGATGACCGCGCGCAGGCAATCTCAGGGATGCCGCATGCAATTTGCGATGCGTATCAGGAAACAGCCCGGTTTGACCTTGAATACAACGGTGAGCTGGGCCATTCCTCCCGGAAGGGACGTATCCATGATGAAAAACGCAACACGGGCTTGATTACTATGGGAATCGAGGTCGCGACGGTCAACAACGAAATGCTCTGCGACATGGAAGCGATGGAAGCGCTCGCATGGCGCATGCACCAGCGTATGCGAAAGCGGTACCGGAATCGTGTCGATGCCCGCAGGAAGAAGCAAGAGGCGTTGCTTAGCACGCTGCGGGCGTGTTTTGGGCTTAAGCCGGTCTAATTCGCGACGAAAATAGGGGGTTAATCATATACCCTGGCCAAAATATGGTAAATATGAGTACTGTCACTAAATCAGTAACATCAAAATCAAGGAATTTAGGACTCGGAGGCGGCGTAAAGTCAGAAGATAATAAACAAATGTAGAATAACTAAGCATCAGGTTGGCGACACTGAGCGCAAAACCTGTCCGAGAGGCCAAAATTACGTGTTACTAAATTGGTAACAGTACTCACATTTGCCATTATTTGGCCACGGCACCCTAAGAAGGGCGCCCCGGAGCTCCCCGTAGGGGAGCTCCGGGCTTCATGGGGGCACGAATGGTTCGCTCCGACCTGCAAAATCTGTGCTCACGGTGCGAATGACGCCCCTAACCTTAAACTTTAGCTTGAACTTAGCTATAATGCGCTTCGTTCCTACCAGGCTGTGGTTGCGGACGGACGAAATGCCCGTCCTAGTCCAAGACAGACGCGGTCAAAGGGATCCACGTAAGCGACCGCGTGCGCGCGGCGCGATCATGGCGCGTCCTAGATGTAAGCCGCACCGTCCGTTCTACTTTCTTTGGGGCAATACCGCCTCGCGGGCGAGCGGGCCAGTCGTGAAGGTGGCTACGGCTTCCCGAGCAAACACCCCGGTGCGCAAGTGTGGGGTCAAATACCAGGTCAGCTGGTGGGAACAACCCGTTATTCCGCGCAGCGCACGGATTGTATACGACACAGAAGGCAGGGTAGTGGACATGGTGAGGGGCAGCTTGGTGCACGCGGCTCGGTTAGGTGCTGGGACCGCGGCGGTCATTGCCGTTTTGGGTCTGAGCGGATGCGCGTTCAACCCACTGTCCACGTTCACGACGCCCACGATCGACCAGATCGAGCACGAGGCTGTCACGCCGGCGGTGTCGGACGATGCCCTGGTCACGCCGGGAATCCTGACGGTCGCCCTCGATACGTCTGATGCCCCGCAGGCCATGCAGGACGCCGACGGAAACCTCACGGGCTATGCGGTCGATGCCGCTCGTGCCCTTGCAAGCCGTATGGGCCTTAAGGTTGCCTTCGTCGATGCGTCTTCTGCCGATTCCGCGCTCGGCGACAAAAAGGCCGACATCTTCATTGGCGACATCAATTCCACGGATGGTGACATCAGCGCGCTTGGTACTTGCCTGTACGACGCTGCGGCAGCGTTCGGAAAGACGAGCGACGGCGAGTCTCTGAGCGTTTCCACCGAAACGCTTAACACCGCTACCCTGGGCGTTCAGACCTCCTCGGCCTCGCAGGAAGCGCTCGCCAAGCAGAGCATCACGGCCAACCAAAAGACCTTCTCCAACATCAACGAGTGCTTTGAGGCACTCGAGTCCGGCGAGGTCGACTACGTGATCTGCGACTCCACGGCCGGCGGCTACCTTGCGCGCCTGATGAGCCAGGTCTCTTACGTCGGCACGCTCGAGACGCCCTCGACGCTCGGCGTCGCGGGCCTCGCGGCCAACGACGAGCTATGCCGTGCCGTGAGCGATGCCCTCGACGGTATCACGGTCGATGGCACGCTCGAGGCGGTCCACTCCGTTTGGTACGGCACGATGCCCTATGACCTCACCACCAAGACGGTCTCGGGCGCCGACGTGCAGTCGACCGACACCGGATCCGGCGAGTCCGCATCCTCCGATTCGAGCAGCGAGGGTGCATCCTCCGAGGATAAATCGTCCAGCCAGGAGGGCACTATCACCGACGACGACATTAACAAACTCAATAGCTAGTTATTGCTAGGGGTGGCATCTCCTATGCGCTAGGAGAGGCGCCTCTTCACGGTTTCAACACGCATTGCCGGGCTCTCCCAACAGGGGAGCCCGGCTTTTTCGTTCCCATAAAACCAGCAGGTCAAAGACATTTTTTAGGTGCAAAACCAAAGCCGCCGCCTCCCTCCTATAGCGCACTTTGCCACGGAAAAGTGCGAGACTTCGGTATGCGGTATCAAGCAATCGTTATTCGGGTCTTTAGGAATCCGCGTGATTAAATGCACGGCAATGGGTACATAGCCAGTACAGTAAGTCCCCGAGGCAGATTGGAGCCACGTATGGATATCAAGGTTTCTGGACGCAAGACGACGGTAACCGATGCTCTGCGTGCGCATGTGGACGAGAAGATCGGCGAGGCGCTCAAGGTTTTCGATATCGAGCCCATGACAGTCGACGTCGTGCTTCGCTATGAGAAGAACCCCTCGAACCCCAACCCGGCAATCGTCGAGGTTACGGTTCGTGCCCGCGGTTCGGTGATTCGCGTTGCCGAGCACGGTGCAGATATGTACGCTGCCATCGACCTCTCCGCCGATAAGGTCACCCGCCAGCTGCGCAAGTTCAAGACCAAGGTCGTGGACAACCGCCAGGGCGGTGCCAGCGCAGCGGATGTCGCGCCGGTCGAGCGCGTCGAGGATCTTGCCGATCTGCTGCTGCCCGAGGAGGAGGACGACCTGCTCGTCCGCGAGAAGGTCATCGATGTCACCCCGATGACTGAGGAGCAGGCGCTGGTGCAGACCGATCTGCTCGGCCACGACTTCTACGTGTTCGAGAACGCGACGACTGGCCTCATCAATGTGGTGTATCACCGTAAGAATGGTGGATATGGCATCATCAAGCCCCGCATCGAAACACTTGACGAGTAAAATACGTTAACTTGCATGAGTTAACGGTTGGCGGCCATCCCATGCGGGTGGCCGCCTTTTTACGTAAGGAGTCGCTTTGATGGACAAGGCCGCATCCGCCGGTCATTCGGACCGTTGCCGCATCGTCGTCGATACCTGCTGCGACTTTAGCCCCGAGGTCGCCGCGAACCTCGATGTCGATATCCTGGGTTTCCCCTTCATTATCGATGGCGAGGAGCGTACGGACGACATCTGGTCGAGCATCAGCCCTAAGGAGTTCTACGACCGCATGCGCGCCGGTGCCCGCGTGTCCACCTCGGCTGTGTCGCTCGGTCGCTATATCGAGTTCTTTACCGAGTGCGCCAAAGAGGGTACGCCCACGGTCTACCTGTGCTTTACCTCGGCGCTGTCGTCGAGCTACAACTCCGCGTGCCAGGCGGCGGACGCCGTGCGCGCCGAGTATCCCAACTTTGAGCTGTACGTGGTCGACAACGCTCTGCCCTGTGCGACCGGCGAGCTTTTGGCGCTTGAGGCCGTGCGCCAGCGTTCGGCGGGACTGACCGCCAAGCAGCTGGTCGACTGGGCAAACGAGGCCAAGACCTATGTCCACGGTTACTTTACGCTCGAGAGCTTTGACGCGCTGGCTGCCGGCGGCCGCATTCCGCCCGCGGCGGCACAGCTCACGGCAAAGCTCGACGTCAAACCCGAGCTGTCCTACGACCTGGCCGGCTCGCTGTCGCTGATCGGCGTCAACCGCGGTCGCAAGAAGGCGCTCAAGTCCATTCTCAAGTCGTTCCGCGAGAACTATGTGCCCGATCGCACCATGCCCATCGCCATTATGACGGCCGATGCCGAAAAGGACGGCGACTGGCTCGAAGCCGCCATCCGCAAGGAGGAGGGCTGCGCCGACGTCACGATCATTCGCAGCTCCGTGGGTCCCACCATCGGCTCGCACGTGGGCCCCGGCATGGTGGCCTGCGCGTTTTGGGGCAAGAACCGCGCCGACAAGGCGTCGCTTTCCGACCGCATCGCCCGCCGCGTGCGCGGTCAGTAGGCAAGTAACGCGACCGTAATCGATCCCAACTCACAGCCCAAACGCTGGCACCGAGTATTCAACCTGGTAACAACACCCAACCCAAAAGGAAAGGTTTCATGGCAAACAAGCTCTCCGTCGCATTCATCGGCACCGGAATCATGGGTGCCCCCATCGCCGGCCACATTTTGGACGCTGGCTACCCCGTCACGGTCAACAACCGCACCAAGTCCAAGGCCGCCGCGCTTATCGAGCGCGGTGCCGTTTGGGCCGATACGCCGGCAGATGCCGCGGCGAACGCCGATGTCGTCTTTACCATGGTGGGCTATCCCTCCGAGGTCGAGGAGCTCTACCTGGCGGGCGACGGCCTGCTCGCGTGCACTAAACCCGGCGCGGTCCTGATCGACCTCACCACGAGCTCCCCCGAGCTGGCGCGCGACATTGCCGAGGCCGCCCAGGTTTCCGGCCGCATGGCGTTTGACTGCCCCGTCACCGGCGGCGAGTCTGGTGCTATCGCCGGCACGCTCACGGCTATCGTGGGCGCCACCGAGAACGACATCGCGCCGGTCCGCGATATCCTTGCCACCTTTGCGGCCAACATCTCCTGCTTCGATGGCGCCGGCAAGGGTCAGGCTGCCAAGCTCGCCAACCAGGTGTCGCTGGGCGCCTGCATGGTCGGTATGGCCGATGCGCTGGCGTTTGCCGAGCTGAGCGGCCTTGACCTGGAGAAGACCCGCCAGATGATCCTGGGCGGCACCGGCAAGTCCGGCGCCATGGAGAGCCTGGCCCCCAAGGCGCTCGACGGCGACTACAAGCCCGGCTTTATGGTCGAGCATTTCATTAAGGACCTGCGTCTGGCGCTCGCCTACGCCGATGACCGCGAGCTCGCGCTGCCCGGCGCCGACGTGGCCTTTACGCTCTACGACATGCTTGACGCCATCGGTGGTGCCAAGCTGGGTACCCAGGCCATCACGGTCCTCTACAAGGAGGAGGCCGACGCCATCGCCGCCGGTCTGGACTGGTCGCAGTATCGCCCCGAGGAGCACGGTGCCCACGAGGACGGCTGCGGTTGCGGCGAGCACGGCGACGAGCATGAGTGCGGTTGCGGCCACCATCACGGCGAGGACCACGAGTGCTGCGGCGGCCACGGCCATGATGACGGCCACGAGTGCTGCTGCGGCCACCATCACGAGGAGTAGCGCCCATGAGCTGGACGTTCGTGGTGCTTGCGCTGGTGCTCTTTCTCTTTGCGATCTACATCGGCTTTTTGTGCGGCCAGTGGGCGTGCGAAAAGCGCGTCATCACCAAGCGCGACTACTGGATCGCCAACTTTGCAGGAGCGGCGGCAGTCGTCCTGCTGACCTGGGTGTTCTCGCTGTTCCCGCTGGTGCAGTTTGCGCCGATCGGCTGGCTCGGCGGCTTTATCGCCGGTCTTAAGATGAGCTTTGGCGAGTCCGTCGGCCCGTGGCGCAAGCACGACGAGGTTTTTAACGTCAACAAGGCCCATCGCGCCGCCGCCGATGCGGGCGACGCCGAGGAACGCCGCCGTGCGCGTCGCAATGGTGCGGCCGACCGACAGCTCATCTCGGTCACCGATGACAGCAAGGGTGCTGGCAAGCACGCTAAGAAATAGTAAGAAGAGGTAACTATGGCAGAAAACAAAGACGAACAGCTCACCGACGAGGAGCTGGCACAGCTCCAGCTGGCAGAGGAGAACGAGAACGCCGTCGACCGCCTGGTCCAGGAGCTCGGCTGCCCCACGCGCCGCATCCGCCAGTTTGCCGCCCGCGTGCTGCACCTGCTTGCCGAGCGCGATCCGCAGCGCGTCGTGCCCTGCGTGCCCGCGCTGATCGAGGCGCTCGATCGCCCCGAGGCGCAGACCCGCTGGGAGGCCCTCGATGCCTTGGCGGCACTCGCCACCACCTGCCCCGAGCAGATGGAGGACGCCTTTGAGGGTGCCGAGACCGCGCTGTTCGACGAGATCTCCTCCACGCTGCGCTATGCCGCCTTCCGCCTGCTGTGCGTGTGGGGTGCCACGAGTGTCGAGCGTTCGCGCGAGGCTTGGCCCATCCTGGACGAGGCCATCCAGTGCTACCACGGCGACCTTGAGTATCGCGACATGCTCGGTTGCCTGTACGAGTTTTGCCAGGGCGAGATCGACGCCGAGGTCGCAGAGAAGCTTGCGCTGCGCCTTAAGTTCGATGCCGAGAACGGTAAGGGCAGCTATCTCAAGGTCCGTTCGAGCGAGATTTGCGAAATGCTTGTTAAACGTTTTGGCCTGGATCTCTCCAAAAAGAAGAAGCGTGCTAGCGTTAAAAAATCTGACGACGCCGAAGACGAGGAGTAACAGATTATGGCGCACGATGTAGTCCTGATTCCCGGTGACGGTATCGGTCCCGAGATTACGCAGGCTATGCGCCGCGTGGTCGAGGCCACCGGTGTCCAGATCAATTGGAACGTCCAGGAGGCCGGCGCCGGCGTCATGGACGAGTTTGGCACGCCGCTGCCCCAACATGTGCTCGATGCGGTTGCCGAGACTAAGGTCGCCATCAAGGGGCCCATCACCACGCCGGTCGGCACGGGTTTCCGCAGCGTCAATGTTGCTCTGCGTAAGCACTTTGACCTGTATGCCTGCGTGCGTCCCTGTCTGTCGCAGCCGGGCGACGGCTCGCGTTTCCGCGACGTCGATCTGGTCATCGTGCGCGAGAACACCGAGGACCTCTATGCCGGCATCGAGTTCGACGAGGGCGCAGCCGAGGTCGAGGAGCTCTCACAGCTTGTCGAGCGCTCGGGTCAGAAGACCTTTGCCGCCGATTCCGCCATCTCGATCAAGCCCATCTCTATCGCCAAGAGCCGCCGTATTGTGGAGTACGCCTTTGAGTATGCCCGCCGCTGCGGCCGCAAAAAGGTGACGGCTGTGCACAAGGCCAATATCATGAAGGCGACCGACGGCCTGTTCCTGCGCGTTGCGCGCGAGGTGGCCGCCAACTATCCCGACATTGAGTTCAACGACAAGATCGTCGACGCCACCTGCATGGGCCTGGTCCAGAACCCCAACGACTTCGATGTCCTGGTGCTGCCAAACCTGTACGGCGACATCGTGAGCGACCTGTGCGCCGGCCTGGTGGGCGGCCTGGGTATGGCCCCCGGCTCCAACATCGGTGCCGACTGCGCCATCTTTGAGGCGACGCACGGCTCTGCGCCTGATATCGCGGGGCAGGATATTGCCAACCCCACGGCCGAGATCCTCTCTGCTGCGATGATGCTCGATCACCTGGGTGAGAACGACGCGGCCAACCGCATTCGCGCCGCCGTCTCTGCCACGCTCGACGAGGGCGAACAGGTTACCGGTGACGTGCGTCGTGCCCAGACTGGCTCCGTCGAGGGGGCCGTGGGTACGCAGGCCTTTGCCGATGCCGTTATCGCGCACCTAGCTTAAGGCATGCAGGCTGCAAACGCCTAAATAGTACTTAAGTGTTTGCGTATAACCTAAGAATCAATACGCCCGGCGCTCTGTCGGGCGTATTCTATTGCGGACTATGTTTCCTAACAAGGAGTAACTGATATGGGTCTGATTCAAAAGAAGGACGAGAAGGACGAGATCGACGGCATCCAGATCATCGAGCGCGGCGAAGGCCCCGACGGTGATGAGGACGAGAAGATCGACCTGGTCGCCGGCACGTCTGCCGAGCACATTGCTGCCGGCACGACCGCCGAGGAGGAGGACGCTCGCCTGGAGGCAAAGATCGCCGCGGACGCCGCCGACGAGAACCTCATGCCCGAGGAGCAAGACGAGGACGACTCCGACGCGGACGACCATGCATCCAAGCACAAGAAGACGATGATTGCCGCCTTTGTGGTCGCTATCGTGATCGCTGCGGTGGTCGGCTTCTTTATTGGCAATGGCGGCTTTGGCGGCAAGGGTGTCGGTTCGTCGACCCTGACCGAGGACCAGCTCGATTCGACCGTGGCAAGCTATAGCTACAACGGCAAGAAGAGCGACATCACCGCGCGCGAGGCCATCGAGAGCCAGTACAGCCTCGATACCGTCAAGGATAGCAACGGCAACTACACCGCCCCCTCTGCCGACGTCATCCTGTCTTACGTGCGCAACAAGATTCTGCTCGATGCTGCTGAGGACGAGGGCATTACCGTCTCCTCTAAGGAGATGAAGAAGTACGCCGAGGATTCTATCGGCACCTCGGACTACGACACCATGGCCAAGCAGTATGGCGTGTCCAAGGACCAGGCCAAGCAGATCGTCCGTCAGTCCGCGACGCTGCAGAAGCTCTACAAGAAGAAGGTGGGCGATGCTTCCGCGAGCATGCCGACCGCTCCGACCGAGCCTTCTGACGGCAACGAGGACACCGCGAGCAAGGATTACGCCGATTACATCATCAACCTTGCCGGTGACGAGTGGGATAGCTCGAAGGGCACCTGGAAGGACGAGAACAGCACCTACGCTAAGGCCTTCGCTAACGATGCCTTTACCGCCGATAGCGCCACCTATAAGCAGGCCATGACCGCCTATTACACCGCTTACCAGCAGTATTCTTCGCAGGCTTCGAGCGCCAGCTCCAAGTGGACCGAGTATGCTAACGGCCTCTACGCCAAGGCCAACATCAGCATCTACGGCCTGTTTGCGTAAGATCTGTCTGCACTACTGCGCGCTAACCGATCTACCTGATTAAGCCCGCTAGAACGACAACGTTCTAGCGGGCATTTTGTTACCGAAACCACTAGGATAGGACTTGCGCCCGTGCAAGTGCTTCATCGGGTATCCTCAATTCATCCGGGAAAACGGCCGTAAACGATTGCAAGTAACCGGTGAACGGTCGAAAACTACCGTTCACCGATAATTTCTAAACTGGTTCTTACTGGTATTAAGTCAAAAAGACCAATTCACATATCTTCACAATGACCTGCATTTTTTCTACACGCCATTTTTAGCCACCCTGCGTTGTTTAGACACGAAAAAAGTTCCGATCTTTCGTCAAATCATTTCGAAACGGTTTCAAAACCGCAGGTAGAAGTGTTAATGAGCGGTAAACGGTCGATTTTTCGCCGTGAACGGTGCAAAAACGTTTTACTGTATGAATCAACGAAAGCAACCTCTTCTGTGGTGATATAGTGACAACAACACGTCACGTGGTTACTACCAGTTGAGAGACCACTGGTTCTCAAAGAACGCTTTCCAAGAAGCTTTAAGGGCGAGCGCCCGCTGGCTTCCGAAAATCATCGGACTCAGATCGTACACACCTTCGGAAGGGAAATTTGAATGGTTGGCTTTATTCTTACCGGTCATGGACAGTTCGCACCCGGCCTTGCAAGTGCTATCGCTATGGTTGCCGGCGACCAGCCCGCTTTTACCGTCGTTCCTTTTGAGGGCGACCAGGCTGCTTCCTACGGTGAGGATCTCCGCGCCGCTATTACCGCCATGCGCGAGGAGTGCGATGGCGTGCTCGTCTTTACCGACCTGCTCGGTGGTACTCCGTTCAATCAGTCGATGATGATTGCCCAGGATGTCGACAACGTCGAGGTTCTGACTGGCACCAACCTTCCCATGGTTATTGAGCTTCTGTTCCTCCGCGGTAACGCCACGCTCGCCGAGCTTGGCGAGCAGGCCGTGACCGTTGGCCAGACGGGCATCACCGCCCAGACGGTCGCATCCGTTGCCGGCTCCGAGGAAGAGGATATCTTCGGCGACGAGGACGGCATCTAATGGCCGATTTCGGAGCCAACGTCCTGAGCTCCTCGGTTGCCCTTTTAGGCCTGCTTGTCGTCATGGGCTTGATTTACACCATCTGGTCGCAAATCAACATGAAGAAGAAGCAGAAGTACTTCAAGGAGCTGCACACCGAGCTCAAGCCGGGTCAGGAGGTTCTTTTCGCCGGCGGTATCTACGGAACCGTCAAGGGCATCGAAGGCGAAAAGGTCCAGATTAAAGTCCGATCCGGTGCCGTCGTAGATGTTTCGCGTTACGCGATTCAGGAGATCAAGTAACTGTCGTCAGCAAATAACGAAAGGAAGCTGATCAACATGGCAGAACCCAACATTCTTCTTACCCGCATCGATAACCGACTGGTCCATGGTCAGGTCGCTACCCAGTGGAACTCCACCCTGGGCTCCAACCTCATCCTCGTCGCCAACGACGATGTGTCGACCAACACCATGCGCCAGAACCTCATGAAGATGGCCGCTCCCGCCGGCGTCGCTACGCGTTTCTTCTCCCTGCAGAAGACCATCGACGTCATTGGCAAGGCGAGCCCGCGCCAGAAGATCTTCATCGTGGCCGAAACACCGGAAGACGTGCTTACGCTCGTCAAGGGCGGTGTGCCTATAAAGAAGGTAAACATCGGCAACATGCACATGTCGGAAGGAAAGCGCCAAGTCGCCACCTCCGTCGCAGTTAACGACGAGGATGTCGCTGCGTTTAAAGAGCTGCAGGAATTGGGGGTGGAGTTGGAGATCAGGCGCGTTCCGAGCACGCCTGTTGAGGACACGAGCAAGCTCTTCTCGTAATCCTCATGATCAACGCTGTCAGGAATGAAACCCTGACATTCTGTACGTGAAATCCAAAGTGCGTACATACATTTTGAAAGGAGGAGCAAGATGGAATACTCGATCATCCAGGTCGCTCTGGTCTTCATCGTCACGTTCGTCGCGGCAATCGACCAGTTCAACTTCCTCGAGTCTCTCTATCAGCCCATCGTCACCGGCGCCGTCATCGGTCTTATCCTTGGCGACCTCAACACCGGTCTTCTCGTGGGTGGTACCTATCAGCTCATGACGATCGGCAACATGCCGATCGGAGGCGCTCAGCCGCCTAACGCCGTCATCGGCGGCATCATGGCAGCCATTCTCGCTATCGCTACGGGCCTCGAGCCCAACGCGGCAGTCGGCCTCGCCATTCCGTTCGCTCTGCTTGGTCAGCTCGGCGTTACCCTGGTCTTCACGCTTATGTCGCCCCTCATGTCCTCCGCGGACAACATGGCTCACAACGCTGACACCAAGGGTATCGAGCGTCTGAACTACTTCGCCATGGCTCTGCTCGGCCTGATCTTCGCCGTCGTCGTCACCCTGTTCTTCATCGCTGGCGCCACCATCGGTCAGACCATCGCTTCCGCCATCCCGACTTGGCTGCAGACCGGTCTTTCCGCTGCAGGCGGCATGATGCGCTTCGTCGGCTTCGCCGTCCTGCTCAAGGTTATGATGAACCGCGATATGTGGGGCTTCTTCCTCATGGGCTTTGGCCTCGCGCTCATCACCGTTGCCAACGATTCTCTGGCAACCCCTGCTCTGCTCATCCTCGCTCTCATCGGCTTCGGCATCGCCTTCTGGGACTTCCAGCAGCAGACCGAGCTGAAGGGTGCAGCTGTTTCTGACGGAGGTGACTTCGAAGATGGCATCTAATGAGTATGTGATCCCGGAGCACTACGAGGATCTCACTCCTGCTCCGCAGCTCGACCAGAAGACCCTCAACAAGATGGCTTGGCGCTCCTGCTTCCTGCAGGCCTCGTTCAACTACGAGCGTATGCAGGCCGCCGGTTGGCTCTACTCCATCATCCCCGGTCTGGAGAAGATCCACACCAACAAGAACGACCTCGCGGCTTCCATGAGCCACAACCTGGAGTTCTTCAACACCCACCCGTTCCTCGTCACCTTTGTTATGGGTATCGTGCTTTCGCTCGAGCAGAACAAGGTTGACATCCCCACGATCCGCGCCGTCCGCGTCGCCGCAATGGGCCCGCTCGGTGGTATCGGTGACGCCCTGTTCTGGCTGACGCTCGTGCCTATCACGGCCGGCATCACCTCCAACATGGCCATCAACGGCAACGCCGCTGCGCCGATCATCTTCCTGGTGATCTTCAACGTCGTCCAGTTCGCTCTGCGCTTCTGGCTCATGAACTGGTCCTACAAGCTTGGCACCAGCGCTATTGACGCTCTGACTGCCAACATGCAGGCCTTCACGCGTGCCGCTTCCATCATGGGCGTCTTCGTCGTCGGTTGCCTGGTCGTCACCATGGGTGGCACCCAGATCAACCTCCAGATCCCCAACGGCACCACCCGTGGCCTCTCCGCTACTACCGTGATCGTCTCCGAGAAGGAGGCCGAGAACTTCACCGGTATGGAGGGCATCGATACCGAGACCGCTGAGGCCGGTACCATCGCCATGACCGATGAGGACGGCAACGCCCTCACCGCTTCCGATGCCGACGGCAACGCTGTCGAGTGCGGCGTCACCGATCTGGGCAACGGCATGGAGTCCGTTACCTACGGCACCGTCACCGAGGATCCGGTCAACTTCTCCGTTGCCGACACCCTCAACACCATCGTCCCGAAGCTCGTCCCGCTTATGCTTACGCTGCTGCTTTACTACATGTTCGCTAAGCACAGCTGGACCCCGACCAAGGGCATTCTGCTGCTCTTCGTCCTGGGCATCCTGGGCGCTGGCCCGCTTGGTCTCTGGCCGAGCATCTGGTAAGGCTCTAGCTTGAGGGGTGTGTCCCTACGCGGCTCACACCCCGACCCCTTAAGCCATGTGTATGTTAAAAGCCGCGTGCTCGAAAGAGCGCGCGGCTTTTGTTTTCTTGATGATTCAGGTGTTGCGGACTGATAATGCTTAACACCCTAGGTAGTTAGCCGAATTCGAGCAAAAGGGAGGATAGGATGGCGATCGGAGCGCGTAAGCAACCGCTGTACGATCAGCTGGTCGATATTCTGACCGAAAAGATTGACCATGAATATCGCGCCGGTGACATGATTCCTTCCGAGCGCGAACTTTCGGAGCGCTATGGTCTCTCGCGCACTACGGTACGCCTGGCTCTGCAGGAACTGGAGCGTTTAGGACTGGTGGTTCGGCAGCACGGTCGCGGTACCTTTGTGACCGACCGTTCGGCAAAGGCAACCAATCTTATGCAGTCCTACAGCTTTACCGAGCAGATGCGCGCGATGGGTCGCGACCCCGAGACCACGATTCTCGATTTTTGCGAGATGGAGGCCGATAAGAATCTGGCCGAGCATATGGGATTACGTATCGGTGATCGCATTTTTAAGCTTAAGCGCCTTCGTTCTGCCGACAACATGCCCATGATGGTCGAACGCAGCTATCTACCGGTTCGTCAATTTCTGTCCTTAAAACGACCGCTGCTGGAGCGTAAGCCGCTTTACGATGTGATTGAGCAAGACTTTCAGCAAAAGATACGCGTGGCCGAAGAGGAGTTCTATGCGAGCATAGCCCGTCCCACCGATGCCCACCTTTTGGGAATTGTCGAGGGCTCGCCTGTGCTCGATTTGGTCAGGACTACGTATAACGAGTCAAACGAGGTTGTGGAGTATACACTCTCGGTTGCTCGTGCCGATCAGTTTAAATACAAGGTTTACCACCAGCGTAGCAACTAGTGTCCGCATCGTTTCCATATGGTGATTCTTTGCATTTAACTGGTTACTACCAGATAACCAACCGAAGTGTATAATTGCACGTCAGAGGATTACTTCTAGAGAGAGGTATTAGAAATGTTCGAGAAGAGTGTCGAGGAGCTCACCGAGCTCGGCGCCCAGATCACCACGGCCGAGATTGCTCAGCAGCCCGAGCTTTGGCGTGATACGCTCAACATCTATCGCGAGAACAAGGAGGCCATCGAGGCCTTTCTGGCCGAGGCTCGCGCTATGGGCGAGGGCCGTCTGTCCGTTGTCTTCACCGGTGCCGGTACGTCTGACTACGTTGGCGATACCTGCGCCCCGTACCTGCGTCACGCTGGCAACACTGATCTCTACGACTTTAAGCCCATCGCCACGACCGACATCGTGAGCGCTCCGCGCGACTTCCTGCGCGCCGAGGATCCCACGCTCGTGGTTTCCTTTGCCCGCTCTGGCAACAGCCCCGAGAGCCTTGCCGCCGTTGCCGTCGCCAAGGAGCTCGTCCACAACGTCAAGTTCCTCAACATCACCTGCGCTCCCGAGGGCAAGCTTGCCGTCGAGTCCGCCGATGATCCCAACGCGCTGACGCTGCTCATCCCGCGCGCCAACGACAAGGGCTTCGCCATGACCGGTTCCTACACCTGCATGACCCTGCTCTCCACCCTTATTTTCGACACTGCCTCTGACGAGCAGAAGGCCGAGTGGGTCGAGACCATCGCCAAGATGGGCGAGGAGGTTATCGCTCGCGAGTCCGAGGTTGCCGATTACCTCGCTGGCGACTTCAACCGCGTGACCTACTTGGGTTCTGGCTCCTTCGGTGGCCTTGCCCAGGAGAGCCAGCTCAAGATCCTCGAGCTCGCTCACGGTCTGGTCGCTACTTCCTACGACACCTCCATGGGCTATCGTCACGGACCTAAGTCCTTCGTCGACGATAAGACGCTCGTCTTCGTGTTCGTCAACAACGACGCCTACACCCGTCAGTACGACATCGACATCCTCAACGAGATCGGTGGCGACAAGATCGCTCAGCACACCGTTGCCGTTCAGCAGGATGGCGCTACCGTCTACGAGGGCGAGTCCTTTACCTTTAAGGGCTACGAGGCGCTTCCCGAGGGCTACCTTGCCCTGCCGTTCGTGATGTTTGCCCAGGCTATCAGCCTGCTCAACTCCGTGCGCGTGGGCAACACGCCCGATACGCCGAGCCCCACCGGCACGGTCAACCGCGTGGTCAAGGGCGTGACGATTCACCCCTTCACCGCTTAATCGCGTCCCCCTGTAAGGGCGCCCGTCCGCTCATAACGGCGGGCGGGCGCTTTTTGTTTTTACATGGACTGGGTATAAGCATCACCACAGTCAACTGCTTTAGAAGCAAGGAGTGCATATGAGCACGTACGCAATTAAGGCTGACAAGTTCTTCTTGCCGGCAGGTCCGCAGCTGGGCGGCTATCTTATGGTCGAGGATGGCGTCTTTGGCGCCTGGCAGGCCGACGAGCCCTCTTGCGAGATCAAGGACTACACGGGATCGTGGATCGCACCGGGTATGGTCGATACCCACATCCATGGCTTCTACAACCACTCAACTACCGATAACGACCCCGAGGGTATCGATATCAGCTCGACTGAGCTCGCCCGTCGCGGTACCACCAGCTGGCTACCCACGACGTTCACCGATGGCGTCGAGCAGATCAAGGACGCCTGCGCCGCCATCGCTCAGGCGGACGAGGGTCGCGGCCCCGACTTCTGCGGTGCTCGCATTCAGGGCATCTACCTGGAGGGCCCCTTCTTTACCATGAAGCACGTGGGCGCGCAGAACCCCGCTTATCTTATCGATCCCTCCGAGGAGGTCTTTGATCAGTGGCAGGAGGCTGCGGGCGGTCGCATCGTTAAGAGCGCCATGGCGGCCGAGCGCGATGGCGCTGCCGCCTATGCAGCCGCCCTTAACGCGAAGGGCGTCGTGACCAGCATCGGTCACTCCGACGCCACCTATGATGAGTGCATCGCCGCCATCAACGCTGGTGCCAGCTGCTTTACGCATACCTATAACGGCCAGCGCGGGCTGCATCACCGTGAGCCCGGTGTCGTGGGTGCTGCTATGTCCACGTCCGAGACCTACGCCGAGATCATCTGTGACGGCAAGCACGTAAACCCTGCCGCCATCAAGGCGCTGCTGCAGGCCAAGGGCTGGCAGCACACGGTACTCATCACCGACTGCCTGGGCTGCGGCGGCATGCCCGAGGGCAGCTACACCAGCGGCGGCATGGACGTCATCATGAAGGACAACCTGTGCTGGCTCGCCGATGGCAAGAGCATTGCCGGTTCGGTGCTCACGCTTGCCCAGGGCGTCAAGAACATCGTCGACTGGGGCATCGCCAGCGCCGATATCGCCATTCGCATGGCAACCGAGGTGCCGGCACGCTCCGCGCACATCGAGGATAAGTGCGGCAGCATCATGCCGGGTCGCGACGCCGACTTTGTCGTGTTCGACCATGAGCTCACCCTCGTCGAGACGTATGTTGGCGGCCAGAGCGTCGGCAACGCCTTTACCGAGTAACGAAAGAAAAAGACGGCGGGCCCGAATCTGCTCGGACCCGCCGTACGGGTTAAACGCTCAAAAGCACCTTTACAGTTACAGCTTGCTAGCGATTTTCTTTGCCGTACGCTTAACGCCGGCCACCAGGCCTCCTGCAGGATGCTCCTTCTCGTATGCTAGGCGCTTCTCGCGCTTGGCGTACTCTTCGACGATGATGTCTCCATACTCGTCTTCGATCTTGTCGAAGAAGTCGACGGCACCCTTAATTTCCTCAGCGGTCGGGTGCCCCTTTTGGACACCGCCGGTGAGTTTGAACGGCCCCCACGTATCAAAGCCGGGGCAGCCGTAGACACCCATAAAGATGGCCTGCCTCATGCGGCAGATGCCATCGATATCCTTGCCGTACCACTTGTTTTTGCCACCGTAGGTCATAAGGCCAAACACCTTGTCCTGCGGCTGCAACACGTTAGTGAGCACGCGTGCCATGTCCTTGTCGATCTCGGAGTAATAGATGCCCGTGGCGACACCAATCAGATGGTATTCGTGCAGGTTGGGATACTCGTTTTTGCCGAGTGTTTTCACGTCGAGGGTATCGATTTCGGGGTGCGCCTCGACGATGGCGTCCACGAGCTTTTTCGTATTGCCGTGGTGGCGTGAGGCATAAAGAATGATGGTTCGCATAAGAAGGCCTTTCAGCTGTAATTGCATCAATGTCTGTATGGTACCCCGTTGCATGGCTGGGATACCGGACGCATCGATGAACGTGCGGGTTTGTCCTTTGGTCAGGGCCGAGACGGGTTCTTGCGAGCAAAAAGCAGTTGTTCGAAAGGATGGACAATGGAATACGCTCTCTCCAACGATTCGATTTCTATCAAGGTCTCCACGGCCGGCGGCTCGTTTACCTCGATTGAGGCTGGAGGTCGCGAGTACCTGTGGCAGGGTGATCCCGCCGTGTGGTCCGGCCAGGCACCGATTTGCTTCCCGATTTGCGGAGGCCTGCGTGATGGTAGCGCCATGACGTTTGCCGGGCATCATGTGAAGCTCGCTCGCCACGGGTTTGCGCGCAAACAGGAGTGGAAGCTGCTGAGCCAGAGCGAGAACGAGCTGGCGATGTGCCTGGCTTCGGAGGATAACGCCGCGCTGCTGAGCGATTATCCGTACCCGTTTAAGCTTGTCGCTCGTTATGCGCTTGAGGGGGATACCGTGCGCGTCTCCTATGAGGTGACCAACGAGGGCACCGAGGACATGCCGTTCTTTATCGGTGGACACCCCGGCTTTAGGTGCCCGCTCGACGAGGGCGAGGCCTATACGGACTACGAGCTGCGCTTTGAGAAGGACGAGGCTGCGGAGCTCTGCACCGCCGTTCCTTCGACTGGCTTGATTGATGTGGCAAACCGCTCCAAGAACCCCATGGTGGGGAAGACGTTGCCCCTGTCGCACGAGCTCTTCGATTTTGCGGAGACCATCTTTGACGTGCTCGAGAGTCGTCAGGTCACGCTTTCCAAAAAGGGCGAGGACAAGGGCGTTCGCCTGAGCTTCGAGGGCTTTCCGTACCTCATCGTGTGGAGTAAGCCCGAGGGCGATTTTGTGGCAGTTGAGCCTTGGGGCGGCCTTTCGACCTGCTCCGATGAGGACGACGTGCTTGAGCATAAGCGTGGCTGCCTTGTCGCCAAGCCCAAGGAGACCGTCGTTCGCTCGTTCACGATTGAGATTCTGTAATTCCGTTTTGTCGACTCGTATCGCGAGGCACAAGGAGCCTGCGAGATAAGGAGCTAAAAATGATCCTCACCGTTACGATGAACCCGTCCGTCGATACACGCTATCAGCTCGATGAGCTCATTATCGACGACGTTAACCGTGTGACGCCCGAAAAGACCGCCGGCGGCAAGGGTCTCAACGTGGCCCGTGTACTGGGTCAGCTGGGCGACGACGTTGTGGCAACCGGTCTACTCGGCGGCCACATGGGCGCCTACATGGCCGAGCTCATGGATGCCAACGGCATTAAGAATGATTTTGTACCCATCAAGGGCGAGACTCGCATTTGCCTTAACATCCTCCACGCCGGCAACCAGACCGAGCTACTCGAGAGCGGCCCGACGATTGCCCCCGAGGAGCTCGATGCCTTTACCGTCAAGTTCGCCGAGCTTGCGAGCAAGGCCGCTGTTGTTACCATCTCGGGTTCGCTGCCCCGTGGTGTCGAGGCGGACTACTACGCCAAGATCACGGGCATTGCCGAGAACGCCGGCGCCAAGGTGCTGCTCGATACCTCGGGTGCTTCGCTCGAGGCCGCCCTTAAGTCCGAAATTAAGCCCGAGCTGGTCAAGCCTAACCTGACCGAGATTAACGGCCTTCTGGGCACGAGCTTTACCACCGACGATATGGACGAGCTCCGCGCCGCGCTCGCCTCTGATGCCCGCTTCTCCGATATCCCCTGGGTCGTCGTGTCCATGGGCGCTGCCGGCTCCGTGGGCTTCCATAATGGCCGTGCATTCCGCGCCAAGACCCCCGATATCCCCGCCGTTAACGCTACGGGCTCTGGCGATTCGACCATTGCCGGCTTCGCACATGCGATTGCTGCTGGCGCGGATGACGAGACGGTGCTGCGTACCGCCAATACCTGCGGCAAGCTCAATGCCATGGATCCCATGACTGGCCACTTGGTTATGGATCGTTGGGACGAGGTTTACAACGGCGTTGTCGTGACCGAGCTGTAGGAGCCTGTGCGCCGCCCCCGGCATCGGTTGCTTGCTTGTGGTTAGAGTTGACGACAAGTGCGGTAGCATTATGCCGGGGCGCGACGCCGATGCTGTCGTGTTCAATCCCGACCTTACCCTGGTCGAGGCGTATGTGGGTGGCAACAGCGTCGGTAACGCGTTTGCCGAGTAGCCGCCAAAGAAGCGATCCGAGAGGGGATTTAGATGATTTACGGTGCATTGGGCGATATCGAGGAGTACCGCGGAATGCTCAAGGGCCTCGACGTGCTGATCGACTGGCTCGAGGAGAACGACCCGGCACAGCTCGAGGTCGGCAGCCATCCGATTTTGGGTGAGAAGGTCTTTGCGAACGTCATGTCTCCCACGACGCGTCCCGAGGCCGAGGCTCACTATGAGACGCATCAGCGCTATCACGACCTGCAGATCGACGTCGAGGGTCGCGAGGCCTTTAAGGTCGCCACGGGCAGCCTGACGCTGGTTCAGGAGTTTGACGAGAAGGACGACTACGATCTGGTCGATTCCGACGCTTCGATCGCCGGCGATCTTGCCGACGATAAGTTTGCACTGTTCGTTGCCGGCGAGCCTCACATGCCCACGCTCGAGTTCCCGGGCGATGGCGCACAGCCGGTCAAGAAGATTTGCTTTAAGCTGCTTGCAGATGCTTACTGGGAGGAGTAGCGAACTGCTCGGCTGAGCTGCTCGTCTGATGGCGTGATCCCCTTAGGGAAAACACGCCAGGACCCCGCCAAGCGTTTTTTCCCTAGGGAAATCACGTTTGGCGGGGTTTTCGGTTTTTTGAATAGGGAAGCCTCATTTATTTGCGAAGAACATCGGCTAGCCGCAGGATTGAAATCATCGACCGATAAGTGAGTTCCACTTTTTCGCCCGCAAGCAGTCGTTTCGAGCCAATCTCATCTAGCCCCACAAGCCGAGAAAACAGCGGGCCGCTCATCGTTCCCTCGTCAATTGATTCCCTTATGGTCTTCAAAACGTCCGTATCATGAAGCGACGCCGAGCTGTAGGGGGCAACACGAGCGGAACTCTCAATTAACGACGAAACAAAAGGATGGAGATGCTTTGGACATAGTCCATCAAACACCACATCCCCATTGTCATCCGAGCCGACCAGGCGCCAACTATAATGATCGACCCAGCCGTCTCCGTCATATATGGTGTCCATGAGCAACTTCCCGTCTAGAGAGACCTATTTGGACATCGGAGCGCAAGACCGCAATCCATATCGGACCTGCAGCAGCTCCAACCCAACGCACCACTTAGGTTCCCTTTCGTACATGTGTATCAATCTGCCCCGAAATGCCGGTGAATGCAATTCCAGACCCGTTTGTCGGATAGCAATCGACGTATTTTTGTTTTCCGCTCACAACCTTGTATAGATAAATCGTTCCAGCAAAAGAGAAGGGATCGTTCGCAATTTTGTCCGGAAGAACTTGCCACCTCAAAATCCCGCTACCAATATGGTCAAGCTTGACCGTTCCGCCGTCCCCCTCAAAAGTGGCAAGGGGATTCACCCCAGACTGAGAGTCGGCATCGCCCTCCTTAGCAGTTATCAGCAGGCTGCCCGTATAAGACTGCTAAGGCTCACCTTCAGGACAGGCAGCCTTGGCCCAAGAAGGGCCACTCAGGCAGAACAGTCCGAGCAGCATCAATACCAGCAAAAGAAAACCCTTAGTTCTTTTCATCTATATCGCCAATATCTCTCGACATTTGTATATTGTGACTATTTTAGATCTATATGGCCAATTTGAGCCCTCACCATGGCAATTGTTGCAGCTGGGTTTCTTTTCATTAAGATTTCACTTTGGTAAATCCCCGCCCCTAAGCATTAAACCCGAAGTCCACCGAGTGGGCCGCCGTTGACGTGGCGATGTTTGGATTGGCGCGCACGCACTCAAAATCGGCAACAAAAAAGCCGCCCGAAGGCGGCTATCTTGTGTAATGGAGCCAGCGACCGGGCTCGAACCGGTGACCCCCGCTTTACGAGAGCGGTGCTCTACCAACTGAGCTACGCTGGCGGCCATATGATGACGCAACTGAGGCGTCAACGGCTGTCTATGATACGGGACATCGCACATCCGCGCAAGTGTTCTGACGGCTTTTCTCACTTTAAATGCACTAATATTAGAGGCGTGATGTCTCGCTCTTACGGGTCTCAAACAGAATGGGGCTGCCATGGCTCAACCCAAGATCCTTCTCACGCGTATCGATGACCGTTTCATTTACGGGCAAGACGTTGAGCTGTGGAACGAGGCCGTGGGTTCCAACCTTGTCCTAATCGTCAACGATGAGATCGCGGCGGATTCGCGCCAATGGGCACCCATGAGGGTCGCGGCGCCCGAGGGCGTGTGGACGCGGTTTTTTTCGGTGCAAAGGACCATCGACATCATTCATACCGCAACGCCGCGCCAGTTGATTCTGATCATGGTGGCCTCACCCGCCGATGCGCTCGCGCTGGTTAAGGGCAGCGTGCCCATCACCAAGATCAGCATCGGCCATATGCAGGCGGGGAAAGGCAAGCGCTCTGTAACGCCTGCCGTTGCCGTAGGCGATGCAGATACCGCCGCCTTTAAAGAGCTGCAAGAACTCGGCATAGAGCTAGAAATCCGTTATCTCCCCGGCTCCGATCCCGATCCCATCGAGAACCTGCTCACGTGATCTCCTGGGGGCGGAGGAAAAAGGATCATTTTGCCCTTGCGAGGGACGCGCGCGATACCGCCTGTCAAAAACTATGTCCATTTACTACGTTTGATCGGCTATCGCCGAGCATGTCGAATTTGAGAAGGTGGCGCGCGCAGACGTGGTGTAAGAGCGTCCTGAGGTCCGTCGCTGCAAGTCCCGATATTACTCCTTCTTGAGACCGCGCCTCTCGACTATCTCGTCCACTATCTCCCTGGCGCGCCGCCCGAGCGCGCGGCGCCTCCCCTCTGTCGGGGCCGGCCTGTCCGCGGGCTCGGCGAAGCCCTCGGCGGCCGAGGCCTCGGAGAACACGCGCTGCTGGGACCACTGCCCCTCGGTCTCCATGAGGCTCGCGCACGTCAGGCGCAGCATCGACTCCCTCGAGGGGAAGGACTGCACGACCCTGTAGCGGCGCTTGATCTCGCGGTTGGCGCGCTCCTGGACGTTGTTGGTGCGGAGCTTGGCCCAGTGCGCCCTGGGGAAGGCCGTGAACGCCAGCGCGGAGTCCTCGGCCTGCTCGAAGACCTCGCCGGCCCTGGCGGACACCGACGCCACCCAGGGCGCCGCCTCGGCCCACACGCAGCGCGCGAGGTCGGGGTGTTAGCGTCAATATATTTTTCACCATTTTCACCAACGTATTTTCGCCAATCG
>URPK01000008.1 GCA_900549715.1 uncultured Collinsella sp. | reverse complement strand
AGTCATTGGGGACGTTCTTAAACGACTAGTCATTCAAGAACGTCCCCAATGACTACATGAAAGCGCCCCCAAGCGAATGTGCTTGAGGGCGCCTCTTGCTTGACTAGCTTTCGATATAGTCCTTTAGCTTGCTCGAACGGCTGGGGTGGCGAAGCTTGGCCAGGGTCTTGGACTCGATCTGGCGGATACGCTCGCGCGTGACGCCAAACTCGCGACCGACCTCCTCGAGCGTGCGGGGATGCCCGTCGACAAGGCCAAAGCGCAGCTCGATAACCTTGCGCTCACGATCGGCAAGCGAGTCGAGCACCTGAGTGAGCTGCTCCTGCAGCATGGAGAAGCTGGCGGCATCGGGCGGAACGATAGCCTGGGAGTCCTCGATAAAGTCGCCCAGCTGGGAATCCTCTTCCTCGCCGATGGGGGTCTCAAGCGACACGGGCTCCTGCGAGATCTTCTGGATCTCGCGGACGCGGTCGGCGCTCATGTCCATCTCGGCACCGATCTCCTCGGGGGTCGGGTCGCGACCCAGGTCCTGAAGGAGCTGGCGCTGCACGCGGACGAGCTTGTTGATAGTCTCGACCATATGCACGGGAATACGGATGGTACGGGCCTGGTCGGCGATAGCGCGCGTAATGGCCTGACGGATCCACCACGTGGCGTACGTGGAGAACTTGAAGCCCTTCTGGTAGTCGAACTTCTCGACGGCGCGAATCAGACCGAGGTTGCCCTCCTGGATCAGGTCAAGGAACAGCATGCCGCGGCCGACATAGCGCTTGGCGATGGAGACGACCAGACGCAGGTTTGCGCTGATGAGCGCCTGCTTGGCTTCGAGGCCAACGTTCTCAATGCGCGTAAGACGACGCATCTCGGCACGCGTGAGCTCGAGCTCACCGGCATCGGCAGCCTCGAGCTTCTCGGTGGCCTCAAGACCGGCCTCGATCTTCATGGCCAGATCGACCTCTTCGGAGGCGGTCAGCAGGTCGACCTTGCCGATCTCCTTGAGGTACATACGAACAGGATCGCCGGTCAGCATCACCGTGGAGGCATCGATGCCACGCACGCGGGAGCGTGAACGGGACGTGCGCACGGCGCGCTTCTTCTTGCTCTTGGAAGAACCCATCTCGGCATCGGCCTGACGGGCCATCTTGAGCTCGTGATCGTCGAGCGAGCCGGAATCGTGCTCGTCGTCGTCATCGAAATCGTCGGTATCGGTATCGTTATCGTCATCGTCGACGTCCATGGGGGCGTCGTCGTTACCGCTCGCGGAGATAATCTGGATGCCGCTGTTGCGCAGCGCGGAATACACCGCGGTGAGCTGCTCGTCAGAAACATCGATATCCTTCAGGGCGACCTGAATCTCGTCCTCGGTTACCGAAGTCCTGTTTGAGCCGTTGCCCATGAGCTTTGCAACGTAGGATTCCAGCCCAGTACCCGTGCTCTCAGTCTTTTTTGGCACAGATTCTCCCTTCATAGTCCACAGGACTCAATACTTTAGCACACACATCGACGTCTATACCCAAAAAGAGGACTGGATATAGGCGAGAATACGCTGGTTGACCACAACATCTAGGCCTGTTCGGTGCCTGCGACCTCCAGACCGATCAAACGGAACGGGTCCGCCACGCCGCCGATCGACTTTTGCAGCTCGCGTTGACGCTGCGAATCCTGCGCGGCCTGCACGGTCAGCGCGCGACGGGCCTCATCATCGAGCGAACGGTCCTGGCGTAGCTTGGCCTGTGCGGCACGCATGCGGCGCTTGATGGTGTAGAGCTCGAGCGTATCGAGCATAAACACGATGTTCGTCTCGGTGGGGTGCTTGCTCGTCGCCGAGATGCGCCCGGCACTCACAAGCGTTGCCGCCTCGGGACACACCGAGCGCGCCGCATCCATGCAGGCTGCAGGATCGGTTCCCGGCGGCGTTGCCAGAACGGCCCATGCGATGGACTCGTGACGTGGGTCAACCCACTCGATAGAGCAGATGCGGTCGGCATACGTGCGGAACAGGTCGGGGTAGCTCGTGAGCATGGTCAGCAGCTCACGCTCCCCTGCCAAGGACTTACGCTCAAGATCAGTAAGAACCATCGGCGCCGCCGCAGCCGGAGCACCCGAACCATCAGTCGCAGGCACAGCACCCATACCATCAGGCGCGTCGATCGGCGGCAGGTCGTCGACGACCTCCACGGGCGCGGCGCCGTAGGCATCGAGCGGGACGTAGTCATACGGCTCTTCTTCGACCGGCGCGGACACAGGCGGCGTCGCGCCCGATGCCCAAGCACCGCGAGATGCCCCCTGCGAACCAGACGTCCGACCGCCCGCGCTACCAGAGCGCTCAGCCTGTGCCCGCTGGCGCTCATAGTTCTGCTCACGACGTCGTTCCGCATCCTCGCGCTTGGCGACATCGCGAAACACACGGCCCGAGCTCGCACGCACTGTCTCCAGATCCAAACCCAACAGGTCGGCAATTTGAATAAAGTACGTGTCGATCATATAGCTGTCGCGCAGCGGATAGATAAGCGTGAGCGCATCCTCCAGCGCCTTGGCGCGACCGCCCGGCGTGGAGATGTCGCTCGACTCCTGCAGCGAACGGTACACGAAGTCCATGAGCGGCTCGGCGGCGTCAATGCGTTTCTGCAGCTCCCCTCCGCCGTGCGCCGTGATGAACTCCATGGGATCGTTACCGTCGGGCAGCACCACGCAGCGCAGGTCCATAGAATCCTGCTCGATAAACTGAATTGCACGGCGAGCGGCCTTTTGACCGGCGGCATCGCCGTCAAACATATACACGATGCGCTTGGCAAAGCGGGTGAGCGTCTTGACGTGATGCTCCGTGAGCGCGGTGCCCAGCGTGGCGACAACGTTTTTGATCCCCGCCTCCCAGCAGGCGATGCAGTCGGTATAGCCCTCCACCACGACGGCCGTATCCTGCGCGACGATAAACTCCTTGGCCCAGTTAAAGCCATAGAGGTTTCGCTTTTTATGAAACACACTCGTCTCGGCGGTATTGAGGTACTTGGGTTGACCGTCACCCATGATGCGACCGCCAAAGGCAATGTTGTGACCCTGTTCGTCAAAGATGGGAAACATCACGCGGTCGTAGAAGCGGTCGGCAAGCTGCCCGCGCCCGCGGCTCACGGCAACGTTGGCATCGATCATCTCCTGCGGGGTAAAACCCGCCTGGGACAGGTGCGACACCAGCGCGTTGCGGCCAGGCGCAAAGCCCAGGCAGTAGCGGCGGCAGACGTCGCCACCCATGCCGCGGCTGGCAAAGTACTCGCGCGGACGGCCGTCCTTACCGCGCATAAGCATGGTGTGATAGAACTGGGCGGTCTCGGCGCACAGATCGTAGATGCGGGCACGCTTGGTACCGCGCTCGCGGCGGTCTCCGGTGTCGTGCAGCTCAATACCCGCGCGATCGGCCAAATAACGGATTGACTCGGGAAAGCTCAGGTTCTCACGCTTCATGATATAGGTGAAGACGTCGCCACCCTCGCCGCAGCCAAAGCAATGCCACACCTGCGTGGCGGGAATAATGTGGAAGGACGGAGTCTTTTCGCCATGGAAGGGGCAGCAACCCCAAAACTCATGGCCGCGGGGCTTGAGCTCAACCGTTTCCTGCACGATGGCAACTAGGTCGGACGCAGCGCGTACCTGGTCTTTTTCCTCATCACTAATCACGGACACTCACCCCCTGCTCGCCCAAGTTGTGACGAATATCTTCGATATTACCCTCGACGGTCGCGATCAACTCATCCAGCGAATCGAACACGCGCGACGGACGCAGCCAGCGCGTAAACGCCAGCGAAACGGAAGCGCCGTACAGGTCGCCCGTATAACCAATTAAATTGGCCTCGAGATGCGCAGATGCCGCATCGTCGGCATACGTCGGCGGCAGTCCGACGTTAACGGCAGCGGGCCACACGATGTCGTTGACCAGCACCAGGCCCTCATACACGCCATCGGCAGGCACCTGAATGCCGTCGGGAACATGTAGGTTTGCCGTGGGAAAGCCCATGCCAGAACCCTCGTGACGGCCGCGAATAACACCGCCGCGCACCATATACGGGCGGCCGAGCAACTCAGCAGCAAGCTCCACATGGCCCTGTCCTAGCTCGTGACGAATGCGGGTGGCGCAAATGGCCTCACCGCCCTCGCAAAGCAAGTCGTGCCCGTATACGTCAACGCCGCGCTCGGCACCCCAGGCGCGCATCTCGGCAACACCAGAAGCACCGCCACGACCTAGCCTAAAGTCGTTGCCAACGCGAATAGATCGAATGTCGACCAGACGCGACACCAGCGAGAGAAAGTCAACATGGTCAAGCGCCGCAACCTCAGGCGTAAAGGGAACGGCCACCACCGCATCGACCCCGGTCTGAGCCAAGGCATGCAGACGGTCGGCCGTCGTCATCAATTTTTGAGCGGGCGAAGGGCTCACCACAACGTCCGGGTCGGGATCGAAGGTAACCACGACCGCCTTGCAGCCATGGGCACGGGCATCGCCAACAAGCGCCGCAATGAGCTCCTGGTGTCCACGGTGAACGCCGTCGAACACGCCGATGGCAATCGATGCGGCACCCAAGTGCTCGCACTCATCAAACGTATCGGCAGCAACGATGCGAGCCTCGTCCGACTCGCCCGCGAAAAAGATACGCGCGAGCTCGCGAGCGGACAACATCATCGAACACCGCCGATTGCCTGCGGAAACACGTGCTCCATGACAAAGCGGCCACCCTCGATGCGGGCGAGCGCCTTGAGTCCCCCATCGAGCACCAACGCAAACGGCGCCTTCGAGGCATCGAAATCGGCAAGCGCACGCTCAACGGGAATGCGTCGGCCGCAGAGAAGGTCGTCGGCAAGATTGCCCGGCAAGTCAACACGAGTGGCGCCCAGGGCCGCAATGGGATCCAGGGCAAAGCCAACGGCGGACTCGGGAGAAAGCTCCTCCACCGCATGGCAGGCGCCAATGGAAACAACACCGGAGGCCGTGCGGCGCAGCGCGGAAATGTGCGCGGCGCTCTCGCAGGCGCGGCCCAGGTCGCGAGCGAGCGCACGAATGTAGGTGCCCTTGCTCACCGAGAACGCCACGGTCCACACACACGTATCACCCTCGCCGCCCACGGCGATCAGGTCGGCGGCATAAACCTCGACGGGGCGCGGAGGTAGGTCCACCGCATTGCCCTCTCGAGCAGACTTGTAGGCGCGAACGCCATTGACCGAGATAGCCGAAAACGCCGGCGGCACCTGCATCTGCGGACCCAGCATGGCGGCCAAGTGCTCACGGGCATAGGCAGGATCGCGGAGCTCGTTGGCAACAGCCACCGTGCGGACCGCCTCGCCCTCCGCATCATCGGTATTGGTCTCGGCACCAAACGAGATGTCGGCGACGTAGCTTTTGGTATCGAGCGTGAGCATACCCAGCAGACGGGTGGCCTGGCCCACGCCCACCACCATGACACCCGATGCCATGGGGTCGAGCGTGCCGGCATGGCCGACGCGCCGCTCATGGAGGGCGCGTCGGCATTGCGAGACCACATCGTGGGACGTGCATCCCACCGGCTTATCGACGGCGAGCAGCATATTCAGTTGTGAAGGCGTACGACGAGCCATGTACCATCCAAAAAGTTAAAGCTCGACGGTCACCGAAGCGGGATCCTCCCCTACCAGCTCGGCCAGCATGGGAAGTGCCACGGTGAGCGTCTCGAGAATCGTTCCGTTGTTGGAGAAACCGGCGGCAGCGGAATGTCCGCCTCCGCCAAAGGCAGCAGCAATCTCGGACACGTTGAGGTCGCCCTTGGAGCGCAGGTTGCCGCGCACCTTGGTATCGCCCTCGATGCCCTTCAGGAACAGGCAGACCTCCACGCCCATCACCGAGCGCACCACGTCAACAAGGCCGTCGCACTCATCCGAGGTGACACCGCAGGCCTCAAGGTCGCTCTGGTAGGCATAGCTATACGCCACGCGCCCGTGCGCAACCGTCTTAATACGGCCCATGACAATGGACTTGAGGTGCAAAAACTCGACGCGCATGCTCTGATAGACCTCAAGCGCGACACGAGCCGGATCGGCACCATGTGCGACCAGGCGCGAAGCGGCGTGGAAAGCGGCAGCATCGGCGTTCTGGTACTGGAAACGACCGGTGTCGGTAACCAAGCCACAAAGCAGGCAGGTCGCAACGCCATCACGTGCGACAATGCCGCAATTGTCCAAGAAGCGGTCGATGATCATGGCGCAGGCCGCAGCTTCGACGCGCCTCAGGCTGAGCTCGGCAAACTCCTCGCGCGCCGGATGGTGATCGAAACACACCACATGCTTGGAGCGACGAAGCACCTCGGCCGAGTTGTTGAGGCGCTCGACGACCGGCACGTCCACCGAAATGAACAGGTCCGGATTGCCGGTGTACGCAGATGCCGGCACCAGGCGATCGGAGCCTTCCATAAAGCGGTAGATGCGCGGAACCGGGTCATCGTCTGCCAGCAACAGGGCAATGTCCTTGTTGGGGAAAAACTTCATAAGCGAGAGGCCCAGACCCAGCACGGAGCCCAAGGCATCGCCATCGGGAGAAGTATGTCCCGAAATCGCAATGGAGGACGCACCCTCGATGAGCTCGAGGATGCGTCGCTGAATATCTGCAGACTCGCACGAGGCGAGGCCGGCGGAATTAGTCATCTAAAGCTGCCTCCTGGGCGGCATCCGCTATCGGGTAGCCGTCCTCGTCCTTTTCGATCGCAAGCGTGGCGGGAACGTTTTCCAGCGCACGCGTGATGCGCTCGGCCTCATCGGTCGAGCGATCGATGCGAAAATCGAGCTCGGGCGTAACACGCCAATCGAGCGAGCGAGCCAACAGGCTGCGAATACGGCCCTTGGCGCTTGCGAGCGCCTCCATGACCTCGTCGTAGCGGCTCGCATCGCACGACACGTACACGCGCGCGAACGAACGGTCCACCGCGACCTCGACCGCGGTCAAAGTAACCAGGTCGAGACGCGGATCGGAAACCTCAAAGAGCAGGATATAACCGAGCTTCTCGCGAAGCTGCTCGCCCAGACGGCGGGTTGCCTGCGTTTGCTTCATAGCGCTACCCCCTACTCGGTACGGGCAACCTGGTCGATACGGTAACCCTCGATCTGGTCGCCGGGCTTGATATCCTGGAAGTTCTCCAGGCCAATGCCGCCCTCGGAACCGCTCTTGAGGCTCTTGGCCTCATCCTTGTAGTGGCGCATCGAGGCGATCTTGCCGTTGAAGACCACGATGCCGTCACGCACCAGACGCACGGAATCGGTCGCGGCGATCTCGCCCTCTTCGACGCGGACACCGGCGGCGATACCGACTTTGGGCACCTTGAAGGTGTCCAGGACAGTCGCGGTACCCGTGGAGACCTCGACCTCGGTGGGCTTGAGCATGCCGATACGAGCAGCATCGAGCTCCTCGAGGCACTTGTAGATGACGTCGTAGCAACGGATCTCGACGCCCTCGCGCTCGGCAGCGGAGCGAGCCTTACCGTCGGGACGGACACCAAAGCCGATGATGATGGCGTTGGAGGCGTCGGCCAGGACGACGTCGGTCTCGTTGATGGCACCGACTGCGGAGTGGATCGTGTTGATGCGCACCTCGGACTGATCCATCTTGTCGAGGGAGTCCTGAAGGGCCTCGATGGAGCCCTGAACGTCGGCCTTGATGATCAGGTTGAGCTCCTTGACCTCGGCGTCGGCGATGGTCTCGAAGAGGTTCTCGAGCGTCACGTGCTTCACGCGGCTCTGCTCCTCGATGCGGGCCTTGAGCGAACGCTCGTCGGCCAGGGCGCGAGCCTCGCGCTCGTCCTCGAACACGCGGAACTCGTCGCCGGCGTTGGGTACGGACTGCAGGCCCAGGATCTCGACGGCGTCGGAGGGGCCGGCCTCGGTGACGGCGTTGCCCTTAGGATCGAGCATGGCGCGGACGCGGCCGTAGGTAAGGCCGGCGACCAGCGTGTCGCCCACGTGCAGGGTACCGCGGGTCACGAGCACCGTAGCAACCGAGCCGCGGCCCTTGTCGAGCTTAGCCTCGAGGACGTTACCGGAGGCAAAGGTGTCGGGGTTGGCCTTGAGCTCGAGCACGTCGGCCTGGAGCAGCACGGTCTCGAGCAGATCGTCGATACCGATCTTCTGCTTGGCCGAGATGTTGACGAACATGTTCTGTCCGCCCCACTCCTCGGGGATGATGCCGTACTCGGTGAGCTCCTGGCGCACGCGGTCGGGGTTGGCGCCCGGCTTATCAATCTTGTTGACGGCGACGACGATGGGAACGCCGGCGGCCTTGGCGTGGTTGATCGACTCGATGGTCTGGGGCATGACGCCGTCGTCGGCAGCCACGATCAGGATGACGATGTCGGTCACCTTGGCGCCGCGGGCACGCATGGCCGTAAAGGTGGCGTGACCGGGGGTATCGATGAAGGTGATCTTGCGGTCGTTGATCATGACCTGCGAAGCGCCGATGGCCTGGGTAATGCCGCCCGCCTCGCCGGCAGCGACGCCGGTGTGACGGATGGCGTCGAGCAGGCTCGTCTTGCCGTGGTCGACGTGACCCATGACGGTGACGACCGGGGCGCGCGGCTTAAGGTCGGCGGGATCGTCGTAGAACGAGAAGGTGTTCTCCTCCTCGGGGGTGATGATCTTGATCTGACGGCCCAAGTCGTCGGCAACGAGCTCGACAAGGTCGTCGGACATGGACTGCGTCATGGTAAGCGGCGTACCCAGCAGGAACAGGCGCTTGATGATGTCGTTGGCCGGAACGTCGAGTGCCTCGGCGAGCTCCTGGACGGTAACGCCCTGGGAGACCTTGATGGCGTCGAGGTCCTCGGGGTTCACGCCCTGGGCCAGCGCCTCCTCAATCTTGCGCTCTTCCTGAGCCTTTGCGGCCTCGCGCTCGCGCTTCTCCTTGCGCTTTTTGCGACGACCAGTGGACTCGCGAGAGGCCTCCTCGACGGCGGCACGAGCCTCCTCGAGCACCTTCTCACGGCTGTACTCCTCGGCCTCGCGAGCCATGCGGCTGTAGTGGTCCTCTTCGTTGTTGTGACCGCCCTTGCGCTTCTTGCCCTTGCCCTGCTTGTCGGGGTTGGGGAAGTCCATACTGGCAGCGACGTTGTTGCTGGCATTGGTGCGATGGCTGTGCGGGCGGTTCTCGGAGGCGTTGCGCTCGGAGTTGTTGTCGGAGGCGTTGCGATCGTTACGACGGCCACCGCGACGGTCGTTGTTGCCGCCACGACGGTTGCCGCGCTCGGCAGCGCGCTCGGCCTTGGCCTTCTGCTCGGCGTCCTTCTTCTCCTTGAGCACGGTCTCCTGTGCGGCGATCTGGTCGAGCAGAGAGCGGAAACGCGAACCGGAGTCGGAAGCGGGAACGGCGCGGCGCTGGGCCTCGCGGGCAGCCTCCTCCTTCTCGCGGGCAAGGCGCTCCTGCTCGGCCTTCTTCTTGGCCTCGGCCTCGGCACGGGCGGCCTCCTCGGCAGCCTGGGCGGCGGCGAACTGACGGCGCTCCTCCTCGCGTGCCTTCTCGGCGGCGATGCGCTCGCGCTCGGCCTCGGCAGCGCGTGCTGCCTCCTCGGCGGCAGCGGCCTGCTCCTCGGCCTGCTTGGCGGCCTCGACTTCCTGGGCGCGGGCCTCGATCACCGAGGCGAGCTGCTTGCGGACCATGGCGACGTAAGCGTCCTCCAGGGCGGAGGAAGCGGACTTAGCGGGAATCTTCATTTCGGCGAGATGACCCATCAGTTCCTTAGAGGTCATGCCGAACTCTTTGGCCAGGGTGGACACACGGACTTTTGCCATATGACTTCACCTACCCTTTCTGGCACCTTGGGTGCCTAGAGACTGAACGAGCGTGGGGTATGCGCTGGGACCTGCCCGGCGCGACCGCGCGCTAGATCAGGTCCTCCGCATCATCGAAGGCGTCGGTGTCGTGGACACCGCAGAAACGGGAGCCGGGACGGGCCTGGTTGCGGCACTGGATGCCGTCCTCGGACACGAACTCGCAGCGACGGACGTCCTCGTCCTCCTCGTCACCGATCAGGTCGGCGGCGGGCTCCTCGTGAACGGGAACGTTCTTAAGGATGTCGGCGGCAAGGGTCTCGGACTTGATGTCGATATGCCAACCGGTCAGGCGCGCGGCGAGGCGGGCGTTCTGGCCCTCCTTGCCGATGGCGAGGGACAGCTGGTCGTCGGGCACGATAACGCCGGCGTAGGCCTTCCCCTCGTCGATAAGGACGCGGGTGACCTTAGCAGGCGACAGGGCGTTGGCGACATAGACGGCCGGATCGGCATCCCACAGGATGACGTCGACGCGCTCGCCACGGAGCTCGCCCACGACGGCGCGAACACGGCTGCCCTTGGGGCCGACGCAGGCGCCAACGGGATCCAGGCGATCGTCGAGCGAGTGGACGGCGACCTTGGAGCGCTGGCCGGGCTCGCGGGCGATCGACTTGATCTGGACGGTGCCCTCATAGATCTCGGGCACCTCCTGCTCAAACAGACGACGCATGAGCTCGGGGTGGGTACGGGAGATGACAATCGGCGGACGGCTGTGCTCGCCACGAACCGGCTGCAGGTTGGAGTTGGGGTCGCGAACGTCGATGATCACGGCCTTGATGTGCTGATTGTGTAGATAGCGCTCGCCCATCGGACGCTCGTTGCGCTCGTTCTCGTAACGGCGCTGGTCGAAGTGCGGAAGCTCGGCCTCGACGCCCTCGCGGATCTTGACGATCGTGAAGTCGGGCGTGGACTGCAGCACGGTACCGCTGATGAGGTCACCGATGCGGCCAGCGAACTCCTCGTAGATCTGCTCGCGGGCGGAGTTGCGCACGATGGCGTTGATCTCGGCCTTGGCGTGCTGGGCGGCGATGCGGCTCGTGTTCTTGGGGGTGACGTCGATCTCCTCGAACTCGGTGAAGTTGCCTTCCTCGTCCATGGAATCGTCGATCGGCTCCAGGCGGTAGACGTAGATCTTGCCGGTGGTGCGGTCGATGGTCACCTTGGCGCCCCACTCAAGATGCAGGATCTCGGCATAGCTCTTGGCGAGCGACTGCTCCAGGCGGTCGATCAGGTAGAGCTGGTCGATGTGCCTTTCCTGGCAAAGCTCCATCAGGGCGGTCATCATGTCGGATGCTGCCATCTTACTTTCCTTCCTTCGCGGGCTTGAAGTCGTAGGTGGGCTTCAACTTGCACTTTTTAACATCGCAGAATTCGAGGGTGACGGACTCGCCGTCCTCGAGCTCGAGGGTCACGTTCGTCTCGGTAGCGGCGGCAATCTTGCCGGCGTACTTGCGACGGCCCTCGGTGGCGGTGGAGGTGAGCTCGCAGTTCTCGCCCACAAAGCGGGCAAAGTCACGCGGGCGGCGCAGCGGGCGCGCCATACCCGGGCTCGACACCTCGAGCGTATAGCTCGAAGAGATGGGGTCGAGCTCCTCAATCACATCGCCGACCCATTTGGTGTTGGCCGTGACGTCATTGAGCGACAGGCTCTGGCCCTCGGCACCCTCGATACGCACGCGCACGCAGGGGGCCTTGGTGGCACCCACGAGCTCAACGTCGACAATGTCGACATCGTGCTGGGGAGCAACGGCCTCGAGCGCGTCGATGATCGCCTGCTCGGTCTTGGTCTTGACCATTGCGGCACCTCCATCCATACAAAAAAGAAGCGGGGCCGAAACCCCACTTCTTTCAATTACAACTTCATTTGCAAGCAAACTATACCAATACCTGCACAAACGTGCAACCACAACACAAACCCGCAGGTCAGCGTGAGCACAGGTTCTCCACAAGAAATGGGTAATTGGGTGTTGTCGCAAGTGTCCTTAACCAAAAAGAGGGGCGACTCCCTACGGAATCGTCCCTCGCTTTTTGATGTCAGCTATACGCGCAGCGCTTACTTGACCACCAGGTTAACCAGCTTGCCGGGCACGCAGATGGCCTTGACGACCGTCTTGCCCTCAAGCCACTTGGCAACGGCGGCCTCGGCGGCAGCCTGCATCTCCTCGTTGGAGGCGTCGCGGGCGACGTCGATGCGGCCACGGACCTTGCCAAGCACCTGTACGACAATCTGCACCGTGTCCTCGATGGACTCGGCCAGGTCAAACTCGGGCCAGGCGGCGGTGTAGGCGTTGCCCTCACAGCCGAGCGCCTCATGCCACAGCTCATCGGCCCAGAACGGGCAGATGGGGGCAAGGACGCTCACGATATCCTTGGCCACGCCGTAGCACAGGGCCTTGTCACGGGAAGCGCCCTCAGTAGCGTTGAGGTAGGCGCTCGCGGCATTGACGAGTTCCATGACGGCCGAGATCGCGGTGTTGAACTGGCCGCGGTCGAAGTCCTCGGTGCACTTGGCGATGGTGCGATGGCGCTCGCGGTAGAGCTTCATCGCCGCCTCGTCGAGCGCGGACTTGTCGAAGGCCACGTTGGCGTCGCCGGACTGGACGAGCTGCCAAACGATACGCCAGGCGCGCTTGATGAAGCGGTTGGCGCCCTCAACGGCCTTGGGATCCCAGTCGAAGTCCTTCTCGGGCGGGGCGATAAACAGGATCGCCAGACGCATGGTGTCGGCGCCGTAGGGCTCGATGACCGAGCTCGGGGGCACGACATTGCCCTTGGACTTGGACATGGTGTCGCCGTTCTCGTCCTTGACCATGCCCTGGCACAGCAGGTTGGTGAAGGGCTCGTCCACACTCAGCAGGCCCAGGTCGCGCAGTGCCTTGGTAAAGAAGCGGCTGTAGAGCAGGTGCAGAATGGCGTGCTCGATGCCGCCGATGTAGTTATCGACGGGCATCCAACGGTCGGCGGCCTCGCGGGAGAAAGGCAGCTCGGTGTTGTGCGGGTCGGTATAGCGCAGGTAATACCAGCTGGAGCAGGTAAAGGTGTCCATGGTATCGGTCTCGCGCTTAGCCGGGCGGCCGCAGACCGGGCAGGTGGTCTCGTAGAACTCCTTGCACTCGGCGAGGGTCTCGCCGGCGCCCAGGTCAAGGTTCTCGGGCAGCGTCACCGGCAGCTGGTCCTCGGGCACGGGCACGATGCCGCAGTGCTCGCAGTGGATGGCCGGGATGGGGTTGCCCCAATAGCGCTGGCGGGAAATGAGCCAGTCGCGCAGACGGAACTCGACCTTACGACGACCGCAGCCCATGGCCTCGAGGTCGGCCACGATCGCAGCCTCGCCCTCGGAGTGCTTGCCGCCGCGCATACCGGTGTACTTGCCGGACTGGACCAGCGTGCCCTCGGCAGCATGGGCGCAATCCCAGTCGACGGTCTCGGCATGGAAGGTATCGATGGTCTCACCGTTAGCCTCGACGGCTGCGCGGTCGTCATCGTCCAGGATGATCGGCACGATCGGCAAATCATACTTGCGTGCGAACTCAAAGTCGCGCTGGTCGCCGCAGGGAACGGCCATGACGGCGCCGGTGCCGTAGTCGGCAACAACGTAGTCGGCAACCCACACGGGGACCTTCTCGCCGTTGACCGGGTTCACCACGTAGCGGCCGGTAAAGGCACCGTGCTTCTCGAGGGTGCCCTGGGCACGTTCGACGGCGGAGATATGCTTGGAGTCCTCGACGATCTTGGTCACGGCCTCCTCGTACTCCGTACCCTCGACGAGCTCGTGCAGACGCGCGTACTCGGGAGCCAGGACAAAGAAGGAGACACCGAAGAGCGTGTCGGCTCGCGTGGTGAAGACGGTGATCTTACCCTCGTCGTCCTCGATGGGCTCGCCATCCTGGTCGCACAGGGTAAAGTCGACCTCGGCGCCCTCGGAACGACCGATCCAGTTGGCCTGCATCTGCTTGACGCGCTCGGGCCAGCCGGGGAGCTTCTCCAGGTCATCGAGCAGCTCCTGAGAGTACTCGGTAATCTTGAAGTACCACTGCTCCAGGTCGCGCTTCTCGGGCTCGGTGCCGCAGCGCCAGCACTTGCCCTCGGTGACCTGCTCGTTGGCCAGAACGGTCTTGCAGGTGGGGCACCAGTTGACCGGGTTCTTCTTGCGGTAAACCAGGCCCTTTTCCCACAACTTCTCAAAGATCCACTGACCCCAACGGTAATAATCGGGGCTGCAGGTCTTGACCATGCGATCCAGATCGTAGGAGAAGCCCATACGCTTCATCGTGGCGAGAGCCTGGTCCATGTTCTTATACGTCCAGGCGGCAGCCTGCGTGTTGTGCTTGATGGCGGCGTTCTCGGCAGGCAGGCCAAAGGCGTCAAAGCCGATGGGGTGCAGCACATCGTAGCCGCGCATGCGGGCCTGACGGGCCATGGCATCGCCGATGGTATAGTTGCGCGCGTGGCCCATGTGCAGGTCGCCCGACGGATACGGGAACATCTCGAGCACGTACTTCTTGGGCTTGCTGGCGTCGGTGTCGACGGCAAAGAGGTTGGAGTCCTCCCAGGCCTTCATCCACTTGGACTCAATGGCCTGTGCGTCGTAGGCAGGGATCTCATCCTTATGATCTGTGCAATCGCACATATCAGCTCCTTTAATCTTTAATGGAGTCGGTCGGCTTAGCTTTATTCGCTACTGCGGACAGTCCTGCGCAAGACGAAGAGCACATTAAGTGCTCTTCTTTGCGTGCGGAACTTGTAGCAAACAAAGCTAAGCCGCCCGACCCTAAGGTTGACTCGACTGATAATAGCAAATACGACAAGCGAGATGCCTGCGACTTGCAGGCATCTCGCTTTATCTAAATAACGTGGTTGAGGCTCAACCTTTATGTGCAGGTCTTATCTTATCGATACGTTACGCTCTGTTGGGAGTCCTTGACTACGACGTCGTGGGCTCCGCCTTCGACGATCGAGGTCGAGGAGACCAGGGTCAGGCGTGCCTTTTCCTGGAGCTCGGGGATCGAGAGGGCGCCGCAGTTGCACATCGTGGACTTAACCTTGTAGAGCGTGCCGCCCACGCCGTCCTTGAGGGAGCCGGCGTAGGGAACGTAGGAGTCGACGCCCTCGACGAAGCTGAGCTTCGCGGCGCCACCCAGGTCGTAGCGCTGCCAGTTGCGGGCACGCGCGGAACCCTCGCCCCAGTACTCCTTCATGTACTGGCCGTTGACGTTGACGCGCTCGGTCGGGCTCTCGTCGAAGCGAGCAAAGTAGCGGCCCAGCATCATAAAGTCGGCACCCATGGCAAGGGCGAGCGTCATGTGGTAGTCGTAGACGATGCCGCCGTCGGAGCACACGGGCACGTAGATGCCGGTCTCCTCGTAGTACTCGTCGCGAGCGCGGCAGACGTCAATCAGCGCGGTGGCCTGGCCACGGCCGATGCCCTTGGTCTCGCGGGTAATGCAGATGGAACCGCCGCCGATACCGACCTTGATGAAGTCGGCACCGCAGTCGGCCAGGAAGCGGAAGCCCTCAGCGTCGACGACGTTGCCGGCACCGACCTTGACGTCCTCGCCGTAGTTGGCGCGAATCCACTCGATGGTGCGCTTCTGCCATTCGCTGAAGCCCTCGGAAGAGTCGATGCACAGGACATCGGCACCGGCCTCGATGAGCAGCGGCACGCGCTCGGCATAGTCGCGGGTGTTGATACCGGCGCCGACCATATAGCGCTTGTCGTTATCGAGCAGCTCGTTGGGGTTGGTCTTGTGGCTGTCGTAGTCCTTGCGGAAGACGATGCCCATAAGGTGATCGTTGTCGTCGACGATAGGCAGGGCGTTGAGCTTGTTGTCCCAGATGACGTCGTTGGCAACCTTGAGGCTGATGTTCTTGTCGCCCACGATGAGCTGCTCGCGCGGGGTCATGAACTCGGAGACCTTCTTCTGGTGGTCATCGCGGCTGGGACGATAGTCACGGCTGGTGACAATGCCCAGGAGCTTGCCCTTGGGAGTGCCGTCGTCGGTGACCGGCATGGTGGAGTGGCCGGTCTTCTCCTTGAGCTCGATGACCTGCTCCATGGTCATGTCGGGTGTCAGCGTGGAATCGGACTGAACGAAACCAGCCTTGTGATCCTTAACGGCCTTGACCATAGCAGCCTCGGACTCGGGGGTCTGAGAACCGTAAATGAAGGACAGGCCACCCTCGGTAGCGAGCGCGACACCCATGTCGACGCCCGAGACGGACTGCATGATGGCGGAAACCATGGGGATGTTCAGGGTGATTGCCGGCTTCTCACCGCGCTTGAAGCGGGTTAGCGGCGTCTTAAGAGAGACGTTGTTGGGGATGCACTGCGAGGACGAGTAACCAGGGACCAGCAGATACTCCGAAAACGTGTGGGACTCACCGGGAAAGAACGTAGCCATGTTTCTCCTTTTTCCATGCGACCGGTCGGCTGCAGGCCTCGTAGGACCCAGCCCAACCTTGGGCGCCCAATACTGGGGAAGTATCTTAACGCACTTTGACTGCTACAATGCATGGTTTAGAAAGAGCACACGAGGGTTTGACGCAGGCTTTGCGTTTGCCCAGCAAACACTTTAGCGGGAAGACGTGGAGCACATGGAGTACAAGACGACGGCAAAGTTGGTCATTCAAGCGTGCGACAAAGACCTGCCGGGCGTGTTCGGCCACGGCTGTGTCTTGCTGCTGCAGGGCATCGCCCGCGAGCACTCGCTCAACCGCGCCGCCAAGAGCATGGGCATGGCGTATTCCAAAGCCTGGCGCATTGTGAACGAGGCGGAAGGACAGCTGGGCTGCAAGCTCATCGAGCGCGACGGCGCCCGCGGATCATCGCTCACCCCCGCCGGCGAGCGAGCCATAGCGGCGTACGAGGAGCTGCAGGCCGACATCAACAACGTCATCGCCACCAAAGCCAACGACCTCATCGCCAGCATCAACGCAGGATAGTCCTTTTGGGACTGAATTGTTGTCCAGCGCGCCCTCGGATTGAGGCTCGCGCCACAAAATGGGCCCATATACTACGTTTAGTTGAATACCCTAGACCATACCGGGCATTATGAAAATAAAACCGCTGGTAGACAGCTTGGCGATTTTCAAAATAAGCGGGTATGGTCGACCCCTACGGCTTAAACGTAGTAAATAGGCCGTTTTCGTGGCACAGACCCCGATTAGCTACTTGCGGAGGGCGTTGTCTAGGGTGGCAGCCACCTGCAGAGGGTTGTCGGTGCCGGCGAAGAGGCGAATGGTGCACCCCTGCTTGCCGCGTGGAGCCGAAAGGCGCGTCGTTGCGCCGCCGGCCGGCGATGTACGAAACTCCCCCGGCAAAGCATCGAACAAATCGCCCGCACTGCGCTCAATAAGGTCAAACTCAACTGCCGGACCAAAGCCGTGCTCGAGGATTCCAGTTGCAACCGCATGGTCGGGATGCGAGCTCAGTCCGGGATAGCGCACGGCGTGCACCATCTCATTGGCAGCCAAGTACTCGGCCAGCGCACGTGCGCGGTCGAAATGTGCCTGCATGCGGGCATCGAGCGAGTCCAGCCCGCACTCCAGCACACCGGCCTCATCAGCAGGCAAATCAAGTTTGACCAAGCCACAGCCCTTAAGCAGAGCATGCGCGCACTCGGCAGCGGCATCCACGCGATGGCGCTTGAGCTGCGAGCGCGCGACCGATACGGCAACCAACTTGTGCGGAGCATCGCCCGCGCATACGCGATCAAGTGCCTCGAGCGACAGCACGGCACCCAAGCGCAACGGATCGCACCCAAAGACACCAGCCACGGTGTTATCCACCACGAGCAGCGCATGAGCCTCACGCGCGGCGCGTCCTAGCGTACGCAGATCGGGCACACGCAGACCAAACCCGCCGATGGAGTTGACGAACCACCACAGGTGCGGCCCCTCGACATCAAACGAAGCATCAAAGCCCTCGGACGTAGCAGCAAACGCCGCAGCCGCGGGCTCCCCCACCATAGCCACGTCGCAGCACTCAAAGCCGCACGCAAACGCATCGGCAAAGTCATCGGCAAACGCAACCAGGCGATCGCCGGGACGTACAACCCCCAACAGAGACAGCGCCGCCGGCACATGCGAGGCCGCAACCAATCGCGCCTCACGCGCGCCGGCCCTCAAAGCCCAGGCCTCTTCTAGCTGCTGTACGTCCACGCGGCACCGTCCCTTCATAAGCAAAAACCCACGATGCGGGTGTTCCCCGCATCGTGGGCAACGGCTGCAGTATAGCGCCGATAGGCAACGAATCGCCTAGATATCGAGCGTGTGATAGGTCACACTCGCACCCGAAGCGTCAACGGTCACGCCATAGGCCTCGGGATAGATGCGCGTCGAGAACACAAGCGCACCATCGTTCACAAACACCTCGACCGACGAGACATCGCCAACAATGCGCACGTTACGAACCTCGTTGACGGGCTCCCAACGCACGGTACGACCCTCTTTAAACCAATCGAATACCCAAACCCCTCTTAATCGCTTTGTTCCAAACGTCGTTAAGCCTCTTAGGCCAATTTGCAATAAAGAAAAGGCAGGTGCAGCATGCGCAAAATGAATCATTGTTCAGACGATCAATCTCATTGAGCAGAAGTTCAGAATGATTGATTCCCGCCACGGTCGCAGCTAAGTCAGCCAGAGGCTCATTTGCAATTGGCATCACCTGCTCATTAGTTAACCAAAGCGACCTCAGGGCATGGACGGCAATAATGCAAGCAAATGTAAAACCATCAATACGCCCAATATCCGCAAGCGAATCTCCCCTCCTGGCAACCCAGTCCTTATAAGATCGCTGACCAAAAATCACATTTGAAGGAACAAGGGCGTCATCCAGAGAGCGATACTTCAGGGGATCAAAATCACGATATGCTTCAACCGATGGATAGCTTAGATATAGTTGACCCATATCAGTACTATCGCAGTAATAGTCTTGCATTAGCTCAAGCCGCTTAAAATCGTGCCGATTGTCCTGAGGATCTAAGTCAAATATGAGCAAGGTGTCAGTAAAACTGGATTCGAGAAGCTCTGTCGCATCATCTTTATCCGGAAGAAGCTCGGCAACAAAGGACCTAAGATCAACGGCCTCAAAATCGCAACCGTATTCTTGAAAGAGCTTGTCTAGAAAGTCATGAACATTAATCTCGACATGAACAATTTGATGATCATCTGCGAGGCTAAAAGAATCAAACATGCGCTCCATCAGCTGCGGCTCGCGTTTAGCACCTTCGACAATGAGCAGGACGTTCTTTACGGACGTATTGTTCATGACTAGTCAAACTCTCCGGCACGGAGGAGCTTCTCAATGTTGTTGCCAAGCCTCAACTCGCGATCGGTGGAATCGGCCAAAGTTCGAATGCCCCCTTTTGCAGAGATTTGATAAACGCAGTCAGGCCTCATTACGCCATTCTTAACAAGCGAGGTATTGTGGGTCGAGCACAGTATCTGACACGATGCCTTTGAAGCAAAGAGCTTCAAAAGGCTCTCTGCCATCTCAAAGTGACAAAAAGCGTCAAATTCATCTATGAACAAAAAGCTGGCCGACTCGTTAAGCTCAAGCTCGGAGAACAACTTAACCAGGGTTCTTGTACCGCTAGAACATGCCTCGACAAATGGGATGCATCGCATAGGGTGATTGAAATACAGAACAGGCGAGCCGTCGGACTCTCTAATAACGATCAGAGACTCATCGACTCCAAAATTGCGAATAAATGACTCGAATTCCGCAACTTTGTTCTCGCGTATGATCTTGTCGATTACCTTTCTTGTTTCAAACCCTTTTAATCGAAAAACGTCCATGCGAATCAGCCTCATGTGCGAGACAAATCGTCGCAACTCCGCCAAAACGCCTAAAACATTAGTTGGAAGACTGCTAGTTATATATGAAAGAAGGCTCAACGAAGTATCGGAGAATTCAAAATTGACCCCAGCAGCACCGATTCGTTCAAGATGGTTCTCTTCGAAAACGCCGCGTGCGTTATTGAATTCGAAAATGAGACTCTCATCAATCGATAGGCTCTCATGAAGCCAAGTAGTCGGAGAAGTCTTCTCATAGCAGTAATTGATTTCGTGACCGTCAAATTCAAAGACATAGGTGAACTGTGCCGTACCTCGCCCGCAGTCGGCATTCAAAAACAGACGATCATCCTGGTCAGAATAATCGAATGCCTTTGGAAAGCCGAGTGTAATGTCAAATAAAGCTGAACCGAAATTCGATTTACCAGACGCATTTCTGCCGATCAAAAGTGCGGTTTTCACGGTTCCGTTTTTAACGTTATCTTCTGCAAACTGGTAATCACGAGAAGCTGCAAAATTTAATGAAACCAGAGTCGAAAAATTCCTATAGCCATCAACAGTAAAACGCTTAAGCATGAGAGTCTCCTATCTCTTGCCGTAATTATATTACGGCAAGAGATAGGAGACCTGCATCAATTACGTCACTACGGGAAAAGTCATGTAGCCAAAGTCCATGCGAACCATGAATACCCGCTACGAAAGCCGCTGGAAAACAGCCCTTAAACGCAAAAACCGCCTTTCGGCGGTTTCCACGGACCAAGCCGGACGTACCGTCGCAAGGCCTCATCACAGTTGGAACTGTAAGGAAAAGCCCAGTCCCAGTCAATCCTTTACCGGCAAACAGTAGCGAATTAAGGCTGAGCAACAACGCATCAGTAAAGTTACATGCGAGCAGAATACCACCCGCAATTACATCTTTTACCAACTGGGATGTAAGTTTTGACAGGCCGAATCTTACATCCAAACAAAAAAGAGGGCCAACGAACCAACCCTCTTCAGGTGTCGCCCGAAGGCTTCCACCGCAATTGACTTTATTCTAGTTGATATCCTTAGCTTGTCTACAGGTGCGGCTTCCAGCGAGGGCTGACAAGCGAGGCGCATAGAAGTGTGCCAATGAGCCGTCTTTATTCATATATAAGCTAGCCGCCTACCATCTCACATCGGCGGAAATATTTTCTTTCATGATTTGCAAAACCCTCTCATCAACCGAAGCTCCAACGACCTCGGCAAGCTCAATTCCAGGTTTTAAAAATTTGGCACGCCCGAGATCGAGCTGCAACTTCTCCTTACCATTGTTCCTGATACAAACGAGGCGCTGCAAAGAGTACAGCTCCAATTCGTCACCGGGGTCAACAGTGAAAGAAATCCATTCACCAGACGTCAGCACACCCAACGAGTCCAATGTACTAACTGCTTCTGTTGAAACCATACCGCCGTTATAGGTCCACGAACCATCGGAGGATGTTCTGAAAAGCAAGGGGACAGGCTCAGGACGCGAACTTGGGCCGACGGGAGTCCACAAGCAACAGCGAAGAACCGAAAGCAGCTGGACCGCATCCTCAACATCCATCTGTTCAAGCAAGGCCTTGGTTCTCTTTGAGCGCGCATGCCCCGTTGACACTTCTTGAGAGATTAACTTAGCCCAGATTTCCCTCAGCTCATCATCGTAGGCAGTTTGAGCGCCGCGAATATCCATATCGATACAGGATGAATCCAATTTGCTCGCGTCGGAGCCATCAGCCGATCCACCAGCACGGTTCAAAACTTTCAGCACATTTTCCGCCTGCATCGTGCTCGTAGGATATCCATATGCTAAAAGAAAGATCTGGGCGTCACTAAAGGTCGGAAAAGCTTTCTTATAAATGTCAACAATGTCGGATATTGACTTTGCCCTAACGCAAGCGGCTTCGGCTTCATCTTTTGCCGTCTTAATCGGATGAACGGCACTGCGAACGCCCTGAATAAAGTTTAGAGGAAATGCTGACCGACTTCCGTCCCCCTGAAGATTGAGGTTTAGCGTCGGCTGAAGATTCATATCATTGGCAGCAAAGTTGACCGCTCCAGCTTGAGCATTTGCTTTTATATCGCTATTAACAGAAACGTTCAACGCTTACTCCCTAACAACGAAAACGCCTTGCTTAAAGCAGCAAGTTCATAATATCTAGACAGTCCCACTGGTAAATTCTATTATGAAGACCTACATGCCCGTCAACGCCAGCAATCGCCAAACAGTAGAGCGTGCCAGCGATTATCCTTTATCGGAAAGCATAGAAACGGCGCTCAGCCGCAACTGCATTTCGGGCTTCCTTTAGATGTCTCTTCGCTTTTAGGCGTATATCTTTTAGTTGCTTAACCGGATCAACATCAATCTGATCAATAACATGAGCCATGTCACCATCGACATATGCAACAAAAGAAGAGCCACCTAAGCTGCCAACCGCCCCATCGTGCTGCGAAAGCAGACGTTCCGTATCCCTACGAACTTCACGTATCCTAGGTTCAGCACATTGCAGAAAATGACAGAAGAGTTCAATCACAAGCTTGTTGTATTCCATGTTCGTATAACGAAAACTAAGGAACGGAGAACCAGACGGATCACACTCTTTAATCTTCGAAATAGTCGTATCTAAAAACGCGCGCAGCTTTGCCGAGGTACTGTATTCGCGCATGTCAGCGATTTGGTCAAGATCGAATCGAACCCTGGTAGAGCCTTTTTCTTTCACAAGCGAAACAACGGTTTGACCATGCTGAACGGGATTTCGTATCTCATACATAAACACGTAAAGGCCGCCGCCGTCATACCAAGAAGAAGGCAACTTCCAATAGTCTTTATATAGTTCGTCTTTGGAACCTTTGTCGTATTCACGCATAACGGCTTGCATTCTGTCGATAAGACCTCGGCCAGCTGATACATAATTACAAAACGCGCCGTTTACAACAATCCTCTCACCAAAACGTCCGCCGGCAAAGCCCTCGGACAAGATGTCAGACCGGTCGCATGGAACCAAACGCCTCAATTCGCTGTAGTTCCATCGAAATTGTTCATAAAGCTGATTGACCTCCCAGAAAGAACGCACGACATCGGAGTACTCTTTCATTTTGATGACAGAATCGCCTTCAAGTAACTCAATCTTTGAAAGTGCATCGCAGCCTTCGGCACTAACCGATTGAATCGGCAACACATGTACTAAGTCCGCCAAAGAAATTCCTCCAAAGAAAGAAATACCGTTCGAGCATTGATCAATAGGCGAAGTTATCTAACCGTTGAAAGCCACCATTCGTAACGCATCATACTAACGTGCCAATGAAGCTTACAATGTAAGGAAGAGCAGCTATCGCAACGTCAACTCCCTTGTCAGACATCCAAGCAAGAACTTTCTGTAAGCGACTTTCCGCTTCCTTCTTAGGCTTGTTCTTGACTGCTTCCAAATCGAGAAGTAGGCACTTTAGCTCTCTTTTAAGGTCGTCGTTCAAAACGTTTTCCGGGATAGATTGGACCTGCTCGGCAACCTGAGTAATAGTCAGCACATTCGTCACACTATTCTGGTTAACAGCGCTAGCCTGAATATTCACAGTGTTCATACTTCCCGACACAGACTCGAGAGCGATTTTAGCCCTGTAATGCCTAAGGTGACCCAGTATAAGCTCCAGATCATCACGCAAATCCTCTTCTTCTGAGCCGAACCCGTAACCACTCAGGCCAACGGCAAAGTTCTTAATATCGACCTCGTAAACCCGAACCATACGATCGACGCAGCGTCGACGATCGTCATCGTTTCCACTGCTAATTAGACGATTGCACTCATCAATATCTTCGTCGACAGATGCGAGAGCGAGAAAAAATGGATCACACTTCAGATTCTTACGCTCAGACTCTATCTGGACAAGGAGTTTTCCCCGAAGCTTCTTCAAATCACCTTTATTATCGTATCTGACCACCTGGCCAGGTACGATCGCCCTACTCTTATCCCTATCAAGCCCCAAAATTAATAACGAATCGGCGCTCGAAAAAACGGCAATGATTTCCTTAACAAGATCACCCGCAGAACGGTCGTCATACGCGCGTAGCGCCTCATCGATTCTCGCAATGTAGTATTCAGCCTGTGTCATGAAATCACTTCCGACCTATTAAACAACCAACTATGCCCAGCCGAATTCCTTCAACGACACCTCAATCATGTGTCTGATGATGTTATTCCCTAGCTCTCTTTGGACGAGCTCTGTTTCGCCTGGCCTCCCGGAGAGATGCATGCAGCTGTTGTATATGGAGCCCAACAGGTGGAATGTCTCTGGCACATCAACGCCATGCTCACTCGCATATCGAAGCCTGTCCTCGGTCCCTGTATTAATTTCCAGAAATCCAGGCTTATCATCTGCCGCCAGCCTCTCATAACCGAGCCTCTCGACAGCCAACCTGATGCCACAGCACACTTCCGATGGAGCAAAGGACTTTCCAGAGAAGTAGTCGCCAAGCTTTGCCTCCATAACACTCCGAAACGATGAAGGCCTCTTCAGCTCATCTTCAATCCCCTGTTTAGCGATGTATTCCAAGACGTTATCAGAGACTGTGTCACACTCAGAGAAATGAAGGTAATGGGAGGAGACCGAATTATAAATATCAGAGAGCTCCTTCTTACACCTATTTCTGTCAACGAGCAGCTTATTCAAACACCCATTTACAGAATCACGACCTGAATTAGGAATGTATGAGGTATGGAAGCTTTTGAAACGAAAACTCTTAAAGAGGCCTGGGTCAAGATGAGTCAAGATGATGGCATAGAGGTTCTTCCCGGAATTCTTGAACTGCTTCATCATCTCCAGCAGGAAGTGCTGGGCGACAAGCAGATTGGCATCGTCAAGGTAATCGAAAACCTCATCGATAAGCAATAGAGCGTTTTCTTTCTCACCAAACTTCGCCCTTGCTCGAAATAGTGCAACACACAGCTGGAGTACGTCAATCTCGCCGTTAGAGGCCTCATCCCAATCGGGGAAATCAACGACGAGCTGATGGTTCCTGACTTTAGCCACGACCCCATACCTGGTTCTGTTCAGCAAATGGAGCATCTCATTGATATCATCCTTAATCTTACGGAATCGAAGATATGAACAGGCTTCCTTTATCTCGTTACGCCTCTTCTCGATAAACCTATTGACCTGTATCGCATTCAGGTAGTTCGAGATATCCCCCTTCTCGGGATACCAACGATCAAGGATTTCCTTGATTGAACTCAGTGGCTTTACAAAAGAAATATAACTGAGAACTTCATCCTCACTAATATCCCCGCCCATGCCCGTTTCGAGCGAAATAACGCCCTTGAAGAAATTATTGATTGCTGCAGCGTATCGGGAACCCTCAGTCGTTTTAAAAGCGGCATCGCAGCTGAGTAGCTCGCTAAGGAACTCATAGCTCTTGAATGCCTCGGCAAGGTTATCCATTCTCCCGCGTAAGATCGACGCATATTTCTGTCGCTCCGCAGTGACTGAATAGTTCAAGCGGACAGTGGCTGGCACCTTCTCGTACAGAACGCACTGTTGAACGCTCATCTTCGTTTGACTGAGAACCCTTGGCCCCACCCGGCGGTTCGTCATATTTGCGTACAATCCCGAGCGGACGACCTGCACGTCTACCCTACTCGCAATTTCATTCGAATCAGCATTAGCACTTAATGTCACGTCATCGTCAAAAGTCACGGACAAGGAGGTGTCGTCCCAGTCCTCCCCGTTATAACGATCCGCGTCTGCCAATTTTAGCCGCCTGGTGTTAAGGGATGCAAACGCCGTCGCAAGCGAAGACTTACCCGACCCGTTAGGCGCCACAAGAAAGTTAGGCTTGTTCGGGTAAAAATCGCATGGCACGTCAAGATGGTTAATCCCCTTAACGTGGTTGCACGTAATACCGGTAATCTTCGCCATCGTAAGCCCCTCTCTGCTTTACGACACAGTCCTTTCTGTACGCATAGCAGCAATATTACCGCTGCTCTCAGCGTGCGAGCATAGGCGCGTTTATAAAGAATGGACCGATAGCAGTAAGGCGGCACCGGTGCGATCAGGCAGTAGACGGCCAAGCTCCTTCACGAGAATCTAACTTAACAGAAACACTAGACTGAACCCAAGCTGACCAATCGAAAGCGAAGCCGGTTTCTTAAAACTGTCAACGCTTTTGTCGTCGAAAATCTACCAGCGGTTGATAGATGCTGTCCGCCGATTTCCTCAAAGCAATTAAACTACTTTACTCACAAAAAGTAACGTACAACTATTATCATTGCCTCAAGCGCTGGCTAGATTTCAAATATGAGAGTGTCCGAGAACAGTTAGCTATTAGCCAACAGCCCATCGGATCCCATTCAATAGAAAGCTCGCTGGGCGTTATAAGAGAAAGCCAAGACGGCAACCCAGCAATTGGCCCACTAGTAGAAGGGATGGTCATGTACGCAGTTATCACTCGCACACGCTATAGATAAATAGTGGAGGAAAATATGGAAGAAGAAGTCGAGGGTATTCCATATAACCATTAGTTAGCAGACGTTAAAGTTCGTGAATCAGGCCACACAATATGTTTTCAGTTTCAGCTCCAGTCATGAACTGGAGCTATTTTTATCCGCCCATTGCTAATTGTTGTTCTTGAATATACCGAAGATTATTGAGCTCAGTTTAGAAACAGCTGACGGCTCCTGAACCTTTAGTCCGATCTCTTTGTTTATTTCATAGCCCCTATCAATTTTTAACTGATAAGTCTGAACCCCACGATCGATCTCACGTTCACGCTCGCCCCATATTTCCATCAGTTTAACAATATGGGTGTAGCTGTAATTCCCAACTTCCCTGCCATTGTTCACGGAGCACAAAAAGGGAAAGACGTAATTAACGGCCCTGAAAAAAGGCCGATGAAACGACGGGTATAGAACCTCCTCATTAGCCAACCCACTATTAACCATTAATGACAGCTGTTCCAGATAATTCGATAACTCCGTAAGCGTTTTATTAAAAAGTAAAGCAAACGTTTCGTTATCAATGGAGGCTCGATCGATAGGCGTAAAAATAGTTGGATGTAATTCTGCGAGCTCTGCATACTTACTGGCAGCCTTTTCAAGGTTTTCACTGTTTGTCAAGTAAGATAGCAAACCTTGTTTAACGTTCGAACTTGACGTACCGGCTATGGAGATGAATTCTTTTTCGGAAAACGACTTTAAAGAATGAACCGATAGGCTCATAACGGCTTGAGCATAAATGGAGACTTCGGAAGAGACGAAGCTGAATAGCTTCATCCTGGGCAGAACTTCGGCCCTAAAAGTATCGGCAAAATTAATGGACCATTCAGAGGCTTTTATATAGCTATCGTTACGCATCTGCTTAACAGCAAGCCGATAAGAACCGATTGCAGCAAAAAGAGCGACAGCAGTCGCAAGATCTGCCAATGCGTTCAAGTCGTTCGACAAAGGTCCAAATAATTCCTGAAGCACAGCGTTTCCCATCAATTAGACGCCTCTACATGAAGCCAATTAATCAACATTGATAAAACGTCATGCACCAGACAATGAACGTATAATAATTCTACTTCAGTTTTCTCGAACCGTATGCGAGCGCAGCCCTTCAATAATCACAGTGAGCCAACCGCGCCTGCGACAGCGCTCAACGACGCTGATTATTTCGTGTCAGCATCAAAGGACTAATTTGTATAAGACTGATCGTCGATTATGGTCTTTCTACCCAAGCATTCCAGCTCCGCAACATGTCCCCCATCTTCATCCTTCACTACTTTCAGCTCGAAGGATTGCATGTATCTGAAACCTAAGCAGTCATAGAAAGCAATTCCAAGCTCATACTCCCCGATCGCAGAATCAGTTTGCGTATCTATGAAAATACCAAGGTAAAAACTCTCCCCATGATCAAGCGTCAAGGATCTAACACCTCGCCAAACCGCGCCTTTGCGATTAACGCCGACCTTTACATTGTTGGCGTAACCAGGGCCAACGTTCTTGAACCTCAATGGAACATAAATTGTCGGATTGGGCGTTGCGAGGCTAAGACCCTCTATTGATTCAGATAGATAACTATGTGTAACACGTTTTCGCTGCTCGTTGGTAAGACCGTCTTTATACTCAATTGCATTTCCAATTAGCACGTAGGTATCACGTTCTTCAACCTCGTAATACCCTTTGGAATCACTATTTGACACCGCATCAGAAGAGGCAGATTCTTCAGGATCTCCTTCATATTGCGGAAGCATAAATGCCCAGCCTATTTTATTTTTCTGCGTGAGCATAATCATTGAGAAATAAGGTGCAGCGCTCATCCTGCTCTGCGTCCGTTGTTGGTCCCAAGCATCAACGATACCGTAAACAATGCCCAAAAGGGCAATAAACGCTGCCCCCATGGTCCCACAGTAGCCAAGCATCTCGCCGGCACTCCACGGTGTTCTAATAACGACTTGTTGCGCGTCAACTGAATACAGGAACGCTATAACAAGTGGTGGAAGAAAGATAATGACCAGACTAGCTATAAATAGATTGGCAGTCTTCTTACTAAAGGCAAAGGTTTTGCCTAGCCGTTTCTTAAAGCCTTCCTTCATCTTGCCTCCCGATAGAAAATAGGATGCCGCGAAAAGCACCAATATGCAGCCAAAGAATACGCCCACAGAAAGCAATTGTAAGCGCAGCATATATGCCAACAATTCACCACTATCAAAAAGCTTCATCAGGCAGCAGATTGCCATTTGAACGCCCCCAAACAAGCAAAGTGAAGTTGGAATCATTCACAGAAGAGGAGGGGGCGCTATCGACCGAAACCCAAAAGCCGCCGAACGCCAAAACAGGATCGCCGAATAGAGGTCATTAATCCAAACCGTAAAGCTACTTGCTAACTACATTTTCTAGACCTAGAATTAGGTCTAGAAAATGTAGTTGATTGGAGATGAATGTTAGCTCACCAACATGCCAGTTTAACGCCAAAGGGCCACCACCGACCTTGCTTTGCAAGCCCTTCTGATGTGCATCCGGATCTTTCCGAAGATGTGTTCAGAGAGGCGCTAGAATATGCACGGGACTTCACGACCATCATGGATAACGGTCATCTTGTCCCGACGGCACGCGGCACTTCTATGTATCACAACTCAACTGCCAAATTTCGTGAGCTGATGGCAGAAAAGGGCTGGAAGTCAGAAAACGTAGCAAACCTCCCCTATACGATTTCACCTGATAGGTCCGTCAAAATTACCGTTGCCACAGGCAGTCCCTCAACTGGCATAAAAGGCGGTTTTGGCCCAAAACTAAAAGAGAAGGGCAAGACACCATCAATCGTAGCCGGTCAAATGACCCTATTCGATCCGGATAATTACGCCATCGATCAACAAGAAGGGAAATTGTGGTACCTGGTAATCTATGTTGACCGCAACCGTCAGGAGATCCGCATGGAGCTATCGAAGCCACATTTTGACGAAAACAACCAGGTCGGCGGATGGATTAAACGCATCATCATGAATCCCATTCCGCTGCAGAACGTCCAGATTTCGCTCCCGCCTGACGAAGAGGTACCGTCCATCAACATTTCGCCCATTGAACTGAGTGAACCCGATATGGCGGTTGGATATTAGCCAGAGCGTTCATGCGGACCCCCATATCATTAGAAATGACAACCGCTTTGAACCCACTATCCGAATGAGGAAGTAAATGGAAGGCACACGCCTAACTCTTGCGCGAAAATTGAGAGGCTTTTCGAAAAAAGAGCTGGCTGAGCTTGTAAAGGTCACGCCCAAGTCTATCGCCGACTACGAAAACGACGTTACTAATCCGAGTCCTGAAATCGAGCAGCGCTTGATGCAAGCGCTGCGTTTTCCCGAAGCATTTTTTAATTTACATACAACGGAGCCCATGCCAGAAAAGGCTATTTCATTTAGAGCAAGAACAAAGCTAAAAAGAAGCCAAAAAGACATCGCAACCGCCGAGGCAACGCTCGCGACGGAACTATCCGACTGGTGCAACGCGAAGTTCAACCTACCAAAAACAGACGTCCCCACCATAGAAGGCGTAGGCCCCGTTCTCGCGGCAGAAATGCTTCGTAAAGAATGGAAAATGGGAGAAGGCGCTATCCCAAATTTGCTAGCCCTCCTCGAGAGCCACGGTATCCGTATTTTCTTTGCCGGAGAAATCGGAAACGAAGTTGACGCCTTTTCATACTGGGAGCCAAGAACCGAATGTCCATATGTGTTTCTCACGACTTCAAAGAGTGGTGAGCGACGCAGGATGGATGCGGCTCACGAACTCGGACATCTAGTGATGCATCGAAATCTCGACATGGGAACTTCGGCTACAAAAGAAATCGAGGCCGAGGCGAACAGGTTCGCCTCGGCATTCCTAATGCCCAAATCGACTATGCTGAAATATACGCCCAGAGGCTTCAGTCTGCGGGATGCAGTAGCCCATAAAAAGCAATGGAAGGTATCTGTAGCAGCATTTATCTTTAGATCACACGACATTGGCCTGCTCACGGATTGGCAGTATCACAATCTTTTCAAGCAGTTAAGCGCGGCAGGATGGAGAACGGATGAGCCCAACGCGATAATTCCAGAACAGTCTGAGGTAAATAAGCAGGTCATCACCCTGCTCTCGAAGATGCCGCAAAAACTTAGTACAGCAACCAATGAAACTGCATTGCCCCTTGAGCTGTGCTATCAGCTGCTTACCGGAACAAGTGCGCAAGTTGTACTAGGTGGGAAAACGCCCACAAGCAAAACATGTAGACGAAAGGCCGATCTAACAGTGGTTCAGTAATCCAAGAGCGATCGCGTTGACGCGCTTCCGCACGGTCGAATACAGGCTGGATGCAGAGGAGGGGCTGCGGCACATCCGAGCCGAGTTCTCGGGGCCGAACGCCCCCTACAAGCAGACAGCCGCTACGGCACTACTGGATAATCTACTAGGCACTACTGAGTAATTTACTGGGTAGTGCCCAAGCGCGAGTTGGCAAGTCCGCCGAAGCCCAGAGAAACGGCTCCGAAGAATGAAGCGCCTTGCCGAAAAGGGGCTTCTCGAATGGGTCGGATTAAACCGGCACGACCCAGGACAGTACTATCGAACAAGTGGCGGGAGGTAAGTGCCTGCCCGCTACTGCTCGCGGTATTTATGCAGATTGGGAAACCGCCGCATTGCAAAGGACGGATTGGACTGAAGACGCCCTCAATCGAGCAGTTCCGTATGGCTTCCCAGTCACGTTGCCGTCAGCGTCAGCCTGTCGCCCTCGACGCGGCATATCAGAAGCCAGCCGGGGGCGAGGTGGCATTCCCTATGCCCCTTGTAGTTGCTGACGAGCTCATGGTCGTGAAGTTGCGCGGGAAGCTCCTCTTCTGGTTGGAGCGTCTCGAGCACATTCTCAAGCACCCGCATGTTACGGCCCTGCTTCTTCGCCCGCTTGTAGTCCTTCTTGAATTTGGCAGTGAACTCGAGCTTCAGCATGGGCTAGTTCTCATCGAGGGCGGCGATCATGTCGGATACCGTGTCGTACGGCCCGCTCACGCGGCCCGCCGCAGCGTCATCCATAGCGGCAAGGGTCTCGGCATTGAACCCGTAGGAGTTGGAGGGATCGAAGGGAAAGCCGCCGCGCCTGTTGAACGCGGAGACGAACATGCGCAGGGCGTTGCTCGGGGAAGTACCGATGCTATCGCACGTTTCGAGGAATGCCCGCTTCTCATCGGGGCGCAGCTTCGTGGACACCGGCTCCATCGTCCGTGTGGCCATTGTTCCTCCTTGGTTTACTTGGTATTTCAGAGTTAACCATATTTTATGACTCCCGGCGTGCGTAAATACAAGAGTAGCGGCGTGTGACACCTAGAAGCGCAGCTCCCAGCAGGAATAGCGCCAGGGAGGCGGCGATCCAGCTGCTGTCGGCAGTCTTGGGGAGCGTGGCGGTGGCAGCGTCAGCGTTCTTGGCATTGGATGGCGTGGACGCCGCGGTCTTGATCGCTGTCGTTTTGGTCGTCGCGGTCGTCTTGGGCGTCGTAGACGCGGGCTTTAGGACGGGATCCGTCGCGGACCCGGCACCGGGCCGCTCAACGGCGGGGCCGGCACCGCCGGCCGGCTCGCCGGCGCCACCGGGCACCTCGCGCCCGTCGGTCTCCCCCGCCGGCGCCGTGGCGCCCTGGGGCTCGACCACCACATGCGGCGCCATGGCCCCGGAGGCATCCACCACGCCGCCGGCACCGAAGGCCCCGCCCGCTGGCGCCACGAACCGCGCGGACACGAGCGACCCGCCCGTGCATGCAACGCCGCCATCGGCACCGGTCGCATCGAGCCGCGAGACATCGACGGAAAGCCCGCGCCCGGCCGAGCCGTCGCCGGCGCCCGCGTCCTGCAGGTACACACCGAAAGCCTGTACGCCGGCGGCGGGCGCGGCACCGGCGGCGACGACGCGCCCGCCGCCGCGCACGGCCATACGTGCGGCGATCACGCCTGCCACGGCCTCGTCCGTGACGGTTGCCCCGTTCGCCCGGGCATCGACGGCGCAGCCGTCCACCGCGAGCGCCCGCGAGACGTGGATCGCGCACTGCGAGCCCGAAGCCGCCAAAGAGCCGGTGCCGCGGAGCGTCAGGCTGCCCCACACCTCCATGCCGCACTGCGTGATGTCCGCATCGGGCGCATGCGACTCGACCACCGAGTTGCGCCCGGCAAGCGTCACGACCAGGTCGCCGTCGGCGCCGATGGCGTCGCCCGTGTAGCCGTTGAGCTCCAGATGGTCGGCAGCGGTCCAGGCCCAGCCGGGGCCCGACACGCCGGGCCCGTAGTACGTCGCGCCCGCGATGAACAGGCTCTCCGCGCCCGCGGCATAGGAAGGCCCGCCCAGCAGAACGCATAGGCAGGCCATGGCGACGATCGCGATGTGATGACGGCTGGTGTGGAACTCGGCAGCAAACATACCCGCTCCGATCTTCGCAGGAGCCAATAGAACGTGCACCAGAAAATGCCCTGGTAGCAGCAGTTATCAGTTTAGCGAGATCAATGCGGGAGCAAAGGAAAATCGCGTAGGCAATGTCCACAATTAGGCGTAAATCGTTTTGCCAGTCGGTGAAAGGAATGGTCAACTTACACGCCCTGCCGAGACTTCACGCGGTAGCCAACCGAAATGATAATGTCGAGGTCGTAGTGCTCGACCCGACGCCCGACCGTCCTTGTGCCCCCGTTTTGAACTAGTGCAAAAAATGCACTAGTTGGAATGTGATCACGCCGGAAATGTTGGCGTAAACGCGCCGACGGCCAATCATTAAACGCAAGCGGTCTTTGTCGATTCTCAGAACCGCGTTTGTGGTTATTCCAGATTCTAGGACGAGGGCCGCTCTTCGTTGAACGGGCGCTGGGGCGTCACCCTTACACCAATATTTTCGACGCGGTCGCACTCGGGCATGTCGGGCAATTAGAGCCAATGAGCGTAGTAAATGGCAACAGTAATACATCTCGGCTTTGCGTTAACAACCGGGTAGTACCCCTCGCACTCCAGAACTAAACGAGTATCGTTATCGCATTCGAGCCCACGGCTTTCAAGAATAGTAATCTGCTCGGTAATAGATTTAAATAGCTTATCCGTATGGGCCCCTTAAACGCGAAAACCGCCTTTCGGCGGTTCCCACGGACCAAGCCGGACGTACCGTCGCAAGGCCTCATCACAGCAATCACTTTAAAGGAGAACTCAGGGGCCATCAATCCGATAGCACGAATCTCCCAAATCAGCCTTTATTTCAACTTGGCCGTAATTGTCTCCAGAAGCGTCATAAGAACTCTACGAGTTACCGCACCATATCTGCGCCATGTCAAGCAAACCTCAATAGCAAACAACAGCAAGCCGGCGACTAACCCGGCCGATGCTGGGAGAATGGATACCAACACCACCTGTACGATCACGGCTGCTACCAAAGCTGCCTGCAAGGCAACCTCATAATCTAGTCTCATGAATCTTCGGCTATCCACCATGCGGACCACTGCATTAGCGACCTGTCCCGCCAAAGTAGCCAAAGGCACTCCCCAAATCCCAAAACTGCCACCGAGGCAAAACGCAAGGACAACATTCACCGCCGCGCCTGCAACAGATGAAACAAATAGAGCGCCAGTGCGCTCCGCAGCCGTATAGAACGCTTCGAAGAATACCGAGATGCAACCGATAAGCGCTGCAAGCATAAGAATGGGAACTATATGCCAACCCTCATAAAAGTCACCCTTGAGGAGCAAACGCGCAAGCGGCTCGGTAAGGGCAATGACTAGCGAGCTCCCACACACGACAAAGGATAAAAATAGGCCGAACACCTTGGAAAAATAGGAGCCATCATTCTCGCCGTCCATCTCCTTCGCCGCCGATATCTGCCAAGCCTGACGAAAAATGGACGACATGAAGTTAACCAGAGAGGGAAATTTACTTGCCGCAGTGTAGACGCCGGCAGCAACCGAACCCTGAAATGCAAGGATGACGTAACGGCCAAAGATATTTAAAAACCACCAAGCAAGTTGATTCGGCAGCATCGGCAGGCTATACGCAAGCATTCGCATCAGGAGACGCCTATTGGGCAATTTGCCAAGACAACGCCATATTTTGCAAGACACAAACAAGTAACAGGCCGAGCAACAGTTACCGAGCACAAGTGCGAGAACATACCCGCTTACGCCACCATCAAACAAGACAAGGAAAACAACGTCAAAAAGAAGTAAGAAAAGGGCGTTGAGAACGCCAGACGCGGCGAAGCGAGTGACCTCACCTGACCCGCGGGCAAACTGAGCAAGCAGCATTCTCACGGAAACTGCAAGAACGAGGATATAGCAACCCCATGCCTGATCGTACGAGAAGAACGTAAAGGCAACTCCCGACACCAATGCGCCCACAGGAATTGTCACCAGAAGAACGAGAAGCCCTCCCCCGAGCAGCTCTTCCTTCGGAGCGTCCTTCTCCATGAGAAAACGAAAGACAGACTCATAGATAGCCAGGCAAAACAGCGGATACAAGAAATCTGAGAGATTGTTCACAAGCTCGGCAACGCCATAATCGGACGTAGCCATATAAGAAGTGTAAAGCGGCAGCAACAGCAGCTGAATCAGCTTCACAAGGGCATTTCCAATAGTAAATATGAGCGTATTCGAGGCGAGAGATCGGTATTTGCCCGCGTTGCTCCGGGCGTCTTTGATAATTGCACTAGGCTCTTCGTTTGCCATATATGCACCCCTATAATAAGTTGATTAAACCGAAAGTGTTTAAGCTAGACAAAACCACTTCGCTCGGGCAGGCGAAGGCTGATGTCTCAACGTTCCGAGAGCAAACCTTTCATGCTATGTTCTTGATTGCATGAAAGATAATCTGCCAATACGTAAAAAATAATGAGGAATAGCCACAGCGCCACTGTTCGTTCGGCACCAACGATGAGCCAACATACAACGATACCCGGACATAGGGCCAAGGGTGTATAGCCCTTCCCTTGAAGCAAACCTCTGAAAATGCGGATAAGCACTGAAAAGAACAGCAGCAGGCCAATCAAACCGAAATCAACTAAAAAATCAGTAATCGTGCCATGAGTTGTAGTTGACGTCTCCACGACGCCCCAGTCCTCCGCACTGAAATAATTATAATTACCCACACCAAAGCCAAATAGCGGCCTACTCATCCAACGTTGTACAGCTTTCACCCACAGTTCAACGCGAAATTGGTTTGACCCATCATTGTAGCTGTTCTTAAAAAAACGATTAAACATCCAATCGCCCATAAAGCGATTAATTAGAAACAGGGCAACGGCAACGAGCACAAAAACTAATACCGTAGTAGAAAGCTTGCCGGTTCTCTCACTACAGACAAACGCAATGTAGCCGAAAGCAATAACCAAGACAATACAAAGAAGCCCGCTTCTTGATCCAGTTAACATAACTGATGCCAGGCCGAAAGATATGAGAATGAAGTACAGAATCTTCACCCGCACATTGCTACTATAAACTACCAGTAAAAAGGCACAGCTAATCTGAACGACCAACAAAAGCGCAAAAAAGTTTGCATCGATCATGTGCCCCGTAAGACTCACTGGATACACACGTCCTGCATAAAAACCGTTTTCAACCCATGTCTTTAGTTCAAGGAATGCAGACGCAAACGTGGAAAGTGCCACTGATTTCAGCAGGAAGGTTATCTCTCGAGGACTCCACCTCCGGGAGATTGCGTGAGCAAAGAACCAGATAATGGCGAGGAACATTAAGGCACGGATTAACGATCTGCTGGTAATCATCTCAGATGCAATTGCAAGTGTCACTAAGTTGCCTATGCCCATGATTATAAGGTACGAAACAATAAGACCGATCGCATGACGAGAATACGCAGCCCTCTCTTTCGAGAAAAAGGCAGCGAACACCATTAGACCCAAACAGAAATAAGCAGATTGGAATGTAAAGGAATTATCCCCACAAACCAAAATGAAATAGGGAAGCAGGGCAACCGCCCACACTGCAGGCGAATATCCTCGCTTTGAAACAGAGCCCGTTGGATTAAGCAAATGCGCAGCAGAAACTACGGCGCTCATAAGTCACCGCCGTTTCCTCGCGATTTAAATACCAAGATTAACAAGTTAAAGCTAGCCAATAAGATACCTTTCGGGTTCGCCATTAAGCCATTCCTCCAAGTCAATGTACCGAGAGTAATAGTCCGTATCATTGAGGACCCCTCCCCGCTCGTTATAGCCGGGAAAGTGCACGGCACACGCGAGCTCGGGCCTTAGCGAAGCGGTGAAGCAGAGCTTGTTTCTGAAGGGAATGGCATCGAAGGCCCTGAGGTCCCCTTCTGTGCAGCAGTTCATCTGGCTGAATTTGATGAAGACGTTATCCCAGTTGATTCGTTTGCAGCGGCGGGCCCACTTCTCTGCGGCTTCCTCCGGGGAGGGATAGTGCAGGAACACGACCTCAATGTCATCGAGTCGGGCGACGGGCTTGCCGAGCTCGCCCTTCTCGCGCAGCTGGTCGGCATATTGTGATTCCCGGGCGTCGATGAACTCAAGCGGCACGGAAGTGTAGTATCTGAGCCTTGAGGCGAACTTCACGTAGTCGCTCGCGAAGAAGTAGAGGCCGGCGGTTGGACTGCTATAGGGAAGCCCGTAACGCCGATACACCGACCCGGCCCAGCAGTTGTTCGAGAAGATGCTGAAGTCAGTGCGGACGAGCTTCTCCCTTCTGCCCTTGGCGAGCAATGGATTCGTCTTATCACCGATTTTTCTTGAGATCCTGCTTACGTAGCTCATCGGCTCAACAGCCTTTCGTAGTACTCCATAAGCCGCGCGGCGTTTGCCTCGGCAGAGTACCCCGCAGCCTCAAGTCTGATAGGGGCCTCCGGGTGCCTGCCGCCCTCGATCGCCGCCTTGAGTGCCCTCGCCCAGTCGGCCAGCGGCGCGTCGAGAGCCGTGAACGAACCGGTCCCGGCGATGTCGGTCTCGGCCGGCACGCCGGTCGAGTACACGCACGGCAGCCCCGCCGCCTGTGCCTCCACGGCCGAAACGGGAAGGCCCTCGTAGAGCGACGGCATGAAGAACACGTCGAAGAGCGAGTAGAACCGCTGCGCATCCTCGCGGATACCAGGCAAGTGCACCCGGTCGGCGAAGTCCAGCTCGCTCGCCCGCTCGACCAGCGAGTCGCGCACAGTGGTCGCGCCGTTTATCTCTCCCCCGAGGACCACGAGGTGCGCCTCGGGAACCTCGTGCAGCAGCGCCGCGAACGCCTCGACGGCGAACGCGTAGTTCTTCTGCGGCACCATGCGCCCGACGCACCCCACGACTGGCTCGCCCGCAACGATGCCAAGCTCGCCGCGCAGCTCGGCCGCCGCACTCGAGTCGTAGGCGTAGTCCGCGAGCGGGATGCCGTTCCTCATGAGCGTGAACGGGGCTCTGCCGAAGAGAAAACGGCCCGCCTCCTCCGAGCAGGCCATGTTATCGGTGGCATAGCGCTTCCCGACAGCGTTGAGGGGCACATTACGCAGACGATGTAGTGCATTGTCGGAACTGCTGTTGAGATGGCTGTGCAGCACGCGATGCTCAATCCCCACACGTTTTGCCTCGCGCAAGACGCAGAACGCCGAGTTGGGCATATGGCAGTGCACGACGTCGTAGCTCGCGCCGTACTCTGATATGACAGCATGGACCTCGCGGATGAACCGTCTGAAATCATGGCCGGCATAGTCCACGCGGTAGATGCGATGCCCGAGTGCCTCGAGCTCCTCGTCGAAGCGCTTCTCGTGGTGCGGCACGCCATCGTCCTGAGCGTGGTGGAGGATGTCGTAGTGGACGCGCGACTCGTCGCTTGCGACCGTCATGTTGTAGACGAAACGCGACACCCCTGCCGACCTATTTAGGGACGGCAGCACCTGGAGCACCCGTATTTGCTTTCCTTGTTTCAAATCTACTTCCTTAAAGTTCGAATGTCGCGTCAGCATCGTCAAAGGTCACCACGCCGCTGCCGCCGCACATGCGCACCGTGTCGCCCACGGTCGAGCGCGAGGCGTCGGAGAGCAGCGTCACGACCATACTCGCGATCTCCTCAGGGGTGACGTAGCGCCCGATGGGGCTGTTCGGCTTCATGACGTTGCCCGCATCGCCCTCGATGAGCATCCCAGTGGCAGTGGGGCCAGGGGCGATGGCGTTCACCACGATGCCGTTGGGGCTGAGCATCTTGGCCGAGCCCTCCACGAGACCGCGCAGCGCCCACTTTGTGCACGAGTAGGCGTTCGTGGCAGGGCGGTAGGCGGAAGAGGAGGTGACGAAGCAGATGTTGCCTCGGACTCCGCCCGCAACCATGCGCCGGGCGACCTCTTGCGTGAGGAAGTAGGTGCCACGGAGGTTTGCGCCGACCACCTCGTCGAAGTCCTCAACGGATGTCCTGCCAAAGGGCGCGCCCTTGAGCACGCCAGCGTTGTTCACGAGGGCGTCGACGGGCCTGGGCGCAGCCGCGTAGGCCGCGTCAACCTGCACGGCCATCCCCTCGGCATCCGCGAGGTCGAGCAATGCCGGGCGGGCATGCGAGCCAAGTCGGGCGCAGGCCTCCTCGGCGCGAGAGAGGCTACGCGAGGTAACCACGACGTCTGCCCCGGCGCGCAGGCACGCTTCGGCGGTCGCGAGCCCTATGCCCGACGTGCCGCCCGTGACGAGCACGCACCTCCCCGCGAGGAGCTCGCTCCCACCTCGCAGCGTCTGCTCAACGCGCACGGGGCGCCCGAGGTTGGAGAGGACGAAGCGCCCGGCGCGCTTGGCCTTTGCCTTGAGTCCCACGTTGCCCCCTATCCCAGCTTGACGCCGAACTTGCCGGCGATCTTCACTGCCGTCTCTTTGCCAATTGTTTTTTTCACGATGTCCTTGGCCGCGCGGGTAGCGTCGGAGACAGCATCGTGCGGTCGAGAGAGGTCGTAGAAGTCGTAGATGTCCTTAGAGTCCTCGCTCATCTCGGAGAAGCACTCGAGGAGCACGGGCCTGTCAGACTCTTCCGCCATGAACTCCGGAAGGGCAGCCTCGAACGATGCCTTGTCGTCCGCTCTGAGGTATTTGAACCCGCACGACCCGGCCCAGGGGCCGGCGACGGCGTTGTGCCTGGCAGCGGTGTGCAGGTCGCTCGACGCGTTCTGCCAGATGCCGTTGTAGTAGAACTCCTCGCCACCGTGGTTGTTGCAGAGCAGGATGCGCACGTTCGGGCCGACATGCCTGATGCGCAGGGAGTTCATGTCGTAGAAGAACGCGAGGTCGCCGGTGACGAGGAAGGCGAGGCCCTCGGTCGCCTGGGACTGCCCCATGAGCGACGACATGCAGCCGTCAATGCCGTGCGTGCCGATGTTTGCAAAGACGCGGATGTCGGGCTGCAGCTCGAAGAAGTTCGTTATGCGGATGGAGTCGTTGATGCTGAGGTGAAGCACGGAACCCGATGGGACTCGCTCGACGACGTTTTTTATCGCATAGATGTTGCCCCACCCGAAGTCGGGGTGCACGACGGAGGCCGCGTACGCCGCAATGGCGTCGTGGTAGGCCAGATCGTTTGACGCCTTCTCGCCCGCCAAATCGCTCATGCGGCGGAAGAAGAACTCCGGCGAGCACTCGAATACCGTGGTTATACATCCGAAAGCGTCGCAGACGACGCCACCCTCGTCGATGAGCCAATGCTCGACGCCTGACTTCGAGCCGCGCAGCATCTCCTTGAGCCCCTGCATGATGTTCCCGCCATAGCTGATGACGATCTCGGGGGCGAACTCAGCGAACTTCTTCGGCGTGACATAACGGCTGTCGAAGCAGACGGATGTGTTTACGGCACCCTCGACTAGCGCGTTGGACATGTACTCGACCGCTATGGCGCTGTTGAACCGCCTGAAGAACTCCCCCAGGGCCTCCTTGAGACCGTCTGTGGGCTGACCCTGTCCGCAGGCCACGAGGACGCGCGAGCAAGACCGGAGCCTCGCTGCGCGGGCAAGCCATTCCGCATCGGGGGACTCGTGCTCGACGCGAGCGATCCTCCTGACCTTAGGGAGCTCGGAGGTTGTAAAGGATGTGCTGTACCAGCGCGATGGAACGTTGACCTGGACCGGGCCGCCCCCGTGGTGGTCGAGCTCGAGCAGGGCCTCGTTGACGAGCCGCCAGCAGTGGCGGAAGTCACCGTCGTCGCGGACGATAGGCAGATTCACCGACTTCCGGACGTGTCGGTCGTACATACCAACCTGGTCGATCATCTGATCCTCGAGCTGGCCAAGCTTCGCCGGGTCGCGGTCGCTCGTGAGCACGACGAGCGGGACGTTCTGGTAGAAGGCCTCTGCCACCGGAGGCCAGTAGTTGCAGGTCGCGGTGGACGAGGTGCAGGAGATGACGACCGGCTCGCCCGCCTGCTGAGCGAGGCCGAGGGCGAAATAGCCCGCGCTGCGCTCGTCAACGACCGAGTAGCACTCGAACCAGGGGTCCTCCTCAACGGAATGGACGAAGGGGAGGTTGCGCGACCCTGCCGAGAGCACGCACTTCCGGATGCCGTACTCCTTGAGCAGGGCGATGATTATTTGGTATGACTTGAGTTCGGTGTACACGTCACTCACTCCAATCTGTGTCGGGTGCTGTTTTATCGTAGGGTGACGATTCGGACGGGTCTTCTACCGGGAGAAGGGAGACTACCTGGCGCACGACCTCACGGTCTATCTCCCTAAGGGACCATTTCTCCAGTTGGAAATCTGCTATGGTTACGCTCTCGCCGATGGGCTCGACATCTACGCCCAGCCTCTCGGCATACTGGGCAGTTTTCTCCCGCGCGAGGCGGACAACGTGCTCGCGCTTCTCCTCCACGGTCGGAGGCACGAATTCGCAGATAAGGTCAAAGCGCGTTAGTAGTTCGGGCGCGATCCTCTCTTGCAGCTCCTTCTCGTCTTTCACGTTCGATGTGAACACGACAACATAGCCGTCCATGTCGTGCTCCACGCCCATTCGATCGGTGTAGGCCCCATCCTCAAGCAGCTCCAAGAAGAAAGCCCTCACGTCTTGTTTGGTTTTCTCGAACTCATCGCAGAGGAGCACCTTCGCCTTGGCCTTCTCGACCTTGTCGTTGAGCTCTCCGCCCTCGCAGCCCACATAGCCGGAGGGGCTCCCGATGAGGCTGTTGAGAGAATCCTGCGAGCTGTACGCCTCGAAGTTAATCTTCGCAAGATAACGCTCTCCATCCGAGACCAACTCGCTAAGTACGCGTGCGGTCTCGGTCTTACCGATGCCGCTGCCTCCGAAAAGGAACATCGAGAAAATCCGCTGATCCCCCAGCGCATGCGCTAGTCTAAAATTAGTGAGGCGCTCATGAAGGTAGCACTTAAAGTTGGCGTGTCCCGTGAGCCTCTCATCGAACTCGGCCATAGTCCTAACGAACTCTCCGTCATTGAGGTCGCAAACGGAACGAGGTCCTTCCATTCCCGTCGTCATCTCTTTGGGACATTCGGGAAGCAAATCCGCCACGTCGCGGATCTCGTCGAAAAGCGACGGGAAGTTCTCAAACACCTTTGCGGAGCGGGCCTCGCTCACGAGGAAATGAGGGACGTTTGGCGCCGAAGCGAGAGGCTCTATGGATAGAAGCCTCGCGTCGGCGAGAGCCGCCTCGGAGGTGAGGTCGATGAACACCTCTATCTCGGAGTTCTCGAGCGCCGCAGAGAACTCCGAGGTCCTCTGGGAAAGTCCTTGGAGCGTAAAGACCTGATAACCGGAGCCATCGGATGCGAGCCGCGCGAGGCGGTCATACTCAGCTCTGTTAGAGAACGTGTAGAGCGGACAGCGCCTGGGCGCGAAACGACACCCCCTCTCCTCGGCCACCAAGGGCAACGCCGCCTCGAAGAGCAGCGGAAAGGTGTCAATCGCCGACTGTGCGAGCGAGTCACGGATGAGCAGGAAAGCCTCACCGTCTGCACAGGAGAGAGTCTCCTCGACGTTGAGCATAAGGTGCTGGTTTGCCGGTAGAAGTGCCACGACGTAAGACAGGTCGGAATAGAGGCGTCCCCCCTCAAAGAAAGCAGCCTTTGTGCCTCCCGTGACGTCAAACGGGACATATGAGTAGCCCTTCGACTCCAAACGGAGGGTCTCCTCGCGACATTCCTTGCCCGAGCGATAAGTATGTAGCGTAAGGCTATCCACAGAGCATCGCCTTCAGTCGGGCGAAGAAGCAAGGCTTCGCTTCCCCGGAGTCGGAAAGAACGACACCCGCGTCATCGGGGGAACCTCCGGCCACCGACGTGCCTCTGCCGGCCAGCTCATCCGCAGCCAAATCCTCGCCGACGGAATCCGCCACCTTGACGTCTTGGACAATCGCTATGAGATCGATGTAGTGGACTGGGCCGAGGAATCCCCGCGAGGCCTCTTTGGCTGGCTGCTTCGACTCCGGAGCGGGCAATGCACTCTTGATGACACGGCCTTCCCCTTCAGCGCCCTGGCTCAACCCCTTTCGTTGCAGGTCTCCGAACGTCGTGTTAGTCAGCACATCCACGTCGACGAGACCCTTATAGACACCGATGAGACTGACCTCGCCGAGGAGCAGATCGCGCATCCTGTACTTGCTCTCGAACTCGTTATCGTTCTCCGAGGGTATCTTGATTGCGAGCCATACGGGATCGTCTGTTCCGGGGAGCTTCTCCATTGCCGTGAGGACATATGCGTAGTCCTCCAGCATTGAGGAGACGATGTTGTTGACGTCTACGCCCTCGACCCTCATGCCCTTCAGCGCGTCGTGCCTCAGAACCTGCATCTGGGTAATCTCCTCCCAGTTGCAGGGCCAGAGCCTGACGCCATCCACGCGGACGAGGTCGCCGGGGGCGCAGTTCTGGATATTTGCGCACGAGGGCAGCATTTTAGCCCGCTCGAGGATGAGCTTGAGGTACGTCGACTTAGTGTGCTTCACCTCGTAGGTGTCCGCCACCTTAAAAGACTCGCTGTCGCTCAAGGTCGTCCCGAGACTCGCCCCCACGGTCGCCTTCAGGGCGGCAAGGTTTGTAGAAGCGTCCCCCTTCAACTCGGTTTTTAGAGTGTCGGAAGCCTCGGCGGTCGTCTCGACACTACTGCTCTTGCGGACCACGTTATCCATGGTCATGCAGAGTTCTATCGCCTTGGGATAGTTGAGGTAGTAGATTATGAAGTTGAGATCGTCGTTGCTCAGCGCCATGCCTCACTCCACGAACTCGGTCGGAAGCGCACCGCGCAAGAAGCATAGCGCCCGTTCGCGCTCACGCGCCAGGGCGATACGAGCTTGCGCGAAGTCTATATCCCCAGCCGCGAGGGCAACGTCGCGATAGTCCGAAAGAAGCCGGCCCTCCAGCCCGGTCATGGCAAGGAGGTTTCCGATGCGCCCTGAGAAGCGCTCCGGGGCAATCGCCACAAAGGGCTTCTCCAGGTTGACGGAGAACGCCGTGCCGTGGAAGGAGTCGGTGACCACAATCGAGGCATTAAGGAAGAGCGAGAGAAAGCGCCCGACGCTCGGGCACACGACGGCCTCCTCACCCCGACGACGCTCGTGGACCCCATAGGCGGGGCGCAGAACCCTGAGCCCCGCCGCAGCAGCGACGTCCTGCACGTACGCGTCGAACTCGGGGTTGCGGTTAAGCTGGTACACGAGCAGGTATGGGAAATCGGGCACCCAGCCGTCAGAGAGGGCCCCCCACTCGGGACGGCCGAGCATGAGCGTGGGATCCACGACGGGGACGGCACCGGGCACTCCGATGGAGTCGAGAAGCTCCGCCGCCTCGGGCTCGCGGACCGAGATGGCGTCGTAGCGCAGCAGCGCCTCGCGCATGAGGGGCTTCTCCCAATCGTCGAGCGTCGACTTGCCGATGCTGGCGGCATAGGCGATCTTCTCGGCGCCCTCTGGAGCATAGGAGAGGTAAAATGCTCGCTCGAACCCACAGTTCCACGTGCTGTTCCACACTTGGTCGCTGCCCGTAACGTAGACGTCGGCCCTGGGAGGATCGGCCTCGAGTTCCTCCGCCGAGTAGTACTTGCGCGGCGTGAGGTTCAGCATCTCGCGCCTGAACGCGTCGAGCGGGGCGCGACGGCGCGCGACCATGCGTGAAACGGGAACGCGAGCGAGCGACTTGACACCCGGCAACCCCAAGATGGGAAGCTTCTTGGCAAGCTGTCCGTTAAGTGCGCGCTCGGTCTCGTTCTCCGGGATCGCATCGTGTCGGTAGTAGTCGACCACTGTGGGTGCGACTCCCAGCGACTCGAAGACGCGCTGCGTCGCATAGGTCTGCAGGCAAGAGCCATAGTTCGGCGAGTTGTGGAGAGTGATAATTGCTGCAGTCGCGGTCACTCCGCATCTCCCCCTTTCCGGAGAATCCTTGTGTATACGAGCCCGCGAAGGGCGTTGGGCATGAGGCAGACAACTGCCTGGGGAACAAACGAGATGAAGTAGTCGGCAGCGCTGAAATACCCACATGCCAGCTGCGCCCGCTTGAAGCGCCGCGCGTGCGACAGATAGCCTCGACCTCCTCTGCGAGCGTAGAAGTCTGGGCTCACGCGCATTGCCACAAGGGCCTCGTGCACGTTGGCCGCACGGCAGCCCGAGGCAAGCATCCGGTTGAAGAGATCCCAGTCTTCGAAGTAGGGGAAGTCGGCGTTGTAACTCCCAGCGGCGAGCACCTTCGAGCGCCGGAAGGTCATGGGCGGGTGCCGGAAGGGGTTGCGGCGCTTGGAATAGGCGACGATCTCGTCGTGGGTTATGGGCAGGTCCGTCGTTGCCACGGGCTTGTCCCAGGCCTCGATAAACTCCGTCACATTGCTGCCCACCATGTCGAGTCCCTGCTCGGACATGAGAGCAAGCTGGCGCTCCATGCGCCCCGAAAGGGCGTGGTCATCGGTGTCCATGCGGGCTATGACCTCATTTGAGCACGCCTCAATGCCCCGGGCAAGCGCGTAGCCGAGGCCTCTGTTCTCGGGGTAGGAAACGAAACTGAACAGGCCGTGGTTGGCCGCGTCGTACTCGGAGAGGACGTCCTCGAGCTCGTCAGTCAGCGGGCCGTCCTTCACGACGACGACCTCCGCCGGGGGCACCGTCTGGTCGAGCATCGAGTCCAGCGCCTCGCGCAGGTACTCTGCGCGCTCCTTGGCATAGAGACTCATGAGCACGCTGTAGGGAGGGAAAGTCTGGGAATCCATACCTACCTCCCCGTCTTGTTCTTGCCGAACATCACAGAGAAGGTCTTGAAGAAGACCCGCCAGTCGGCCTTGAGGTTCGCGCCGCGCGCGTAGGCGAGCTCGAACTCCTGGCGCAGGCCGTTCTCGAAGGTCGCGAGGTTGCGCGGGCCCGACTGCCAGGCACCGGTGATGCCCTGGGGGACGGCAAGAACCTGCACTTGCTGCTCGTGTGTGAAATTCCCGAGCTCCTCGTAGGTGATGGCCCGGGGCCCGATTACGGATAGCTGCCCCACAAGCACGTTGAAGAACTGGGGCAGCTCGTCCAGGGACGTCTTGCGCAGGACGCGGCCTAGCTTGGTGATTCGGGGATCGTTTGTGACCTTGCGCTCGCGGTGCCACTCCTCAATCTGTGCCGGCGTGAGGTACTTCTCCACGTCGTCGGCATCGGCGACCATGGAGCGGAACTTGAGCACGTGGATGGGGCGGCCGAAGCGCCCCGCACGCTCGTGCGCGTAGAGGGGAGCGCCCTTAGTGTCCGCCGCGATGAATGCGCAGAGCACCGCACCGGGGATGAGCCCCACGGCACAGACGCAGAAACTGAGGCCTATGTCGAAGGTGCGCTTCACGAAGCGATAACCGAACGACCTCGTGTCGAGCGCACGGGACTCTGCGGCGAACTCGCGCGAGCCCGGGAGGCTCACCGTCCCCGTGTCTACCTCAGCGCCGACCCCAGCACCCGCCGCGTCCTCGCGCCGGTCCATGGTCTGAGCAATGAGCGCCGCGCCTTCGGGCGCATTGCTCTCTGTTATTTCTTTAGCAGCCACAGTAATACTTACGTCCCTGTCCCCCAGGGATCCCCCAATCGATAAATTCAAAATGCGAACGAATTGCCGGCGCAACGTCTCCCTTACGTCTTACTGGGCACGTCCAACGGAAGCAGCTCCCTAAATGCGGAGTCGCCTTCGCCCACGTCCACCAGGCACCAGCGCTTATGACGGTCGATCTTCATTACACGGGCCTCTTGCCCCACCAAGGGCCCCTGCTCTATGTGCAGCACGCCGTCTTCTATGCGGGCCACGCTGTTGCGCACCACGCCGTCGTCGTCGAGCACGCTGCGGTACCAGTCCTGCGCATCGTCCGGCATGGGCGCATAGGCCCGCTCCCTGCTGCCAGCAATGCGGCAGCCAAAGCTCAACTGGGCCAAAGCCCTATCGAGCAGGGCGGCATCGCGCGTGGCGACGAAGAAGTATTCCTTGTACATAGGTTTGGTTTGGAGCGACCAGGCGCCGTCCCGCTTAAACCAGAACTCCTTTTGCATCACAAAAGCGTCCTGCATCAGCTCGTGCGGGATTATGCGGCGGACTTTTTCACAGGTCTCGCGCTCTTTACCATGGGGAGTGTGGACCAGATACCAGCGGACGCGGCCATGCTGGCTGTTGGTAGTGGCGCCACTAAAGGCGCCGGGCAGCTGCTCTTGGCGCCGCATTGTCTGTTCCACCTCTCACACCCTTAACTCGCATCCGCGACGCACACGAATGCAGGGGCGTTAAGAACAGGCTTCTCGCTCTCAGCTAGGCGCAGTCGCAAAAGTACAGGTTTTTGTATCTTTCGACGTTGCTCATTATACGAGCAAACTGCTCGCGTTTGCCCAGATTGCACAAAAAGCGCCGCGAATGGGTGCATCTCCATACGCCTCTACAAAAACCTGTACCTTTTTGCACAACAAAAAAGCCGCTCTAACCAGCGGCTTTTCTTCTATAGACAACAAAAAAGGCGACCGCCCAAAAGGACGATCGCCTTTGTTAATTCTTGTATAGTTTGTGCTAGGCGCGAGTCTTGATCTCCTCGAGCACCTTGGTCACAAACTCGTCAACGCTCATCTGAACGGTCTCATTGGAACGATCGCGGACGGAGATGTTGCCGGCCTCGACCTCCTTCTCGCCCAGGATGAGCATGTAGGGCACGCGGTCGATGCTGCGGGCCTCGCGGATCTTGTAGCCGATCTTCTCGTCGCGGTCGTCGCAGACCACGCGGATGCCGGCCTCCTCCAGCTTGGCGCACACCTCGTGAGCGTAGTCGCGGCTCTTCTCGGAAACCGGAAGTGCCTTGACCTGAACGGGAGCCAGCCAGGTGGGGAACTTGCCCGCAAAGTGCTCAATCAGAATACCAATGAAGCGCTCGATGGAACCAAAGCACACGCGATGCAGCATGATGGGGCGCTTCTTGGTGCCGTCGGCGTCCACGTACTCCAGGTCAAAGTTGAGCGGCATCTGGAAGTCGAGCTGGACGGTGCCGCACTGCCAGGTACGGCCGAGCGAATCCTCCAGGTGGAAGTCGATCTTGGGGCCGTAGAAGGCGCCGTCGCCCTCGTTGACCTCGTAGTCCATGCCCAGCTTCTCCAGAGCGGTGCGCAGGCCCTCCTCGGCGCGAGCCCAGTCCTCGTCCGAACCCATGGAGTCCTCGGGGCGGGTGGAAAGCTCGACGTGATACTTAAAGCCAAACTTCTGGTACACGGAGTCGATGAGGTTGACCACACCCACGATCTCGTCGGTCAGCTGGTCGGGACGCACAAACAGGTGGGCGTCGTCCTGGTTAAAGCAGCGCACGCGGAACAGGCCGTGCAGGGCGCCGCGCAGCTCGTGGCGGTGCACCAGGCCAATCTCGCCGGCGCGGATGGGCAGCTCGCGATAGGAGTGCGGCTTGGAGGCGTACACCAGCACGCCGCCCGGGCAGTTCATGGGCTTAATGCAGTACTCTTCGTCGTCGATGACGGTGGAGTACATGTTGTCCTTGTAGTGGTCCCAGTGGCCCGAGGTCTTCCACAGCTGCTTGTTCATGATGAGCGGCGTGGAGATCTCCACGTAGCCGGCCTTGTGGTGGATCTCGCGCCAGTAGTCCAGCAGCGTGTTCTTAAGGATCATGCCGTTGGGCAGGAAGAACGGGAAGCCCGGGGCCTCGTCGCGCATCATAAAGAGGTCCATCTCGCGGCCGATCTTGCGGTGGTCGCGTTTCTTGGCCTCCTCCAGCATGTGCATATGCTCGTCGAGCTCTTCCTTGGTGGCAAAGGCGACGCCGTTGATGCGGGTGAGCATCTTGTTGTCCTTGTCGCCCTTCCAGTAAGCGCCCGAGACGCCGGTAAGCTTAAAGGCCTTGAGCGCCTTGGTGTAGCAGATGTGGGGGCCGACGCACATGTCGATGTAGTCGCCCTGCTGGTAGAAGGTGATGCGGGCGTCGTCGTCCAGGTCGCCGATGTGCTCGACCTTGTACTTCTCGCCGCGCTCCTCCATAAGGGCGATGGCCTCGGCGCGGGGCTTCTCGTACACGGAGAACTTGAGGTTCTCCTTGACGATCTTTTTCATCTCGGCCTCGATCGCAGGGAAGTCGTCCTCGCTGATCTTGACGCCCTCGGGCAGGTCGACGTCGTAGTAGAAGCCGTTGTCGGTCGCGGGGCCGTAGGCAAAGTCGGCCTCGGGATAGAGACGCTTGATGGCCTGCGCCATGATGTGCGCGGCAGAGTGGCGGATGACGTGCGTGACCTCGTCCTGCGGGAGCTCGGCCACCGAACCGTCATTGTAGAGTGCCTTCATGGGTATGTTTTCTCCTCTCGGATGCCTGATGCAAGTGCGTGCGATGCGTTCGGCGTTTTTGACTTGCATCATTATAGGCAGGTTGCCTTGGTATACAAGCGCCCGCCGCACCTTAATGGCACGGCGGGCGATTTTCTACGCATGCTTCATCGTGTGGGGCGGGGCTGCGGGGCGCGCGTGCGGCTTGCGCGTGACGCGCGGCGCCCGTGGTGCGCTGTGCCCGTGGCTTGCGGCCGGCCCGGCGATGGATGCGTTACTGGATGCGAGTTCGGCAGTAGGGGCAGACCTTCCAGTGCGCGTCGAGCGGACGATGGCAGCTGGGGCACACGTTGCGAACCTGGGTGTCGCACACGGGGCAGACGACAAAGTCCTTCTCGATGGGGGCGCCGCACTGCGGGCAGGTACCGTACTGGGCAAGCTGGCGCTCGCGCAGGGCCATGTCCAACTCCTGCTCCTCGCGGTCGGCCGCGTAAGAGTGCGGGCGCAGGACCAGGTAGGCGATGAGGCCCACAAACGGGATGAGGGCGATGATGCCCCATGCCACGTAGGCGCTGGCGCCGCGGCGGCGGGCGTCGATGAACACATAGACGACCGACAGCACATACAGGGCGATGATAAAGCCAACGAAGGCATAGACGACGCCCATAAGCTGCGGCGACATGAGCTCGGAGATGTACTTGGACATTGAGGTGTACCTTTCGGAATATTTATAGTTCGGTCAATTTTACCACGGGGTTTGTTTATATGGGACCACGGCTAGGCGCGGGGCTGGCGCGGACACAAACATCTCAATCTGTAACAGATACTCGGCAAATTCGGGTCTAGGTGTTACAGATCGAGACACAGGGGCCCCTCCCCGACTTAAATCTCAATCTGTAACATCTTAGGCCCCAAAACCCCTCTTACTGTTACAGATCGAGATGAACGGTGAGACCTCCGTTAAATATCTCAATCTGTAACAACTAGGGGTCATAAACCCTTCTATCTGTTACAGATCAAGACAAAGGAAAACGTCCAATCTCAATATCTCAATCTGTAACAACAACTCGGCAAAAACAGGTCTAACCGTTACAGATTTAGACATTCGAAACCGACTGATAGGTTCATCTAAATCTGTAACATCTAGACCCCAAAACGGTCCCTAGATGTTACAGATCGAGACAGAAAATCTCTCCCTGACTTTAAATCTCAATCTGTAACACATAGGACCGATTTTCTCCTCTTACTGTTACAAATCAAGACAAACGGAGGGGCCGACTGGCAAACGTCTCGATCTGTAACATCTGGAATCCAACTCTTCTGCTTACTGTTACAGAACGAGACAAACCCCCGACACTAGGGGCGGCAGACGAGGTCACAGATGGTCCTGAGTCTCCCCTCGCCTGCCGTTGGCGGGTGTTGCGGGGCTGTTCGCCGCATTGCCGCTGCACTGAGGGCGTGCAGACCGTAGGATAGTCCTATTGACGGCCTGTCAACTCGTCTGGGAGGCACCGTGGCAGAAACGTTTGATATCGCAATTGTGGGCGCGGGCATTACCGGGTGCGCCATCGCGCGGCAGCTCGCGCGCTATGACTTGTCCATTTGCGTGGTCGAGGCGGCCAACGATATCGCCCTGGGCGCGTCGAAGGCCAACGGCGGCCTGGTGCACGCCGGCTACGATCCGGCGCCGGGCACCGTAAAGGCGCAGGTCAACGCCCGTGGCTGCGAGTTGTACGGTACGTGGGCGCAGGAGCTGGGCTTTCTGTTCTGTCGCACCGGGTCGATGGTGCTGGGCTTTAGCGACGAGGACCGCACGCATATGGAGAAGCTTCGCCAGAATGGCATAGCCAACGGCGTTCCCGAGCTGTCGATTATCGGCCCCGAGCGCATCCACGAGCTGGAACCGCGCGCGAGTGCCCTGGCCACGTGCGCGCTATGGTGCCCCTCGACTGGCTTTGTCGATCCCTTTGAGGTCGCCATTGCCGCGCTGGAGAACGCCGTCGCCAACGGCGTGACATTTATGCGGTCTGCGCCGGTGGAAGCGATTGAGGTTGCTGGCGGCGAGACTACCGACGGGGCTGTGCGCTTTACGCTGGCGACGCCCGCCGGAGAGGTGCGCTGCCGCTACCTGATCAACGCCGCGGGCAACGGCGCCGCGGACATCTCGCATATGGCGGGCGCCGAAGAGTTTCAGATGGTCTGGCGCCAGGGCAACATCGTGGTGCTGGACAAGGAGCCGCGGGCGCTCATGCCGCTCTACCCCGTTCCCATGCCGGTGTCCAAGGGCGTTATCGTCACGGGAACCGTGCACGGCAACACCGTGATTACCGCGACGGCCGCCGTGCGCGAGCCGGGCGACACGCAGACCTATGCGAGCGATGTAAACGCGCTCCTGAACGGCGCGCGCAAGCTGGTGCCCGACCTGGAGACGCACCGCGTGGTGCGTGCGTTTGCCGGCGGGCGTCCGGTCATTCGGGGAACGAACGACTTCTTTATTGGACAGTCGGCCGTGGTGCCGGGGCTCTTCCAAGCGGCGGGCATTCAGTCCCCAGGCGTGGCGAGCGCGCCTGCCATTGCCGAGCGTATAGAACTTGTGATGCGTGAGTCGGGCGTGGAGCTGCGCGAGCGGGCGGACTGGAATCCAATTCGCCGCGAGCCGGACGACTTTGACCGCGCACCGCTGGCGCGCAAGGAGGAGCTGATCGAGTCGGATCCCGCGTGGGGACAGATTGTCTGCCGCTGCGAGACGGTGCCCGAGGCCGAGATCGTGGCCGCGATTCGGCGCCGCCCGGGCGCGGTTTCGGTCGAGGGCGTCAAGCGCCGCTGCCGCGCCGGCATGGGTCGGTGCCAGAGCGGCTTTTGCCAGAGCCGCGTGGTAGCGATCCTGGCGCGCGAACTGGGCTGCGACCCCAGCGAGGTACTGTTGGAGGACGCCGGATCTTGGCTGGTTGAGGGACCGCTGAAGGGGGTGCGCTAGGATGGCGAAATTCAAATCGAGCGCGATTGATTGCGACGTCGTAGAAGCCGTGCAAACGCAAGTCTTTGACGTGGTCGTTATCGGCGGCGGACCTGCCGGCATGGCGGCCGCGCTGGCCGCGCATAAGGCAGGCGCACGCGTGGCCATCGTGGAGCGCGAGCAGCACCTGGGCGGCATCCTCCGCCAGTGCATCCACCCCGGCTTTGGCCTGTCGCACTTTAAACAGGAGCTCACCGGTCCCGAGTACGCGCAGCGCTTTATCGACCAGGTGCATGCAACCGATATTGCGCTGTTCCTGAACAGCATGGTGATTGGGATTGATTCAGGCGAGCCTGCGGAAGACACCGCGGTCCACACCGTCACGCTCATGAGCCCCACCGGCATGCTGCAGCTCACCGGACGGGCGGTCGTCCTTGCCATGGGTTGCCGCGAGCGTACCCGCAGCGAGATCAAGATCCCCGGCAGCCGTCCCGCTGGCGTGTTTACGGCCGGCCTGGCGCAGCGATACATCAATATCGAAAACCTCAAGCCCGGCTCGCGTGCCGTCATTTTGGGCTCGGGCGATATCGGGCTGATCATGGCGCGCCGCTGCACGCTCGAGGGGATTTCGGTCGAGGGCGTGTACGAGCTTATGCCGTACGCCAACGGACTGCGCCGCAATGTCAAGAACTGTCTGGACGACTTTGGCATTCCGCTGCACCTGTCCGCCACCGTCACGCGCGTGATCGGGCACGACCGTGTGGAGGCCGTCGAGGTGAGTCAGGTCGACGAGCACCTGGCGCCCATTCCGGGTACCGAGCGCATTGTTCCGTGCGACACGTTGCTGCTTTCGGTGGGTCTGATTCCCGAGAACGAGCTTTCGGTTGCCGCGGGTGTAGAGCTTGATCCGCGCACGCGCGGCGCCGTGGTGAACCAGAGCCTGCAGACGGGCGTACCGGGCATCTTTGCCTACGGCAACGTGCTGCACGTGCACGACCTGGCAGACAATGTGACGACCGAGTCCGAGAGGGCTGGCGCAGCTGCAGCGGCGTACGCGCTGGGGACCGCCGCGGGCGTCGTTCCGGACTGCGAGCTCGCCGTCTCCCCTGCCGGCATTGCGGGATACGCGCTGCCGGGACGCATTACGGCCGTGGCGCTCACCAAGCTCAACTTCCGCGTGCGCCGGCCGGTCGATACCGCTCGAGTACGCATCTTGGCCAACGGAGAAGAAGTGTTTGCGGGCAAAGTCCGCCCGTTTAAACCGAGCGTCATGGAAAGCTTCCCGCTGCCGGCAAAGGTGATTCAGCATGCGCTCGACTTGGGTGTTAGCGAGATTGTCCTGTCCGACGACCCCGTTGAGGAGGCGTAGAGTCATGAGCACAAACGCGATTGAAACGCTGCAGTTCAACTGCACCACCTGCCCATCCGAGTGCCTCCTGACCGTAGAGGTGGAGCGCGACACAGACGGCGCCGTGGCAGAGGTGCACTCCGTAACCGGCAACAGCTGCCCACGTGGCGATACGTTCGCGCATCAGGAGCTCACCTGTCCCATGCGCGTGCTTACCACCACCGTGGCCGTATCCGGCGGCGACGAGGCGCTGCTGCCCGTGCGCACGGCCGAAGCCATCCCGCTCGAACTCCATGCCCAGGCGATGGACCTCATCCGCGGCCTAGTCGTCGACGCCCCCATCCGCATGGGCGACGTCGTGCAGGAAGATCTTCTCGGCACCAACATTGACCTTGTCGCCAGCATGAACATCGATCCAACCTAAGCAGCTAATTTGGGACGGGGCTCTTTTGGCTGCTTTTGCAAGGAGTGTCCCAAGGTGCCGGCATAAAAGGAACGTCCCTATGTGCCGGGCATGGGATACCATGGTGGCAACCTAGCGAAAGGACGATGTATGGCACATGTCGATGACCAGCGTGTGGCGCGCGTGCTCGATGCGCTCGAGGCTCAGCACCCCGGCGCGCAGCTGCTTGTGAATGACCCGTGGTCGATCTACTATCTGACCGGCTTTTATGCCGATATGTTCGAGCGTTTTTGCGGCGTGCTGCTCGCGCGCGATGACGAGCCCGTGATCTTAGTCAACGCCCTGCATCAGCTGCCCGAGTACGACAATGCCCGCGTGGCCTACCACACCGACACCGACGTCGTGACCGACGCCATCGCGAGTGAGATCGACCCAGCCAAGCCGCTTGGCGTCGACACTGTCATGCGTTCCGGCTTTTTGATGCCGCTCATAGAGCACCACGCCGCAAGCGAGTTTTTCCTGGGTGACTTTGCCGTCACCGCCGCGCGCACCTACAAGGATGCCGCCGAGCAGGAGCTTATGCGCGTGTCCTCGGCCGCCAACGACGCCGTGATGGCCGATGCCATCAAACTCGTCCACGAGGGCGTGACGGAGCGCGAAATCGCCGACCAGATGCTCGGCCTGTACCGCAAGCACGGCTGCGAGGGCTTTAGCTTTCCGCCCATCGTGAGCTTTGGCGCCAACGCCGGCGACCCGCATCACGAACCCGACGATACCGTGCTCAAGCATGGCGACGTGGTGCTGTTCGACATTGGCGGACGCCGTCGCAACTACTGCTCGGACATGACACGCACGTTCTTTTGGGGCCAGCCGGACGAGGAGACCGCACACGTCTACGACATCGTGCGCCGCGCCAACGAGGCCGCCGAGGCGCTCATCACGCCGGGCGTTCGTATGTGCGACTTGGACCGCGCCGCACGCGACGTGATTGAGGATGCGGGCTATGGGCAGTACTTTACGCACCGCCTGGGTCACTCAATCGGTCTGCAAGACCACGAGCCGGGCGATGTCTCGCTCGCCAACGAGCAGGTCGTAGAGCCGGGCATGACGTTCTCTATCGAACCGGGTATATACCTCCCCGGTCACACCGGCGTCCGCATCGAGGACCTAGCCCTGGTGACCGAGAACGGCGTCGAGATTCTCAACGCCTACCCCCACGATCCGGTCCGCTTAGACTAGGCAATGCGGCAAAGGGGCTGTCCCTTTGCCGCATCACATGAATGCCGCCACAAAAACGGCCTATCTACTACGTTTAGCCCGCGTGGGTCGACCATACCCGTGTTTTCGCAAAACTGGCAAGCCCTTTACCTGCGGTTTTGATTTCGCAATTCTCGGTATGGTCGAGGGTTACCGGTCAAACGTAGTAAATAGGCCCATTTCGTGGCGAGCAAGTCAACTCGAGGCGCAGGGCAGCCAAAAAAGCCCCGTCCCAAATTGACTGCTTTTGAGTTGCGGTGATATACGGACCGTTTGAGGCTTCTGGCTTGTAAAACAGTCCGTATTTCACCGCAACTGATGAGGGGATGGGTTAACGGAGCAGCCCCGCTACTTCGCCGGCTAGGGTGATGGTACCGGCTGCTACGAAAGGCTCGCCCGCGGCATCGAAAGCCGCGAGGGCCTCGGATACGCTGGGGTACACGACCGCGAGCTTGTCGGCGTCCACCAGGGAGGCAAGCTCCTGTGCGGGCAAGGCGCGATCGGAATCGGTCTGGGTTACGACCACGCGGGGGAACGCCGGAACCAGAACGTCAACGATACCCGCCACGTCCTTATCGGCCAGCGCGGCACACAGCAGCGTGGGGCGATTCTCCACGCACGGATCGATCTCGTCCAGCGCGCTCACAAAGTTCTCGCAGCTCTGAGGGTTATGGCAGGCGTCGATCAGCTTGAGAGGATCGGTCCCCAGCACATCAAATCGACCCGGCGTGGGACAGCCCATAAGCGACGCATCGAGCTTGTCATGGTCGAGCTCGCGGCCCAGATAGCCCTCACACAGCATAATCGCGCACGCGGCATTCTGCGGCTGATATGCCGGCTTCACCATGCCCGACGTATAGATCGCGCGCGGCGTGGTGCAGCTAAACTCAACCGTGTCGCCCACATGCGCCGGCACCTTAGTCGTGGCGTGGCTCACCACGAGCGGAACGACGCCGCACTCGCGACAACGCGCATCCATCACGCGCTGAACGCTCGCCTCGTGCGTGCCCTCGCCCAGTACAACCAGGCGCCCGAGCTTAATGACCGCAGCCTTCTCCCCCGCAATGGCCTCGAGCGTGTCGCCTAAAATACGCGTGTGATCGAGCCCAATGCCCGTAATGGCAACGGCAACGGGATCGGTCGCACTCGTGGCGTCCCAACGCCCGCCCATGCCAACCTCAAGCACGGCAACATCCACCGCGGCCTCGGCAAACACTACAAGTGCGGCAGCCGTCAGCAGGTCAAACGGTGTGATGGAATAGGCACGCTCCCCCGCCGCCACACGACGGGCATTCACGCGATGTCCCGCCTCAACAGCAGCAGAAACGCCACGGGCAAAGGCCTCATCGCTCACAACGCGCCCGTCAACCTCCATGCGCTCGGGATAGCGCACAAGCTGCGGCGACGTATACAGCGCGGTCTTTAACCCCTCGCCACGAAGGATGGCAGCCGAAAAACGCGTGGTCGAAGTCTTGCCATTGGTGCCGGCAACCTGAATGCAATCAAAATACTCGTCCGGACGTCCCAGCTCATCGAGCATATCGACAACCGTCTCAAGCAGAGGACCAGCATCCCCAGAAATCCGCCCCGTATCAGCAGCCAGCCCAACAGCCTCACCAAACGAAAGCAAATCAAACTCAAAAGGAACGGTATACAAGCCGGAACGCTTAGGCATTTTTAGAACCGCCATTCATAGAAAAATAAAACAGTATAGGTTGAGGATAGTCAGCGAAAACGCCTCTGATGAGCCAAGGTGCCGTGAAACAAGGGCGCATAGGGCTTATGCCCATGCGCCCGAAGTTGAACGGCAGATTGGCCATCAGAGGCGTTTGCAGCGTCGAGTCAGCCGCCGTTCGTTAGAACGGCGGAATAGGTGTCCGCAGTAGCGAGCAAAGCCCTAAACCGCGTCCCCCAGTACCGCTTACGAGAAGTCAGCAACCTGAGCAGTCAGCGCCGCCAGGATCTCCTTGAGCTCAGCTGCACGATCCCTCTTCTTCTGGACCACCGCGGGTGCGGCCTTAGCCACAAAACCCTCGTTGGCCAGCGTCTTCTCGCAGCCGGCAAGCTCCTTCTGCGCCGCGGCGATCTCCTTCTCCAGGCGCGCCTTCTCGGCCGAAAGGTCGACCTTGCCCTCGAGCACCACAAAGACCTCGACGCCGCTGTCGACCACGGCGATGCTCGCGGCCGGCTTCTCAACATCGGTACCCATGACCAGCGAGGCGGTGTTCGCCAGCGGCTCGATGGTCGAGCGCAGGCTCTCGAGCTTCTCGATATCCTCGGCACCGGCGCGCACGACCACGTCGAGCTCGGCCTTGGGGCTTAAGCGATAACGCGAACGTGTGGCGCGGGCGGCGGAAACGACGGTGCGGCACAGCTCAAACGCGCGCTCGGCGTCCTCGTCGACGTACTTGGCGTAGTCGGCGGGCTCCGGCCACTTGGCGATCATGAGCGCCTCGGCGCGGTCCAGGTTGCCCTCGGCGTCCAGATCGAGCACGCTCGCCGGCATGTTGTCCCAAATCTCCTCGGTAACAAACGGCATAAGCGGGTGCATCAGGCGAATGGAGGTGTCAAGCACAAAGATCAGGTTGCGCTGAGCCTGCAGACGGCCCTCGCCCCTCAGGCGGGCCTTGGTGACCTCGACGTACCAGTCGCAGACCTCGTTCCAGAAGAACTGCTGCACGCCGCGGGCCATGTCGCCAAAGGTGTAGTTCTCGATGCCCTCGGTGACCATCTTCACGGCCTTGGCCAGACGGCTGAACATCCAGGCGTCCGCCGGCGTCTCAACGACGGGCTCGCCGGGCGTGTAGCCCTCCATGTTCATAAGCAGGAAGCGGCTGGCGTTCCAGATCTTGGTCACAAACGACTTGGCCTGGTCGGTACGCGGGCTGTCGATGAGCTTCTTGGTCTTCTTGTCGATGTTCGCGTCAAACTTGACGTCCTGGTTGTTGGTGCACAGCGTGAGCAGGTTATAGCGCATGGCGTCGGCACCGTACATGCCAATGAGGTCCATGGGATCGACACCGTTGCCCTTGGACTTGGACATGCGGCTGCCGTCCTTGGCCAGAATCGTCGGGTAGATGACGACGTCCTTAAACGGCACCTCGTCCAAGAAATACAGCGAACTCATGACCATGCGGGCGACCCACAGCGCGATGATGTCGCGTGCAGTGACGAGCGCCGTCGTGGGGTGATGGCCCTCGAGCAGCTCCGGCTTTTGCGGCCAGCCCTGCGTGGCGAAGGTCCACAGCTGCGAGCTGAACCAGGTGTCCAGCACGTTCTCGTCCTGATGCACGTGATGGCCGCCGCACTTGGGGCACACGTCGGTGTCCTCGGTAAGGGCGTCCTCCCAGCCACAGTCCTCGCAGTAGAACACGGGGATGCGGTGGCCCCACCAAAGCTGACGGCTGATGCACCAGTCCTTAAGGTTCTCCATCCAGGTGGTGTAGGTCTGCGTCCAGCGCGCGGGGTGGAAGGTGACCTTGCCGGAGTTGACGGCGTCGAGCGCCGGCCCCTTGAGCTTGTCGACAGCCACAAACCACTGCTCGGAAAGCCACGGCTCCAGCGCGGCGTCGCAACGGTAGCAGTGCATAACGGAGTGATCGAGGTCCTCGACGTGATCGAGCAGGTCGTGCTCCTCGAACCACTTGATGACGGCCTCGCGGCACTCGTCGCGGTTCATGCCGGTGAACTCGCCATAGCCCTCGACGACCACCGCGTGCTCGTCAAAGATGTTGATCTGCGGCAGGTCGTGGGCCTGACCCATGGCGTAGTCGTTGGGGTCGTGGGCCGGGGTGACCTTGACAAAGCCGGAGCCAAAGTTGGCGTCGACGTGCCAATCCTCAAAGATGGGGATCTCGCGGTTGACAATCGGCAGCATGACGGTCTTGCCCACAAAGGCGGCCTTCTCGGGGTCCTTCGGGGAGACGGCGACGCCCGTGTCGCCGAGCATGGTCTCGGGGCGCGTAGTGGCGACGACGATGTAGTCCTGGCCGTTAACCGGCTCGGTCAACGGGTAGCGCAGGTGCCACAGGTGACCCTTCTCGTCCTTATACTCGGCCTCATCGTCCGAAATGGCGGTGGTGCAGTTGGGGCACCAGTTGACGATGCGCTTGCCGCGGTAGATCAGACCGTCGTGGTACCAGTCGCAAAAGACCTTGCGCACGGCCTGCGCGTAGTTCTCGTCCATGGTAAAGCGCTCGTTATCAAAGTCGACGGAGCAGCCCATGCGCTTGATCTGCTCGACGATGATGCCGCCGTACTCGTGGGTCCAGTCCCAGCAGGCGTCGACAAACTTGTCGCGACCGATCTCCAGGCGGCTGATGCCCTCGCTCTTGAGCTTCTTGTCGACCTTGGTCTGCGTGGCGATACCGGCGTGATCGGTGCCCAACACCCAGCGCGTGGACTTGCCGCGCATGCGGGCCATACGGATGATGGCGTCCTGGATGGAGTCGTCGGTAGCGTGACCCATATGGAGCTTGCCGGTCACGTTGGGAGGCGGAATGGTGACGGTGCAATCGCCCACGCCCTCACGGCGCTTGTAGTAGCCGCCGTCAAGCCACTTCTGCAGGATCGCCGGCTCGTTGGTCGACGGATCGTAGTTCTTGGGCATTTCTTCCATATATCTCTCCCTTGCCCGTCGGGGAGGAATGTAGGCCCGCTAGGGTCTGCATTCCTCCCCTTAGGTATCGATTACTTCAGTCTGATATGACTTCGCTGAGGCTTAAACAAACACACAGAATAACACAGGTAGTTGGGTGTTTTGCGTATATATAAAATAGCCTCCGACCGCAGGTGGTCGGAGGCTATTTGCAAGCACGTTTTTGGCTGGTTTAGCCGTAGATGCGTTGGGGCTGTTCTTCACCCTTTACGGAGGCTTCGGTTACGACAACCTTGGCGACGCCCTCCTCGCTGGGGAGGTCGAACATCGTCTGCTGCAGCACGTCCTCGCAGATGGAACGCAGGCCGCGGGCGCCGGTCTTGCGGGCGAGCGCCATGCGGGCGATCTCGTGCAGGGCGGCGTCCTCAAACTCCAGCTCAACGTCCTCGAGCTGGAACATCTTGCGGTACTGTCGTACCACGGCGTTCTTGGGCTCGGTTAGGATCGACACCAGGTCGTCCTCGTCGAGCGCCTGCGTCTGAGTGACGACGGGCGTACGTCCCACGAACTCGGGGATCATGCCAAAAGCGTTAAGATCCTGCGGGAGGACCTGACGCAGCAGGTCGTTCTCGTCGACCGAGGTGGGGCCGGCAATCTCGGAGTTAAAGCCCACGCCCTTGTTGCCCACGCGATCGGCGATGATCTTGTCCAGGCCCACAAAGGCACCGCCGCAGATAAACAGGATGTTGGTCGTGTCGATCTGCAGCAGCTCCTGCTGGGGATGCTTGCGGCCGCCGGTGGGCGGAACGCTTGCCACCGTACCCTCAAGGATCTTAAGCAGCGCCTGCTGAACGCCCTCGCCCGAGACATCGCGGGTGATGGAGAGGTTCTCGGCCTTGCGAGCGATCTTGTCGATCTCGTCCACATAGATTATGCCAACCTGCGCGCGCTCGATATCGCCATCGGCGGCGTTAATGAGCTTGAGCAGGATGTTCTCCACGTCCTCACCTACGTAACCGGCCTCGGTGAGCGCGGTGGCGTCGGCGATGGCAAACGGCACCTCGAGGATGCGCGCGAGCGTCTGGGCGAGCAGGGTCTTACCGGTACCGGTGGGACCGAGTAGCAAAATGTTGGACTTGGCGAGCTCCACCTCGTCCATATCGTCGTCAAACTGCGAATCAAAGCCGTCATCAAAGGCCGAAAGCGCAGCGCCACCCTCGATCACGCGGCGGTAGTGGTTATAGACGGCCACCGACATGGCGCGCTTGGCGTCCTCCTGGCCCATGACATAGGCCGAAAGCTCGGCATAAATCTCGTGCGGCGTCGGCACGTGCGTAATAACCTGGCGGGCGTCGTCCTCGAGCTCAAAGCCCTCGGCCTCGGGATCCATGGCAGGCTGAGTCGCAGCCTGACCGTGGTCGTTAAGAAAGCCCGGCAGCTTGCCGTTACGGGCAGCGTCCATAAAGTCCGATGCCAGCGACTCCTCCAAGATCTCGGAGCAGGCGGCGACGCACTCGTCGCAGATAAAGATGTTGGTCGGGCCCTTTACAAGGCGGCGCACCTGGCCCTGCTCTTTTCCGCAGAAGGAGCAGCGGATGGGGTTGCCGTTCTCGTCAAAGTTGTCCTGCATGTTACCGGCCATCCTAGGCTTCCTTCGCGGCCAAGTCGCGCGAGGTGACGATACGGTCGATCAGGCCGTAGTCGAGGGCCTCGGCAGCGGTCAGGTAGTTGTCGCGCTCGGTATCGGCTTGGACCTTCTCGATGGGCTGGCCCGAAGCATCGGACAGGATCTGGTTGAGCTCGCGACGGGTCTTCTTAATCTCCTCGGCCACGATCTCGATCTCGGTCTGCTGACCCTGGGCACCGCCGCTGGGCTGGTGAATCATGACCTTGGAGTGCGGCAGGCAGAAGCGCTTGCCCTTGGCGCCGGCCGAAAGCAGCACGGCGGCCATGGACGCGGCCATGCCCACGCAAATGGTGGAGACCTGCGGCTTGATAAAGTTCATGGTGTCCAGAATCGCCAGGCCGGAGTAGACCTCACCACCGGGTGAATTGATGTAGAGCGAGATATCCTTCTCGGCATCCTGGCTCTCAAGATGCAGCAGCTGGGCAACGACCAGGTTGGCGCTGACGGAGTTGATCTCCTCGCCCAAGAAGATGATGCGGTCGTTGAGCAGGCGCGAATAGATATCGTAGCTGCGCTCGCCGCGCGGCGTCTGCTCGATAACGTATGGCACGAGGGCGGAATCGAACTTGGCGATCATACGCATCTCCATTTCTCTCTTGCGGACCAAATTGGTTCTAGATAAACGTACGGTGCCCGCATGCTATGCATTGGCTGGCACCGTACGAAGCAACCGGATAACCGGCTTATAACTTTACCCCATCACGGGCGCATGCATGCGCTCGTGGACAAGGTGGCGAGAATTACTCGGCGTCCTTGGCGGTCTCGTCGACCTCGGTCACCTTGGCGTTCTCGACCAGGTGATCGACGGCCTTGGAGCGACGGATGGACTCGCGGACGGCAGGCATACGGCCATCGGCGATGAACTCGGCCTTGGAAGCCTCGACGTCCTTGACGCCGGCCTTCTCGAACTCGGCGTTGATGTCGTCCTCGGTGACCTCAATCTTGAGCTCACGGGCGAGGGCGTCCAGAGCCAGGGACTCACGGGCAACGTCGTTGGCCTGCTTATGCAGGTCGCCGATGAACTGCTCCATGGTCAGGCCGGAAGCGGGCAGCCAGGTGTCCAGCGTCATGCCGCGGGCAGCGAGGTTGGACAGGAAGTTCTGGCCAAGCTCCTCAAAGACGGACTGCTCGTAGTCGGCGTCCATCTCGTCGAGCTGCAGACGCTCGGCGAGAGCGGAGACGCAACGGTTCTCCTTCTCGGCCGGCAGGCGGGAAGCCTTGTCCTGCTCGATCTCGATCTTGATGGCGTTGCGCATGGCGTCGATGCTGTCGAAGCCGAAGTCGGACTTGACAAGCTCGTCGGTGAGCTCGGGGGTGTTGCGGACCTTGATGCCCTTGACGGTGACCTCGACGGTGTGGGTCTCGGCCTCCTCGCCCTCCTCGACCTCGTCGGTCCAGGTGACGGTCTTGACGTCGTCAACGTTAGCGCCGATCAGGGCCTCGTTGAACTCCTTGGGGTTGCTGTCGCTACCGGCGATGAGCATGCGACCCTCGGCGGCAAAGTTGTCGGCGTTCTCGACTGCCTTGAGGTCGACGGTCACATAGTCGTCAGCCTCGACGGCGCGACCCTCGACGTCCTCGAAGGTGGCACGGTAGTTGAGGAGCATCTCGACCTGGTTGTTGATCTCGGACTCGGTGACCTCCGCAGGGGGCATCTCGATCTCGACAGCGTCGAAGGAGGAGAGCTCAGCAGCAGGACGCAGAGAGAACTCAACGGTGTAGGTGTAGTCCTCGTGATCCTTGGCGAGGTCGAGCTCCTTGTAGTCACCGTTCTTGGTGGGGACGATGTCCAGCTCGTTGAGGACAGCGGGCTCGTTGGCGGCGATCAGGTCGTTGGTGGCCTGAGCGATGGTAGCCTCGGCGCCAAGAGCGGAGTCGATGACCGGACGGGGAGCCTTACCGGCACGGAAGCCCGGGAAGCGGTACTTCTTGGCGGTGTCCTTGTAGGCCTTCTTGATCGCGGCGTCGACGTCGGCGGCCGGGATGGTGACCGTAGCGGTGAGCTTGGCGTCCTTGACGTCAGAAGCGGTGATGTTCAACACGTTCCTCCTCATACTGCCCAGCTTATCTGAGGTGCTGGTACCTTTATGCAACAAAGAGTCGCGACGGCCGAAGCCGACGCAGGTGCGATGGTGCGGGCGAAAGGACTCGAACCTTCACGGGAATCCCACCAGAACCTAAATCTGGCGCGTCTACCAATTCCGCCACGCCCGCATGAGCGCACAGACTAGGAATGATAGCAGATACGAACGACAAGCGCACGCACACGTTTTACAGGCTCACGACCTCACCACGAGCGCAAAAGGCGGGGCGAGTTGTCCCGTCCCGCCAACTACGACTTGTTCGTTGACCCGCTACTCCCCCAGCAGGGCCTTCTCGGGTGTGATCGGCAGCGAGCGGACCTGATGGCCGGTGGCGTGTGCCACGGCCGATGCCACAGCGGCGAGCGGCGTGTTGATGACGACCTCGCCGATCGACTTGGCGCCAAACGGACCCGTCGGCTCGTAGCTCGGCTCAAAGGCCACGCGAATGCTGCCGATATCCAGGCGCGTGGGCAACTTGTAGCTCATAAAGTTACCGGTGCGCAGACGGCCGCGGTCATCGTGCTCGACGATCTCGTAGAGCGCGTGGCCGATACCCTGGGCAATGCCGCCCTCGGCCTGGACGCGCGCGAGTGCCTCGTTGATCACGGTGCCGCAGTCCACAGCCGCCGCGTAGTGCACCACGGTCACCTTGCCGGTGGCCTTGTCGACCTCGACCTCGGCAATGCCGGCCATAAACGGCGGAGGCGAAACGGGCAGGCAGGCAGAGGCGTGCGAGGTCAGCGCGTCGCCGCCGTCGATGTTCTTGACACACAGGTTGGCAAAGTCGCGCAGCGTGAGGTAGCAGTTCTGCTCGCGCGCAGCACGCTCGTCGGACAGGCGCACGTACTGGCCGTCGAAGACCACGTCGACGACGTCAACATCCCACATCTGGGCGGCCTTGGCGCAAATCTTCTGGCGCAGCTCGGTCGCGGCGTTCTTGGCTGCCAAGCCCGTCACGTACGTACCCGAGCTCGCGTACGAGCCGGCGTCGAACGGCGACACGTCGGTGTCCACGCCGCGCACCACGATCAGCGAGCTCTCCACGCCCAGCTCCTCGGCGGCAATCTGCGCCAGGATCGTGTCGACGCCCATACCGTTATCGGTGGCGCCGGTGCCGATGGTAATGAAGCCGTCCTCTTCCAGGCGCATGTCGATGCCGGCAATGTCCACGTTGGAGATGCCCGAGCCCTGCATGGTGAGCGCGCAGCCCAGGGCGCGCACGCGGTCGCCCAGGTCCACGGCCAGCGGCTTATCGCGCCAGCCGATCATGTCCATCGCGCGCAGCAGGCAGCGGTCGAGCGCGCAGGCGTTGAGCTTCTCGTTGTAGTACTGCGGCATGACCTCGCCCTCGCGCACGATGTTCTTAAGGCGCAGGTCGGCGGGGTCCATGTGCAGCATGTCGGCGAGCTCGTTGACGGCGCTCTCCACAGCAAACTGGCCCTGGGTGGCACCGTAGCCGCGATACGCGCCGCCGCGGTTGGTATTGGTGTAGACGGCGTCCCAGCTAAAGCGGCTCGCCTTCACGTGGTTGTAGATGGGCAGGCTCTTATGGCCCGAGAGGCCGATCGTCGTGGTGGCATGCTCGCCGTACGCGCCGGCGTTGGACAGCGTATACAGGTCGATGGCCGTGATAGTGCCGTCGTTCATGGCGCCCAGCTTAACGGTCATCTGCATCTGGTGGCGCGAGTTGCCCGCAGTGATGGTCTCCTCGCGGGTGTAGCAGCAGTAGCTCGGACGGCCGGTCTGCTGCGTCACAAACGCCACGAAGATCTCGCAGCAGCCCGTCTGCTTTGAGCCAAAGCCGCCGCCGATGCGCGGCTTAATGACCTGCACCTGCGACTGCGGAATGTCGAGCGACTGCGCGACCATGCGGCGCACGTGGAAGGGCACCTGCGTCGAGGTGGTCACCGAGATGCGGCCGAACGCGTCGGTCGTCGCGAAGGCGCGGAAGGTCTCCATGGGCGCGGTCTGCGTGGCCTGGCTGGTGTAGGTGCGCTCAAAGACGATGTCGCTCTGGGCAAAGGCCTCGTCCAGATCACCAAAGTCGCTGGTACCGCTGCACACCAGGTTGCGGGGCACATCGCCGCCCTGCGGGAACATAAAGGTCACGTCGCCCTCGGGGTGGACCACGATGTCGTTATCGAGCGCCTGGGTAAAGTCGAGCAGGGGCTCGAGCACCTCGTAGTCGACCTTGATGAGCTTGAGCGCCTTGTCGGCGGCCTCCTCGGTCTCGGCGGCGACGATCGCCACCTCCTCGTTTTGGTAGCGCACGAGGTTCTCGAGGATCAGGCGGTCGTAGGGACTCGGCTGCGGATAGCTCTGGCCGGCGATGGTAAAGCGGCGCTTGGGCACGTCCTCGTAGGTGTAGACGCCAACCACGCCGGGCACCTTCAGGGCGCGCGACGTGTCGATGGAGCGGATCTTGGCGCGGGCATACGGGCTGCGCTTGAGCTTGACGATCAGGGCGCCGGCGGGCACCAGGTCGCCCGTGTAGACCGGACGGCCCTCGAGCAGGGCCTTCGAGTCCTTCTTGGGCTGCTTGTGGGTGATCTGCTTGTAGGAGACGCCGTCGCAGCTGGTGTCGTTGACCGGCAGCTCGGGCATCTCAAAGCCCACCTGCACGCCGGACTCGTTGAGAAAGCGCACGATGGCGCGCAGCTGGCTCTCGTAGCCGCTGCAGCGGCAAAGATTGCCAGCGAGCTGGCGCGAGAGCTCCTCGCGCGTGGCGACGAGCGTCGGGTCCTCCTTGGCGGCGCGGGCGAGCGCCAGCACGTTCATGATGAGGCCGGGGGCACAAAAACCGCACTGCTCAGCACCTTCGGCGGCCATCGCGCGGGCGAGCGCCTCGGACTCGGCCTTGAGACCCTCGAGCGTGGTGATGGTATGGCCCTCGACGCGCGCGGCGGGAACCGAGCAGCTCAGCACCGGGTCGCCGTCGAGCCACACCGTGCACAGGCCGCAGTTGGTGGTTTCGCAGGCGCAGCGTACCGATGCGCAGCCCTGCTCGCGCAGCAGCGCAAAGAGCATGGTGTCGGGGGCAATCTGAACCTTGACCTTGCGACCGTTGAGCATAAAGGAAAGATCGATGAGTTTGGCAGCCATTAGCGCACCTCGCTAGAATCGACGCCGGGCACGCGGCGGCAGGAATACTCGTCCGTGGCGTGCTTGGGAATCTGCACGCCCTCGAGCTCACGGGCAAGCGCGGCCGAAAGCTCGATGCCGGCGGCGCGGCGCACGGCCTGAATCGCCAGCGGCGCCGAGATGCGGCGGCGGTAGTCGGCCGAGCCCCACATGTTGGTGCCATAGCTCAGCGCGCGCACGGACGCGGCCAGGGCGCGCAGTTCGTCCTCGGAAGGCTGTTCGCTCTCGAGGCCGCATGCCTCGCCCTGCAGCAGGGTCGCACGCAGCGGGCGGGCACCCACGGTGACATGCCAGGTGTTGTCCCACCAGGCGGCGGTGACGTTGAGCGAGGGGAAGTCGGTCGCAGCCTTGCGCACGGCCTCGTAGCTCGCGCGGTAATCGTGCTTGACGACCACGACGTGCTCGATCACGTCGCGCACATAGCCCATGTCCACGAACTCGGCGAGCGGCACACGGCCGGCACCCGTCAGCTCAACGTAAGAGTCGAGCGCGAGGAAGGCGGAGAGAACGTCCGAGAAGCCAAAGCGGCCATAGATGCTGCCGCCCACCGTGGCGGTATTGCGAAGCTGCACGCCCACGATGTCGTGAACGGCAAACTCAAATACGTTGTTGACGAGCGCGTTGAGCTCGGCATGGCGCTCGAGCTGGCGCAGGGTGCACATGGCACCGATGCGAAACTCGGTCTCGGTCTCCTCGATCTGATCGAGTCCGCAGGCCGAAAGGTCAATCGCCGTCGCCACGCGACGCGAACCCAGACGCATCCAGATGCCGCCGCCCACAATCTTGTTGTTGCGGTTCTTCTGTAAGAGCTCATAGGCTTCGGCCGCGTTTCCAACACGGACGTAGGTACCGAACTTGAGCACGTTCTCCCCCATCTCTTCACTTGTCCAGTTTCCTCTAGTGTACCAAACGAGGGCGCACGGCCCTCACCACCATAGAAAAAGGCTCCCGGCCGATATGGTCGGGAGCCTTAGCGCATCAGCGGGTGCTGTACGGAGCTATGTCAAGCTGAATTTAGCAGACGCCCTGAGCGAGCATGGCGTCGGCGACCTTCAGAAAGCCGGCGATGTTGGCGCCCATGACAAAGTTGCCCTCCTGGCCATACTCCTTGGCGGTGTCGTCCACGTTGTGGAACATGCCGCGCATGAGCTGCTCGAGCTTGCCGTCGACCTCCTCGAAGGTCCAGGACAGGTGCTCGGCGTTCTGGCTCATCTCGAGGCCGGACACGAGCACGCCGCCGGCGTTGGCAGCCTTACCGGGCATAAAGGCGACGCCGTTCTCCTGGAAGTAGGTCGTGGCCTCGATGGTCGTGGGCATGTTCGCGCCCTCGCCGACCACCTTGCAGCCATTGGCGACGAGCGCCTGGGCGTCCTCGAGCAGCAGCGTGTTCTCGCGAGCGCAGGGCAGCGCGATGTCGCAGGGCAGCTGCCACACGCCGCGGCCGTCGCCCTCGTGCCACACGGCACCGGGCTTCTCGTCAACGTACATGGCGAGCGTGACGCCCTTGTCGTGGCCGGAGCGCTTCTGGTTGTAGACGTGCTCGAGCACGGAGTAGTCGATGCCGTCGGGATCCTCGACCCAGCCGTGGGTATCGGAGCAGGCCAGCACCTTGCCGCCGAGCTGGGCGACCTTCTGGACCGCGTAGATGGCGACGTTACCGGAGCCGTGAACGACGACATTCTTGCCCTCGAAGGACTCACCGCGGCTCTTGAGGTACTCGTCCACAAAGTAGACCAGACCGTAGCCGGTGGCCTCGGTACGGGCGAGCGAGCCGCCAAAGGAGAGGCCCTTGCCGGTAAGGACGCCGGTCCACTCGTTGGTCAGGCGCTTGTACTGACCGAACATGTAGGCAACCTCGCGGCTGCCAACGCCCAGGTCGCCGGCGGGAACGTCGGTGTTGGGGCCAATATGGCGATAGAGCTCGGTCATGAAGGACTGGCAGAAGTGCATTATCTCGTTGTTGGACTTGCCCTTGGGGTCAAAGTCGGAGCCGCCCTTGCCGCCGCCCATGGGAAGGGTGGTCAGGCTGTTCTTGAGGATCTGCTCCAAGCCCAGGAACTTGAGCATGCCAAGGGTGACCGTCGGGTTAAAGCGCAGGCCGCCCTTGTAGGGTCCAATGGCAGAGTTGAACTCGACGCGGTAGCCGCGGTTGACCTGGACCTTGCCCTGGTCATCGACCCAGGGGACACGGAACATAACGATGCGCTCGGGCTCGACGAGGCGCTCAAGCAGGGCGGCCTCCTCGTACTCGGGATGGGCGTCGAGCGCCGGCTGGATGGTGCCGAGGATCTCGGTCGCGGCCTGGATGAACTCAGGCTGCTCGGGATAGCGGGCCTTGAGCTCGTCGAGAACTTTCTGCGTGTAGCTCATGCTTCCTCCAATTGATGGAAAAGAAAGGTGTCGTTCGCGGCGCCCCATGCGCCGCGAGCTTTATCGAGTATGGATAATATCGCACTGTTGCAGCAAAGTTTCGCATAAGCCGACGAGCAGATGTTTCGTTTTGATTACGATGCAGGTAGAAGCGTTTTTGAGCACCCGACGTACAAATCGCGTGTTTCGAAGCTGTTTCGTCCACATGGTCCATACCACCACAAAGAGGACAGGCACCTTTGTGGTGGTTGGCAGGATGCGTTGGCGGGAACGTATGTGAATCGAACACATCCAAGACGTTTTGCACGCCTCACAACGGTTTTGAGGACCGCGGGGCCCACCGGAGCCCATCCGTTCCCAAACGTGGCGGTATTTTACCAAACCCAACAGACCACAACCGAAAAGAGCGATGCGGAAACCGCTAACGCAGCGATCTCAGACCGCCGGACTCCTTGTCGAGTACTGTAAAGCGCACGGCATCCAGGTGCTCCAAGATGCTAATGGTTCGTTTGCGCGACACGCCCAGGGCTTCGCGCAGCACACTCGTGGTGGCGGCGCCGCCAGCAGCCTCGATAGCCGTCGCAACAACCTCACGCGCATGGGCCTCGGCAGCGGCGGACAAGGCAACGTCGCGCTCGACCTTAACGATCGAGTGGTTGAGCGAAAGCTCGCGCAGTGCACGCGTCATGGTGTCGCGATCGAGCTGCAACTGTTCGCTCACCTCGGGAAGCGTCGGCGCATTAAGACCGGCCTCATCCAGCAGGGCCACGATACGCTGGCCAGCCTCGCGCACCACGCGTATCGCCGCGGCGGCGGAATGCGGGTCGAACACCTCGGCACCGTCGACGGCGCACACGCCACGTGCACAGCCCTCGGCAATAAGTGCCATCGCGACATCGTTACCGGCGCCCGGCCAAGCCGCGTGCGCGACCGCACCGGACGTAAAGCCGATCTCCTTGGGAGCCGCCGCGTGCATGGAGGACAAGGCCGCAGCCAGCACATCCATTGCAGCATCGAGAGCCGAGGCATCTGCGTAGAGCACCGCACCGCCCGCAGCAAGCTCGCACACGGCAGCCTGGTCCACAAGCCCACGCAAAACGATCTCGACCTCGCCGGTAACAAGATCGAGCGCTGCGGCAACACCGGCAGCAGCAACAGGCAGCGTTTGCAGCGCCAGCCACGCGTGTACGCCGTCCGCGACATCTCCGGACTCAAGCGCCGCATACAACGCGCGCTCCCCCGCCGACAGGACCCGCGCGCGGCGACAGCGCGATAGCAGGACGCGTCCGCCGCCAAGCAGCGAAATCGGCGAATACGACAGAATGACGGCATGATCGCCGGCGCGCAACGGCAGCGGCCGTTCCAGGCGCACCTGCACCACACGCGTCTCGCCGACCGCAATAGGCGGCTCGTCGTCTAAAAGCATAATGCGGCCGAGCACCTCAGCCGTGCCCGCCATAACGTGCACGCGTGTACCCGAAGCAAGAACGCCGGCTCGCACGCCATCGCGCCCCACATATGTCAGTTGCATCAAAAAGCGCAGCGTCTGGCCCACGCGACCCTCGACGCCGAGCATCTCGCCGCGCTTGAGGCCCGCCACGCCATCGCCCACCAGGTTCAGGGCGACGCGCTGGCCGGGAACCGCGCACTGGGTATCCCCGTGAACCTGCACCCCGCGCACGCGACAGCGCGTTTGCGACGGCAGCGCAACGAGCTCATCGCTAACCGAAACGGGACCGTCGTGCAGCGTACCCGTCACGACGGTTCCGGTGCCGCGGATGCTAAAGCAACGGTCGATGGGAAGACGGGGCGCGGCGCCCGAGCCAGCGGTCGCCTCCAGATGCTCCGACCAGCACGAACAAACCGTGTTATCGAGCGTCGTAAGCAGCTCGTCCAGGCCCTCGCCCGTCTTGGAGGACACCGGCACTATAGAGGCACCCGCAAACACGGTCCCGTCCAGAAACGCCTCGACATCGAGCTCCGCCAGCGCGGCAATCTCGTGGTCGGCCAAATCGCGCATCGTGAGTGCGACGACCATGCGCGTCACACCCAACAGCTCCAGAACCCGAACGTGCTCGCGGGTCTGCGGCATCACGCCCTCAACGGCCGAAACCGCCAGCAACGCAACGTCCACGCCGGTGGCGCCCTGCACCATGGCGCGCAGATAGTGCGCATGCCCGGGTACGTCGACCAAGCCGACAAGCTTGCCGCTGGGAAGCTCGAGCTCGCCAAAGCCGAGCTCAGTGGTCATGCCTCGGCGCCGTTCGACCTCCAGACGGTCGGGATTTTTGCCGGTCAGCGCCTCGATAAGGGCCGACTTTCCGTGGTCGACGTGTCCTGCCGTTCCGACGATAACGGGACATTCGACAAGCTCGCGCGCGGTCATCGACGCAAACCTGCCCGCACGGCATCCGCCAACGCAGACGCACACAGGTCAAGGTCGGTGTCGCGCAAAAGCGTGCGAACGTCAAAAAGCACCTGGTCGTGCCGCACGCGCGTCACAACCGGCGTATCGGGCTCCTGTACCATAGCGCGCTTTAGGCCATCGGCGGATAGACGCCCATCGACGGGACAGACGGCAACGCAAAAAGTTGGGAGCTCGACGGTCGGCAGCGAACCGCCGCCCGGAGCAGACACGCCCTCGACAACCTGCAGCTCCACCGCCTCCTCACACTGAGACTCGCGAAGCTTGCGCAGCATGCGGTCATGCAGGCGCTTGGCCTGACGCTCGAGCGGAGCCGGCGCGCCGGAAAGCATGTTGAGCACCGGGATCTCCCGATGCGCTGTATCGGATCCGGTCACATACAGGCGCAAAGTGGCCTCGAGCGCCGCGAGCGTGAGCTTGCCGGGGCGAAGCGCGCGCATAAGCGGATGCGAGGCACAGGCGGCGATTACCTGGGCGCTACCGAGAATAATGCCCGCTTGCGAGGCGCCGAGCAGCTTGTCGCCCGAGCACGAGACGACGTCAACGCCGGCGCAAAGCGAGGCGGACGTGGGCTTCTCCCCAGCATCGACGAGCACCTCATCTGTAAGCAAAGCGCCCGAGCCCTGGTCCTCGTACAGTAACAGCCCGTGCTCATGCGCCAGCGCAGAAAGCTCCGCCGCGGAAACCTCCTCGTGGAAACCCTCGATACGGTAGTTAGAAGGATGAACTTTCAAGATCATCGCCGTATTGGGCGTAATGGCGCTTCGGTAATCATCCAGATGCGTGCGGTTGGTGGAGCCCACCTCGACAAGCTTGGCACCCGAAGCCGCCATGATATCGGGAATGCGGAAGCTGCCGCCCACCTCGACAAGCTCGCCACGGCTCACGATGACCTCTTTGCCGCTTGCATGCGCGGCAAGCACCAGCAGCACCGCCGCGGCGTTGTTGTTGACAACCAGGGCGTCCTGCGCCCCCGTGAGCGTGCGCAGCAGACGCGCGGCATGCTCTTTGCGGCCCCCACGGGCACAGGTCGCGACGTCATACTCAAGCGTGCTGTAGCCGCGGGCGACATCGGCCACCGCCTGCACCGCTGCGGGAGCAAGCGGAGCACGGCCCAGATTGGTGTGAATCACAACGCCCGACGCGTTGACGGCAGGGCGCAGGGTCGGCAGCGACAGTCGGTGGCACCGCTGCTCGATGGCCAAGGCGAGCTCGCGCTTATTCCTAGCGGGGACGCCAGAGCGAATCGCCTCGCGCTCGGCATCGAGCTCGGCATCAATCGCCTCGCGCACAATCATGTCGCCCGCATCGCCGGCAGCCTTCATGACCGGCCACTCGGCCAGCAGCTCGTGAACGGCGGGAATGGAGCGCAGGCGGTCGCGCACCTCGGCAGGCATGGATTCGCAGTCGCTCATGGAAAGCCTTTCGACATGTTCAATAAAAAGCGGGTCCCCTTTGTCGTCAGCAGCAAAATGCGGCAACGCACATGCAAAAAGGGACAGGTCCATTATGGCAGCTCGTGACAAGACGGCGCAGCGCCTCGCTCAAAACCTGCCAAAATAAACCTGTCCCTTTTTGGTCGGTTATGGGTTGGGTCCTTTAGGACTCTTTGTTGGCGTAGATAAACCAGTAGCCCAGCGCCACGATCAGGGCGCCACCCACGATATTGCCCAGCGTGGCGACCGTAAGGTTGAGCGCCAACCCGGCAGCGTTGAGGGCATCGGCGCCAGCGACATCGGCTCCATAGCCGCAGGAGTGCATCAAAATACCCATGGGCAAAAAGTACATGTTGGCGACGCAGTGCTCAAAACCGCAGGCCACAAAGGCAGCGATGGGCAGCAAAATGCCCACGACCTTGTCGACCACGGTCTTGCCGGCAGTGCCGATCCATACGGCCAGGCAGACAAAGATGTTGCACAAAATGCCGCGGAAGAAGATGGTAACGGCGTCGATCGCAACCTTACCGGCGGCGACGCTCACCATGGTATTGGCGACGGCCTCGCCGTTGAGCTTATAAATAGCTGCCATGTAAATCAAAAAGACAACGAACAGGGCGCCGGCAAAGTTGCCGATCCACACAACAGCCCAAGCCTTGAACATCTGGACGAGCGTAATCTTTTTGCTCTTAAGCGCGCATACCATAAGCGAGTTACCGGTAAACAGCTCCGCGCCGCAAATGAGCACGAGCACCAGTCCCAGGCAAAAAGCAAGACCGCCCACGAAGCGCTGGGCGCCCCAGCCAAGCGTGGGATCGCTCAGAAAGACCGTGAAGAACAGGCCGCCGAAGGCGATAAACGCTCCGGCGAACATGGCGAGCAAAAAGGCCTTCGAGACCGGCAGGTTGGCCTTGGTAACGCCGGCGGCCTCGGACTTAGCCTCGATCGCGGCGGGCGCCAGGCAGTCGGGGGTGGGGTATTCTGCCTTACTCTGTGCCATGGCAATCACTACTTTCTTACGATGTGGGACAAACGCTCTTGGTTCATTTGCCCCGCGAGGTCGGACGGTATAAAAATAAACGCGAGCCAAATTAGCATATTGGCCTGCGATTATATAGCTTGGAGCGGGCGACGGGAAGTCCAAGGATTTGCTTCGCAAATCCTTGTTTCGCTGCGGGCCTTCGGCCCTTGCGTGCTGCGCTGGAAAATGCTCACGCATTTTCTCAGCTCCGCACCCTGACGGGTTCGATTCCCGTCGCCCGGCGCGTAAACGAAAACAGCTCTGATTCCCAAAGGAAACCAAAGCCGTTAAAACAATTCTTATGGAGCGGGCGACGGGAATCGAACCCGCGTCATCAGCTTGGAAGGCTGGGGTTCTACCATTGAACTACGCCCGCAAGATATGGTCGGGACGACAGGATTTGAACCTGCGACATCCTGCTCCCAAAGCAGGCGCGCTACCAAACTGCGCCACGTCCCGAAGGTGTTGAGCAGCTAAGGCATAAACCTTGCGTGTCCCAAAGCGAAGGAAATTATAGGGGAGACTTCCCGCCTGTGCAAGCGGCGATATTCTAGCTCCTCGAATGTGCGACAAACCGGCTGTGGAGCAGGCCTATCACAAACGCCACCACGGCGACCGGCGCCCACGCGGCACCGATATCCGCCAGCGGCAGCGCATCGAACGGTAGCCACGCGCCAGCAAAGAACGCGTCGCGGACCGAGGTGATCACGCTCTGCACCGCGACGACGCCGCCGACCCAGACCCATACCTGCGGATGCGCGTCGCAAAAACCGTGCACCAGGCCCATAAGCACCAGCACAATGGCAACGGGATACAAGGCATTGAGCATGGGCACCGAGAACATAAGAATCACGTCGAGGCCCACGTTGGAGAGCACGCACGAAAACGCTGCGAACACAAAGGCGAGAACCGCAAAGGGGCGGCGCATGGCCTCCTCAGAGGCCTCCGCTCCCCCTTCGACCACATACGTCTCGCAGAAGTAACGCGAGCAGCAGCTGATGAGGCCGATGCACACGTTCATGCAGGCGAGGAAAAAGATCGCAAAGACCACGACCGTGCCGGCAAGCCCAAAATGCATGGAGGCCGAACGGGCGAGGATGGCGGCGCCGTTGGTAGCGTCGGGCATCACGGTGCCGAGCTGCATACCGGCAAGGCCCAAGCCGCAGTAGATGATGGCCATGAGTACGCCGGCGATCACACCGGAACGCGAAATCTCGAAGGCCACGCGCTTGTCATCGGTAACACCCAACTCGTGGATGGTCTCGGCGATGATGATGCCAAAGGCGAGCGACGCGAGCAGGTCCATGGTCTGATAGCCAGTCAGAAAGCCCTGCACGGCAGCGCCAGCATCGTAGGGGGCCTGCGGCGCGGCAGCGGGACCCAGCGGCGAGATCACGGCAGCACCAACGACCAGCACGATGAGCGCAATGAGCGCGGGGCCCGTAATGCGGCCGAGCACGCGTGTGATGACGCCCGGGCGCAGCGTGAGCGCAAACGCGACGACAAAGAAGCCGACGGCAAACACCAGGCGCGCCGTGCCGAGCGAGACGCCCTCGGGCAACAGCGGCACCAGCATCTCGAAGGCCGTGGAGCTCGTGCGCGGAATGGCCAGGCACGGACCGATGGCCAGGTAGACCGCCGCAACGAAGAATTCGCCAAACTTAGGATGCACACGCCCGGCCAGCTCTCGGGCCGTGCCAGCGAGCGCGACGGCGATAAATCCCATAACGGGCAGACCGATAGCGGCAATCAAAAAGCCGATCATGGCAACCGGCGTGGCAGAACCTGCCTGCAGCGCCAGCAGCGGCGGAATAATGAGGTTACCGGCGCCAAAGAGCATCGAGAACAGCGCAATGCCGACGGTAACGACATGGTCGGAGCGCAGACCGCGCGGGGCGGATGAAGCCATAGGCACACCTTTCGGGTCGAAACAAAAACGGGACGGGCAAAATACCCGTCCCGCAAGTATAAACGGTCCAGCAGCTTTAGCAGGCTAAATTGCGCAGAGCATCGATAGCCGTGTCGACTTCTTCGGTCGTGTTGAAATACCCAAACGAGAAGCGGACGACACCCTGGCGCTCGGTATCTAACGCACGGTGCATGAGCGGAGCGCAATGGGCACCGGGGCGCGTCGCAATCCCCCACCCTTGCATGAGCGCGTCCGAGATCTCGGCCGAGTCGATATCACCCACGTTGAGTGAGACGATCGCCGAGCGCACGGGCTGGTCAAACGCACCGTAGAGCGCAATGCCGGGGATTTCGCGAGCACCGGCGAGGAAGCGCTCTGCAAGCGAGCGCTCATGCGCCGTAATCGCCTCGACCCCGCCTTGCGCCTCGATAAAGTCGAGACCGGCAGAAAGTCCCGCGATGCCGTGGCCGTTGAGCGTGCCCGCCTCAAGACGCGTGGGCCACTCAAGTGGCTGCAGTGGGTCAAAGCTGTGCACGCCCGTGCCGCCCATGGCCCACGGAGACACGTCAATGCCCTCCGCCACGGCCAGGCCGCCGGTGCCTTGGGGTCCCATGAGCCCCTTGTGGCCGGTAAAGCACACAATGTCGAGCCCCATGGCATGCATATCGATACGCGCCGTGCCGGCAGACTGAGAGGCATCGACGATCACCAGCGCACCGGCCGCATGGGCCATGGCCGCCACGCGCGCAATGTCGACCGCGTTGCCGGTCACATTTGAGGCGTGCGTCACCACCACGGCACGCGTACCGGGCGTGACTAGCCGCTCGAGCTCGTCGTAGTCGAGCGCGCCGTTCGCGTCGCAACCCGCATGCTCAACCGTCACACCCTGCTCTGCCGCCAAGCGATTGAGCGGACGTAGCACGGAGTTGTGCTCGAGCACCGTCGTGACCACGCGGTCGCCGGGGCGCACCACGCCACAGATGGCGGTGTTGAGCGCCGCCGTAGAGTTGGGCGTAAAGCACACATGGTCCGCCCTCGGGCAACCTAAAAGGCGCGCGAGCTTGGCACGGCAACCGTGAATCGTACGAGCGGCATCGAGGGCACCCGACGTGGCGCCGCGCCCGGCATTGCCGAGCGAGCACATCGCCTGCGTCACGGCATCGATGACCGTCTGCGGCTTGTGCATGGTCGTCGCCGCGTTATCCAGGTAGATCATCGCACGACCTCCCACATATCAATCACGGTATAGCCCTCGGTGGGAACGCCCGCCGCGGCGAGTTCGCCGCGCAGCAGCTCCTCATCGGCAGGCAACGCTTTCCACGCCAGACCACAGCCGGCAGCGACCTCCCCGGGCACGGGAATCGTTCGCCCGGGAAGGCCGCGCTCGATGCACAGGGACTCGCAGCCCATGGCGGCCGCCGTGGTGGGAAACGTGATGACAAGCGCCGGGCGCTTCTCCCTCATGGCAACTCCAACCAATACGCTACGGGCGCACGACGCGCACGGCCTGCTCCATCTTCTCCACGATCACGTACATGTTGGTGACCTCGCCCACCGCAAGCTGGTCTTTAATGCCATAGTGGTCGAGGCAGGTACCACAGGTGAGAATCTCGACGCCCTGCTCGGCCAGGCCCTTCAGGTCGTCGAGCACCGGCGAGCCCTCAACGGTGAGCTTGGCGCCGCCGTTGTAGAACAGCATGGTCGCGGGCAGCTCCTCCTGCTGCGTCACGGCAAAGATAAACGCCTTCATGAGCTTGTGGCCCAGCTCGTCGTCGCCACGGCCCATGCAGTCGGTGTAGACGGAAATGACGAGCCTGCCCTTGCCGGCGCTGGCATCACAGAAGGCAGCGCCATCCTGCTCGGGATCGGCCATGGCAACGGCGCCAGAGGTCGCCACGGTCACGTGCCACTCGGCGTCAGAAACCTTCTCGACCGAGGCCGTGCAGCCTTTCTCCTGCGCCATCTTGGAGATGTTCTTGACGGCGGTCTCGTTGTCGACCGAGGTCACGACGGCGCCCTCGCCATCGAGCCGCTTCAGAGCTTTGAGCGTCTTGACGACGGGCAGCGGGCAGGCATCGCCCATGGCATTGACTTCAATCTTGGTAGACATAGCAAATTCCTTTCGAAAGAGCCGTTCTAGAGAACGGCAAACAGTTACATAAACGTGCGGGCTAGCGAACAACGCGGACGGCAGGACCGCCTGGCACCGGCTCGCACACGTGACCGACGACGGCGGCGATACGTCCTTCGGCATGCAGGCGGCGCGCAAGCTCATCCACATCGGCAGCAGGCGCCGCGATAAGCAGGCCACCAGACGTCTGCGGATCGTACAGCGCATCCAACATGCCCGGTTCCAGGTCATCGTCGGCCGCCACGCGGGGGCCAAAGAAGTCCTGGTTGCGGTAGGCGCCGGCAGGGATAATGCCCAGACGCGCCATGTCGAGCACCTGGTCAAAGAGCGACACCGCCCCCGACGTAAGCTCAATCTGCACACCCGAGCCCTCGGCCATCTCGCACGCGTGCCCGATCAGGCCAAAGCCCGTGACATCGGTGCAGCCGTGAAGCTCAAGTCCCTCGGCCAGACGAATCGGCGCCTCGTTGAGGGTGCGCATCGAGTCAAACATGGCTGCGGCCTCGTCCTGCTCGATAAGCTCGCCCTTAATGGCCGTGGTGATGATGCCCGAGCCAACCGCCTTGGTCAGCAGTAGCGCATCGCCCACGCGCGCACCGCTGTTGGCGAGCATACGGTCGAGCGCGACAAAGCCGCTCACGGACAGGCCGTACTTGGGCTCGTCGTCGTTGATGGTGTGGCCGCCCGCGATAGAGCAGCCGGCCTCGACGCACTTGTCGGCGCCACCCGCCAGAATCTGGCCGGCAACCTCGACGCCCAGGCAACTGGGTATGCAGAGCAGGTTCATGACATGACTCGGCCGCCCGCCCATGGCATAGATGTCCGACAGCGAGTTGGCCGCGGCGATCTGGCCAAACAGGAACGGGTCGTCGACCATCGGCGGGAAGAAGTCGATGGACTGAACGAGGCCCAGGTTATCGCCAACGCGAAAGACGCTCGCATCGTCGGAGGTATCGAACCCCACGAGCAGGTTGTCGTTATGCACATTGGGTAAGTCGCCCAGGACCTGGGCGAGGGCTCCAGGAGCCAACTTAGCGGCTCAACCGCTCGCGGCAGTCATAGACGTGAGCTTAATCTGATCGTCAGCCATCGATACCTCCTCTCATCGGTCAATCATTTTCTCCCAGTATACGCATGAATGCGAGCCTGGGGCGGATGCATTAATTGAGCGCCTGCGCGCGAATGGCCGCGCCGATGGCACCGGCAAAGCGAGCCTGGGGCGAGGTGGTCACCGGCGACCCCAGTAGCTCACCCAACCGCTCCACCACGAAGGCGTTCTCGCACAGGCCACCGGTCAGGTAGTACGGGGCGCCCGCGGCCTGCCCGGCCATGGTCGCCACGCGCGACACGACGCTTTCGATCACGCCGCGCGCAATGTTCTCGCGCGGCTCACCGCGACCAATCAGGCTGATAACCTCGCTTTCGGCAAACACCGTGCACATGCTGCTGATCTTGGTCGGCTCGCCGGAACGCGCCAGGTCGGCCATCTGCTGCTGCGATATGCCCAGGCGATCGGCCATGATCTCCAAAAAGCGCCCCGTGCCGGCGGCGCACTTGTCGTTCATGGCAAACTTGGCCACGCGGCCACTTTTAAGCTGAATGACCTTGGTGTCCTGGCCGCCCACGTCGATCACCGTGCCGTGATCGCCAAACAGGCGCACGGCACCGGTGCCGTGGCAGGTGATCTCGGTCACGACCTTGTGCGCATAGGGCACGGCAACACGGCCGTAGCCAGTCGCGACCACGCGAGCATCTTCGGCCGTCACGTCATAGCCGGCTGAAGCGAGCTCGCCGCGCAAGCGCTCGGCCGCATCGACCGACGAGAACCCGGTGGGCTGCACGCACGCCCACGCCACCGAACCCTCCCCATCGACCACGGCAGCCTTAGCCGCCGTAGACCCGATATCGATCCCGATCCCTATCATGGCTCTCTCCCAATCTAAACATCAAAGGTAGCGGCGCGTTCAGGCGCCTTAACTCTAGGTTTCTCAGGTGCCGGAGGTTGCCCCGAAAGAGGAGCGCAGCGTACTTTGGTACGCAAGCGACGGTTTGAGGGGCAAGATCCGGTGCCTGAGGAAGCTAGAGGGTTTCGATGAAGGCAGCGATGCGAGTCTCGATCTGGCCCATGTCGCCGTTGCTGTAGTCGGTCTCGATTTTCATATACGGAATACCCGCACCCTCGACGGCCTCCTGCATGCGCGCACTCTCCACGTTAAAGGTGTGGCAGGCCTGTAGCACGCTCTCTACCACGCCATCGACATGATACTTCTCGCACATGGCCAGCGTGTTTTCCATACGACCGTCGTTGGGCGTCATGACCGAGCAGTTGATATCCAGATAACGGTCGGCGATGGCGCGCAGAATGTCGGGAGCCTCCGGGTCGATCATCATGGCCGCCGTGCGCTCGCCCGAGCAGTCGTCCATACACACGACCACACCGCCGTTGGACTCGATGGTGCGGCCGATCTTGTTGATCACGCCGCCCACCGGGCAGCCAGTGATCAGAATGCGCTTGGCATCCGCCGCAATCGGGCGCTCGCCAGCCTCGTAGGACTCACGAAGCTTGGCGACCTTTTGCTCCAGCTGCTGCGTATAGGCCTCGATATCAAAGCTGAACGTACCGGCGAACATGGTGCTCATCAGGTCGACGCCGCTCATAGCCGCCGGCTGGTTGGCCTGCAACGCGAACATCTCGAGCTGGGCCGCACGCAAGCGATTGCGACGACGGACGGCGGCGCGCAGGTCGTCATAAGTAATCGTAATGCCGTAGAAGTTCTCGAGCTCCTCCTTGAGCAGGCGGCACTCCTCGTACCAGCCTTCACGCTCGTAGGCGCGATCGCGACCCTGCGGAAGATGCAGAATGTGCGTGCGCTTGAGCTCGTTGAGCAGCTCGTACATCTTCTTCTTGCCGTCGCAGGTGGTCTCACCGATGATCATGTCGCTAAAGTACGTAAACGGGCACTTTTGCGAGTAGGCAAAGCCGTACGTCGACTTGATGAGCGGGCAGAGGTTTGCCGGCAGCACCTTCTCGGCCTCGGGAATCAACTCGTCGGACGTGCCGCACAGCGCCACGCTCGCAGCCCCCGCGGCATCAATAATCTCGAGCGGCGTGTAGCTGCACAAGAAGCCGACCAGGCGATTACCCGCCTGCTTGTAATCCTTGACGCGAATAAACGCCGCCTTGCGCTGCTCGTTGAACTCCTCAAATGTGCGCGGCAACGGCTGCTCAATATTTTCCGACATATAACTCCTTAACAGACCTTTTAACCAACCAAGGAAACGGCTTTCCCAGGTGCCCGAGGTTGCCGTGAAAGAGGGGCGCCGCGTACTTCTGGTACGCAAGCGACGGTTTGAACGGCAAGATCGGGTGCCTGGGGAAGCCACCGGGACGGATAGTCCTAAATGGTTTCCAAGAAAGCCTCGATCCTGGTTTGCAGTTGGCCTGCGTCCTCGCCGGCGTAGTCGGTCGTGATGTGCATAAACGGAATGCCGGCCTCCTCGGCGGCCTTCTCCACGGCAAACGACTCCATCTCGTAGAGCGTGCAGAACTGCAGGGCCACGTCGACGATGCCGTCGGCATGCAGGTCCTTGGCCATCTGGACAATGTCCTTCATACGCTGGTCGTTGGGCGTAAAGACGGCGCAGTTGATCTTAAAGTAGCGCTCGGCGATGGCATCGAGCATCTCGTCGACCGTCTCACCGGACTCGTCGACCAGGTCCTTGTAATAGCGCGAGCCCGTGCAGGACTCCTCGCCTACCACAATGCCACCGGCTTTCTCGATGAGGTTGAACAGCTTCCAGTTGGGCACGGCCATGGGCGTACCGGTGTACAGGATGCGCTTAGTCCCCTTGGGCGCCACGCCCTCGCCGACCTCGACACGCTGCTCACACTCGGCCGCCATATCGTTAATGGCTCCGGTCAGACGTGGCGTGTCGTCCATAAAGGCGGCCTGAACGGTCAGCAGGCTGTCAAGACCGCTGATGGGCGCAGGGTCGGCAGCGCGCGTGGCAGCGAGGCGCTGCAGGGCGCGACGCTTCTCATTGACGGCGTGGATGGCGGCCTTCAGACGCTCAGGCGTAATCGTGACGCCGCACTCTTCCTCGATCTTGGCGGCGAGCTTCTTGACCTCGGCCTTCCAGGTCACGAGCGTCGACTCGTCGTGTACGTTGGGAATATCCATGACGTACATGTTCTTTTGCGTGGCAAAAAACTCGTAGGCCTTCTTCTTGCCATCGCAGGTGTTCTCGCCTACCACCAAGTCACTCGACTCAATGTAGGGGCAGACCTCGCCCAGCTTAAAGCCGGCAAAGCTCTTGATAAGCGGGCAGGTGTTGCGCGGCAGATGCTCCTCGACCTTATCGGTTGCCCAATCGGCACCCGAGCACAGGCCCACGGGAATACCGTCGCAGGCGAGCACAATCTCCTCGGGCACGTACACGCAGAACGAACCGACGATCTTGGTGGCCTCGCCGGCCTCCTTCTTGTCGAGCATCTCCTTAATACGGCCGCTGTGGATGTTGGTGGCCACAAAGTCCAGGTAGGACGTGGACTTGGGGCGATTGTTCTGCGTCAGGAACATATCGCCGTACATCTGGCCCACGGCGCCCAGCAGCATGTCGTGGTCGGCAAGATTCATGCCGAGGCTCTCCCACATCGGATGGAAATCGAATTCTTCAGCCATGGCGGTTCCCCTCTCGAACCAAAAACGGATAACAGCGGTATCGATGCACGACGGGCGGCGATTGCCCTGCCGTGCTCAAACCCGGAATTTTGGGGAACCTGCTTTGCGGTTGACTATTTAATTGTGCGTCGTCTCTCCCGGAGCCGTGAACATACCTGCTCATATGCGACTCCGAGCCATATACAGGGCGCGCGCGGCAACGCGGCGAATGTATGTCGTCTGCGGCATGTGCGCGCCCTCCTTTACAAGTTGAGGTCAACTATATCAACGGTCATCGACCATGCGAACACCGTTGACATTCGTACGACAGCGTCGAGTGCCGTCGTTTAATAAATTATTATCTTGATTGATAGGAGTTTGTCATCCCTCATTCGGCGAACGGCAAAAACAAAGCCGCCGAGGCTTATATCCCCCGACGGCATTACCCGGCGCTATCGACAAACCAAATGAATCCTGCTCGCATCAAAATGCATGCGCAAGGTCTCCCCCGCCTGTGGCAACTCCTCTACAGGTACGCTCACCTTGTTGACCTTCCACTGCAGACGCGTGGGCGCATCAACGCGCGGCACGTCCAGCAACACCAGCCGCTCAAAGCGCGAATCACTCACACGGGCCACATGCAAGTCATAACTGTTGCGGCCCCGCTCAGCGCGATTGTCGACATGGAAGTAGCTTGCGCGAATGCCAAGGTACGCCACATTATCGGGAACCTCGCGACCCACGTTAAAGGTCATACCCCAGTCCAGGGCTTCAACTTCCTGAGGCCCGATCTTGCGCGCGCGGCTCGTATTCTTGCAGCCCGTCAGGCGAAGTGCGGCCAAGGTTTGCGGCCGGCGGACCACGTCCTCGACGGAGCCGATCTCCTCCACATGCCCGTTATGCATCACACAGATGCGCTCGCACAGGCGGCACGCCTCGTCAATATCGTGGCTCACGTAGAGCACGGTACGGTTACAGACGTCGAACAGGTCGAGCATGTTCTGCTCGAGGGCGCTCTTAAGATAGGAATCGAGTGCGCTCATGGGCTCGTCAAACATAAAAATGCCCGGATGCGCCGCCACCATGCGCGCGAGCGCCACACGCTGCTGCTGGCCGCCCGAGAGGCGCGCGGGATAGCGGTCGGCAAAGTCGGCCAGTCCAAAGATACCCAGGTAGCGCTCGGCAAGCTGCCTGCGCGCCGCGGCGTCGCCCGCATCCTTTACGCCGGCGCACACGTTATCGGCCACCGTCATGTTGGGAAACAGCTGATAGTTTTGAAACATCAGGGCGCATTTTCGCTCCTGGGGCAAAAGGTTGATGCCCGCCGCAGAGTCAAAGAAGGTCACGCCGTTGACGACGATCTTGCCCTCGTCGGGTGTCTCCACGCCGGCAATGCAGCGCAACGTGCAGCTCTTGCCGCAACCCGAGGCGCCCAGGAGCGCCACACGCTCCTCGCCGGCCTCAAGCTGCATGTCGAGCATAAACCCGGGATAGCGTTTTTTGATATCCAAAACGAGCGACATAGCTTATCGACCTCCCTGCGGTGCTGCGTCATCGCGCATGAGATCGGCCAGCGCCTCGCGATCGATACGCAGCGCATCGCCGCCCACTGGGTCGAGCGAATCGATCTGGCTACCCAGCTGCTTGGCCTGTTTGCGCTCCGCACGGGAGAGACCACGCTCGCGATACTTTTGCGAATGCGCCGTGTACATGTTGATGAACAGGATTACCAGGAAACTAAACACGATCACGACGACGACCCAAAAGAGGGCCACCGAGGTGTTGCCGCCCATCCACTCAAAGTAGATGGCGATAGGGATGGTCTGGGTAATGCCGGCGTAGTTGCCCGCAAAGAACAGGGTGCAGCCAAACTCGCCCATGGCACGCGCGAAGGCAAGCACCGCGCCGGCGGCAATCGAGGGCCAGCCAAGCGGCATCATAAGCTTGGTAAAGATGCGATGCTCAGACCATCCCAGGGTTCGCGCGGCGTCGAGCATCTGCGTGTCGAGGCTCTCGAAGGCTCCGAGTGCCGTACGATAGACGAGCGGGAACGACACCACCACGGCAGAGATCACCGCCGCCGGCCACGTAAAGACAATCGAGACGCCATGCGCGATGAGCCACTGGCCCACCCCGGTCGAGCGGCCAAACAGCATGAGGAGCAGAAAGCCACAAACCGTGGGCGGCAGCACCATAGGAATCGTAAAGACCGAGTCGAGCAGGCCCTTGATGCGACTCGAGGTACCCATAGTCTTCCACGCGGCGAACAGGCCCAGCGCAAAGGAAATCAGCAGGGCAAGGCCGCTCGTTTTTATGGACACCCAAAGCGGGCGATAGTCGATGTCGCCCAAAAAGGAGGCCAGAGAGGTCAAGGGACCCTGCTCATCCCGCAACACGACAGACGATGCTTCTACCATTTGAGCGCTATCAAGCCAGCGCGCGCCGCCCTTGGCATCACCCGAGGCTGATGCAATCACCACATAGCGATCCCCATCCGCACCGTGCTCGTCAAAGCCATAGGTATACCCGCCGGCATCAAACGTTGTTTCCGCCGTAACATACCAAGGAAGATCAACGTCCCCTAGCTGCGCACCTCCCATGGAGTTTGCGCTGTCGAGCTCACAGACGAGGGCCTTGAGACCCGATACACACTCGTTGTCCTGCGGATCCAATCCATACTTCTCGGCCGCCTTGGGCGATATCCACACCACAACGCGATCGGCAGCAGGCGCCACTACAAGGTCCACGTCCTCGTCAACGGGAAACCGGTAGCCCTCAGGCTGGCCCTCCATAGCACGAGCGGTCCCCTTGGCCAACCGCTCAAAACCCTCGATCCCATAGGAAAGCCCATGAGCGGTCGCAGCAACCTGGGCCCCGTCCTCAGCGACCCCAGCAAACGCAAATCCCGGCACCCAGCAAAGCGCGAAGGTCAAAGCACAGGCGACAAGCATGCGGAATCTATTAAGCACGAAAAGCTCCAAGCGAATACAAGGACGGAGTGAAACACAAAACGATGGAATTATCGCGCCAAGCCGCACTACTCGGAAAGCTCAAAGCCGTACTTAGCCCAAATCTTCTGAGCCTTCTTGTTGGTCAGACAGAAGTCGATAAACGCCTTGGCCTCGTCGGCGTGCTCGGAGCTCTCGGCAACGGCGCCCGGGTACACGATGGGCTTGTGCGAATCCTCGGGGCACACGAAGGCCTCCTCGATGCCGTCATAGCGGAAGATATCGGAGCTGTAGACAAAACCGGCCACGCAGTCGCCCGTAGAGACGTAAGACGCAGCGGTACCAACTTTGTCGGCCAGTGCGACCTTGTCGGCGATCTCGGGAGCATACTCGCCGTCGTCGCCTTCGGTGCCGGTGTAGAGACCCACAGAATCTAAGGCCTGGTTGGCGTACTTGCCGGCGGGGACGGTCTTGGCGTCGCCGATGGCGATCTTGCCGTCCAGATTCGCGACGTCGGCGATGGCCTCGATCTTGGTGTCGGAACCCTCAGCACGAATGATCACAAGGTCGTTGACGAACATATCCTCACGGGTGTCGGCATCGACGAGCTCGGCGGCCTCGGCGTCGTCCATGGTGCCGTTGGAGGCGGTGATGAGCACGTCGACCGTGGCGCCAGCACGCATCTGCTCAACGAGGTCGCCAGAAGCCTTAAACTGCGTGTCGGCAAAGGCGGTGCCGGTCTGCTCGGTGTAAAGCTCCTGAACCTCGGGCAGAGCCTTCTCGAGCGAGTTGGCGGCAAAGACCTGCAGCTCGACAGCTTTCTTGGAAGATGCCTTAGCAGAACCGGCATCGGAGCCAGTCGGCTCAGACGTCTTGTTGCCAGAGCAGCCGGCAAGGCCAAGGCCGGCAGCGGCGACAGCAGAGAGCGAGACGAATCCGCGGCGAGAAACCATATCGAACATGTTCAACCCTTTCGGACCTTATGCCCGGGTACCCCACCGCGGGCTTTATTCTGTAATTAGATTATACTTCGGTGCGAATAATGATTATGAGAAATTATTCTCGTCTGAGAATATAGTTTCAAGCATGCCTACAGAATGCCGTCCCCTTGGGCGCAAATAAAAGGCGGAGCAGCCGTTCAGGTCGCTCCGCCGCAGGTAAACCGCTTAGTTGGTATGTCCGCCGCCCGCTGTCATCTGAGCCGCATGCTCCAGCTGGTCCGCTATGGCCTCCCAGCTTTCGCGAGCGGCCTTCGTAGAACCGGGAAAGTTTACGACAAGTGTATGACCTCGTTGCATGCAAATAGCGCGCGAGAGCATGGCGCGGCGCGTCTTGGTCATCGAGTACGCACGGATCGCCTCGGCAATACCCGGCACCTCGCGATCGCAGACGGCACGCGTCGCCTCGGGCGTCACATCGCGCATCGAAAGCCCCGTGCCGCCGCAGGTGAGCACGACATTGGCGTGGCACTCATCGGCGGCTTCCACAATGGCATCACCGATCTCGCTGACGTCGTCGCGCACGACCAGATGTGAGACGACCGTCCAGCCCTGCGCCTCGATAAGTTCCTCGAGTGCGGCTCCAGCCTCGTCCTGGGCAAGGTCCCGCGTATCCGAACACGTCACGATCGATATCTTCAGCTCCATAGCATTCCTCCTACAACACGACGCCCTCAGGCAGGTCGACACGCACAACATCCACGATGTCGCCCGCCTTGAGCTCGCACGGACCTTCGTCAATACGCAGCAGGCAGTTGGCCCGCTGCATCGTGCCGAGCAACGCCGAATTCTGCGTCTTGGCCTCGGTCACCAACAGCTCACCGGTCTCGGGGTCGCGCAAAACCGTGGCGCGATCGAAGAAGCGGCGATGCTGTCGCTTTTTCACGCCGTGCGTGAGCATCGCCTGCTGCACGGGACGCGCCCCCTCGGCAAAACCGCGCATCTTGCGGATCGCCGGGCGGGCGAGCATCTCAAAGCCCACATACGCCGCCGCGGGATTGCCCGAAAGCCCCAGATACGGCTTGCCGCCGAGCAGCCCAAACGTGATGGCCTTGCCCGGACGCATCGAGATGCGGTCAAACAGCACCTCGCCCTCGCGCTGGACCAGCGCCGTCACGTAGTCGTAGTCGCCTGCCGAGGCGCCACCGCTCGTAATGACAAAATCGCACTCCTGCACGGCACGATGCACCAGCTCGGCAATCGCCCGCTCATCATCGGGCGCAATGCCGTAGAACACGGGCTCGGCGCCGGCATCGAGCGCCTCGGCCATCACCGCCGACGAGTTGGAGTCGCGAATCTGCCCGCGCGCCGGCAGCTCGTTCGGCGCGACCAGCTCCGTGCCCAGCGAGATGATGCCCACGCGCGGAGCGGCATGGACCTTCACGCTCGCGTAACCGGCGCTCGCCAGCAAGCCAGCGCCCGCCGGAGCCACGACCTCGCCGGCGTGCATCACAACATCGCCAGCATGGGCCTCCTCGGCGGCAGAGCGAACGTTCTCCCCCACCTTTGTCGGCGCCGAGAACCTCGCACGCGAGCCCTCGTTGCCATCGCCGTCGAGCACATCAACGATCTCGTATTTCACAACGGCATCGGCACCTTCGGGCACCGGCGCGCCCGTCATGATGCGGACCGTCTCGCCCGCGCCAATTGTGCCCTCAAACACATGGCCCGCGGCCTCGTGTCCGATAACGTCGAGCGTCACCGGCGCCTCACCAGATGCCTGCGCCAAATCCGCCGAGCGCACGGCATATCCGTCCATAGCGCTGTTGGCAAACGGCGAGATGTCGATATCGGCCACCGCGTCCTCTGCCAAGGGAAGACCGGCGGCCTGCCACACGGGAATCTCGACAACTCCGGTGCGATTCACGTGCGACAAGACGATCGCCTGTGCGTCCTCCAACGGAATGAGTTTCTCTGCCATATACACCTCTAGCATGCAACGGCGCACATCACGGGCGCCGATTCTTTATGTTTATCTCAGTATAATCCCGCGCCGCACGACGGCGACACGGCCCGTGCCCACGAATACACCTGTCGGTAACGGACGGCGAAACAGAACCAAAACCAACCAGCCGGTTTGTCACGTTTGGCACGTTCTATAATGCTCGTGTTGCAACCCAAAAGAGGAACGTATGGCTTTTACCGACAAACCCGAAAGCGCAAACGAAGCGCAGGATCATTCTCAGTCGCTCGACGACGGCGGCTTTTTCTCCCTGAACGACGTCATCATGGCAGGCAGGCATCAGCTCACCCGCTCCGAGCATCTCTTGGCTGCCGATACGCGCCGCAACGCCCGCAACCTACTCGCGAGCGCCAAGTTGCTCGCGCTCGTCGTCATCGTCTCGCTCGCCATGGGCGTTGCCGCTTGGGCGTTTTTGGCTTCGCTGAATATCGCGACCGACTATCGCGAGCACCACGCGTGGGTCTACGCATTGCTTCCCGTTGTGGGCATTGCCACCGCATGGGTGTACAAAAACCACGGCCTTGCTGCCAAACGAGGCAACAACCTGGTCATCGACTCCGCTCTGGGCACACGCCTCATCCATATGCGCATGGCCGTCCTAACCTTCGTCTGCTCCACGCTCACGCATCTCACGGGCGGATCGGCCGGTCGCGAGGGAGCCGCGGTGCAGATTGGCGGCACCATCGCCAGCAACATCTCGAGCCTCGCCCACCTCAAAAAGCATGACCACCACGACCTCATGCTCGCCGGCATCTCGTCGGCCTTTGGCGCCGTATTCGGTTCGCCCCTTGCCGGAGCTTTCTTTGGCATGGAGATGTGCTTTATCGGCAAGATCGACTACACCGCGGGCATCTACTGCCTGGTCGCCTCGTTTACCGGCTACTTTACGTCGCTTGCCTTGGGAACCGAGTACGAGGCGAATGTCATCGCCAGCGTTCCCAACATGACACCACGGACAGTTGTCATCGTTGTTATCAGCGCCATTATCTTCGGCCTGACGGCACGCCTCTTTGCCTGGTCGGTTCGAACCGTCAAAAGCCTGTACAGTCGCTTTATCGCCAATTACCTCGTCCGCGCACTCATAGGCGCACTCGTGGTTTTGGCCGCCTATGCCCTCCTCGACGCCTGGGACTACGCCGGCCTTTCCACGTGGCTTTCCGGCGCCGGATATGCCGGCAACGCCACCCTGGCGGACGCAGCCATCAAGTTGGTCGTCACAGCGCTTACCCTGGGCGCGGGCTTCCAAGGCGGCGAGGTCACGCCCCTGTTTGGCATCGGTGCGGCACTCGGTGGCTGGATCGGTTGCCTTACCGGGCTTGACCCCAGTTTTCTGGCGGCCCTCGGCATGCTCGGCGTGTTCTGCGCCGGCCTCAACGTGCCCATCACCACCTGTATGATGGCCATCGATCTGTTCCACGGAACGGCCGCCGGGTTCTTTGTCATCGTGGCCTTTATCAGCTACCTAACCGGCGGACACCGCGGCGTGTACCCCGCCCAGCGCATCATCTCACCCAAGCGCCGTTCGCTTATTGTGGATGAGGGCGGTACGGTAGCGGACGCTATCGAGCGCCACAACGACCTGATAGAGTAGATGTAATAATCGCCGTGCAGCCACAATCGGGGCAACGTAACCCGAGCGCGACCGCACCGTCATGTCACACGCCGGGAGTCGCCCCATGCACGCAACTGATTTTGGTCGCACGCTCATCATCGCCAACCCAGCCGCCCAGTCGGGTGCGGCACGCGAAGTTGCCGAACGTCTGCAACGCTTTTTGGACATGACTGCACGCGCATCCCAGTTTGACCTGGTGTTGACCGAGCGTATGGGACACGCCAAGGAGCTGGCCGCACAGGCTCAGGGCTATCGCACCGTTATCGCACTCGGCGGCGACGGCGTGATCCACGAAGTCGTCAACGGGCTTATGACGCAAAAGGAGAACGCCCGCCCCGCTCTTGCCGTCCTGCCCGTGGGCTCCGGCAACGATTTTGCCCAGGCGCTCGGCATCGAAGATTTCTCCGGCAAGGATTTTGGCGCGCTACTCACCTGTGAGCTGCAGCGTCAGGACATCGGGCGCATTCGCTCATGGAACCCCGCAAGCGGCAGCGGCGAGGCGATCGTCGAGTATTACGACCAGACGCTCTCCGTCGGTATTGATGCCGCCATCGGCCTTGGCACCACCGAGCTGCGCAAAAAGACCGGCTTGACGGGTGCTCCGCTCTACACCCTTTCGGGACTTGAGCAGTTTGGCCTGCGCTATCGCAACTACCCCATGACAGTCAGCTTTGACGGCGCGCCCGCCGAGCGCGTGAGGGCGATCATCATGGCGATTCAGCTTGGTCCTACCTATGGCTCGGGCTATCGCATCTGCCCCGATGCCGACCCCTGCGACGGCATGCTCGACGTCTGCTACGCCTGCGGCCCCGTCCCTCGCGCGGTAGCCCTGCCTATGTTCCTTTCGGCCAAGGACGGCCACCATACCAAGTTGCCACCGGTTCGCATGCGCCGCTGCCGCCATGCCGAGCTAACTTTTGAGGAGCCCGACTACCCCATCCAGGCCGACGGCGAGCCCATCGTTGCCTCGCGCATCGAGGTGGATATCCTTCCCGCCGTCCTCGAGGTCTGGCACCCAACCCGCTAGCTTCACCTAAGTTGCGGTGAAATAGGGACTGTTTATGCAGCCAAAGCCGCAAAACAGTCCCTATTTCACCGCAACTTATTGAGAAGATCATTCCTCCCCGCCCGGCTTGCGACGGTTGGCCTTTTTAATCGCGTTGAAGTGCTTATCGTTGAGCCTGCGCTGGCGAGAGCGCTGTGGCACTTTGGTCTTGACGCGACGGCGCGGTGGACGCCCGCGACGCTCAAGCTCAGCGCGCAGCTTACGCAGACAGCAACTGCGATTCTGAAACTGACTACGGCTCTCGCGCGCCGTCACGACAATCCCCGTGGGCCCATGCTTCATGCGCACCGCCGAGTCCGTCGTGTTGACGCCTTGTCCGCCCGGACCCGTCGCGCGAAACACCTGCACCTCGCAATCGCGCGCCAACTCCTCGGCCGACATCTCGGCATAGCGCGCATACTCACGCCATCCCATCTTGTTCTCATCCATATCAACACCTCCCCTCATACAAAAAATGTGACAAAGGGAAAGTCCCTTTGTCACATCGAATACCAATCGCTTGTGTTGCGCGCTTAGGCGAAGGTGATCTCGCCGGTCTCGCAGTCCATATCGGCGATACGGGCCAGGCTCTCGACGCGGAAGCCGCGCTCGCGGAGCTTATCGCCACCGCCCTGGAAGCCCTTCTCCACGGCAATGCCAATACCGGACACCTCGGCACCCGCGGCCTCGCAGATCTTGATAAGACCCTCAAGAGCGCAGCCGTTGGCCAAGAAGTCGTCGATGATCAGGACCTTATCGCCCTCGGACAGGAAACGCTTGCCCACGATAACCGGGTACTCCTTCTGTTTGGTAAAGGAGTAGATGGTCGTAGCATACTGCTCGCCGTCGAGGTTAATGGACTGGGCCTTCTTGGCAAAGACCACCGGCACGCCGCCAAAATGCTGAGCTGCGATGCAGGCCATGCCAATGCCCGAAGCCTCAATCGTCAGGATCTTGTTGATCTCGACATCCTTGAACAGACGGGCCCACTCAGCGCCCATGTGGTCGAACAGCTCAACGTCGCACTGGTGGTTGAGGAAGGCATCAACCTTAAGGACGTTACCGGCCTTTACGATGCCGTCATGGCGAATACGATCCTCAAGCTCCTGCATGGCGCAACCCCTTCTCGCGGCAACGATGCCGCGCGATTAATAAACGTTGTTCGATAGTCTACCACGGACCGACCCCCGCCCGCCCCACAAGCCGCATCGCACCACAAACCGGTCTTTTTGGCCTTGATTATCGACTTTATCCGAACACCTCCCACATTCATCCGTACATGTACGGA
>URPK01000007.1 GCA_900549715.1 uncultured Collinsella sp. | reverse complement strand
GGGCGAGGCGAATGGCTGAGCGGTATCGATACGCGGGTTCAACGGCATCATATTGGCCACATAGATTTTTAACTTGCATTTCTACCCGCCCTTTTCGTAGAGTCGCCGATACGTGCTTAGCGCACCCTCGGCGCGTCCGGCAGGCTTTGCGAAATGGGATCCGGGAGACTTCGGCGCAGCATCATCTTGCGGAATGCTTCTAATGAGCCTCCCATCCTTCAAAAACAGAATCTCATCGCACAGCCTATCGACCGAATCCAAGATGTGGGATGACATGATGATGCACGTACCAGAATCGGCCAGCTTCCTGAGAATCTCGGAATGCAAGTCCACCCTGCTGGGGTCGAGCGCGTTCATGGGCTCATCTAATAGAAGGTACCGCGCGCCCGTCGCACACGCAATCGCCAGGGTAAGCTGCTGCTTCATGCCCTGGCTCAGAGTGCGGATCCTCATCTTCGCGAACTCGCCTATCTGCGTTTGTTCCACTATCTCTTCGATATCGCGAGCATGCGGCCACATATCGCAAACCATCTTGAGGTGATCTTCCGCACGCAATCCGGGATACAGCAGCGTCCCCTCACCAGGTGCATAGAAGATCATAGAACGGACCTCTCTCGCACCCGTACCCTGCACCTCATCCAGAACGATGCTCCCGTCCACGCGAGGACCCGGCAAACCTGCCATCGCACGCAGCAACGTCGTCTTTCCATGCCCGTTCGGAGCGACGAGACCGTAGACCGTACCCGGGGCAAACTCAGCGTTCACCGAATCTACGAGCACCTTCTTTCCATAAGAGATCGTCAGCGTTTGAAGGTCAATCATCGAGATCATCCCCTTTCGATCTTTGGAACACTCAGGCGCACCATCAACGGAGATACGGCGCCCAAGACCACCAGCAGAGCGCCCGATGCGCCGACGACCTCTCCAAAAGGCATCGCGTTCGTCCCTCGCCCAAGGAACCCAATCGTCCCCACCTGGGAAGCGGGATCAAACGAGGCGAATGGAGCCAGCAGCGCGACGCCCATGCCCACGCTTTCAACATGAGCGCTCAACGAACCCAACACCAAGAGAACCGCGCAAACCATTCCGGTGACAACGGGGTTGCGGCTAATCGCTGCTGTCAACGCAGCGACGACGGAAATCACGCCGTATGCCATGACCAGCAACGGAATACTGCACAACACCGCCTCCCCCACCATGGACGTTGTCGAAGCTCCCGCCCGAATGAGAGCGACGGGATACTCCGATCCACCCGCACCGTTCTTAATCACGGACACAACGACAGCGGGAACCATCGACACCAAAAGCAGCACCAAGCCAAGCAGGAGAGCCAGCGCAACAGCCGTCAGAAAACGCACATGCGCTGTTGCGGGGATCTGGAGAACCAGAAGGGAACGACACTGCAGGTGGGTGCACGCGAGCGATGTGACAACCACGGGCAACAGCAAAAATAAGGAGGGAAGCGCTGCCTGGAGATACGAAAGGAGGATTAATGGGGCATCTTCGTACTTAACTCGTAAACCTTGGGGTCCGGCAAGCTCGCGATCGACTCAAGCAGAAGGGCGCGCGCCTCCGCACGAGAAGGAGTCTCCGGCTCGATTCCGATCGATTGCAGGAGAGTCGCATCTGCCGCGCCCAGCTCACCTCGAGCGCGCTCGTACGTCGCAAGGCTTCGAAACCCCTCCGCAGGCATAGGCGCGTACACGAAACCCGAAAGAGCATCCCGCATGTCTTCCAGGGCCGCTTTGCCCTCGACGTCCATATTCGCAGCGTTCTGCTCTAGATACCGATCTATTGAACGGAGCTCCCCATCCCTATACCGAACAGCGGAAACGTTATCAGCGTCAGGAAACATCTCGACCAGAGCCGGGGCCAGCATCGTCGTCGACATTGCAATCGCGCATACGGCGAGGGTAGGAGAACGCAGGAACAGTTTCCCCATCGTTCTTACGTATGCAACGGCGGAGGCACAAGCGCTCGAACGAGTTGCCGTTCTCGATGCAGTGAAGGAACCTCTCTCAAGACAAATCGGGGATATCGGGCACGCGCAGCCGCTCTTTCCAGCAACGCAAAGCAGGCTAATTGCCAGCACCTCGATCCCGATTGCGCATACGAGGGCAATCGCGCCACGCTCGAAGCAAAGTCCAGGCAGATTCACTATCTGCGTTGTCGGGTACGGGCTATAGGCGCCGACGGTCAACTCAGTGTTCGCATACGTAAGGGGATTCAACAGGGCGAACTCACGTAAAGCGATGGATCTTCCGTAATACCCGGGAACCATCGTCACCCCCATCAGGGCACATACGAACACGATTCCAAGCGTAGGGTTATTGGCAATCTTCACGGCAAGGTGAACGACAAGCGAGATGAACGCTGCCACCAAGAATTGCAAGATGGCCGTCTGCGCGAACACCAGCCAAGCCGGTTTGATAACCGGAGTCGCATATTGAATGTAGCCTATCGGATAGAACGGCGAGCCCGGGCCATTCTTCACAAGCGCGGCGATTATCCCTGGAAGATTGATGGCGAGGACGGCAAGCATTGCAAAAACACTCGCCCATACGCTCGATGCAACAAGTCTACCCAGCTCGCCCATCGGTGCCTGGATGATGAGCTTTTCACGTTTGTTAAGACGCGCGGCAAGGAACGAGACGGCAACGGCCGTTGCGACCCATAGCAAGTACTCCTTCGATCCGTCATAATAGGTGTACTCTCCATCCGATATCTGCAGAAACGGAAGTAGGGGAGAGAGCGGTGCCAAGATAAGACGTCCCGCGGCAAGAGGGTACAGAAGCGCGGGCATGCTTGATGAAGAGGTATAGACACCGTCCTCCCCCGCATTCACAAGCGCATCCGCATAGGATGCTGACAATTCCTGCTCAACACGGGTTATTCCCGACTCGAGGTATTCGACCCGTCCGTCGATGCCAGCCGCGCTCCTGAAGACGGGCAGAGCACAAAGAACCATCAACGCAACAACGACAACACAGAGCGACCTGGAGGAGAGAAGCGACCTAAAGATCGCCTTCGAGATTTTGAGCATATTCATCGCCAACCTTAACCTCATCCAGTCGGAACAGAGGGGCCGAACAAAATGCTCGGCCCTTATTACTTGCCGGCAAAGTCAATTTAACATAAACTGTTAAAAAGTAACCTGAGTTTTTTAAATTCCTCGGAGGTTATTATGAGTTCCGACAATCGCACTCCCCGGCTTCATTCCTTCCGCATCGCATGTGCGATAGCCTCTGCGACCCTTTGCGCCACCGCCATCGCACAAGTGGCGTTCTCCTTAAAGCCAGCAATCGAAGTGCTCGACAACCCTGTAATTGCAGACTCCCCCGCGTATCCAGCCCTTGCGATCTCGACATTGGTCCCTGCCGTCATCGGTATCGCTACGACCATCCTCAGCGCCGTTCTCGTGTGGACGATCAAGAGCGGAGACCCCTTCAAGAAAGGGTCTGCGACATGCTTGAAGGTGCTCGGCATTCTCTTCGTTGTTCAAGCTGCCACCAGCCTCTACGCCGGCTCACTCAAAACCTCCGTTTCGATGTTTGGCGGCGAGGGGGCCGTCGGCGCCCAAGAGATCGCTTCATCATTCGATTGGACCTCTCTGGTTCTCGGCATCGTCCTGTTCATGCTTTCCCAGCTCTTCTTGTACGCCCGAGAGCTGTACCTCGACTCCGACGAGATTGCGTAAGGAAACGCCATGCCCGTAATTGTTCGCCTCGACAAGATCATGGCCGAGCGAAAGATTTCCTCGAACGAACTTGCCGAAAGGATTGGAACCACGCCCGTGAACCTGTCCCGTATTAAAAAAGGGCATATTCGCGGCATTCGCTTCAACACACTCGAGCAGCTATGCCTCGCCCTTCGTTGCCAACCCGGAGACCTTCTCGAAGTCATGAGCGAAGAGGATGCCCGAAAGGAGTTCGGATTCGATTGGTCCGCCGAGGATTAGAGGGCGGTCGTACTCGCCCTGCACACGGGGATGCGAATCGGCGAGGTCTGCGGCCTTCGGTGGTGCGATGTGGATTTCGAGACGGGCCTGATCTCGATCAGACACTCGGTGGCGTACGCGAAGGGAATGGGTTCGTTCATCAAGGACACCAAGACCCATGACGCCAGGGGTATCCCCATCGACCCGGTCGGCCTACTCCCCTTCCTGAAGGAGACCCACGAGATCGACTGCGGAAAGCTGCGCTTGCGCGGCCTTACCGGGGCGGTCGAGATCGAGGACTGCTACATCCTGTCGGAGCCGGGCGCGACCTTCGCGACGACAAGCTATATCCGCAGGGCGTTCAAGACGTTCTCGGAGACCAACGGCCTCATGGGCACCAACGACGAGCTGATCACGTTCCACGGCCTTCGCCACACGTTCGCAACGCAGTGGATCCGCCAAGGCGGCGATATCAAGGCGCTCCAATCGATCCTCGGCCACAAGGACGCCATGGCGACGCTCAACGTCTACGCCGACATCGAGCCCATCTCCAAAATCCATAACATGCTGCGCGCCACGCCGTGCCTTTGGCGCGGGCACCTCGGGCCGAGGGTCGATCCGGGTCCCATGTTCCAACAGAGGATCCAGGAGTCCATCGAGACGCTCCAGGCGTTCGGCTACGGCATCACCGAGCCGGACGACCGAAATATCGCCATACGCGACGTGAAGACGAACAGTTGGCTCTAGCTCACCGAGTACGCGGCAGTGCTGGGCCCATCCCAACTGAGGTCACGGTGGTCCGATAGGGGCGCCGCCCGCGGCATGCGCCGCGGAGCGGTATCCCCTACCGAAGGGCGGGGATGCCCTCCGCTTCCAGTTCGGAATCAGCCGTCGGAGGCGTTCGGCTGACTGCGGGAACGGCCTGTCCGCTCAATGTGTTCGGCTGAGATCGGAAATCAACCCAACACGAGCCGGACACGCGCCAGACGGCTCTTCCCCGTGCGGCCTTCCCCCTTACGCTCATGTTGCAGGCATGTAACGCCGCAGCGAGCGCGCCTTTTTTGCGCCAGACAGGTACAATGATGAACACTGTACCGTAGCGGAGCGCCCCGCGCGCGCCGCAATCACGCGAAAGGGTTTCCCATGGCCGAGATCTCGTCCTCCCGTATCGTCATCACCGTCCTTGGCAAGAACCGCCCCGGCATCGTCGCCGGCGTCACCCGTGTCCTAGGCGAGGCCAACGTCGACATCCGCGACATCACGCAGTCCATTATCGAGGACATCTTCACCATGACCATGCTGGCCGATACCGCCGAGTCCAAGCTCGACTTCGCCGAGCTGCAGAAGGCGCTGGCCGAGGCCGGCGAGCTTTCGGGCGTCAACGTGTCCATCCAGCGCGAGGACGTCTTCAACTTTATGTACCGCCTGTAGCGAGCAAGCCGCTGGGGATAGCCTGACGCGCGCATGCCCATGCAAGTCACCCCGATGCGGCCCGGAGAGGAGCGCGCATGGCCTACGACGCCAAGAAAATCTATTACCGCTTCGATGACCACTTGAGCCGCCTGGTTCTGGATTACGAGGCGAGCCGTCAGATTTCGCCCGAAAGCGAAAACCTCTACCACGGCCTGCCGACCGACCCTTATGACGAGGACCTGTTTGTCGAGCACAATGTCAAGCGCGGCCTGCGCAATGCAGACGGTTCGGGCGTGGTCGCGGGCCTCACTCGCATCTCGGATGTGCATGGCTACAACAAGGTCGACGGTAAGGTCGTGCCCGATCAGGGCAAACTCACGCTTCGTGGCTACAGCATCGAGGATCTGGTCAACAACGCCCAGGCCGAGAATCGCTACGGCTACGAAGAGGTCGCTTATCTGCTCATTACGGGCTCTCTGCCCACCAAGGAAGAGCTTGACGGTTTTTGCGAACGTCTGGGTGCTTTTAGGCACCTGAGCGACGAATACGTCCGCGAGTTCCCCATGACCACGGTGTCGTCGAGCATCATGAATGTGCTTCAGCGCGCCGTGCTGCTGCTCTACGCCTTCGACGCCGAGCCCGACGCCATTACACCCGAGCACGAAATCGACGTCGCCATCTCCATGCTCGCCCGTCTCCCCCGCATCGCCGCCTTCGCACACATGGCCTCGGTCGCCAAGCTTCGCGGCTCCGAGGTTCACGTGCCACACCCCACGCCCGGTCTCTCCACCGCCGAGACCATCCTACAGGTCTTGCGCGGTGGCATGGCGTTCACCCGCGACGAAGCCATGCTGCTCGACGTGATGCTCATGCTGCATGCAGAGCACGGCGGCGGCAACAACTCCACGTTTGCCTGCCGCGTGCTGTCCTCCTCGGCCACCGACCCGTATTCCGCCTACGCCGCGGCCATCGGCTCGCTCAAGGGCCCGCGCCACGGCGGCGCCAACGCCAAGGTCGTGTCTATGCACGAGGACATCCGCGCGCATGTCTCCAACTGGGAGGACGAGGACGAGGTCGCGGCCTACCTGGGCAAGATCCTCGACAAGCAGGCCTTCGACGGCACGGGCCTCATCTACGGCATGGGCCACGCCGTCTATACGCTCAGCGACCCGCGCGCCGAGGTCTGCCGTCGTTACGCGCGCACACTTGCCGCCAAGAAGAACCTGGGCGATGAGTTCGCGCTCATCGAGCGCATCGAGCGCCTGGCACCCCAGGTCATGCGCGACCACGGCATGACCAAGCCCATCTGCGCCAACATCGACCTGTACACGGGCTTTATCTACAAGATGCTCGGCGTGCCCGAAACGCTCTTTACGCCGCTATTCGCCGTCGCCCGCATGGCCGGCTGGTCGGCACACCGCATGGAAGAGCTCTTCTGCGCGCACCGTATCATCCGCCCCGCCTATCGTCCGGTGATCGAGCCGCTGGAGTACAAGCCGCTCGCCGACCGCTAGGACGCGGACCGTTATAGAACTCGAGCGTGGCCAGGGACCCAAGCCCTCGGCCACGCTTTTTATGCCAGTAGAAAGGGCTGCATCAAATGATTGTGTTTTCCGATATGGATGGGACGCTGCTGACGAGCGATAAGCAAATGAGCGATGCCACCTGGGCGATGCTCGACGAGCTCGCACGTCGTGGCATCGAGTTTGTTCCCTGCACGGGACGTCCACTGTCGGGCATCTTTGAGCCCATTCTCGCCCATCCCGCCGTGCACTACGCGGTCTGTGCCAACGGCGCCAGCGCCTGGCAGCTCGACGAGGATACGCCCACCGACGCCTCGCGCGCCACGTGCATCTTGAGCCGTCCGCTCGACCGTGGCATTGCCCACCGCATCCATCGCATTGCCGCCGGCCACGATGTGACCTTCGATATCTTCGCGGACGGGCAGTGCTTCCTCCCCCGCTCGCTCTACACGCGCCTGGACGAATTCTGCGGCGGCGACCCCCACATCGCGGCTTCGCTCAAGCGCACACGAACACCGATCGACATGAATATCGACAGCAAGATCGACGAGGTCGAGACGCTCGAACGCATCGCCATGTACTGGCACGACCCGGCCGATCGCGACGCCATCGCGGCTGAGCTCGACACGCTCGGAAGCATTGAGGTCACGCGTTCGTACGCCATGAATATCGAGGTCATGGGCGAGGGCGCCACCAAGGGAACTGCCTTGACCTGGCTGTGCGAGCATCTGGACGAGCCCCTTGCCGATGCTTGGGCCTTCGGCGACAACATCAACGACATCCCGATGCTTGTGGCAGCGGGCCACGGCACGGCCATGATCAACGGCGAGCCCGAGGACCGCGAGGCTGCCGGCGCCATCACCGAGTTCGACAATGACCACGACGGCGTCGCCCGCACCATCATGGCCGCCCTCGCCTAGTCGTTGGGGACGTTCTTAAACGACTAGTCGTTGGGGACAGTCTTCGCGCAGTTCGTGCAAGGACCGTCCCCGGCTGTCGACATAATGGGAACACCCAACTGCCGGTCTAGGCGAGGCCCTCCAGCACGCGACGGAGCTCCTGCTGGACGGCGTGGTCACGGTTACAACCCACCACGCGATCGGCCACCGCCTTAAGCGCGGGGCGCGCGTTTTCCATCGCGCAGCCCGTGCCGACAAAGCGAATGATCTCGTAGTCGTTCATCGAGTCGCCAAACGCTATGACCTCGTCGCGATCAATGCCGTAATGCTCCGCGAGCTGCGCGATACCCGAGGCCTTCGATACACCAGGCTGCATGGCATCGATCCACGCGTTGCCCGAAGGCGCAAAAGTAAAGAGCTGACCAAGTTCGCGCTGTAGCACGTACGCACTGTCCATAACCGCACTGTCGTCGCAAAAGATACTCGCTTTGATGATATTTACGCTGGGATCGGGCAGCTCCCAAATACGCTCGGCATTGGGAAGGTCCTTATCGACCTCACGCACGAACTTGCACTCGTCATCGAGCAGGAAGGACTTGGTTCGGTCAAAGAGCGCAAGATGCAGATTGGGAAACGTCCTGACGGCTTGGGCGAGCCTTCGAATCGCCAGGTGGGAATACACCTCACGGTCTACCATCTTACCGTCGGCGTAGACTTGGGCGCCGTTAGCGGCGACAAAGTCCATCTTGTCGCGAACGGGCGCAAAGAACTCGCACAGGCGATCGTAGCGACGACCTGACGATGCGGCGAAATGCACGCCATGCTCGTGTAGCGCCAGAATCAGTTCGTAGGTCTCGGGAGGCACCTGGCCGTTTTCGTCAAGCAGTGTGCCGTCCATATCGGATGCAATCAGTTTAAACATAGAAAAGCTCCCTTCGGGCTTGTTGGAATCGAACGTGTATCCGATTCCAACGTACCCAAAGGGAGCTCAAATAAGACTCCGCGGGCGTAAACGTTACAAGGACCTGGCAAATAGCTCAGACATGCCAGAGGTCTCACGGTCGCGGCGTCAGGCGACACGCCACCCCGACGGCTAGTCGTTTAAGAACGTCCCCGATGACTAGTCGGCGTAGGTGAAGGTCGTGACGTCGAACATGCCCTCGGGGCGGATGCGGAGCGTCGGAATCACCGGCAGGGGCAGGAAAATGATGCCCATGATGGGGTCGAGCGGCGGCTCGATACCCATGGCGCGCGCCTTGACCATAAAGTCGTCGTGCTGCGCGGCGACATCCTCGGCCGTGCCCTCGCTCATCAGGCCACCGAGCGCCAGCGGGATGCGCGCTACGACCTCGCCATCGCGTACCAGCACGTGGCCGCCCTGGCCAACAGCCTCGACGGCAGCCATCATGTCGGCCGCGTTGTCGCCCACCACGCACACGTTGTGCGAATCGTGGCCAATCGTCGAGGCGATGGCACCGCCCGTGATGGTAAAGCCGCGCACCCAGCCGCGACCAATGTGCTTGCCAACGAGACCCAGGCCCGCAGGACCATCACCGTCGGCGCCCTCGGCCTGCAGTGACACGCCGCGGCCGTGGCGCTCGATCAGCATAATGCGGCGCAGGCCCTCGGCGCTCTCGGGGCGAGCCATGCCCGTGATGGCCTTACCCGGCACCACGTCAATCACGGCCTCGCCCGGCTTAAAGGCATAGTCAAACACGTCGAGCGAAAGCTTCGGCAGCTTAACGGAGGCGCGCAGCTCATCGGCAAGGGCCGCAACCTCGGCCATCTCGGGTGCGATCTCGCCCACAAAGGTGCCGTCCTGCGCCACCAGAGCACCGGCGGCATATACGCGATGCGGAGCCTTGGCAAACGTCAGGTCATCGAGCAACAGCAGGTCGGCGCGTTTGCCCGGGGCGATCGCGCCACGGAGCTCATGCGGGTCGCGACAGCCGTGGTCCAGGCCAAATGCCTCAGCCGTGGAAAGGGACGCCATGGAGATGGCGACCACCGGGTCGATGCCGGCCTCGATGGCCACGCGGCAGGCATTGTCGATCATGCCGGTCGAAAGAGCATCGGAGGGAGCGCGGTCGTCGGTCGCAAAGCAGCAGCGGCGGGCGCGGGCAGGGTTCTCCAGCAGCATCGGAGACAAATTGGCCAGGTCGTGGCTGCACGTGCCCTCACGCAGCATCACATACATGCCGCGGGACAGCTTGTCGAGCGCCTCCTCGGGAATCGTCGACTCGTGGTCGGCGATAATGCCCGCTGCGGCATAGGCGTTGAGGTCCATACCGGCAACGAGCGGCGCGTGGCCGTCAACCTGCTTGGACGGCGTCTGGTTGGCAGCATCGATGCGGGCACAGGTCTCGGGGTCGGCCATAAAGACGCCCGGCAGGTTCATCATTTCGCCCAGACCAAAGACATCGCCCGGATGCTCGGCAAAAAACGCCTGCATGTCAGCGGCGGTAATCACAGCGCCCGCTTGCTCGTCGGGCAGTGCGGGCACGCACGAAGGCATCATGTACTTGATGGAGATGGGCGCACGACGACCATCCTCGATCATAAAGCGCAGGCCGTCGAGACCGGCAACATTGGCAATCTCGTGGCTGTCGGCAATGGCGGTGGTAGTACCGCGCGTCGCGGCCATGCGAGCATACTCGGCGGGACGGATGTTCGAGGACTCAATGTGCAGATGCCCGTCAATAAAACCGGGAGCGAGATAGCGACCCTGGCAGTCGACGACCTCAGTTGCCTCGTAGGTGCCAGCGGCATCGTCGCGACCATCGTAGAGCACGCCGACGATCACACCGTCCTTGACGGCAACGCTACCGGGCGCCACACGCTGGCCATACACGTCGACGATCTGCGCATTGGTAAACAGCGTGTCGACGGGCACGCGTCCCTCGGCAGCATCGATCACAGACCTCATGACCTCAACGGACATACATACTCCTTTAACCGTAGAAAAAAGCTGCGGAGCGGACAGACCTTCACCGCAGCAAGCCAATAGCCATTGTATGCCCAAAAGAAAGTCCCGCTAACACCCCTTCCGCTTAACGGCACCGCCAAATGATCCCTCCGTCCCCAAGGGATCGTCGTAACCAAAAAGGCCGCAGTCGGGATTCCCGGCTGCGGCCTTATTGCACTTGTGAGGTCAACTCGCTCGTTAGACCAACTTAAAGCCCTTGCGCTTGCCCACGGAGAGGGTGTCGCCCAGCTTGAGGGCGCTCGGATCGATGTTGTAGCTCTTGGGAGCCACAGCCTTGCCGTTGATCTTGACGCCGCCGCCGTCAATGTCGCGGCGGGCCTGACCGGCGCTGGCCGAAAGGCCCAGGTCCTTGAGCAGGCCAGCGAGGTAAATCTGGCCCTCGTCGTTGACGGTCAGCTCAACGTGCTTCTCGGGGAAGTCGGCAAGCTGGCCCTCCTTGAACACACGGTCGAACTCGGCCTGGGCCTCGTCGCCGGCGCCGGCGCCGTGGTAGGTGTCGCACAGGTCGCGGCCCAATGCGCGCTTGAGCTCATAGGGATCGGCAGAGCCATCGGCCAAAGCGGCGTCGATCTTGTCGACCTCGGCCGGGGTGAGCGAGCTGGCCAGACGATAGTACTTGCCGATCATCTCGTCGGGAATGGACATGGTCTTGCCGAACATATCCTTGGGAGCATCGGTCAGGCCGATGTAGTTGCCGTAGGACTTGGACATCTTGCGCACGCCGTCGGTGCCCTCGAGCAGCGGCATGGTGAGCGCAATCTGCGGCTCCATGCCCATCTTCTCCATGAGCTCGCGGCCGGCGAGCAGGTTGAAGAGCTGGTCGGTGCCGCCCATCTCGACGTCGGCCTTGATCTGAACGGAGTCGAAGGCCTGCATCACGGGGTACAGGAACTCGTGCAGGGCAATCGGCGTCTGGGACTGGTAGCGCTTGGTAAAGTCGTCGCGCTCGAGGATGCGAGCGACGGTGAACTTGGAGCACACCTGCAGCAGGCCGGCCAGGTCCATCGAAAGGATCCAGTCGCCGTTATGCACGATGGTGGTCTTCTCGGGGTCCAGAATCTTCATGGCCTGGCTCACGTAGGTCTCGGCGTTGGCCTCGATCTGCTCCTGCGAAAGCTGCGGACGCGTGGAGTTCTTGCCCGAGGGGTCGCCGATCAGCGCGGTGCCGTTGCCGATGATAAGGGTGACGTTGTGGCCCAGGTCCTGGAACTGACGCATCTTGCGCAGGGGCACGGCATGGCCCAGGTGCAGGTCGGGGCTGGTGGGATCGACGCCGAGCTTGATGTTGAGGGGCTCGCCCTTCTCAAGCTTCTTGCGAAGGTCGGCCTCGGGGACGATCTGCGCTGCACCCGAGGTGATGATACGCATTTGCTCGTCAACAGACAGCATTGGGTATCCTCCTTTTGCTATAGCACCCTCACCGGATACGGCGGTGCTGGAAGTTCATAAACTCTCTTATGATAACCAAAACGGCGCGGCCGAACACCTACGACAGGAAAATCCTCGTCCTGCCGCACGCGTCGATAACGACCGACAAACGCGTGCCGTCACGTTCGACCAAAAAGCGCGCCCGCTGACGGCGTGAGCAGTCACGGCAACGGATCTGCCCCGTTGCATCCGTGGCGCAGGCGCCCTCGGCAGTCAGCAAGCAGTGCTCGCACACCATGAGCTCGGGGCAATCGGCATCGACAGGGCTCAGAACACCAGGTTCGGCCGTCAGTTCGGCAATACGCTCCGCGTCATTGCCGAGCAACTCGGCCGGCAAGTACACCCGCCCCGCGCCGAGTCCGCGCAGCCAGGTAAGCGTGGCCCGATTCGCGCAGAACACCGGCGCCGCCACGTCAAACGTCACGCCCAGCTCGCGAGCAATCACCACCTGTCCCAGGTTGCGGCAGACGACGCGCCCGGCACGCTGCATCAGCGAGCGGGTCCGGTCAGCGTCACCCGTGCGGCACACCTCGTCAAGCACCACAACGGTGTCGGACAAATCGAGTTCTCTGCGCGGGTCGGTATCCATCAGCTGCCAAGCAAAGACCATACAAGCAAAATCCTCGCGCTTTGCCGGCCCCGCCGACCCCGCCAACTCCGTCGACGCACCGCCATCCACCGCAGCGTCCTCAAAGGGCAGCACCTCAACGGCACGCGCAACGGGCGCAATCGCATCCGCCTCGGCCCGCATGCGCTCCAACACCGCCGCCGTCTGATCCAACACGCCGGCGCTGCGAATCAGATAGACCTCGCAGCCCGCGTCCACCTTACGTTTGCAATGCACAACGATGCGCTCTCCCGCAGCGGCATCCACGGGGCAAGGCACCTGTGGCCAGCGCTTGGGCACATCGGGACGCGCGTCGGCACCCGGGTAAAATCGGATTTCGAGCGTATCGCCCGCCGCCACGGCGGCATCAAGCTCAACCGTCACCTCTTCGTGGCCCACAGCGACCAAGCGCCCCACGCGCACGCCCTGGTTAATTGCACGCTCAAAGCTCATCAGCTCGGCACCCGAACGCCCTCGCAGGTACGCATCGGTAAACCCACGGTTAAACGACCTTCCCAGCTCGCGCTCAAGCTCTTCCACGGCACCGGGGTCCCACGCGCCGTCGCACAGCATATCGAGTGCCCGGCGCCACACCCGCACCACGTTGAATACGTAATCGGGGTTCTTCATGCGCCCCTCGATCTTGAGCGACGCCACGCCGGCATCTACAAGCTCAGGCAGATGTGCAATACCCAGATAGTCGCGCGGGCACAGCAGGCGATCTCCCTCGACGGCGACAACGCTCTGTCCCGCCTCGTCCACCAGGTCGTACGCCAGACGGCACGGCTGCGTGCAGTCGCCGCGCATCGCCGAGCGCCCACGCCGCAGGGCCGAGAACTCGCACGCCCCCGAATAGCCGATGCAAATCGCACCGTGGCAGAATACCTCGATGGGCACGCCCGTGGCACATAGCGCCGCAATCTCGTCGACCGTCAGCTCGCGTGCCGTCGTCACGCGCTCGACCCCCAGCTCATCGGCGGCAAGCCGCACGGCACCCTCGCTATGAGCGCCCGCCTGCGTGGACAGGTGAATCTCGACCCCGGGAATCGCCGCGCGCAGCGCGCAGGCCAACCCGGCATCGGCGACAATCAGAGCATCGGCGCCCAGCTCCAGTGCATGAGCTCCCAACGCCACCGCGTCGGACAACTCATCGTCAAACACGAACACGTTGAGCGTTACGTACACACGCACGCCATGGGCATGCGCCACGGCGCAGCCGCGCGCAAACTCGTTATCCGTAAAGCCATGGGCGCTCACACGGGCGTTAAAGCCGCCCAACCCCGCATAGATGGCATCGGCACCCGCGGCGATGGCCGCAAGCATCTGGTCGAGTCCGCCCGCCGGCGCCAGCAGCTCGGGCAGCGCCGCACCGGCAGCATCCAATCCAGTCTCGTATTGTCCGCTCGGCCCCATCGTCCGAATCGCCATCGACAAACTCCTTACCAAGGTATGCATTCACTCTGAAAAATGCCGTCTTCCAGCATACACGAGGCCTCGCGCGCCCCGTTTGGTTTATCGTGTAATAACTTATGTCCATCCTGCCCCGACGGCACATCCACCGTCCGGCACGACATACCTGGAGGTCAATATATGGGTCCTCGCCAACGACAGGGACGCAGCCGTTCAAAGACGCATGCTCTGCCCATAATCCTGCTCTCGTTTTTGGGCTTTCTGCTGATTGCGGGCGTGGCATTTGGCATCGGCATGGTCGGCAACGTCAACCGCTGGCTGTCCGATCTGCCCGACTACACCGACGCCAACGCGTATCTGGTGAGCGAGCCCACCGAGATCGTCGACTGCAACGGCAACAAGATCGCGAGCTTCTACACGCAAAACCGCAAGTCTATCACCAAGGACGAGGTCTCCCCCTACGTGCTGCAGGGCACCGTTGACGTCGAGGACGAGCGCTTCTACGAGCACGGCGGTATCGACCTGTGGGGTATCGCGCGTGCTGCGGTGGCAACCCTCGGTGGCGGGCACGAAGGCGCCTCGACTATCACCCAGCAGCTTGTGCGCAACACCATCCTGCAGGAGGAGCAGTTCGACTCGACCATTGAGCGTAAGGTGCGCGAGGCCTACATCGCCATCAAGATGGAGGACATGTACTCCAAAGACGAGATCCTCATGATGTACCTCAACACCATCTATTACGGCCACGGCGCCTACGGCATCGAGGCCGCAGCCGAGACCTATCTGTCCAAGAGCGCCGCCGACCTCACCCTGAGTGAGGCCGCGCTGCTCATCGGCCTTCCCAACTCGCCCTCGCAGTACGACCCCACGGTCAACCCCGACCTGGCGCTGTCCCGTCGCAACAAGGTCCTTGACAACATGTTGCGCCTGGGCCACATCACGCAGGAGGAGCACGATGCCGCACAGGCCGAGCCCATCACCCTCAACGTGACCGAGATTTCGGGCAGCGGCGTCGACGTATACTCGCAGCCCTACTTTGTCGCCTATGTTAAGCAGCTGCTGGAGCAGGAGTTCTCGACCGACGTGCTCTTTAAGGGCGGCCTGACCGTCAAGACCACCATCGATCCCACGATGCAGCAGGTGGCAGAGAATGCCGTTCGCGAGCAGCTCGACACGCTCTCGCTCGACGGCCTGGACATGGGCATGGTCGTCGTCGACCCCAAGACCGGCTACATCAAGTGCATGGTGGGCGGCTACGACTACAACGCCGATGAGAACCACGTAAACCATGCCACGGCCAAGCGTCCCGTCGGCTCCACCTTTAAGGCCTTTACGCTGGCAACTGCCATCCAAAACGGCATGAACCCCAACGTCACCCTCAACTGCAACTCGCCGCTCAAGGCCAAGGGCACCACGACCGAGGTTCAAAACTACGCCAACCATAGCTATGGCAACATCACGCTTAAGCAGGCGACGGCATACTCCTCCAACACCGGCTACATCCAGGTGGCGGAAGCCGTCGGCAACAGCAAGATCATCTCGCTCGTCAAAAAGCTCGGCATCGATCCCGCCAAGGACAACATCGAGGACGTTCCCGTCATGACGCTCGGCACCGGCTCGATCTCGCCGCTCGAGATGGCCGCCGCCTACGCGACGTTTGCCAATGGCGGTTACTATCGCCAGCCGATCGCCATCACCGAGATTGACTCTCGTACCGGCTCGGTGCTGTACCAGCACACTGACAATCCCTCACAGGTGCTTACCGAGGGCGAGGCCGCCGCGGTCACCGATGTTCTGTCCGGCGTCATGCAGGGCGGCGGTACGGGCGCTGCCGGTGCCCTAAGCGTCAACCAGCCCTATGCCGGCAAGACGGGCACCACCGACAACACCACCAACCTGTGGTTCTGCGGCTATACCCCGCAGCTGGCGTGCGCCCTGTGGACCGGCTATTCCGCGGGCGAGATCCCCATCCAAAAATACGGCACGGACCTGCTGGGCGACAGCACCAACCTGCCTGTCTTTAAGCGGTTTATGAACACCGTTCTGACCGGTACCGAGCGCGAGGAGTTTGCGACCGGAACGGCGCCCACCTACAAGAACAACAGCGTCTGGAAGTTCTACGGCACCAACAACGCCAAGAAGACGGAGAACGACGACAAGGACAAGGACGAGGACGAGGACGAAGAGGAAACCACCACAACAACGACCACGACGACCACGACCACCGAGACCACGGGCGGCGACACCACCGGCGGCACCGGTACGACCGGCGGCTCGACGGGCGGCTCCACTGGTGGTTCGACCGGCGGCGATGGCGGCACGCCTACGCCTACGCCCACTCCCGACCCCTCCCCCACGCCTGACGATACGGTCGGCTAGAAATCATCCGGCCATAAGCAACAAGGCCCCCGATCAGCTTATGTAACTGCTCGGGGGCCTTTTAGTTTAAAGCGACCTGGTGGGCGGTCTTTATACCGGCAAACAAAAAGGGGGTACCGACCAACGTCGATACCCCTTACAAGCCACGATGTCAGCGCGCACAGTGCCGAGCACACGGCCCGCATGCCTACTTGCGAGAATTGCTCAGCTTATTGATCAGCGCCTCGAGACGCTCGCCGTCCTCGGCCGTCTGGGCAATAACCAAAATCGTATCGTTGCCGGCAAGCGAGCCAAGCACATCGGGCAACTCTGCCGCATCAACGGCGGCGGCGATGCCGGAAGCCGTGCCAGGCTGAGCCTTGATCATAACCAGATTATCGGTACGTAGAACGCCCGTTACGAGCTCGGAAACCATACGCTGCAGGTGCAGGTCCTCTGCCAGAACATAGATACCCTCAGGGAGCTTACGCAGCCCCATGTCGGCAATATCGCGAGAGACAGTCGCCTGCGTGCAATCAAAGCCCATAGCACGGAGCTCATCGACCAGCACGCGCTGCGTGCGGACGTCCTTATTGCGCACAATATCTCTAATGGCATCCTGGCGCCCATTGCGTTTTTTAGCCATACAAACCCTCTCTCCAAAAGATGGCGGAGACAATCAATCAGTGATTGAATAGTTTAACGCTATTTGAAGGCTTTTGTGTATAAGAATGCATTTCGAAACAATTCTATGCAAGTTTGTTTCGTAATGAGCCGTTTAAGCGGTTTTTGCGCCCGTCCGGTTAAGAAAAGCTGCCAGATGCGTACACATCACGCAGCGCGCGGGCTTGGCGCTGGCAATCGGCCCAAACAACAGACCGAGTCCCCGATGGTTGTCCTTGAGCGCGGCGACCATCTGACGGGTTCGAGGCGCATCGAGCATATCACGCATGCGGGCGGAACGCTCGATTGACGACACTCCATGCGGGCTCAGACACAAATTCTCGATGCAGGCGACCAGTCCGGCAAAGTAGAACTTTTGGCTTGCCAGCTTGAGCCGACCACCGCTATCTGCTTCCGAGAGTGAGTCTGCAAGCTCGTCGAGCGCTCGGATGTCATCGGATACCCTGGCATACATGGTGGGATCAAAGGCATCTGTAAGCTTAGGTGCCGCCGCGTGGAAACAAGCATCGCCGAGGCCGAACACGCATCGTGCCTGCGAGAGCGCATATGCCATAAACTCAACCGTACGGTACGCCTTGCCGTGCGACAGGCATGCCTCAAACAGCGGACGGCTATACATCACGCCGGAGACTTGAGCAACCAAGCCGCCTAAAATCAACTGGGGCAGCCCGGTCACCATCGAAGACTTGTCTTCAATGACAATAGAGGCAGCATCCAAGACGCGCGAATGGCGCTCTCGATGTGCATCATAGCGGTCGAGCGATACCGTGGGGAACACTATGTCTGCCGCAGTATCGCACGCGGTATCGACCATCTTGGAAAGGGACTGCGGAGCAAACCACTCATCGGCGTTCATGGCGATGATTTGAGAGCCGCGCGAGGCAGCAAAACCAGCACGAAGACAAGCGCCGCGCGTCGCGTCCTCGATGTCAATCAAATCAATATGGATGTCCCTGTCGGCAGCAACTTGAAGCGAATGGCGCACACCGGGCGCAGCATCGCGACAGACAACGACAATCTGCAAATCGTAGAGGTCTTGGTTCTGGATACTCTCGAGCGCACGCATCGCATAGCTGGGCGAACCTTCTACCACAAGAATCACCGAAAGTCGCGGATGCGAGCCACGTCGAACCAAATTATCCGTCCTCTCGACAGCAATGAATCAAACCGTGGTTCATGGTACACCCCGGCAATAAAAGCAATGAGACACCGGTTGTATTGCACGCCAAGAACAGATGTTGCACACGCGCAGCCCACAGATGGCAGGTGTCGACGCACGACGCGTCGAGCCCTCCCCTAGTCGAGCACGACAAGCTCGGCGGGATCGTAATCCACGCCCATAAACGTAAGGCCGCAGGCAGGAGCCGTGGGGCCCGCAGCGGTACGGTCGCAAGCATCGATGACCTCGCGCATCCACTCGGGTTCACGGCGATGCATGCCAATCTCGACAAGCGTGCCCACGATCGTACGGACCATCGAATGCAGAAACGCATTGCCCTCGATGGTGAACGTCAGGATGTCCTCGCCAAACGCAACCTCATGGCCAAATTCGGCACGCATCACGCAGCGATGCGTGGGCTTGCCAACGGCCGAAGCAACCTTGCAAAAGCTTTTAAAGTCCTGCTCGCCCAGCAGAGCGGGGCAGGCAGCAGACATAGCCTCAACATCCAAGGGAAAGCGATGCCACCACACGGCACCGCGGGACAGCACGGGGCGCGCATCTCGATCGGCAATACGGTACGTATACGTACGGGAACGCGCGTCAAAACGCGCAGAAAAGCCTTTACGGGCCTTGTAGACCTCGTTTATGGCGATATCTTTGGGCAGCAGGGCATCCATAGCCCGCAGCCACCTACGGCGCGTACAAGCGAGCTCAGCGTCCGTTACGGGCACGCTGATGTACTGAGCCACGGCATGCACGCCGGCATCGGTACGCCCCGCACACGTCAGATCGATCGGGCGGCGAAGCAGCGTCTCGATGGCTCGACGTAGCTCACCCGCAACCGTCGTCTGTCCCGGCTGCTCGGCAAATCCGCTATACGACGAGCCATCATAGGCCACGCGATATACGAGCGTGGCGTCAAGCTCGGAAATCGAATTGAAATCAGACGGCGCAGTCATGGGCGCTCCCAACAAACAAGCAACGGTATCGCGACAAAAAAAGAGGGGTACGCGAACGTACCCCTCGAATATAGCCTATGCAGACGGAATGTCTACTCAGCGGTCTCCTCAGCAGGAGCCTCCTCGGCAGCGGTCTCCTCGACAGCCTCGACCTTCTTGGGAGCAGCGGCCTTCTTGGGGGCCGGAGCAGCCTTCTTGGCCTTAGGCGTGCAAGGCTCGGTGACGAGCTCCATGATAACGATGGGAGCGTTGTCGCCCTTACGGTTACCGAGCTTCATGATGCGGGTGTAACCGCCGTTGCGGTCCTGCCACATGCCCTGAGCAGCCTTGTCGAAAATCTCGGCAACGAGCTGCTTATCGCCGAGCTTGGCGATAGCCAGACGACGAGAGTGCAGGTCGCCCTTCTTGGCCCAAGTGATGATCGGGTCGACGACCGAACGCAGCGCCTTAGCACGGGTCTCGGTGGTCTTGATGCGGTCGTTCTCGAAGAGGGCCTTAGCAAGGCTCTTCTTCATGGCCTTGGTGTGGCTCGCATCGGTGCCGAGCTTCAGGCCCTTCTTAACGTTGTGACGCATGGTCTAGTTTCTCCTCAAATATGCGAAGCATTAAGCCTTCAGGCTCAGGCCCATGGACTCAAGCTTGTCCTTCACTTCCTCGATCGACTTAACACCGAAGTTACGGATGTTGAGCAGATCGTTCTCCGAGAACTCAACGAGTTGACGGACCGAGTGAATGCTGGCGCGCTTAAGGCAGTTGTAGGAACGGACGGAAAGGTCCAGATCCTCGATCTGCTTGTCCAGCTCGGCGTTGTCGTTGGTGACCTCGGGAGCGAAGATCGAAGCCTCCTCCTCGACCTCGGGGGTCTCGGCAAGGTTCATAAAGGCAGCCATATGCTGGTTGATGATATTGGCAGCCTGGACCACGGCGTCGCGCGGAGCGATGGAGCCGTTGGTCTCGATCTCGAGGACAAGGCGGTCGTAGTCGGTGTGCTGACCGACACGGCAAGCCTCAACGAGCTTGGCGCAACGGGACACCGGCGAGTACAGCGAGTCGACGTGGATCACACCGATGGGATCGTTGTCGCGCTTGTTAGCCTCGCCAGAGACATAGCCGCGGCCATAGCCGATGCGCATGCTCATGGTGAGATGGCCACCCTCGGTGAGCGTAGCGATGTGCTGCTCGGGGTTGACCAGCTCAAACTCGGACGGAATAAAGAAGTCCGCACCGGTGACCTCGCAGGGGCCGTCAACCGAGATGGTGGCGGTCGCCTCGTCGGTCGTGCCGAGAGCCCTGAAGACAAGACCCTTGACATTCAGGACGATGTCGGTGACATCCTCGACCATGTTAGGGATGGTCATGAACTCGTGCTGCGCACCATCGATCTGAATAGCCTCGACGGCGGCACCCTCGAGCGAGGACAGAAGAACGCGACGAAGGGAGTTACCCAGCGTATCGCCGTAGCCACGCTCGAGCGGCTCGACGGAGACACGAGCAGACGTCTCGTTAATCTCTTCGACCTGAACCTGAGGCCTAATGAATTCTGACATGTATTACCTCCAGCCTCAGCAGCCCGGATGGACTACTTAGAGTAGAGCTCGACGATGAGCTGCTCGTTGATATCACCGCTGATCTGCTCACGCGTCGGCAGAGCGAGCACGTTACCAGACAGCTTCTCGATATCGACCTCGAGCCAGCCAGGGACCTCGAAACGCTCGGAGGAAATCAGAGCCTCCTTGATGGGGAGGAGGTCACGGAACTTCTCGCCGACTGCGACGACGTCGCCGGCCTTGACGCGGTAGGACGGGATGTCCACGCGCTTGCCGTTCACGGTGAAGTGACCGTGACGGACGGACTGACGAGCCTCTTTGCGGGTGCGGGCGAAGCCAAGACGGAAGACGACGTTGTCGAGGCGAGACTCAAGGATGATCATGAGGTTCTCACCGGTGACGCCGTTCATCTTACGGGCCTTGTTGAAGTAGCCGTGGAACTGCTTCTCCAGAACGCCATAGATGAACTTGACCTTCTGCTTCTCGCGCAGCTGCATGCCGTACTCAGATTCCTTGCGACGGCGCTTGGGCTGACGGATAGATTCCTTCTTGCTGCTGTAACCGAGCTCAGCGGGATCGATCCCGAGCTGACGGCAGCGCTTAAGAACAGGAGTCCTGTCGATTGCCATATTGATACGATCCTTTCAGTTACACGCGGCGACGCTTCTTGGGGCGGCAGCCGTTGTGCGGGATGGGGGTCTTGTCCTGGATGCTCGAGACCTCGAGGCCAGCAGCCTGGAGGGAGCGGATGGCGGTCTCACGACCGGAGCCGGGGCCCTTGACGAAGACGGAAACCTTCTTCATACCGTGCTCCATGGCCTGCTTGGCAGCAGCCTCGGCAGCCATCTGGGCAGCGAACGGCGTGGACTTACGGGAGCCCTTGAAGCCCACCTGGCCAGCCGACTTCCAGGAAATGACGTTGCCCTGGGGATCGGTGATCGAAACGATCGTGTTGTTGAACGTAGAACGAATGTGAGCCTGGCCCACGGAAATGTTCTTACGGTCCGCGCGCTTCAGACGGGCAGCGCGAACGTTCTTCTTAGCAGTAGCCATCTATCTAGCGCTCCTTATTTCTTCTTCTTAGCACCGATCTGACGCTTCGGGCCCTTGCGGGTACGAGCGTTAGTGTGGGTGCGCTGGCCGCGGACCGGGAGGCCCTTGCGGTGACGAAGGCCGCGGTTGCAGCCGATGTCCATAAGGCGCTTGACGTTCTGGTTGCGCTCACGGCGGAGGTCACCCTCAACCATGATCTGGTTCTTATCGATATAATCGCGGATGGCGTTAACCTCATCCTCGGTGAGGTCCTTAACGCGCGTATCCACGTTAACGTTGCACTCGACGCAGATCTTCGTCGCAGTGGTGCGGCCGATGCCGTAAATGTAGGTCAGACCGATCTCAACGCGCTTCTCACGCGGGAGGTCGACACCATTAATACGGGCCAACGTAGTCTCCTCTCTTAACCCTGACGCTGCTTATGACGGGGGTTCTCGCAAATGACGAGGACCTTGCCATGGCGCCTAATGATTTTGCACTTATCGCACATCTTCTTGACCGAAGGACGTACCTTCATCGTTCTTCCTTTCGGTAGCGCTCAAACTACTTCCCTACTATCTACTCGCCCAGCCGCAGGCGTTTAAAACTATGGCTGGTCTTCACACACAATCCGACCGTAGGTTGAGCTAAGCCTGCAGCCGGAAATGGAGTGCGTGTATGCGTGCCGCTATTTGTAGCGATAGGTGATGCGGCCGCGGGTCAGGTCGTACGGGGAAAGCTCCACGACAACCCTGTCACCGGGGAGAATACGGATGTAATTCATTCGGATCTTGCCAGAAATGTTGCACAGAACCGAATGACCGTTCTCGAGCTCGACCTTAAACATGGCATTGGGCAACGGTTCCTTTACCGTACCCTCGAGCTCAATTGCGTCTTCCTTCTTCACAAGCAATCATCTTTCTCTAGAAAACGACAGCGATTGAGTATTCTACAATACGCATGCACGTATCGTAGTATCTTCGTAATGGCTCCACAACTAAGCGGAACTTGTTACATTTGAGAAATGTAAAACAAAGCCGTTCCCTGATGCCCAAGATCGCCTTGAAATGAGAAGGCATAGACCTTGGGGTCATGCCTTCGAAATTGAAAGGCGAGGTTGGGCATCAGGGGGCGGCGACTTTTACATTTCACCGCCTTGCAAGGAACACCAAGCACCCTGGGCATCCGTGGTGAGAATCACCGGACCGTCATTGGTAATGGCGACGGTGTTCTCGTAGTGTGCGGCGGGCAGGTGGTCGTTGGTCGTAACAATCCAACCGTCGGAGCCCGTGCTCACATGGTTGGAACCCATCGTAACCATCGGCTCGATGGCAATGACCATGCCGGCCTGGAGGCGAACGCCCCTCCCCTTCTTTCCATAGTTAGGAACGTTGGGGTCCTCGTGCATCACGCGGCCAATGCCATGGCCCACATAGTCACGAAGCACGCCGTAACCGTGAGACTCGGCGAGGGACTGAACGGCGTAACCAACATCCCCGATATGGTTACCGGGAACAGCCTGCTCGATGGCAGCCTTAAGGCAATCGCGCGTGACCTCGCACAGGGCCTTGGCCTCGGGCGTGGGTGTGCCGACAAAAAACGTCCAAGCGTTATCGCCAACCCAACCGTCGACAACGGCTCCCGTATCGATGGAGATGATATCGCCATCGCGCAGGATCATGTCGGGGTTGGGAATACCGTGGACCACGGCATCGTTAATCGATGCGCAAATGGTACCGGGGAACCCGCCGTAACCCTTAAAGGCCGGGGTGCCGCCATGCATACGGATAATCTGCTCCGCGAGCTGATCGAGCTCAAAGGTCGAAACACCAGGGCGCACCATGGCTCCAACGTGGCGGAGCGCCATCTTAGATAGCGCTCCTGCCTTCTTCATCTGCTCGATTTGCGTTGCAGACTTAATCTTGATCATAGACCAAGAGCCTCTTTGACATCCCCGTACACGGTCTCGCGAGCCTGGTCACCGTTGACCGACTTGAGCAGACCCTGGCCACGATAGTAGTCGACGAGCGGGCTCGTGGACTTCTCGTAGACGTCGAGACGGTTCTTGATGGTCTCGGGCTTGTCGTCGTCGCGCTGATACATCTCGCCGGCGCACTTGGGGCAGGTAGCATCGGCAGCGGTGCCGGTGTAACCGCAGGCGCGGCAGGTGCGACGCGAAGACAGACGATCGATGATGACCTCGGGGGCCACGTCGACCAGAAGGGCGCAGTCGATCTCGCGACCCATGGCGGAGAGCTCGGAATCGAGCGTCACAGCCTGGGCGGTGTTGCGCGGGAAGCCGTCGAGGATGAAGCCCTGCTGGGCGTCATCGGCAGCAAGGCGCTCCTTGACAAGGTCGATCACGAGCTGGTCGGGAACGAGCTCGCCAGCGTCCATGTACTTCTTAGCCTGAATACCAAGCTCGGTGCCACCCTTGACGGCAGCACGCAGCAGGTCGCCCGTGGAAATGTGAGCGACGCCAAACTCGGCGACGAGCTCCTGTGCGACGGTGCCCTTACCGGCACCCGGAGCTCCGAGCAATACGAGGTTCATGAGCAATCCTCCTCTAGCCTATTTAAAGAATCCATCGTAATCATACATCTTGATCTGGCCTTCGAGCTTATCGACCGTGTCGAGCACGACGCCGACCATGATGAGGATGGACGTGCCGCCAAATGCCTGGATCAGATGGTTACCCGTGAAGGAGAAGATGATCGAAGGCACGATGGCGATGAGCGCCAAAAAGACAGCGCTGGGAAGCGTGATCTTGTTGAGCGCGTTCTTGATGTAGGCCGCGGTAGCCCTACCCGGACGGACGCCCGGAATAAAGCCGCCCTGCTTCTTAAGGTTGTCGGCCGTGTCATCGGGGTTGAACACCATGGAGGTGTAGAAGTACGCGAAGAACACGATGAGGACAACATTAAGCACCCAGTTGAGCCAACCGGTCGAAAGCGCAGAGGCAACTGCCTGAATCCAGCCGATGCCGGGGAAGAACACGGCAATCTGAGCCGGGAAGTACAGCAGCGCCGAAGCGAAGATGATCGGCACGACACCCGCGGTATTGACCTTGATGGGCAGGTAGGTGGTCTGGCCACCCATCATGCGACGGCCCACGACGCGCTTAGCGTAGGAGACCGGGATGCGGCGCTGGCCGCGCTCAAGAAAAACAATCAGCGGGATAACCAGCAGGATGATGGCGCAGATGATCACCATGGTGATGATGCCACCGGCATTACCCTCGGTGCTGGAGAAGATCGCCTGCGGCAGGCCGGCCATGATGTTCGCAAAGATGATCAGGGACATGCCATTGCCGATACCGCGCTGGGTGATGAGCTCACCAATCCACATGATCAGCATAGCGCCCGCAGTGAGCGTGCCGACGATCATGAGGTCGAAGATGATCTCGGGAGCGCCGGCGCCATTAAAGCTGATGCCGAAGCTCTTAAAGAGGAAGAGGTAACCCACGGAGTTGAGGATTGCCAGAGCCAGGGTGAGGTAACGCGAATACTGCGTAATCTTGGTCTGACCGACCTCGCCCTCGCGGGCAAGCTCATGCAGGGAAGGCACAACGGCCTGGAGCATCTGGAGGATGATTGAGCTGGTGATGTAAGGCATGATGCCCAGCGAAAACACCGACACATAGCTCAACGCGCCGCCAGAGAAAAGATTCAGGAGGGCCATAGCACCTGCGGCGACCGAATTGTTATCGGTCGAGAAAAGGCCCAGCATCCCCTGGAAGGGAATGCCGGGCACAGGAACGTGCGCACCAATGCGGTACACGACGAGCATAGCTATGGTAAAAAGAATCTTTTCGCGCAATTCTTTGATGCGGAAAGCATTCTTAAGACCATTTAGCACGGCAGCTCGACCTTTCCGCCGGCGGCCTCGATCTTGGCCTGCGCAGAAGCGCTTACCTTGTCGACCTTGACCGTGAACTTCTTGGTGAGCTCACCATTGCCGAGCACCTTGACGGGCTCGAACTCGCTCTTGGTGATGCGAGCGGCCTTAAGAGCGGCACCGTCGATCACAGCGCCATCCTCGAACTTACGCTCGAGACGCTCAACGTTAACAGCGGTGTACTCGATACGACGGGGGTTGCGGAAGCCCGGAAGCTTGGGCAGGCGCATAGCCAGCGGAGTCTGGCCACCCTCGAAGCCGGCACCCTTGGTGCCGCCAGAGCGGGAACCCTGGCCCTTCTGGCCGCGGCCAGAAGTGGTGCCGTGACCCGAAGAATTGCCACGGCCGACGCGCTTGCGGTTCTTGGTGGAACCGGGCGCGGGAGTAAGATCGTGAAGCTGCATTTGCTACTCCTCTACAATCTCGACAAGGTGCTTGACCTTGAAGATCATGCCGCGGACGGACTCGTTGTCAGCAATCTCGCGAACCTCGCGGATCCTGTGGAGACCGAGGGCACGGACAGTACGGACCTGGTCCTGCTTGCAACCGTTGGTGCTGCGGACCTGCTTGATCTTGATGGTGTCAGCCATGCTTAGTTCTCCTTACCGACGAACATCTCGGAGACCGTCAGGCCACGGCGAGCCGCGACGTCCTCAGGGCTGGAGAGCTCCTTGAGGCCCTCGACGGCAGCCTTGATGATGTTGAGGCCGTTGTCGGTACCGAGGGACTTGGACAGGACGTTCTTGATGCCAGCAAGCTCGAAGAGGGGACGCACAGCGCCGCCGGCGATAACGCCGGTACCCTCGACAGCGGGCTTGATGATGATGCGGCCGGCACCAAAGTGGCCGAGAACCTCGTGCGGGATGGTGCCCTGCTCGGTCACCGGCACGTGGAACATGTTCTTCTTGGCATCGAGAGACGCCTTGGAGATGGCCAGGGGCACCTCAGCGGACTTGCCCATGCCAACGCCGACGTTGCCCTTGCCGTCGCCAACGACGACGAGAGCGACGAGGCTCATGCGACGACCACCCTTGACGGTCTTCGACACGCGGTTGATGTAAACGACGCGCTCCTCGAACTCGGAGGCCTCGCGCTGCTGCTTCTGATTACGAGCCATGTGCTACATACCTCCTAGAACTCGAGACCGGCGGCACGAGCACCGTCGGCGAGGGCCTTGACGCGGCCATGGTAGATACGGCCACCGCGATCGAAGGCGACCTTGGTGATGCCGGCCTCGATGGCGCGCTTGCCAACGAGCTGACCGACCTTCTCCGCAGCCTCCTTGTTCGAGGTGTGGGTGCCCTTGAACTCGGCCTCGAGGGTCGAGGCAGAGACGAGCGTCAGGCTAGAGCCCTTGCTGTCGTCGATGATCTGGGCATAGATGTTGGCGTTAGTACGGGTCACGCGAAGACGCGGACGCTCGGAGGTACCCGAGACCTTGCCGCGAACACGACGCTGACGACGCTTGAGGCCTTCCAGCTTCGCCTTATGCTTGTTCATACGTAAACTCCTAAAAAGGTTGATCTTGCCAGCACCTGACGGGGTGCTGGTCTTATGCGAGTGAGTCGGTTACGACTACTTGGCGGCCTTACCCAGCTTGCGGCGGATGTGCTCGCCAACGTAGTGGATACCCTTGCCCTTGTAAGGCTCGGGAGGACGATGGCCGCGGATCTCAGCGGCGATCTGACCGACCTGCTGCTTGTTGATACCCTTGACGTTCACGTGGGTGTTGTCGGGAACCTCGAAGGTGATGCCCTCGGGAGCCTCGACGATCACGGGGTGCGAGAAGCCCAGGGAGAACTCGAGGTTCTTGCCCTTCTGCTGCACGCGGTAACCGACGCCGGCGAGCTCGAGCTTCTTCTCGAAGCCCTCGGAAACGCCGACAACCATGTTGTGGATGAGGGCGCGGGTGAGGCCGTGGCGGGCACGGGTCTCACGCTCGTCGTCGGGACGGGAAACGGTGAGGACGTTGTCCTCGACGTTGATAGCGAGCTTCTCAAAGACATCGAGCTCGAGCTGGCCCTTGGGGCCCTTGACGACAACGTTGTTGCCGTTGACTGCCACTTCGACTCCGGCGGGAATCTGGACAGGCTTATTACCGATACGAGACACGGTGATCTCCTTTCCTTCTACCTACCGAGCGAATTACCAGACGTAAGCGATGATCTCGCCGCCGACGTTGTGCTTGCGAGCATCGCGGTCGGTCATGACGCCATGGCTGGTGGAAATAATGGCGGTACCAAGGCCGCCGCGGACGCGGGGCATGTCGGCAACGCCGGTGTACTTACGCAGGCCCGGCTTGGAAATGCGGCGGATGCCGTTGATGACCTTAGCCTTCTTGGGACCATACTTAAGCGTGATGTGCAGAGTCTTCTGGGGAACGGTGTCCTCGACATCGTAGCCCTCGATGTAGCCCTCCTCGTGCAGAACACGAGCGATCTCGACGAGCTTCTTGCTGCTCGGCATGGAGACCGTGGCCTTGTTCACAGAGTTAGCGTTACGGATGCGCGTAAGCATATCTGCGATCGGGTCTGTAAGGTTCATACAGATTCTCCTTCGTTCTTGATGAACACGTGCTCTTGGTTCTTCGCCGCCCTTAACGGCAAAGCCTTTTTAGCGCGTTTTCCCTGTTCCAAACTGATGCTTGAAACGCTGGTAGTGACTTACCAGCTGGCCTTCTTAACGCCGGGAAGCTCGCCCTTGAGTGCAAGCTCGCGGAAGCAGACACGGCACAGGCCGAACTTGCGGTACACAGAGTGCGGACGGCCGCAGCGCTGGCAGCGCGTGTACTCACGAGTAGAGAACTTCTGCTTGCGATTGCACTTGACGATCATCGATGTCTTAGCCACTTATATCCTCCTCACATAGAGTATTGTTCGCCCCAAGCGCCGCCCCCTTGTGGGAACGGCGCTTATAGGGCAGGTGAACCTATTTCTTGAACGGGAAACCGAAGGCGTCCAGAAGGGCCTTGGCCTCCTCATCGGTGTTGGCGGTGGTCACGAAAGTGATGTCCATGCCACGCTGGTGATCGACGGAGTCGAAGTCGATCTCGGGGAAGATGAGCTGCTCGGTAACGCCCATGGAGAAGTTACCACGGCCGTCGAAGCTCTTGGCGGAGATGCCGCGGAAGTCGCGGATACGGGGGATCGCGACGGAGGTCAGACGATCGAAGAACTCCCACATACGGTCGCCACGCAGGGTAACCTTGCAGCCGATCGGCATACCAGCGCGCAGGCGAAAGGTAGCGATGGACTTGCGGGCACGGGTGATCATCGGCTGCTGGCCGGTGATGGCGCGCAGGTCGCGCACGGCACCGTCGATGGCCTTGGAATCGGTAGCGGCCTCGCCGACACCCATGTTCACGACGATCTTCTCAAACTTGGGGATCATCATGACGTTCTCGTACTGGAACTTGTCCTGAAGCTGCTGCTTGACCTCGTTGTTGTACTTGGTCTTCAGACGCGGCACATACTTCTCTTCTGCCATTGTTCACTCCTTCTTGGGGTTTTAAGCACGGGGCGTGGCCACGATGGGTTGTCCTCGTGCCTCCTGGCTGCATCCGCGCCGCTCATGGCATTTCGCGGTTTGGACTCGACGCAGCAGGAGCCGACAAAACAATCGGTACTATACGCGCATCGGGAGCGTATTTCCAGAAAAACCTCGTCTGCCTGCACAACTCCACAACTCCCCCGCACATATTGATCCCTAGGGGATCAAAATGGCAGTTGCGGTGAAATAGGGACTGTTTGACGGCTTAACCGGCTTAAACAATCCGTATTTCACCGCAACTTATTGGTGGGGATGCGATTAGCGCTTGCGGGGGACGAGCTTGGTGCGGCGCAGGTGGATCATTTCGGCGGCTATGGAGATGGCGATCTCCTCGGGGTCCTCGGCTTCGATGGCGACACCGATCGGCAGGTGCAGCTCGTCGATCTGGTCCTGCGCAAAGCCCTCCTGCTCCAAGCGGGCCCGCACAAAGGCCGTCTTGCGGCGCGAACCCAAGCAACCCAGATAGGCAGGCTTGGCGCGCATGGCCTGAATCACCACATCGATATCGGACTTGTGGCCTGCTGTTGCCACGACCACCAAGTCGCGCGGGCCGATGGGGCACCGCTCAGCAAGGTTCTTGTAGTCGACCAGACGACGATCGTAGACACCGGGCACCCATTCGGGCGTCAGCGTGCCGGGGCGGTCATCGCACGCCACGACGGCAAAGCCCGCCGCCGTGAGCACGCGTGCCGTCGCGGCGCCCACGTGCCCGCAGCCAAAGATGTAGGTCAGACCTTCGGGGCAGAGCGTCTCGATGTGCGCCGGGGGAATCTCGGAGGCAGCGTTGGTATAGGTGACCTTACTCCCCTCCTCCACCAGCGAAAGCCCGGGGCAGCCCGCAATGGTGCGGCGCGATTCCTCGCCATGGTATTCGGCAACATCGCCTTCGAGCGCGTTTGCGATAAACGGCTCAAAATCGATGGTGAAGTCGCCGATGCGTCGATACGCCAAGACGTCGGCAACCGACTGGAGCAACGGTGCCTGGGTCGCATCCAGATGCAGGTAGCACAGGCAGATGGCTCCGCCGCAGATCATGCCGGTATCGGAGTTCTCTCCGCCCATGGTGTAGCGGACCAGACGCGATTTACCCCCGGCCAGCAGCTCGCGTGCCTCGTCCAGCGCAAAGAGCTCAATCTTGCCGCCGCCGATAGTGCCCGCTTGGCTGCCATCGGCAAAGACGGCCATCCAGGCGCCCACGCCGCGCGGTGACGACCCTACCGTGCCGGCCACGACCACGAGCTCGCACGTCTCGCCAGCACGCAGGGCGACAAGCGCCGCATTCACAACATCGAGCTTTTCCATTGCCGCCTTCTATCCTCTAAAGATATCGGTGAGCATAGCGAGTGCCTCGAGCACGCCGCCGCCGACCGACGTCGCCTTGTCCGAAATGTAGTTGATATAGCTGGCATCGCCGCGCGGATCGACATCGGCGCATTTAAAGCCCTCAGTCACCTGCACGCCGTTCGCCAAAAGCCCGCGCAGACAGCCATCGATCTGCGTGCACATGGGCGTATCGCCCGCGTAGCCAATCACATCTCCGACGCTCACGATGTCGCCGATTGCACGGTCGGACCGGAACACGCCGGCGGCGGGGCTGTGGATAACGCGCTCTTTGCCATAGCCGGCGATAATGCCCGGCACGCCCGTGTTGGGCTGGGGCGAACCTTGGGTAATGACACGGCCCAAAAAATGCCCGCGCATGGTCTCGACCACGGCGTCGCAGTCAACCGGCGCGGTAAAGCCCGGTCCCACGGCAATAACGGCAGGCGCCATGTCGCGCGTGGTACCCAGGTTGCGCTTGGCCAGAATCGCGTCGACCACAGCCGCGGGCTTCAGTTCGTCGAGCATCTTGGCCTGGGGGTCCACCACCACGGCGACATCCCCCGCCTCGGTAATCTCAAGCGCCTCGGCCGACGTCTGCGCCAAGCGGGCGCGAATGCCCTCGACCTCGACCTCGCCCAAGCGAATTGCCTCGCAAAAACAGATTGTGCGACGGATGCACGTGGGAACCGCGATATCTGCCATAACGACCGACACGCCGGCGCGCACCAAACGGGCAGCGACACCCGTGGCGATATCGCCGGCGCCGCGAACATAAACGAGCATTCCCGGGACACCTCCCTGTGCTACGGTTTGAGCAGAGCAAAAGCGGTTCGACCGCTACTCTGATGATTATTTATTATCACAGTATTATACGGCGGTGAACAGATGGAAACGGTTAGCGGCAATCTTGTCTCGGCGCTCAGGATCGAGCCGGGCATTACCGCGATTATCGGCAGCGGCGGCAAGTCGACGTTGCTGAAGACGCTCGGCCTTGAGCTTATGCGCGCGGGCGGCCGCGTGCTCCTCTGCACCACCACGCACATGTTTCCCGTCGCCGGCGTCCCGTGGGACGGGTCGAATCGTCGCCTGGACGCCGCACCCTGGAAACCGGGTGCCCCGCATGTTCCCGGCTGCACCTGCGAGGCATGCGCTGGCATGAGCCGCGGAAGCATCTGCCAGGCGGGTATTTTGGACCCGGAGACAGGCAAGCTCTCCGCCCCCGCCGAGCCGCCCAACGAGCTGGCGCAGCGCTTTGACTACGTCCTGGCCGAGGCGGACGGCAGCAAGCGGCTCCCGCTCAAGGCGCACGCCCCGTGGGAGCCGGTCGTTCCCGCCGGGACGGTCAACGTCATCTGGCTCATCGGCGCCTCGGGGCTCGGCAAGCCCATCAACGAAGCCGTCCACCGCCCCGAGCTCTTTTGCGAGCGTTGCGGCTGCGAGCCCACCGACGCTGCCACCCCAGAGCGCGTCGCCCAGGTGCTCAATGCCGAGCTGCGGATGCTGAACCTCAACAATGCCCGCATCATGCTCAACCAAGTCGACACGCTTGCTGACCCAACGATGGCAGATCGCTTCGAGGCAGCCATCAACCGCCCCCTCATCGCCACCAGCCTCCGATAGCCGGCCCCAGCCTCCGCAGTTGCGGTGAAATACGGACTGTTTACGGCCGCCAGGCGGCCAAACAGTCCGTATTTCACCGCAACTGCGGAGGACGCCCTTCCCGCTAGCGGGGGACGTAGCGGCCGGGTTGGGCTCCGGTGGGCTCGCCGTCGCGCGCAGCCAGTACGCCGTTCACAAACACGGCCTTGGCGCGGCCGTGCGCCTCAAAGCCCTCGAGCGGCGTGTAGTCCACGGCCTGATGCTGCGTCGCGGCGCTAATCGTCCAGCGCGCCTTGGGATCCCACACGCACACGTCGGCATCGGCGCCCTCGGCAAGACAGCCCTTGTGCGGATACATGCCAAAGACGCGCGCCGGGTTCTCGCTCATCAGGCGGCACAGATCCTCGGGACCCAGCTGTCCCTCAAAGCTCGTAGCGATCGCGACGGGACGATGCTCCACGCCGGGTCCGCCGTTGGGAATCGCGCGGAAGTCGTCGCGCCCGCGGTCCTTTTGCCCGTGCAGGTTAAAGCTACAGTGGTCGGTCGCAATCGTATCGATCTCGCCGGCCACAAGCGCCTCGCGCAGTGCCGCACGGTCGCCGGCATGGCGCAGCGGCGGACTCATCACGTACTTGGCGCCCGCAAAGCCGTCCTCGCCCTGCTCCAAGTAGCACGTGTCGTCGAGCATCAGATACTGAGGGCATGTCTCGACATAGATGTTCTTCTGCCCGCGCGCTTTGGCAGCGCGAATGGCCTCGAGCCCCAGCTTGGTCGAAAGGTGCACCACGTTGACCGGAGCGTCCCCGGCCAAGTGCGCCAGATACAGCAGGCGGCTCACGGCCTCGGCCTCACACACGTCTGGACGGCTGAGCGCATGGCCCTCGGGCCCGTGGATACCCTGCTCAAACACGCGCTTCTGCAGCGCGTTGACCAACGTGCCGTTCTCGCAATGCACGCACAGGATACCGCCCACGCGCTTGAGCTCCTCCAGCACCTCGAGCGTCTCGGCATCGTCCAGGCGCAGATGGTCGTAGGCAAAGTAGGTCTTAAACGACGACACGCCCGCCTCGCGCATGGCCGAAAGATCGGCGCGGTTGCGCTCATTCCACTCGGCAAGCGCCATATGGAAGGCATAGTTGGCGGTGCAGGTGCCGTCGGCGCGATGATGCCACTCGACCAAGGCATCGGGCATGGTCACGCCGCGATCGGCCGTCGCGTAGTCCACAATGGTCGTCGTGCCGCCGCAGGCAGCCGCGCGCGTGCCGGTCTCAAAGCTATCGGCTGTCCAATCCATGCCGGTCCAGCACTGCATGTGCGTGTGGCCGTCGATAAAGCCGGGAAACACCCAACAGTCGGTGGCGTCCTCGACGGTATCGCCCTCGCCCGGCTCGATTGCCGCGGCAATCCGCACAATCTTGTCGCCCTCCATGGCAAGATCGGCGCGGCGAAGCCCCTGGGGCGTCACGAGTGCGCCGTTTTTGATGATGATCATAATTGCTCCTTATTGATTGATGCAGTTGGCCACGCGATCAAAATACGAGCAGGCGGCGATATGCTCCGTTATGCGTCGCTGTCCTTTGACGGTATCGACGTCCCACAGCTCGTAGGCACGCGCCTCGACCAGCACCACGTCGGCACGGTCCTTGAGGATCGAACCGCCGCCGTCCTTACCCTCAAGACACATAAGTGCATCGAACAGTTCCGCCGGAAAGATCACCGGGCTCGAAGGCTCACCGTTGCACGCAAGGCGCACCGGATGCTTGCGGCCACGCTCGTCAAATGCACGAACCATAGCCTCAAAAGAATCCGAACTCACGAGCGGCTGGTCGCCCGGCAAAAAGAGGCAACCTTTCCAGTTGCGTTCGACTCCCCACGAAAGCCCCGCACGGACGCTTTCGCTGCGCAGCTCGCCATCGTGCAGCACACACGGGCAATGCTTATCCTCGCAAATCCGAGCGACCTCGGGCCAACGCGTCGAAACCACAACGTCAAAGCCCCGGGGAACCGAATCAATGGTCCGGGCAATCAGCGGCTCGTCATAGATATCGGCGAGCATCTTGTTAGAGCCAAATCGCTTGCCCTCGCCCGAAGCCATAATCACGCAACCAAGTTTCATGGCGATACCTCCCCTGAAACCATCGTACCCATAACTCGCGTCGCGGGGCATCTACATCGAAAGCGCTTATCCCGCACGCCCACGATGCAAAAAGGGGCACCCCGCCGGTTGGCAGAGCGCCCCCTTTACATGGCTTACCTCAACCCAGCTTTAGGCCTGGAACCAACGGGCGGTGTTGCGCTCGTCGAGGGCCTTGAGGGTAGCGGCGGGATCGGCAACCTTCTGCAGGAACATCATGGCTGCGATGGCGTACGGCTTGTAGCTGGCCTCCTTGTACATGCCCACGCGGTGCATGTCGAAGACGTCGGCGTTGACCTCGCCGTGCTCGCAAGAGACACCAGAGATGTCGGCGGGCAGCGGATGCATAAAGATGGTGTCCTGGCCGTTGGCGGTCTTCTCCATGAGCTCGGTCGTGGAGCACCAATCCTGATGCGTAGCGTTCTGAGCGAGCAGCTCCTTCTCGAGCGCAGCGATGCCGGCGTCGTCGCCCTCGGCGTACAGGTTGGTGCGCTTCTCCATGGCGGCAAACGGAGCCCAGCTCTTGGGGATCACGATGTCGGCGCCCTCGAAGGCCTCAGCCATAGTGTTGACCTGCTTAAAGGTGGTGCCGGACTCGGCGGCGTAGCCCTTAGCGCGCTCGACGACCTCGGGCATGAGGTCGTAGCCCTCGGGGTGGGCCAGGGTGACGTCCATGCCAAAGCGGGGCAGCAGGCTGATCAGCGACTGCGGGCAGGACAGCGGCTTGCCGTAAGAGGGCGAATAGGCCCAGGTGACGGCAACCTTCTTGCCCTTGAGGTTCTCAAGGCCGCCAAACTCGTTGATGAGGTAGAGCATGTCGGCAGAGGACTGCGTGGGGTGGTCGGAATCGGACTGCAGAGAGATGAGCGTGGGACGGTGATCCAGAACGCCATCCTCGTAAGCCTGCTGGACAGACTCGGAGACCTCGGCCATGTAGGCGTCGCCCTTGCCGATGTACATGTCGTCGCGGATGCCGATGACGTCAGCCATGAAGGAGATCATGGTAGCGGTCTCGCGGACGGTCTCGCCGTGAGCGATCTGGGACTTCTTCTCGTCCAGGTCCTGCAGCTCAAGACCGAGCAGGTTGGCTGCCTTAGAGAAGGAGAAGCGCGTACGGGTGGAGTTGTCACGGAACAGGGAGACGGCCAGACCCGAATCGAAGATCTTGGACGAAACGTTGTTCTCGCGCAGCTCGCGCAGGGCGTCGGCGACGATGTAGAGCGCCTTGAGCTCATCGGTGGTCTTGTCCCAGGTGTGCAGGAAGTCGCTGCCGTACATGCCCTTAAAATCGAGGCCGTTCAGCTGCTCGACGAGCTCGGTAAACTTGGCGTCCATGTAAATATCCTTTCCAAAGATGAAACGATTGCAATGAGTAGATGTGCTCCGGCATGCGCGTGTGGCTAGAACATGCAGAGCACTATGACGAGGACCCGCTACCGTTGAGGAAGCATGGGAGATAACGACCGCGGGCCCCAAGTCAACAGGGGGTGCCGGGGACACGAGCTGTCCCCGGCTCAACAAGATCGAGGAATGGGACTAATCGATCTTGTTGTTGGTCAGACCGGCGCGGAACACGGTGGCGTCGCCATCGGCCTGGCTCGGATCGTAGAGGTTCAGGGCAGCCACATACATGGCGGCAGCGGTGACCAGGTCGTCCTTGTAGGTGACCTCGTTGGGAGCGTGAGCCTGAGACTCGGCACCCGGGCCAAAGCCGACGCAGGGGATGCCATAGCGGCCCTGGATGGAAACGCAGTTCGTGGAGAAGGTCCACTTGTCGCACAGCGGACGACCGGTGCGCTTGTCCATGCTGGGCTCGCAGCCGATGCGCTCGTCACCGAACATGGCCTTGTGGGCGTCGACGAGGGCCTTGACGTGCGGAGCGGTCTCCTTGTTGATCCACGTGGGGAAGTAAGCCTCGGTCTCGTAAACCTCGCCGGTCCAGGACGGACGGTCGTACATGTACATGGAGACCTTCACGTCGTCGCCGTACTTCTTGGCGGCCGGCAGGTTGCGGATCTCGTCCAGGCAAGACTCCCAGGTCTCACCGGCGGTCATACGACGGTCGATGGAGATGGCGCAGGAGTCAGCGACAGCGCAGCGGCTGGGGCTGGTGTAGAAGATCTGGCTGACGGTGCAGGTGCCGCGGCCCAGGAAGCGGGCGTCCTCGAAGTGCTCGGGGTTGTACTTAGGGTCGAGCATCTTGACGAGGCCCTTGATGTCGGTCGACTCGTCGCAGCCGTTGTTGTTGAGGGCGCGGACGTCGGCGATGATGTCGGCCATCTTGTAGATGGCGTTGTCGCCGCGGTCGGGAGCGGAACCGTGGCAGGAGGTGCCGTGAACGTCGACGCGGATCTCCATGCGGCCGCGGTGACCGCGATAGATGCCGCCGTCGGTGGGCTCGGTGGAAATGACAAACTCGGGCTTAATGCCGTCCTTGTTGTAGATGTACTGCCAGCACATGCCGTCGCAGTCCTCTTCCTGGACGGTGCCGACGACCATGATCTTGTAGCCCTCGGGGATGAGGCCCATGTCCTTCATCATCTTGGCAGCATAGGTAGCAGAAGCCATGCCACCCTCCTGGTCGGAGCCGCCGCGGCCGTAGATGATCTCGTCGGTCTCGTAGCCCTCATAGGGATCGGCATCCCAGTTCTCGATGTTGCCGATGCCGACGGTGTCGATGTGAGAGTCGATGGCGATGATCTTGTCGCCCTCGCCCATAAAGCCCATGACGTTACCCAAGCCATCGACCTTGACCTCGTCATAGCCGAGGCTCTCCATCTCGGCCTTGATGCAGGCGACAACCTCACCCTCCTCGCAGGACTCAGAGGGGTGAGAGATCATGGCGCGCAGGAAGCGAGTCATATCAGCACGATGAGACTCCGCAGCAGCCTTAATGGCATCAAAATCGAGTTCTTTAGTCATAACAGTCAACCTTTCTACAAGGGTTTACCTACAGGTAGATATTTCAGATAGATCACTTGTGCCAAGCAGCGTGAGGTCGAGCACCCCACAAGCAAGTAACCATAGGAGGCGGACGGAGGACTTTGCTCCGTCGCGAGTTCCGCACGAGCCGGAGAGCACTTAATGTGCTCTCCGTGCGAGCAGGACTGTCCGAGCAGGGAGTAAAGTCCTCCGGCTGCCTCCGGACAGGTCAGCCTGCTAGCAGGTCGGATACTCGCCCTCCCAGACGATGCGACGGTACTGATCCGGATCGGTGTCGCCCTCGGTGGAGAAGCAGAGCACGGAGCTCGTCTTGTCCAGGCCGATGAGTTCCTTGAGCTCGGCGTACTCGGGATCGAGCATGAGAGTCTCGACCAGACCGGTGGTCACAGCGCCGGACTCGCCAGAGATGACGCGCGGGTCGCCCTTCTCGGGAGCGCCCAGAGTGCGCATGCCGCGAGCGGTGACCCAGTCGGGGCAGGACACGAAGGCGGTGGTGTGGTTGCGCAGGATATCCCAGCCCAAGATGTTGGGCTCGCCGCAGCACAGGCCGGCCATGATGGAGGGCATGTCGCCGTCCACGATGCGCGGGTCGCCGTCGCCGGCGGCAGCGCCCTTGTACAGGCAGGCGGCAGGCGCGCACTCGACCACGACGAAGGTGGGCGGGTTATCGGGATACAGGTTGGTGAAGTAGCCCACCACGGCGCCGGCGAGCGAACCCACGCCAGCCTGGACAAACACGTGCGTCGGGCGGTTGATGGCCATCTCGCGCAGCTGCTCGGCAGCCTCGGAAGCCATGGTGCCGTAGCCCTCCATGATCCAGGACGGGATCTTCTCGTAGCCCTCCCAGGCGGTGTCCTGAACGATGACGCCGCGCTCGCAGGCATCGGCCTCGGCGGCGGCCATGCGCACGCACTCGTCGTAGTTGACCTCTTCGATGGTCACCGTGGCGCCCTCGGCGGCGATGTTATCGAAGCGTGGCTTGGTGGAACCCTTGGGCATGTGCACGACGGCCTTCTGGCCCAGCTTGTTGGCAGCCCATGCCACGCCGCGGCCATGGTTGCCGTCGGTGGCGGTAAAGAAGGTAGCCTGGCCAAAGTCCTTGGCAAGCTGATCGGAGGTCAGGTAATCGAAGGTGCACTCGGCAACGTCCTTGCCGGTCTCGTCGGCAATGTAGTTGGCCATGGCAAACGAACCGCCCAGGACCTTAAAGGCGTTGAGGCCAAAGCGATAGCTCTCGTCCTTAACGCACAGGTTGGACAGGCCCAGGCGCGCGGCCTGGCCATCCAGGCGGGCAAGCGGAGTGACGGTGTACTGGGGGAACGACTGGTGGAAGGCGCGGGCCTTCTTCACGTGGTCGAGGCTCATGATTCCCAAGTGCTTGTCATCGCTCTTGGGCATCGTGTTGCCCGCCCACTGGATCTTATCGGCCATACGGTGAACTCCTTAAGTTCTCTCTTGCCGGCCCCCGCATACGCGTTTCAGCCCGATCCCATTCACACGGCTGAACTTTTATGTGGATGCCAAACAAAAAGTTTGTTAGCACTGTTCTATCACACTTTTTGATTGGAAAACCTAACAAATTGTTTGTTGCCGTAATCGGTACCTTTTCGCCGCCGAACGGTCACATAACACAGCGACGCTTTCGTTATTTGCGAACAAGTGGGGTTTATGGCACAGTGAGCCCAAACTAATTTTTAGGAAGGCACCCATGACCCCCGCACAGATTGAGTTCTACAAGCGCCTTGCACACGGCCTGGCGCTCCAATTTGGCCCCAACTGCGAAGTCGTCGTCCACGACCTGGAGACCGAGGACGTGGACCGCTCCATCGTAGTGATCGAAAACGGCCACGTCAGCGGGCGCAAACTGGGTGACGGCCCCAGCCATATTGTGCTTGAATCCATGCACGAGGGCACCGCCGACGTGCACGACCGCGAGCCGTACCTCACCAAAACCGCCGATGGCAAGCTGCTCAAGTCCTCGACCATCTTTATCCGCAACGACGAGGGCAAGCCCGTCGGCATTTTGGGCATCAACTTTGACATTACGCTCATGAAGGCTTTTGAGCGCTCGCTCGATGCCTTTACCGGCACCGGCGGCACGGGCTACACCGAGCCCGAGCCCATTACCAAGAACATCGGCGACCTGCTCGAGGACCTGCTGCACGAGTGCGAGCAGTTTGTGGGCAAGCCCGCGGCGCTCATGACCAAAGACGAGCGCATTCGTGCCATCGGCTACCTCGACCGTCGCGGCGCCTTCCTCATTTCCAAGTCGAGCGAGCGCGCCTGCGAGTTCTTTGGCATCTCCAAATACAGCTTCTATAGCTACCTCAATGAGGCCAAGGCGGCAGCAGGCGACAAGTAGGCACTCACCTGGATTGCCCCTCCCCTTTTGGGCGCGAGTTCTGGAAAGCATGAATCCAAGACCGAGCCGCTTGGAAAGTTCCATATAATCGATGTCATTAGTATTTCGAAAGGGTGGAACAGAATGGCGTTGAGCAAGGCATCATGCACCGGTCGCGGATTGATTCCGGCAATTGGTGGACATGTGCACCGCATGTTCGATGAGGGGGAAGACGACCTGTTTTCGCTGAGCCTTGACGACGTGATGGATGATCGCCCGTGGACCGCCGACGAACTCATGGGCGGCGGGGCTCGCCCGTCAAGCCCCAATCCCGCACTTGCGCCTAAGCCCGCATCTGTGCCGACTCCTGCGCAGTCGCTTGTTTCGACGCCCGAGGTTAAGGCCGCACCCACTTCGGCGCCCACGCCCGCTCCCCGCCCCGCAAGCGACCCGTCCGAGACGGCGGCATTTCTCGCCGCAGCGACGCGGAGCAAATCGGCCGACAGCACCGTTATGTACAGCGCCCAGCAGTTGCCTGTTCCTGCGGCACGCAAGCCTCCGGTCACAAGGCTCGATGAGCCCGCTGCCCATCAGGTTGCCTACGATTCCTGGGCTGCAGCCGATCTGGATGAGACCTCTACCGGCATGCCGGCGCTCGACGTTCCGGTTAACCCGCTTTTTGCCGCCAACACGAGCGCCGCGGACTCTGAGGGCGGTGCGGCATATTCCGATTATTCCGATGGTTACGCTGGCACCGGTCGCATCGAGACCGAGGATTATGGCACCGCATCGAGCGATTATCTCAACGATCCGTACGCTGCCACGCCTGCACCGGAATATGACCCGGAGGCCGCGTCCGCGCCGGCGTATACCAAAAGCACGGGCGAAGAGCGCTTCGCCGATTATTACGCCGAGGAAAAGTCGCTGCGTTTTTCGGAATTTCCGCAGGCAGTCAAGGTTGCCTTTATCGCCATTGTCATTGCCCTGCTCGGTGTCATTGCGTTTGAGGGATTCCGGCTGTTCTCCGGCCCCACCCAAGCGGAGTCGGAGACCCAGCAAAAAGAGGACGATAACGAGTATCTGGACATCAACACCCTCAAGGGCGACCCCAACGACGGGGACGATGAGTAGCGAGAGCTGAAGGCGGCCGCAGGATCCCGCATCCAGCACCGGCTTCTAAGTGCTGTTTTGTCATCCAGCTACACTTTTCCGGATAATTTGCCTATCGAATTTGACACTTTTCCGAAGTTTTAAGGTGCCTATTTCGACACTTTTCCGGATGAAAGCCGAATAATCACTTGGGAAACCAACGCAGTCCGCTCGTCATTTCGCGGATGGCGCTTGATTTCTGTCCGTACACGTTGATAGACTTCCTCTTGCCCGCAAGGAGCGGGCGCGTTTTATCCAGAGTCGGGGTAGAGAGTTGGCTCCACGATCCCGACGCCAACCGGCCAAGAGGCACGGTGGCCCTGCCAACATCGATGAAAGGAGTCCGTATGGACAATTTCTCCGTGCGCAGCGAGCGCAATTTCCACAACCTGATCGTCAAGCCAAAACGAATGCATCTTCTAGACGAGCCGAGCGGCTACACCTCGGCTTTGGTGAAGAGCGGCCTCTCCCACCAGATGCGCTTTACCATACAGAAGCTCGAGGAGGAACTCTGTGCTGCTGGCAATCCGCACGTACTGCAGATTCAGCTGCTCGGAGACGACTCGCGCGAGCCGTCTAGCTGGAAGCTCTTTGCCGACGGCGCGTGTGTCGCAAGCGGGTCCGGAGCCTTTGCCCGCGAGCGCTTCTGCGAGGGCGCTGAGGTGTTTCTGGACCTGTGTCGCGACGCCGTACGCACAGCCGAGCTGCGTCAATGGAGCCAAAGGGAGTACGAGCTGCTGAGTGCAGCGGGCGGGATTGCGGAAGTGCAGGTAGGCGGACCGAGCCACTCGTCATACTGATTGACGCTTCGATTCAAACAGCAGGGCGGGCTCGAGCGTACAGCCCCGCCATGCCAAACCGAATGGCGTTCTCAAAAGGCCTACCCCCTCCGCCTTCAGCTTTAGCAGCAGGTCGCTCGACCCGGGGCACTTGTCGGAAAGGCGCATCCGGGCTCGCTCGCCCATCCCCCACCGCTGGCGGACTTCCTGGGCGCGCGGGCTCACGCGGTAGTCCCCGTCCATCATCTGCTTGAGCAGCTTGGCGGTCACGCGCGCATCGGCTAGGGCGCTGTGGGCGTGACCCGTCGACTCGTCGAACTCGATGCCAAACCACGTCGCTGCGTCACTCAAAGAGACGCACCCGTGGCTGCTCATGTCCATGATCGAGGTGTAAAACGCCTGCAGGTCGGCCCAGTCCGTAGGAAATGCGGAAAGATCGATGTGCTTTGCCTGGCACTCGGTCAAAAGCTGTCGACGATCCGCCCCGCTCCAACAGACCACCTGGGCGGAGTAGCGCCCGATCCAATCGCTGAGCCTTTTGATCACCATGTAGAGCGGATCGGCCATCGCGGTGCCCACGGCCGATATCCCTGTGAGCTCGCGGACGGGAAACGCAACGCCTTCGGTAAATTCCGTCTGCACAAACTGCGAGAACTCGCCCATCACGTTGCCGTGGTAATCGAGCTCGACGGCGCCGACCTCGATAATCTCATTGTGCAGTCCACGGCGCTGGCGCTGCTTTGGCACCGGCGCAAACTCAAAGTCCAGCACGATCTGGCGCGCAAAGTTCGTCGTATCGATAGCCGAGATGCACGGCGTCTTTTTAGCTGGCACGGTTAGGGCCTTTCTCCGTTGCCTGCCGCTTGCTACATAGGCGGCTACATTGCCGTAAAGATAGGCGCCCGTGCGGACATGAAATCGCACAGTGCAGCTTTCCGGCATCCTTGCGTAAAGCTGCGCTTTGAGATGGTCACGTCGCTGTTATTATCGAACATATATTCGTATTTATGGCTGCAGTTTGATAGACTGGTTATTGTTGACGGCAGTTCCATGTGCCGGGCAGCGCCCTCCATGCGACGGGAGGTGATGCCCATGACCGATCTGACTGATTTTGTGAAGCTCCTGACCGCTTTGGTCTCGCTCCTCACGGCGCTTATCGGACTTACCGAGGCACTCAAGCAGCATACGAAGCATAAAAAGAGGGGTCGACGCCGCTAAGGCGATGACCCCTTAATCCAAGCAACGGCGCTGCCCAGCTCTTCACTACTTGGGCTGCCGTCGACCTTATTTTACCCACGGGCACCGGGTTTACCAAATGGATTTTCGGTAAAGGAAGCACGGCACGCCCGCAAAAACACTACGCCCCAAGTGCCGCCACGGGGATCACCGCCACGCCGTCGTCGCGTGTGTAGGCAATGCTCCCCTTTCCAACCACGACCGGCAAAAACGCCGGCGCGGCATTCTGGGCGTCAGGATTGGAGAGCACTTTCCTCTCCAGCGCCTTGAGATTTCTCGCTCCATCGTCTGCTTTCGCATCGCTCAGCTTGACCTCGATGGCTCCTCAGCGCCCGTCGTGCTCAACGATCAGATCGACCTCAAGGCCCTTCTCATCTCGGAAATAATGGACACTGTTGTCGACACCGCCGTAGGTGGAAAGGAACACGCGCACGTCGCGCAGAACGAGGTTCTCAAAGAGCATCCCAAACGTTTGCATATCGCCAAGCAGCCGCTCAGGGGTAGCCCCCAGCAACGTCGCCGCAAGTAACGGGTCGCAGAAGTAGCGCTTGGGGCGCACGCGAACGCGGGCCTTCGAGCGCATGGGCGGCTCCCATCCGCACAGGTCCTCGGTCAGCTTGAGCCTGTTGAAGAGGTCCAGGTACGCAGCGATGATCCTCTCGTCGGGACCCGCCTCGCCGTACGAGGCATCCTTCATGAGCGTCTTGTACGTGACAGCCTGGCTCTCGTTCATGGCAAGAGCTCGCAAAAGGCCGTGTGCAAGCTCGGGCGATCATGCGATATGCGAAATTACGCCATTCTCAATGCGGATTTTACGCTACTTTCAATGTAGTTTTTACGCCATTCTCATTGAAGGTTTTATGCTTGGCATCCTTAGCGCGACGCTCGCTCAACCCCTGACCACCGGATTGCCCGAATTCCGGGATGCTGCCTCCGCTCCAAACAAAAGGCCCCGACTCGCGATGAGCTGCCTCCCATTTCTTGAACATTAGAAATGGGAGGCTTTCCACCCCATGCCTCTATCGGAAACGGCATCCCGTCCTGAGCATCGAATCCGGGACGTAGTTTCCGCATGCGGCTTCGTTAGGAAAGCATGTTCTACTCTGAGCGCTCATTCCGGGGTGCAATTTCCGCCAGAGACGCCGCCGGGAAAGCACATCCCGGTTTGGAGCCGAAATCTGGGATGTAGTTTCCGCTTGAAGGGCGATCCGAAAAGCACGTCCCATTCCGAGTGGCAATTCCTGGTCACAGTTTCCGCAGATACAAGGCGACAGTCCGCCGCCCTTATCACATGCCTTCAAACATGCGATCCAGAAACACAAAACAGCAGATAGAATGCTCTTTTTCAAAAAAGTACACGTCCCTAAACTTACCAAGGTTTCATGTCTAGCTACCGTTCACGGTCGCCGATTACCGCCCACCGATTCAAACAAGAAATATGTCGCCAAAAGCAGGCCATCTACCTGCATGGTTAGATTTTGGTCAGCTTTTGGTCAGCTGAGCGGCAAGTTCCAGCTGATACGTTTTTGCTACCCAAAAGGAGGCGGTAGCTCATGACCCATTGCAATGACCAGCTCATCGACCAACTGCTCACTCAAGCCGAACAAGAGGGGCGCTGTCTGATTCCCCCGAGCTCGGCGATCCGAAAAGCGCTCCTTCGGCGCACCGGCGGCACGGTTGTCTCGCCCATGCCGGGGTTGTTTGCGCGAAAAACGCGCTGGAATGAACTCAACCGAGCGCAACGCCATTGCGAAATCCTCCGCGCCCTTGCGATCATCCACCCCGATTGGACGTTCTGCTCGTTTTCGGCCGCCTGTCTGCTGGGGCTCGAGGTCTCGTGGCGACACCTGAATGTCGTGCATGTCTGCAGCGCCACCAAGCCGTCGGCTCGCCCGGGCGCGCATATTCAGCGGCATCAGATCGAGCCGGTCGGAGCAATCCGCCTGTCCGGCATATCGGTAACGCCGCCCATTCAAACGGTGACGGATTGTCTGTTGCAGACCGGTTTTGCCGACGGCATGCCCATTGCCGATTCGGCGATCTCAAAGCTCGGCCTTGCGCCGGAACAGCTGATGGAGGCCGTTGAGCAACGAGCGACTGCCCGCAATGGTCGCGCGATTCGCACCGCCCTCACAACGCTTCGATATGCCGACGCCCGCGCCGAGAGCGGCGGGGAATCGGTCGCCCGAGCCGTCATGATCGAGACCGGCTTTGCACCCGACCAACTTCAATACGAGCTGACGGATCCCTTCGATTCGACCGAAAGCATGCGAACGGATTTTGCCTGGGAGCGTCAAGCCAGGGAGCTCACGCTGGGCGAACTCGATGGGCTCATCAAATATACCGACCAGACCATGCTGGCCGGACGCACCACCGCCGAGGCGCTCGTTGCCGAACGACAGCGTGAGGCGCATCTATCGCTTTACGGTCATCCCTTGCTGCGCTTTACCATGAACGAAGTCCGTTCGGCAGGCATGTTCGCGAAAAAGCTGCAGACGGCAGGCATCCGGCAGACCGCGCTGCCGACATGGCTCAACGATATTGAGCTGTAGGGGCTACCGAGCTTATGCCCGCCTGCCTACCAAACCGGGACACGCTTTCCGGTTGGCAGCACCCGCGGAAACCATGTCCCAGACTGAGTGCTCAAAACGGGACGCGCTTTCCAGATGGCATGCCTAGCGGAAAGCGTATCCCGGAATCAAGGCCTAGAACGGGACACGCTTTCCGGTTGAACGCCCAGCGGAAATTACATCCCGGAATAGACGCTCAAACTGGGATACATTTTCCGCTGAGGGCCGATCCGGAAACCGTGTCCCACTCCGAGCGTCAATTCTGGGATGAACTTTCCGCCAGAGGGTTCAGCCGGAAACGGCATCCCACTCTGAAGCAAAATTCTGGGACGCAGTTTCCGGTTGAGGGCTGTTCCGGAAAGTGTGTCCCATTCCAGGCGCGGATTCCGGGACGCACTTTCCGTTTGAAGCTCCAACCGAAAAGCGCGTCCCACTCTGGAGCCGAATTCCGGGACACGCTTTCCGCCAGAGGCTCTACCGGAAAGCGCATCCCATTCTGAGCATCGATTCCGGGTCGCAGTTTCCGCCTGAGAGCCGATCCAGAAACTGCATCCCATTCTGAGCGCCAATTCCGGGACGCAGTTTCCGCTCCAAACAAAAGGCCCCGGCTCGCGATGGAACTGGGGCCAAAGGCGCAGCATATACAGTTGATGTTGAGCGCGAACAGCCCGTCAGCAATGGCCGTCCGCGCTCTACTCTACCCGCGGTGACGAGCGCGGCTGTACGGCGTATCCACCATGGGCAGATTTGGACGCAGCTTGCCGTCAAACGCGCGGTAGGCATTCTGCACGGCGGGCGCCGTGGGGATCGTTGCGATCTCGCCGATGCCCTTGCCGCCGTATGCCACGGGCAGCAGTTCGTCCTTCTCCACGTAGATGGCGTGGATATCCGGAATCTCGGGCGCACGGAACAGCCCGAGCGTGCCGTACCTTGCCTGGGGTACGCAGTCCTTAAGCGGCCAGTCCTCGGTGAGCGCATAGCCCATACCCATGAGCACGCCGCCTTCAATCTGACCTTGGATCGAGATGGGGTTGACCACCTTGCCGGAATCGTGCGCGGCATAGACCTCGCTCACGCGGCCGTCATCATCCAGAATGACCACGTGCGTGGCAAAGCCGTAGCAGATGTGGCTCTTGGGATTGGGGACGTCGGCGCCCAGTTTGTCGGTCGGCTCCAGATACACGTAGCCAAACTCGCATCCCTCGAGCGCCTTGATGGCGGTCGCGGGGTCCTGAGGATGCATACCCTGACCAGCGACGAGCTCCTGCGCGCGCAGCTGATAGGCGCGACCGTCGTTGTACTCGATCTTGACGCCGTCGCCATGCGCGCTCACGGGAGCGGCGGGCGCAGGCTTGCCGGCCTCGATGCCAACCATGGCATCGCGCAGCAGGAAAGCGGCGCCGCGCACAGCCTCGCCGGTCACGACCGTCTGACGCGAACCAGACGTGGTGCCGGAGTCGGGAGCGTTCTCGGTGGAGCACTCGCCGTTGGCAATGCAGCGAAGCGGCAGACCGCAGGCCTCGGCAACGTCCTGCAAAAAGACGGTGTTGCAGCCCTGGCCGATGTCGGACGTGGCGGCATAGACCACGGCCACGCCGTCCTCGATGCGAATCTTGCAGCGGCCGGCATCAGGCAGACCCACGCCCACGCCTGCATTCTTCATGGCGCAGGCGATACCGGCGTGTCCGGGATGCGCATAGTAGGCATCTTTGACCTCGAGCAGCGTCTCCTTAAGCGCCGTGGAGCAGTCGGCAATCTGGCCGTTGGGCAAAACCTCGCCCGGCTCGATGGCGTTTCGGTAGCGAATCTCCCACGGATCCAGGCCGACCTTCTCTGCCAGCAAGTCGATCAGGCTCTCGAGTGCAAACTCGGACTGACAGACGCCAAAGCCGCGGTACGCGCCGGCGGGCGGGTTGTTGGTGTAGTAGCCAAAACCGCGAATGTCGGTGTTCTGGTACTTGTAGGGGCCGACCGCATGCGTGCAGGCGCGCTCGAGCACCGGGCCGCACAGCGACGCGTAGGCGCCGGTGTCAAAGTTGATCTCGCAGTCCAGGCCGGTAAAGTTGCCCTCGGCGTCGCAGCCCAGTGTAAAGGTGCCATCCATGGCATGGCGCTTGGGATGGAAGGCGAGCGACTCAGCGCGCGTGAGCTTGCACTTCACAGGACGCTGGAGCTTATAGGCAGCAAGCGCGGCCAGGTGCTGGATCGAAACGTCCTCCTTACCGCCAAAGCCGCCACCCACGAGCATGGTCTCGACGACCACACGCTCGGGCTCGTTGTCCCAGCCAAACATGTGGGCACACTCTTTGCGCGTGTCGTAGGCGCCCTGGTCGGTCGACTGCACCTTGACGCCGTTCTTGTACGGGAAGGCGACGGCGCACTCAGGCTCCAAGAAGGCATGCTCGGTAAAGGGCGTGGTAAAGCGCTGCGTCACGGTGAACGCGCTCTCTGCCAGCGCCTTGGCGGCGTCGCCGCGCGTCACATGGCGGCTCTGGCACACGTTGTCCTTAAGCTCCACCGTGTTGCCAAAGGCAAAGAAGCTGTCATGCAGGCGTGGGGCGTCGGCGGCCTTGGCCTCGACAATGTTGCGCACGGGCTCCAGCGGCTCGTAATCGATCTTTACGAGCTTCTTGGCCTTCTCGAGCGTCGCCTCGTCCTCGGCAACCACCAGCACGATGGCATCGCCCACGCAGCGGGTGATATCGCCCTGGGCGATCATGACGTCCCAGTCCTGGATAAGGTGGCCGACCTGGTTGACCGGCACGTCCTCGGCGCGCAGGATGCCCACCACACCGGGCAGGGCCTCGGCCTTGGAGGTGTCGATGGAGAGCACGCGGGCGCGCGGATACTTGGAGCGCACGGCGCTGGCATAGATCAGGCCCGGCTGATCGAGCTCGTCGATGTCGTCGGGATACTTGCCCTCGCCGAGCACCTTCTTGCGCACGTCGATACGGAAGGCGCGCTTGCCCACGCCGTAGTCATCGCCGCGCTCCAGATCCTCGTCGATCTGCTTTTCGCCGCGGAGCACCGCAGCGGCCAGCGAAATGCCCTCGATAATCTTCTTGTAGCCGGTGCAGCGGCAGACGTTGCCGCGGATGGCGTACTTGATCTGCTCCTCGGTGGGCTCGGGGTCCTCGGCGATGAGCGCCGCGCCCGCCATGACCATGCCGGGGATGCAAAAGCCGCACTGCACGGCGCCCACGGCGCCAAAGGCGTACACAAACGCCTCGCGCACGTCCTCGGGCAGGCCCTCGACGGTCACGATGTTGCGGCCGGCGGCAAGGGCGGTGGTCAGCACGCAGGCCTTGACGGCCGCGCCGTCCACATGGATGGTGCAGGTACCGCAGGCGCCCTCGGAGCAGCCGTCCTTGGCGGAATGGATATGCAGGTCGTCGCGCAGGTAGCGCAGCAGCGGTTTGTTTTGGGTCGTTGTGCGCTCCACGCCGTTAACGGTAAAAGTGAATTCCTGTGCCATGGTGATTCCCTTCTACACGCCGGCGGCGATGCCGGTGCGGTCGTGAATGGCGCCATGCGGGCAGACGACGGCGCACATGCCGCACGACAGGCAGTCCGCGCCGTCGATATGGGCGCAGTTGTCCTCGATGCGGATAGCGCCGGCAGGGCACTTTTTGGCGCACATACCGCAACCGATGCAGCTCGTGTCGCAGATCTTGCGCGCAATGGCGCCCTTATCGGTGTTGTTGCAGCGCACCAGAATGTTCTGGTAGCCGGGAACGAAGGCAATCACGCGCTGCGGGCACGCCATGCCGCACAGGCCACAGCCCGTGCACTTGGAGCGATCAACGCGGGCGATGCCATCGACCAGCGCAATGGCGCCGTGGGGGCAGGCCGTGACGCAGGCGCCACAGCCAATGCAGCCTTCGCTGCAGCGGGCGTCGCCGCCTGCGGAGGCACAGCCGCTTCCGCAGGCAACGTAGGCCACGTTATGTTGAATGGATTTGGCCATAAGAGACTCGCCTATTTCTTAAGGAGATACGGATAGCTGTCGCGCACGGCCTTGATGGTCAGGCGGACGGCCTCGGGCAGACCGGTGTTGACGGCATCGACCGAGACGGTGCGAACCGTGCCGGCGATGCGAACCTTAAAGTGGTCCTCGTCCACGGCCAGGAAGCCCTCGTTCTCGGAGTTCTCCATGTCCTGATCGCTCCAGAACAGGGTGAGCTTGTCCTTGTAGGGACGACCCTCCTGGTAGGGGCAGAACACGGCGCAGTTGCCGCACTCGTTGCACATGCCGTCGACATGGACGACCTGATGCTTGGCCAGGCCCGGCACCTTAATTGCCACGTTGGCGCGGTTGGGGCACACGTCGCAGCAGACCTCGCACACCGAGCCGCAGCCCAGGCAGCGGGTCTTGGTGCAGTTGCGCTTGTCACGGCATAGCGACCCCTTGCGCTCGTAGCAGGTGTCCTCGCGGCCGGCCTGCTCGTTGCAGTCGACGTACTTGTTAAAGTCCACGCCGGCGATGGCGCGGGCAACTTCGGCGGCGTCGGAAATAGCCTCGACCACGGTGGCAGGACCGCGACGGCAGTCACCGGCAGCCCAAACGCCCTCGACGCCGGTGGAGGTGGCGGCAAGGCGGCCGCGACGGTCGTGCTCGACGCCCGCGGCGTCGTACAGGCTGGCATCGATGCCCTCGCCCACGGCGCAGATCACCGTGGTGGCGGAAAGCTCGACGGTCTCGCCCGTGGCGACGGGGCTGCGACGGCCGCTTGCATCCGGCTCGCCAAGCTCCATAACATCGCAGGTCAGCACGGCGCCGTTGAGCGCCTTGGGCGCCAGCAGCTCGCAGAACTCAACGCCGTCGGCAAGAGCAAGATCGAGCTCTTCCTCGTCGGCGGGCATCTGCTTCTTGGTGCGGCGATACACTAGGCGCACGTTCTTCACGCCAGCAAGGCGCTTGGCCACGCGGGCCGCGTCCATGGCGGTGTTGCCGGCGCCAATGACCACGACGTCCTCGCCCAGCTCGAGCTTCTCGCCCTTCTTGGCGGCCTCGAGGAACTCCAGCACGTCGAGCTCGGCACCCTCGCCCAAGCCCGCAGAGCCGGGCATCCAGGCACCAGTGGCCACGACTACGTCGGTAAAGCCCTGGGCCTTGAGCTCGTCAATGGACTCCACGCGGGCGTTGAGCTGCACCTTGGCGCCAAAGGCCAGACAGAGCTCGGCATCGTGGGAGATATCGTCGCTCGCGATACGGAACTCGGGGATCACGTGACGGACCACGCCGCCGAGAGAGTCGCGGGCCTCGAAGATAGTGACGGGCACGCCGGCGCGCGTCAGGAAGAACGCCGTCGCCAGGCCGGCCGGGCCGCCGCCGATAACGGCAACGTTGCGCTCGCCGTCGTTGGCGATGGCCTGGGCGCGCAGCTTGGGCAGCACGGCGGTCATGGCCTCGCGGGCGGCCTTGAGCTTGCTGGCGCGGATCTGGGCGCCCTCGGGCTCGTAGAATGCACGCTCGCAGGCACGGCCGCAGGGATGCGGGCAGATGGTGCCGGTAATGAACGGCAGGGCGTTGCGCTCGATGATGATGTTGAGTGCGTCCTCGTAACGGCCCTCGTCAACAGCCGCCAGATAGGCGGGGATATCCTGCTGGATGGGGCAGCTCGTGCGGCACGGCGTGGTAAAGCAGTCGGAAAGCGGGCTCTTGCCGGCGACCTTGCGATCGGGCAGCGGGCGCAGCGGCTTCTTGTAGAGCGGGTTGGTGAGCGAGTCGGTCTGAATCGCCGTCACGGCCTCGAGAGAGACGCCCGCGAACGGCTTGCCATCCAGGTCGGTAAACTCGCCGGCCATCTGACTAAAGCGCTCGTAGCCACCGGGCTTGAGCACGTCGGTCGCCAGGGTGACGGGCCAAATGCCGGCGTCATACAGGGCACGGATGTTGTAGACCGTGGCACCGCCGGAGTAGCTGATGCGCAGCTTGCCATCGAACTGCTCGGTAATGCGGCGGGCGGCCTCGATGGTCAGCGAGAACAGCGAACGGCCGGACATGTACATCTCGGTGGAAGGCAGCTCGTTCCTGGTCACGTCGACGGGAAACGTGTTGGTCAGCTTGACGCCGAACTCCAGACCGCGCTCGGCGCACAGGACAATCAGGCGCTCGAACATGGGCACGGCATCGGCCCACTGCAGATCCTCGCGGAAGTGCGTGTCATCAAAGACGATATAGTCAAAGCCCAGCTCGTTGAGGCGCTGACGTGCAAACTCATAGCCCAGCAGCGTGGGGTTGCACTTGATGTAGGTGTTGAGGCCCTTCTCGGTGATGAGGTAGGTCGCGATGCGCTCGATCTCCGCCGGCGGGCAGCCGTGCAGGGTAGACTCGGTGATGGAGTTGGAGACGCGCGCCGGGATGGACTCGACAAACGCAGCGTCGACATGCTCAAACTTGTCCAGGTTGGCAAGCGCCCAGGCACGGCACTCGTTCCAGACGTCGGAGCCGCTGGCGTCCTTCATGCCCTCGATGTAGGCATCGACCTTGGGGCTCTTAATGCCCTCGAGGTCATAGCCCACGGACATGTTAAAGACAAAGCCGTCCGGGCTACCCAGACCGTACTCGCGAGCGATCAGGTGGCAGGCGAACCATGCCTTCACGTACTCGGCAAAGGCCTGCGGAACCTCGAGCTCGGTCGACCACTCGCAGTTGTAGCACTCGTCCTGTGCCACGATGCAGGGCTTGTTGACGCACTTGGAGAGCTCCTCGCCGTCCATAACCTGAACGGTCTTGAGCTCAAAGAAGCGGGAGCCTGCCACGTAGGATGCCACGATGTTCTGGGCAAGCTGCGTGTTGGGACCGGCGGCCGGGCCAAACGGGGTCTCGATGCGCTCGTCAAAAATGGGAAGCGCGCCCTCCTGGTTGGTCGTGACCATCTTGCGCACGCCAAAGATGGCGTCCTGGGTCTTGTGCTCCTCGATGATCCAGTTCATCAGCTGCGAAAACGGGATCGGCCTCATGATGTCGCTCATAGTGAGCTCCTCTCTGTAACGCCCGGCGAGACCGCGCGGCGGGCGCAAATACGGTGTAGCGCTAGCACAGCGCCGGCGACCCCGCGGAGGTCGCCTATACGCGCGTCGGATGCGGCGAAACATCCGACGCGCGCGAATCTACTTGTAATTAGTAGGCGCGATCGTTGAGCGTGCTCCAGAGCTTCTTGGACTCAGCCATGGTCCACGCGTTGATCTTGTCCTCATCAATGCCAACGAACTCGCGATCCTTGTACAGGACGCGGCCGTTGATGATGGTGGTGCGGCAGTTTTTGCCCATCATGCCAAAGAGCATGTGGCCGTCGATGTTCTCCTCGCTCAGCGGCGTAAAGGGCTTGTAGTCCATGACGATGACGTCGGCGGCAGCGCCGGCCTCGAGCACACCGAGCTTGCGATCGAAGTACTTGCTGGCCATCTTGGCGTTGTTCTCGAACAGCATGGTCATGGCCTCGCACCAGCCCACGTTGGGCATAGCGGCGTTGTGGCGCTGAATGATCAGGAAGACCTTGAGACTCTCGAGCATATCGTGGGTGTAGGCATCGGTGCCCATGCACACGGGGATGCCGCGGCGGAAGAACTCGAGCACGGGGGCACAGCCCACGGCGTTGCCCATATTGGATTCGGGGTTGTTGACGAGCCAGGTGCCGGACTCCTTGACGATGTCCATCTCGGCGGGCGTCACGTGGATGCAGTGGCCGAGCATGGTGTCGGGACCCAGCAGGTTGTGCTGCAGCAGGCGCTCGACGGGACTGATGCCACCGCGGTTGAGGCGGGAGTCCCACACGTCATTCATGCCCTCGCACACATGGATGTGGAAGCCGGTCAGGCCGTTGTTGGCCTCGGCCATCTTGTCCATGGTCTCGTCCGACAGCGTAAAGGTGGCGTGACCGCCAAACATGGCGGCGATCATGTGGTTGTCGTTATCGCGACGCTCCCTGGCGGCCCACTGGGCAAATTCGGCGTTCTCGGCAATGGCCTGGTCGCATTTTTCCTGGCCGCGGCGATCGGAGACCTCGTAGCACAGGCACGAACGCATGCCCAGCTCCTGAGCTGCATCCTTAATGGTAAAGAGGCTTCCCGGGATCTCGCAGAAGCTCGCATGGTGATCGAAAATCGTGGTGACGCCATCGCGGATGGAGTCCAGAATCGTGGCATAGGCGCTGGCCTTGGTGCCGTCGAGCGTCAGGTTGTCATCGATCTTCCACCACTGCTGCTCAAGATTCTCCAGGAAGTTGGTGGGGTTGCAGCCCTTAATGGCAAGGCCGCGGGCCAGACCCGAGTAGATGTGGGTGTGGCAATTGATGAGTCCGGGCATGATGAGGTTGCCCTGGGCGTCGACGTACTCGGCATCCGGGTACTTGACCTTGAGCTCGCACTCGGGGCCCACTTCGACGATCGTATCTCCGTCAATGGCGACTGCACCGTTGGGGATGAACGGGGCCTGAGCGTTGCGGGTAAAGACGGAACCGTTAGCGACCAGAAGCATGGATGCTCCCTTCGACATCAGAGGCGGGGTTTGACACCTCTGACATGGCGGAGTGCGAAGCGCCGGCCTACACCGGAAACGGGCCCTCTCCCGTCAACGCTTCACCAAAGGGACAAACCCTTTGAAGTGCGGCTTGGCGCCGCATGACATCGGCGGACGAGGCGATGCGTCCGCCGACGAATAGCACCGAATTGGCTACTTCTTGCTCTCGGGCAAGACCAGATCCACGGCAGCGTCCTTGGCAGCATCGATGTGCTGAGCCACGACCGGCGTCTGCGGAAGGATCAGGTTAAGGACAATGGCCATAATGGCGGTGGGGGTTACGGCATTGGAGCCGATGACGGTGGATACCCAGGCGGGCATACCCTCGCCGGCAAGGCAACCGCTGGCCATCCAGATACCCAGGCCAAAGACGACGGAGGTACCGACGATGGTGGTAGTGCGCTGCGTGAGGCCCTCGCGGGTGAACATGCGCACGCCGTTCATGGTGATGGTGCCAAAGACGCCGACGGTCGCGCCGCCGATGACGGGCTGCGGGATAGCGGAAAGGACGGCAGAGAGCTGCGGGAACAGACCGGCGATGGCAAAGACGGCCGCGATGATCACAAAGACCCACTTGTTGACGACCTTGTTGGAGCAGATGATGCCCACGTTCTGGCCAAGGGCGCTGGTGGGAAGACCGCCCAGCAGGCCGCCGACCATAGAGGTGAGGCCCTGGGACACGATAGCGCCGGAGAGCTCGCGCTCGGTGGGCATACGGTCGATGGAGCCCAGGCAGGCGGCGGAGACGTCGCCGATAACCTGGATGGCAACCATGGGGAACACGACAGCGAGGGTAATGCAGACCTCGGGATCAAACTCGAGCGCGTAGGGCATGAGCTTGGGAAGGGCGAAGACCTGAGCGGTGGCGACGCTGGAGAAGTCGATCATGCCAAAGGGGATGGAGACGATCATGCCGACGATCATGCCAAAGAACACGGATCCCAGCTTGAGCGTGCCCTTGCCAAAGTTGGCGAGCGCAAAGACCACGGCGAAGGTGATAAGAGCGACGCACCAGGCCTGCGGGGTGCCCCACAGTGGCGTACCCATACCGCCGGCCATATACTTGACGGCCGTGGGATACAGCGAAACGCCGATGGAGAAGATGACCGTACCGGTCACGACGGGCGGGAACAGCCACTTGATCTTGCTGTAGGCCAGACCAAAGAGGACCGCGACGGCGCCGCCGACGATCTCGCCGCCCAGCAGCGCACCAAAGCTAAAGCCCGAGGCACCCATGGCCTGCAGGGCCGGTAAGAACGCGAACGAAACGCCCATGACGATGGGCAGGCCGCCGCCGATGCGACGGAAGGGAGCGAAGGCCTGAAGGGCCGTGTCGATTGCCGAAAGAATGAGCGCGACCTGGATGATGTCGGTGCTCTGCTGGCTATTAAAGCCGTAGACGCCGGCCATGATGACAGCCGGGGTGATGATGCCGGCAAACGATGCCAGTACGTGCTGAAGGGCACACGGGATCATTTCCTTAACGGGAGGCATGCCTTCACGAGTGAACAGGGCTTCAGTGCCGTTCGTAACCGTCTCCTGGGTCATTTGACCACCAATCCTCGAAATAGTTGTTTTCGCATCTAACGCTCTATTGTGACGCAGTGCGGGGTTGAGGTTGTGCCTTCGTTGCATATCGTATTAAAGATGATTCTCATTCTCAATAATAATTTTTTGTTATCAGACTATTCTTCAGCTGAGATAATGCATTTCCGCAGGTCAGGAAAGTGTCTGTTCAAAATTACATCTAACTTTTCTTTTGGTCGACCGTTTACCGCCAAATACCTACCGCTCATCTGTATTACGCAATGTACCTGCGAATATGTGAGTCAATAGACACCGTGTTACCATGAGAAAAAATTGTTATGATCATTTCCGATTTCACCCAAAGGAGTTGCCCGTGAACGAGACCGTACGTCGCTTTTTGCCGATGGTCGATTTTCTGGAGCAGATACTCGGCAAAAACAGCGAAATCGTGCTGCACGATTTCTCGGATCCCGACCACGCCATCGTCGATATTCGCAACGGCATCGTGAGCGGCCGCAAGGTCGGCGGTCCCGCCACCGATCTGGCACTCAAGATCATGCACGACGCCAAGTATCGCGACCTGCCGTTTATTACGGGCTACGAGGGGCGCGGTGCCGGCGGCAAGACGTTGGAGTCAGCGACGTACTTTATCCGCGAGAATGACGAGATTGTCGGTATGCTCTGCGTCAACACCGATCTCTCGACCGTGCGCTCCATCAACGCCATGGCGCAGCAGCTCATGGCGTGCTTCGACGCGGCGCCGACGCGCACGGAGCCCGCCCCTATCGAGGTCGAAAGCCTTTCGGAGTCCACACAGGAGCTCATCGACCGCAGCATTGCCGAGTTGCTGAGCGCGCGCGGGCTGGATGTAGCGTCGCTTGGTCAGAGCGACCGCGTGGACGTCATTCGCCACCTCAACGGCAACGGCGTGTTCATGCTCAAGGGCGCTGTGGCCTGCGCCGCCACCGCGCTGGGCATTTCGGAGCCCAGCGTCTACCGCTACCTGCAAAAAGTTCGCAAGGAGGGCTAAACGTGATCCCTTGGGGACGAAGGGAAACGGATCATTTTTGTCGCATCGCTTGACAAAAGACCCTGCAGCTCGCACGCGCTGCAGGGTCTTTTTGCATGTCATGTTTAGTTGTTACCAACACCTTAGAGAGCGGCGACAACCTCGATCTCGACCAGACCGCCAGCCGGAAGGGCGGCAACCTGGAAAGCGCTGCGCGCGGGGAACGGGGCTTCGAACTTGGAGGCGTAGATCTCGTTTACGGCAGCGAAGTCGGCAATGTCAGCCAGGTAGACTGTGGTCTTGACGACATCGGCAAAGGTGGCGCCGGCAGCGGTCAGCAGGGCCTCGACGTTAGCAAGGGATTGCTTGGCCTGAGCCTCGACGCCCTCGGGCATCTTACCGGTTGCGGGGTCGATGCCCAGCTGGCCGGACAGGAACACCATGTTGCCGGCCTGGATACCAGGGGAATACGGGCCGATGGCTGCGGGTGCGTTATCGGAAGACACGACGGTCTTGCTCATGTTTTTCTCCTTACAAGTAAAAGGGAACGGGAGCGCGGCGTTCACACCGGGAGGCACAGTTCGGTCTGAACACCGCGCTTGATTGGGATAGTACTCAAGGTTTCCGCGCGATGCAAGATTATTATCACGTTGCGAGAATATTTTATCGCCCAACGGTTTCCCCGGACCGCTGAACGGTTCTCATGTGGAGCAGCCAGTCCAAGCTGCTGAAGACTTTATCCCGCTTAGAGCACGGGCATCGCCTGCCGCGACGGCATCACTATACTTTTGAGTATCTGAGCATTTTGAAAGGCAGGATATGACCGCAACCGCCAGTCGAACCACCAACCGCAGACCCGAGCTTTTGGCGCCCGCCGGAGGGCCCGAGCCCTTTGCCGCCGCACTCGCCGCCGGGGCAGACGCCATCTACTGCGGCATGGGCAGCTTCAACGCACGCCGCAAGGCCACCAACTTTACCGACGAGGCCTTTGAGCAGGCCTGCCGCGCCGCGCATCTAGCCGGCTCGCGCGTCTACGTCACGGTCAACATCGTCATCAAGCAGTCCGAGATGAGCGATGCGCTGCAGCTCATCCATCGCTGCTCCACGCTGGGCGCCGACGCCTTCATCATCCAGGACTGGGGCCTGTTCTTTGAGGTCAAGCGCACCATGCCCGGCATCGAGACGCATATCTCGACCCAGGCGAACATCCACGACGACCGCGGAACCCTTTGGTGCCGCGAGCAGGGCGCCGACCGCGTGACCCTCTCGCGCGAGCTTTCCATCGACGAGATTGCCGCCATTCACGATGCCGCGCCCGATGTGGACCTTGAGGTCTTTAGCCATGGCGCCATCTGCTTTTGCTACTCTGGCCTGTGTCTGCTTTCGAGCTTTGCCATGGCGGGACGATCGGCCAACCGTGGCATGTGCGCCCAGCCCTGCCGCTTGCCCTACGAGCTGATCGACGAGAACGGCCGCGCGCTCTCCCCTGCCGGTCGCGAGCGCGCGCTGTGCCCGCGTGACACCAACACCTCACAACTTGTTCGCCGCCTGTATGACGCCGGCGCCGCGTCGCTCAAGCTCGAGGGCCGCATGAAGGCGCCCGATTACGTGTATTCCATCGTCGACGTGTATCGTCATCAGATTGATGACATGCTGGCCGGAACCACCGTTGCCAAGGACGAGAAAGCCGCCCGCCAGCGCCAGCTCAAGCGCTGCTTTAACCGCGACTTTACGCACGCCTATCAGGACGGTACCTCGGGTGACGAGATGATGAGTTACGAGCGCTCCAACAACCGCGGCCAGATCGTGGGCACGGTGCTCGGCAGCCGCCTGGCCAACCGCGATGTGCGCGGCCTCAAGCCCGACGACCGCCGTCGCCGCGCCGCCATCGCCCGCATTGAGTTGTTTGAGCCCGTGGGCAAGGGCGACCTGCTGGAGCTTCGCCACGACGATGAGTTCGACCAGTTCCTGACCACCATCGCCGCCGATGATGCCGCTGCCGGCGATGTTATCGAGTGTCGCGTGCCCCGCAGCATGCCCGAGGGCTGCCGCGTGCGCGTGATTCGAAGCCAGCGCGCTATTGACGCTGCCAGCGCCGCGCTCAAGCGCGATGTGCTGCGCCGCCGAGCTGTTGATGTATCCGTCGTGGCGCGCCTGGGCAAGCCGTTTACTGTCACGCTCACCTGCTGTGACGACCCCGCGCTCACCGCCACCGCCACGGGCTTCACCGTCGAGGCCGCCAAGACCCGCGCCGTCGAGGCGGCAGACCTGGTTGAGCATGTGGGCCGCATGGGCTCCTCGCCCTTTGAGGCAGCGAGCTTTGACGTTTCGCTCGACGCCGGCTGCGGTATGGGCTTCTCCGCCGTGCATAAGGTGCGCGCCGCCGCCTGTAAAGCATTGGAGGAGGCCATTCTGGCGCCGTACGAGGAGCGCGCGAAAACGCTCGAGTTGCTGATACTCGACAAATGTTCGTGCCCCATGCCCGAGCATTACCGCGATGAGCCGCAAATCTGCGCCACCGTCGCCTCGCTCGAGGCCGCCGAGGCAGCTCGTGCCGAGGGCGCCGCGCGCATCTACATGACCACCGATGCGCTCAAGGCTGTCGGACTCTCCCCTGCCGATGCATTTGAGCAGGGTATCGTGCCCGTACTCGACGAGGTCTGCCGCGCCGTTGACCACGAGCGCGTCGATCCCTGGATCAATGCCGGCGCCACGGTCGCTATTGGCAACATCTCTGAGCTTGCCCTGGCCGCCCAGGTTGGCGCCACGGCCGAGATTCGCTCTTGCCTGCCGGTGCACAACACGCCCTGCATGGAGGCGCTTGCCGAGCGCGGAGCCGGTGCGTTTTGGCTCTCGCCCGAGATCACGCTCGACGAGATTATCTCGCTCGGCACCGCCGCGCCCGCGGCTCTGGGTATCACCGTCTTTGGCCGCCCGCGCGTCATGACAAGCGAGCATTGCATTCTGCAGGTGGCCAATGACTGCATCCACGATTGCGCCAACTGCCGCCTGCGCGCCCGCAAGCTGTCGCTCAAGAATATCGACGGCAAGGTCATGCCGGTCCGTACCGACATCCACGGCCGCTCGCGCCTGTACGATGCCTACCCCATCGACCTTACGCCGCAGGTACCACAGCTGCTCGATGCCGGTGTGCGCCGTCTTATGGTGGACGGCACGCTGCTCGAGACGGATGAGGTGGGCCGCGCCGTCGCTCGCGTCCGCCGCGCCGTCGAGGCAGCGCAAGCCGGCCGCAAGCCCGCCGCCCGCCTGCGCGGTGCCACCTCGGGCTGCATGTTTGTGGGAATTAGTTAACCGAAAGGCTTACACGTGAACGAAGAACCTCAAGTCCTCTACTGCGATGCCTGGCTCATGGCTATCGACAAGACCGCCGGCATGATCGTCCACGGCGACGGCACCGGCGAGCGCACGCTTACCGACTACGCCAGCGACCTGCTGCTGGCGATGGGCGACGGCTTTGCCGCGACTGACATGCAGCCGCTCAACCGCCTGGACCGCAACACCACCGGCGTGGTGCTGTTCTCGCTCGACAAGCAGACGCAGCCCGCCTTTGACCAGATGGTCATCGACCACGCCTTCGAAAAGCACTACCTGGCGCTCGCCGAGGGCAAGATCGACTGGAACGAAAAGCTCATCGACAAGCCCATCGCCCGCGACCGTCACGACGGCCGCAAGATGCGCGTCGGCGCCAGCGGCAAGCCTTCTCAGACGCGCATCAAGGTACTCAAGCGCCTTAAGAGCCGTCGAGGCCTGCCCACGCGCTCGTATATTGATGTCGAGCTGCTCACCGGCCGCAAGCATCAGATTCGCGTGCACCTGGCAAGCGAGCATCATCCCCTGGTTGGCGACGACCTGTACGGAACGCCGCGCCCCTGCGGCCTCATGCTCCATGCCCACAGCGTGTCCTTTACGCATCCCGTAACCGGCGAGCACATCCACATCGAAGCCCCCTGCCCCTGGGAGCCCTAAATCCTGCCAAAAAGGGACAGGTTTATTTTGACAGGTTTTATCTGGTCAAACGTCATACCGCCACGATGACTCAGCCGCGGTCCCAAAACGTCTCGATCTGTAACAGTTAGAGCCCATTTTCCGGTCTATCTGTTACAGATCGAGACATTCGAATCTCCCTCAAGGGAAAATCTCGATCTGTAACAGTAACTCGGCAAAATCCGTCCCAGATGTTACAGATCGAGACAAAGGGACGGCGCGGTTCGGAAGTATCTCAATCTGTAACACCTAGCCCACTTTTAACAGTCTAGTTGTTACAGACTTAGACAAACCGGCAGACAACGAAAGCGGCAACGCCCGTGATGGACGTTGCCGCTTTTCTATTGAGAAAACTACTCGGTTTTCGTTACTAACCACCACAAAGGTTCCTGCCCCTTCGTGATGGTTTTGACCTTAGTCCGTACCCAGCCGTTAGACCGTAATGACGTTGTCCATTGCCCGGTACTTGGCGGGGACCTCGCCTGCGGTAATAATCGTTGCGTCGCGGAAGTCCGCGAACTTGACGGGCGCCACCATGCCAAATTTACTGGCGTCCGAGATTACGAAGCGTTTGGCCGTATGGCGCATCGAGATACGCTTTACTTGCGCTTCCTCGATATCGGGCGCCGTGAAGCCCTGCTCGGCCGCAATGCCGTTAGAACCCCAAAAGCCACAATTGAAGTTGTAACGGTCTAGGGTTGCCAAAGCATCGGGGCCAACGAGTGCCTCGGTCTCGGGCTTGAGCTCGCCACCCAACACCACGGTACGCATGCCACGCAAAGCAAGGTGCTGAGCGTGAAGCACGGAATCAGTCACATAGGTGACACCTTCAAGGTGTGGAAGATGCTCGATGAGCTTGAGCGTCGTCGAGCCCGAATCGATGTATACAAAGCCCTCGGGCTCCACAAGCGCCGCCGCACGGGCGCAGATACGCTCCTTGTCGCCGTTATGGAGATCACTGCGCTCATTAAGCGTTAGGTCGCGCGTCACGTGCGCGCGCTCAAGGCTCGTCGCCCCACCGTGCACCTTGGCGATACGGTGTGCGCGATTGAGCGTCTGCAGGTCGCGCCGAATGGTAGACGCCGTCACGCCCAGGGCCTCAGCAAGCTCCGGTACGGTAACCGAGCCCGTCTGCTGCACCATCGACACGATTGCGTTGAGCCTATCTTCCGCAAGCATCGCTTACTCCTCCTCGGGGTACACGACTCCCCAATCGGCGCGAAGCTTGGTCATAAGCTCCATAACATCAGAAGCATAATCCAGCAGCTCGCGCTTGGAGTCGTCGCCGGCAACGGCCTTCTCGAGGTCGGCCATCTCGTAGCACAGGGCGTAAGCCTCGGTGCCGGCATGGACCTCCTCGCGGTGGCCGTCCGCAGTCCACACGATGGTCGCGTGATCGGCACGCGGATACTCGTTGACCTCGATATAGCACTTGTCAAAGCTGATGACCGAGCGTTTGGGCTGCTTGGAGTGAAGCGTAAGGCTCACAACACCCAGCTGCTGCTCGGCATTACGGCATACGATGCCGCCCGCAACGTCGACACCGGTCTCACAGGTGTTGCCCAGCGAGACAACCTCAGCTGGCTGGCTTGCCATAAAGAGGCGCATGACGGACAGGGCATAGACGCCAATGTCGAGCATGGCACCGCCAGCAAGGTTGCGATTGTAGAAACGGTTGGTCAGGTCGCCGTACTCCTTGTAGCTGCCAAAGTTGAGTTGGGCGAGGTTCATGCGGCCAAACTCGCCGACATCCATACGGCGGCGCAGCTCCTGATACAAGGGCATGTGTAGCACCGTGGTGGCGTCCATAAGGACCACGTTGTGCTCGTCGGCGATGGCACGTGCCTCGTCAAGCTCGGCGGAATTGAGGGTAATGGCCTTCTCGCAGAGCACGTGCTTGCCAGCTGCCAGAGCGGCGCGCAGGTAGGTGATATGCGTGTTATGCGGCGTGGTGATATAGATCGCGTCGATGTCCGGATCGGCATAGAGGTCCTCGACCGTTTCATAGACCTTCTCGATGCCATACTGCTCGGCAAAAGCCTGAGCCTTTGACAGCGTGCGGTTGGCGACGCCCGCAAGCTTGCGGCCGGCAAGAGCGAGAGACTGGGCCATCTGGTTGGCGATAACGCCGCACCCGATCACAGCCCAACGAAGCTCGGGAGCCGTAAAGATATCATCGGGGAATGGCTTGTCCTGGACCGAAGCGAACGCTGCTTTTGCGGCTGCCGCGGAGTCGAGTGGAGCCTGCTTGGAATCTACCATATGTGCCTCCTGTGTCATAGAACGTCTTGCATTTCGGATAGCTCTATATTCGCACAAACACGCGCGTCTGTGCGCGTTTTTGCGTATCTCACCGCTAAACGGTCATTTTTGTCCCGTAAACGGCGCATCTATACGCATATTCACGCAATCCCACGCACGCAAATACGCACAAATGCGAACCGGTCATTACTCAGAGACGGGGAATTCTGCTTAGAACTCGAAAGACAGGATGATCCGCTTCGCCTCGTCGCTCATGGCGCGCTGCAGCTCTAAGGACCGTCCCAAACTGCCGACAGAAAAGGAACGTCCCAAACTGCAGACAGAAAAAGAACGTCCCCAGGCGCCGGCATTTCAAGAGCACTCATTTAAGTCTGTCCCCAATAAGTGCAATCACTCATGTAAGTCTGTCCCCAATGAGTGGGAGTAATCAGAGACCCTTTGCGAGGGAGGCCGGACGTGGCCTTCCTCGTTTTTATTCATGGACTTTAGTCCGTGCCGCGCGGCACGCGCGGCATAGAAAGCCACCCGCTCAGCGGGTGGAGGCCAATTTCCGCTACGCGACAAAAACCTTCCCCCTAGCATGAGGATTGTTCAGGTCATCATACTAGGGGGAAGGTGATTGCTGTGGCCCAGAAAGCCAACAGCCTCGCGTACACGAAATGGCTGTGCAAGTACCGCATCGCACCGAGGTCAAGCTCATCGCCGCCATCGTCGAGAAGCACCCCAAGGTGCGCTTTGCCGCGAGCCGCACCTCGGCCCACGCCGACCTCTACGGCCGCATGGAGCAGGCCCTGTGCGAGTGCGTGGCCAACGCGGTGGAGGTCGTCCGCTCCGACATCAGCCCCGCGCTTCTTGTCCACACCGGTCCAAACCTCGTGGGTGTGGCGGTCCAGGGACTCTAGCGGAGGCGGGGCGTCCTGCCCCAAAAACAAATGCAAAAGACGAGCACTTCTTGCCGCTCAATTGGCAAGAAGCGCTCGTCTTTTCTTAACGCGTTGTATGGCGGAGAGAGCGCAAGTTACGCGAGCGCCCTTCTTGCCAGCTCGGCCGCGCCGAGGATTCCTTGGTCGCCGCCGCAGCCCGGGGCGCAGATGTAGCTCTCCATGTCCTTAAGCTCGGCGGTCTGGATGTAGCCACCCAGATATTCGAGGGTCTTCTTGCGGACGATGCCGTAGAGCTGCTCCTGGTGCATCACGCCGCCGCCGAGGACGATGCGGCGAGGCGAGTACATGAGCACGAGGTTCGCGCACATCTGCCCCAGATAATCCCCCTCGAGCGCCCACACCTCATCGTTGTCCGCGAGCTCGGCCGCGGGCTTTCCCCAGCGCGCGGCGATGGCGGGGCCGGAGGCGAGCCCCTCGAGACAGCTCGCGTGGCTCGGGCAGACGCAGCGTCCCTCCTCGGTGGGACGGGTCCTTACCAGCATGTGACCGGCCTCGGGGTGCAGCATGCCGTGAAGGAGTCTGCCCGCGCACATGACGCCCGCGCCCACGCCGGTGCCGATGGTCACGTAGACGGCGTCCTCGAGCCCCTTGCAGCAGCCGAAGACCACTTCGCCGAGGCAGGCAACGTTCACGTCCGTGTCGTAGGCCACCGGAATCCCGAGGGCGTCGGCGAACGCGGCGCGAAGACCATGGCCTCGCCACGCGAGCTTGGGCGTCTGGAGGATGGAGCCGTAGCGCTCGTCGTTGGGGTCGACGCAGGTCGGGCCGAAGGCGCCGATGCCCAACGCGTCCACATCGCGGGCGGTGAACCACTCGATCATCTGCGGGACGGTCTCGGCGGGCGTAAGCGTCGGGGTCTCCATGCGGTCGAGGACCTCGCCGTCGCCGGACACCACGGCACAGACCATCTTGGTCCCGCCGGCTTCGAGGGCGCCGAGCCTCATTTGCTTTTCGCTCATGTGATCCTCCTTACAAAGGGACGCCCGCAGTCATGGTCAACCGCGGGCGCCCATAACGTTGGCTTGTTTCGAGGCGACCCTACCTGGGCACGCGGTCCTGCCTCGCGGCAAACGGGGCGAGCACGGCGTGCGGCTCGCTTTGGTACCAGTAGGCGACGGTGGAGATGTCGTCCTCGCGCTCGTAGAGCTTGATGTCGTCGTTGCCGAGGTCCTGGAACGTCACGCGCAGGTCCTCCTTGAACGAGATCGGGTCGGGAAGGTGCCACCTGTAGAGGCCGTGCCTGGGCAGCGCGTCGTCGTTAGTCGCGAGCATCGGATTCGGGTTCGGCTTGCCCGCGCTGAAGCGGTCGCGCGTGGCGTCGCGCGTCGAGCGGTACGGGTAGCCGGCGAACAGCGTGTTGAAGCACTGCGCCTCGGGCAGCGCGTGGGGCGGCCTGTCGAGGAAGGCCCAGGCACCGCCGAAGTAGTCCTCGGCTCCCGTCGAGGTGACCGTGGGGAACTCCTCGTCGCCGTCGAGGAAGAACTTCATCTCGCCCTCGCCCCACCAATAGCGCTCCAGGGCGCACAGGGCCATGTAGGTGCCGACGTAGTAGCCCTTGCCGCGCACGCCGTCGAGCACGGTGTAGTCGACGCCCCTGCGGGTGCTGCGCTCGCGGTTAAAGCGGGCGTGGAAGTACATGGCGTCGTCCGGCACGTCGGTGAGCGCGTAGTTGAACGTGTAGAAGATGTACTTAATGAACCCGGGATGCTCGCTCGTAAGCGTGACCTTGGCGTGCTTCCTGAAGGGCATCTCGAAGTAGCAGTTCATGCCGCCCGTCGGGTTCACGCAGATGGGCATCGAGTTGACGATGGCGCGCTCACCGAAGCCGTTGCAGAAGAAGTCGCCGACAGGGCACTCGACCGAGGGGGTCTCCTCGTCGTCCCAGTAGAAGCGCAGCACGAGGTCACGCATGACGAAGCTGCCGGCGGCGGTCTTGTCGGGGACGGTCATCCAGATGTGGCGGATGATGCCGGGGCCCTCGATGTCCGCGAGCGTGATGGTCTCGCCGGACTCAAGGGGCACGCAGCACGAGCCCTTGCGGCCGACGCCGAGGTGGCTGGCCGACATGGCGGCGCGGCCCTTCTCGCCCGTGATGTTCTCGGGGGTGATGGCGCGGCTTTCCTCACCGCCGTGCATCCACACGTCCTTAAGGAACTCTCTCATCGTCGACCTCCTCTATTCGTCGTCGTCGCACTCGGCGGAACTGGCACCGTTCACGTAGATGATCTGCTGGCGCGCCTCGTTGACGAGGGCGTCGAAGTCGAGTTTCTCGTCGGGGCGCGCGAGCGCGACCGTCATGGCGAGCGGAAGGTTGACACCCGCGATCACGTGGATCCGGTCGGAGGCGAAGCGGGAAAAGCGCTGGTTCACGCTGCCGCCGTACGCGTCGGTGAGGACGACGACCTCGTCAGTGCCCGAAAGAGCCGCCTCGACCGCCGCGTCGAGCCCCTCGCCGTTGTCGTTCACGTAGGCGCACACGGCGTTGACGGCGTCGCCCTTACCCGTAAGGAACTCGAGGGTGTCCTTGAAGCCCTGGGCGAGAAGGGAATGGCTCGCCACAACTATCTTTCTCATTGATTCACCAATCTCTTGGGTCGAAGCTAGGCGAGGATGCCGGCGGCGGAGGCGACCATCGCGAGGACGATCACCACGAGGATGAGGGCCGTCATGCTCGCGTTCTTCTTGGTAAGAAGGTAATACGCGCTTCCCGTGATGGCGGCGGGGATCATGGCAGGCAGGATCTTGTCGAGCAGCGGCTGAATCTCCATCGCGACGTCGCCGAAGCTGAAGCTAATCGGGCAGGTGACGCCAATGACCGAGGCGATGAGGCAGCCGACCACGGTGAGGCCGAGCACGGAGGCGGCGGCAGTGAGGTTGGGAAGCTTCTCGCTGAAGTCGGTGACGAGCTTCACGCCCTGCTTGTAGCCGAACTCGAGGGCGTGCATGCGGACCCAGAAGATGGCCAGGATGAGCGCGAACCAGATGCCGGCTCCCACGGGGTTGCCCTCGATGGCCATGTAGGCGGCGATGGAGCCCATGATGGTCGGGATCATGGTCATGAGCAGGGAGTCGCCGACGCCGGCGAGCGGTCCCATGGTGCCGATCTTCAGGTCTTGGACGGCGTCCGCCGCCGCTAGGCCGTCGCGCTCCTCCATGGCCACGCAGGCGCCAAGGATGATGGCGGCGAGCCAAGGCTGGGTGTTGTAGTAGCGGAAGTGGTTGTTGAGCGCTTGCTTATAGTCCTCGTCGTTCGTGTAGATCTTCCTCAGGACCGGCGAGAGGGCGTAGGCGACTGAGGCGCCCTGCTGGGTCTGGTAGTTGAAGGTGCACACGCTCATGAGCCAGCGCCAGTTCGCGTTGCGCAGGTCCTTCTTGGTGACCTTGTAGCCGGAGGGCTTGCCCTCGGCGACGGCGGTGATGTTCTCGTTTTCCATGGTTACTCATCCTCTCCGATGAAGGCGTCTGCGGAAGCGTGGGCGGCGAGCTCGGTGTCCCTCTCGGCACGCTGGTAGAACGCAATCGCGAGGGCAACGCCGACGATGGCGGCGCCGATGATGGGCACGTTCAGGAAGGCCGAGAGGAAGAAGCCGGCGAGCAGGTACTGGAAGTACTTGGCGGTTGGCATGTAGCGGAGCAGCATGGCGATACCGACGGCCGGGAGCATCTTGCCGGCGAGGGTGAGGCCGGAGAGGAACCACTGGGGCATGACCTCGAGGAGCCAGTTGACGGCGGGCTGGCCGAGCGTCACGGAGACAAAGACGGGCAGGGCGGCGCACAGGCCGAAGAGCGCGGGGCAGACCCACAGGATGGCGTTCATCTGATTGAACTTACCCTCGTTGCAGAACTTCTGGGACTTCTCGACGACAAAGCCGTTGAGGATCTTGGCGACGACGTCGAGCTGGATGCCGAGCATGCCGACCGGCAGGCCGATGGCGAGGCCCGTGTCGGAGCCCAGGGTCACGCCGTAGGCGGTGGCGATGATGGCCATCGTGCCGTAGTCGGGAATGGAGGAGCCGCCGAAGCCCGCGACGCCGAGCTGCATGAGCTGAATGGTGCCGCCGATGACAAGGCCGGTCTTCCAGTCGCCCATGACGACTCCGGTGATGAGGCCCCAGAAAACGGCGTAATTGACGAAGATCATCGGGATGCCGTAGTAGTCCACGTGCTTGATGAAGGCCAGCAGGGTCAAAAGGACGACCTGCAGGATAGTGAAGTTGACCATATTTCCCCCTTAGATGAGGTCTGCGACGGAGACGGGCTTGTCGGCGGGCACGAACTGGGCCGTCACCTTGACGCCACGGGCGATGAGCGCCTTGTAGCTCTGGACGTTCTCGGCGGAGGCGTAGGCGCGCTGGGTGAGCTGGATGCCGTCCTCCTTGACGAGCGAGCCGCCGACGACCAGCGACGGGAGCTCGACGCCCGACTCGACCAGGCGAAGCATCGTCTCGGGCTCCTTGGCGATGACGAAGACCCTCTCGCGGTCGTACTTGCCCGCGGCGAAGTTCTTGAGCGCGGTCTGCTCGGAGATGATCGAAACGGCCATGCCTGCGGGGCGCGCCATCCTCATGGTGGACTTCAGGACCTCGTCGCCGGCGACCTTGTCGTCGATGACCATGACTCGGGTCGCGCCCGACACCGGGGCCCACTGCGTCACGATGATGCCGTGAAGCAGGCGATTGTCGATTCGTGCCATAACAACACTCATGTTTGCTCCTATCAAATGAAGTTTTGCGTTCGGTACTGCCTCGGCGCTATCCGGATTCGCGCCGGGCAAGGGGTTATCGGATTATTGAGGACGCGCGGTCAGCTTGCGGCGGCGCGGGGAAGGTCACTCGTCGAGCAGGAGGTCCGAGGAGCCGAGGCGCTCTTCTCGCGCCGGGGCGGCGCTCACGCTTATGTAGTCGAAGACATATGCGATCTCGCTTACGGGAACCTCTACGCGATAGCGCGTCGAGATGCTCGAGAAGCTCTGCCTGAAGGACTCGATGAAATCGGCGCGTTCCTCCTCGAAGCGGCCCTGGCCAACGTAGGTCTCAATGGGGTTTCTGGTAACAAGGCGCTCGACGAGACAGCAGAGGTGAACGTAGAGCCCAATGATGGCGTTGCTGCCGATCTTCTCGCCTGTCCTGCGCTGAAGCTCGTGCACGGCGCTCTCGATCTCATGGAATAGCCGCTCCGGGTCGAGGATGGTGATGGAGCGGATGACGTTCTGCAGCGTCATGTTCGAGAGCAGCTTCTCGTGGAAAGAAGAGAGCTCGGAAGCGTCAAGCCACCTGCCGAACACGGCATCAACCTTAGAGGCGGACGCCGTCGACATGATGTCCTCGAGGGCGACGAAGGGGACGGAGGCGACCCCGGGGTCTCCCGTGCCGATGACGGCGCAGACGCGGTGCTCGGAGAAAACGGCGTCGTTCGACCCGTTCGCGACGAGCTGCTTGAAGGGCCTCGTGAGCAGGCGCGCGCCTATGGTGCGCGGGAGGCTCTGCGAGACGAGCTGGCGTATCCTCTCCGCGGCGTCGACCCCGGACTCGGAGCAGAAGACGATGGCGTCCTCACGGTTGACGCGCTCGATCACCTTGCAGTGCGTCACGCACGCGGCGGTCGCATCGCCAAGAACCTCGGCGATGGACTTGCCGCCGAGCAGCCCGACCCCGATCTCGAGCGCAAGACCGGTAGAGACGTTGTTCACCACGCCGATAGTGGAGTCGGTAACGTTCTCGAGGGCCTTATAGGCCTCCTCCAAGGAGCCCATGTCGACGAGGAACACGACCCCGGTGCAGTAGGAATGGCGGTCGACGAGGCGCTGGAGCGGACCGACGATGTCCTTCAGCTGCTGGTCGTAGGGCATGTCGACAGCCTCGTACACATGCATGCCGAGCATACGGTTCGCCGCGTCGGCGATGCTCGTCGCCGTTGAGTAGCCGTGGGACAAGATGACGCAGAGCGTCCGAAGGGCCTTCGCATCGCGAGACTCCGATGCGACGCACAGCGTCAGAAGCGTCTTCGTGAAGTGATCGAGCGAGATTCCCAGCGCCCCTTCCACGTCTGCGGCGACCTGATCGGAGACACTCGAGGCAAACGGCAATTCGGAGGTCACGGCACCGAGGAGATGGGAGATTTGCTCCGCACAGGCAGACTTTCGCTTAGCCAGGCCGATACCCGGCCACAACTGCAGGCAAATCTCCTGGGCCAGTAGAAAAGCGACCTTCCTCGAAAGCTCGATGCCATAAGAAGAGCCTGCGTCGGCAAGGACCGCGCCCACGACGCGCTCGAAGGCGCGTGACCTCGAGGAGGCGACGCCGTGGTCGAAGATCAAGTGATCCTCAACGCCGCGCACAGCGGAGACAGCTTGCGAGACAAGCTCGGAGACAGAGAGCTCCCCGGCGCAGTATCGCTCATCGAGGGAGCACAGGGCATCGAGCGCCTGCTCGACCGGCCCTGTGCTCTCGGCGGCATCCAGAGACGCGTCGATCAGAACGCCATCGTCGGGCTGTTGATCGATCTGCGCGGAGGAGAGGAGCCCGCTGGGAAGAAGATACGGGCGAACGACGACGTAGTCGCCCTCGCGATTGAGGAACGCTTTGGCACAGCAGTTCGTCACGCAGGCGCGCAAGCCGGCGATGTTATCGGAAAAGTCCGCGTTCACGAGGCAACGGTATGCGCCGCGACTGATCTTCACATCAGAACCGATTCGGCACCCCTCGCTGCGCAGGAAGCTCAAGATGAGATCCTCGCGCTCCTCGGGGGTCCGCTCCTTGAGTGAGGGGACGCGGGCACAGATGGGCATTTTGCTGTAGGCCGAGGAAACCTTCAGGTCATCGGCGGAAAGCGTCGTCGAAAGAACGAGGCGAGCGCGCGGCGCATCCTGGGAGGCATCGAGCCCGAGGGCCGTCGCAAGGCAGTGCTCCATCGCAGAGGGAGAGAGTGCCTCGATGCCGTTGACAAAGACCACACCCCCGCGCGCTTTCGCGATCGACTCGTCAAGAAGCCCGTTGAACGAGGCGGCGTCCGGGACCCCGGCGCAATCGATGCGCACATAGGAGGAGTCGCGGGACAGCAAGCCCTGGTTCTTGCCGTACTCGTACACAAGGCGAGAAAGGAAAGACTTACCGACACCCACGCCGCCGCTCAAGAGGATGGGCAGGCCAAACGGAGGGTACTGAACCGCAGCCTTGCACTGCTCGACAACGGAGCTGAGGCTCATGTCGAAGCCCACGGCACGCGCGAAGTCGCGGTGATCGGCGATTCCCGTCGCCTGGATGAGGTCGGCGAGCGAGGCGTACTCGCTTGCAGAGAGCTTTACCTGAAAACGCTTCTGGAACGCGCGGCGATGAAAATAACGGACAGGCCTGCCCGCCACCTTAACCACAAGACCGGCGCGAACAAGGTCGTTGAGGTACTGGCTCGCCAGGCTCCTGGAGATGATGAGCGTCTCGGCGATGTCGGAGGTGGACAGACGGGCAAGGTCGTCGAGCGAGACGGCAGAGGTGAGGGCCTCGAGATGCTCGAGAATCCTGTCCCTCATGTCGACGGGTTTCTTTGCCAAGCTGTCCTGTGTGGTCTTGTCCATGACTTCTTACCTCCTCGTACAAGGAGTATAAGGGGAGAACAGAGAACGGAAGGGGGCGCGTGGGGGAATCAACAGCTCCGAGGAAAAGTCCACCACTTGAGGGGCAGAAAACAACGGCCATTGAACATTCAGGGCCGACGCTCAACACTTCGGCTCGACACTTCGCTTTGGAAAGGGCCCGGCGCGCCGGGGTCCCAACATAAAGAAGGGCCCCGGCGCGCAGGGCCTAAAGCTTAACCATGCGCGCGGCGATGCGGGCGCAGTCGCAGGCGGCCTTCTTCTCGAAAGTGTTGTAGTCACGACCCGGCCCTCGGCGCAGGGCTTGTCGCTGATGGCGCGCACGACGACGAGGGGCACGCCGTTGAGATAAGCGGCCTGCGCGATGGTGCAGCCCTCCATCTCGCAGCACAGGTCGCCGAAGGTCGCGAGGATTCGCTCCTTCTGTTCCGCGGGCGAGACGAACTGGTCGCCGGAGACGACGCGGCCCTTGAGGACCTTAATGTCGGGGGCGACGGCGGCCGCGGCGGCGCACGTCGCCAGCAAGGGCCGGAACGGATCGCGCAAGATCAAGGCGTCGCCCGGGAGGTCGGGCGTTACCGTCAGCCGGCGCCGCGTCTGCCGCATCATGAGGGAGAACGGCCTGGCCGGCGCATACGGCAGGAAGAGGTTCAAGGTGCACCCCGGGGCGGTCAACGAGGCCGACGTGTCGAACGTCGTCGCGCGCGGCTTCGGCGGCAGGGCGCCGTGCACCCATATATGCAGCGACTTGGTCTGCGTGCGCGTCGGGGCGTCGTGGAACTACGTCTGCCTGCTCGTCGACCTCTGCAACGGGGAGATCGTCGGCCACTCCGAAGGACCGAGGAGGGACGCGCGAGCTCCGAGCCAAGCTCTTGGATTACGTGCACTGGTACAACAACTTCAGGATCCACTCGACGCTGGGCTACATGTCGCCGGTCGAGTTCAGGGAGGCGGGGCCGTCCCTCCCGGAATCGTCCAAATAAGTGTTGCCAATCCATAGCCAATCCAGCCATCATCTTCGCGAAGGCGGACGTCAGGAAAAGCTCGGCTTGAGCTCGGTCGGACGCGGTCTGTGGGGCATCATTCAGGCTCAGGGGGTCTCCTTGTCTTCTTCGGTCGCAACCTGAATGATAGGGACGGCCCCTTCTCTCTTTCCCCTTCGTTTTCGACGCGTCACCCTCTCGGCGGGCTTAAGGCCCGCGCTCGCGGGTGCAGGGGCTACGCCCAAACCCCAAAAACGTAACGCCGTGCTCGAAGCGTTTCCGGACGTCAGCGTAATCTCAAATCCCGTTCGTCAACTCATGGGCAAGCCACCTGAGACTACTCATTTCTCCTACTGGCAATGAAGACCTGCGACCTGCAGTTTTGCAAACTGCTTGAAAGCCACCTGCGTTGATTCACTTCCTATTGCAGCTGGCGGCTTGCACGCGAAAAGGCATTTAAGTTTCAAAACGGGCGTTTTCGGCGCTATCGAGCCTCCAAAGGCATCCCGCCGCGCCCTTTGGGACAAAAACAAAAACTCAAAGCCCTGAGTTCGAAAATAGTTTTTGGAGTTGTCCCGACTTTTGTCCCCGAAGCCGACGAAACGCGACAGGGTGTCACCTGGAGGCACTCGATTCGAGACGGCACCGAAAACTGGATGCAACCGGAATGACAGGACGGCAGAACCGAAGCCATCGAGTGGGGATAGAAAAAGGCCCGGGTGCCGTTGCATCCGGGCCTTTGCTAGCAACTTGATGTTGCGAGCAGCTTAGAACTTGTGGCCGCACTTCTTACAGACGCGCAGCTTGTTCTTGCCGTCCTTCTCGTGACCGACGCGGGTAACCTTACCGCACTCGGGGCAGACGAGATTGACGTTGGAGGCGTCGATGGGAGCCTCCTGCGAAACGATGCCGCCCTGCTGGTTGGCAGCGTTGGGCTTGACGGCCTTCTTGACGACCGAAACGCCCTCGACAACGACCTTGTTCTCGGCGGGGAGAGCACGCAGGACAACGCCCTGCTTGCCGCGATCCTTACCAGAGAGAACCTGGACCTTATCGCCCTTCTTGATATACATATATCTCCCCTAACTACAGGGTCTCGGGAGCGAGCGAGACGATCTTCATGTACTTCTTGTCACGAAGCTCGCGAGCGACGGGCCCGAAGATACGGGTGCCGACGGGCGAACCATCGTTGTTGATGACAACGCAGGCGTTCTCATCAAAGCGAATGTAGGAGCCATCCTTGCGGCGGATCTCCTTAACGGTGCGAACGACGACGCAACGGACAACGTCCTTCTTCTTGACGTTGGCGCCAGGGGTAGCCTCCTGGACAGCACCGATGAACACATCGCCGATGCCTGCATAACGACGCTTGGAACCGCCAAGCACCTTGATGCAGCGAATCTTGCGAGCGCCGGAGTTGTCGGCGACGTTCAGCATGGTTTGCATCTGAATCATGGTAGATGTTCCTCCGAACTAAGAACCGAAGAGAGGTGCGCAGCCTTTATACGGCCCGTGGTATGCAAGCCAGGCATACGCACATCTTCGGAAACGTACAAGTCGTAAGAGCGACTGCTTATTTAGCGCGCTCGACGACCTCGATGAGGCGCCAACGCTTCATCTTGGACATAGGACGGGTCTCCATAACGCGGACGGTATCGCCCACGCCAGCCGTGCACTCCTCGTCGTGAGCGTGCAGCTTCTTGGAGCTGGTCATCATCTTGCCGTACTTGGGGTGACGCTTGCGCTCGGTGATGGTGACAACAATGGTCTTGGCACCGGAGACGGAGGTAACGACACCCGTACGGACCTTACGCGAGTTACGCGAATCAGTCATGTTCTCTCCTTAGGTCCTACTCGGCGACAGCGGACTTCTCCGCTGCGATCTCGCGGGCGCGCTGCTCCGTGAGGACGCGAGCGATGTCCTTCTTCACGGTGTTGACGCGAGCGGTGTTGTCCAGCTGGCTGGTGGCCATCTGGAAACGAAGGTTAAAGAGCTCGGCGCGCATTTCCTTCAGCTTCTCAACGAGCTGAGCGTCCGAGAGCTCACGAATCTCTGCGGGCTTCATTAGTTCTCCTCCTTGGCGGCGGCGGCGTCCTCAGCAGCCCACTTGGCCTCGAGAGCGGCCTCCTCAGCCATCTCCTTCTCGATGCGCTGCTCAGCGTTCTTGGCAGCAACAATCTTGGTCTTGATGGGAAGCTTGTGCTGTGCAAGACGCAGAGCCTCGCGAGCGACCTCCTCGGGCACGCCCTTGACCTCGAACATGATGCGGCCGGGCTTGACGACGGCCACCCACTCCTCGGGGTTACCCTTACCAGAACCCATGCGAGTCTCGGCAGGCTTCTTGGTGATGGGCTTATCGGGGAAGATCGTGATGTAGACACGACCGCCACGCTTCATGTAGCGGGTCATGGCAATACGAGCGGCCTCGATCTGACGGTTGGTGATCCAATGGGCCTCGAGAGCCTGGATACCAAACTCGCCGAAATGCAGCTCGGTATTACCCTTGGCCTGGCCCTTCATGGAGCCACGCTGCACCTTGCGGTGAAGAATACGCTTAGGGGCAAGCACTACTGACCCCTCCTCTCGGAGTTACGACGACGAGGACGGGAAGAGCCCTCGAGTGCAGGGTTGGGAACAGGCTGGCCCGGGAGCTTCTCGCCCAGGTAGATCCAGACCTTCACGCCGCAAGCGCCCATGGTGGTGCTGGCGACAGCCGTGCCGTAGTCGATCTTGGCACGGAGGGTGTGCAGAGGCACGCGACCCTCGCGGTACCACTCACGACGGCCCATCTCGGCACCGCCGAGACGACCGGAGCACTGGATACGGATACCCTTAGCGCCGGCCTTGCGGGCGGACTGGACAGCCTTGCGCATAGCGCGACGGAAGGCAACGCGGCCCTCGAGCTGCTCGGCGATAGACTGAGCAACGAGGTTGGCGTCGAGCTCGGGGCGCTTGATCTCGACAACGTCGACGGAGAGCTGGCCCTTGGAGACGCCAGCGACCTTCTCGAGCTCGGTGCGGAGGGTATCGATCTCGGCACCCTTCTTACCGATGACAACGCCGGGGCGAGCGGTGAGGATAATGACCTTCACCTTGTCGCCAGCGCGCTCGATCTCGACGCGGGAGACAGCTGCGCGGGAAAGACGCTTCTCGAGGTACTTGCGGATCTCGAGATCGTTACCGAGGGTCTTAGCGTAATCCTTCTCTGCGAACCAGCGGGAGCGCCAGTTCTCGGTGATGCCAAGACGGAAGCCGGTGGGGTAGACTTTCTGACCCATACAGCTTTACGCCTCCTTTCGAGGAGCAACGACGACGGTGATGTGGGAAGTACGCTTCAGAATGCGAGAAGCGGAACCCTTGGCGCGGGGACGGATGCGCTTAAGCGTCGGACCCTCGTCAACATAGGCAGCGGCGACAACCAGGTTGTCAGCACGCAGACCGTTGTTGTTCTCGGCGTTCGCAACGGCGGAACGGAGAACCTTCTCGACATCCACGGCGACGGCGCGGTCGCAGAAGTGGAGGATGTCGAAGGCCTGAGCGACAGGCTTGCGGCGGATCAGATCGACCACCAGGCGGGCCTTGCTGGGGGAAACACGCACGTACTTAGCGACGGCGCGAACCTCGGTGGCCTCAGTTTCAATAGACTTAGTTGCCATTTACGGTTAACCCCCTATTTGGCCTTGTGGCCACGGAACGTACGAGTCGGCGCGAACTCGCCGAGCTTGTGACCAACCATGGACTCGGTAACATACACGGGCACATGCTTGCGGCCGTCGTGGACGGCGATGGTGTGACCAACCATCTCGGGGAAGATGGTGGACGCGCGGGACCAGGTCTTCACGACGTCCTTCTTGCCAGCCTCGTTCATCGCGGTGATACGCGAGAGAAGGCGAGTCTCCACGAACGGGCCCTTTTTGAGACTTCTGCTCATAAGTGCTTTCTCCTAAAACTCGGTATCCGAAATTACTTCTTACGGCGACGAATGATGTGCTGGTTCGAGACCTTCTTCTTCTTGCGCGTACGAAGGCCCTTCGTCGGCTTACCCCAGGGGGTAACAGAGGGACGACCAGAGGTGTGGTTCTTGCCCTCGCCACCGCCGTGCGGGTGGTCGACAGGGTTCATGACGGTACCGCGGACGGTCGGGCGCACGTTCATGTGACGCTTACGGCCGGCCTTGCCGATGACGATGTTGGCGTGATCGGCGTTGCCGACCTCACCGACGGTGGCGCGGCAGGTAACGAGGATGCGGCGCATCTCGGAGGAAGGCATACGGACGATAGCGTACTTACCCTCCTTACCCATCAGCTGGCAGGAGTTACCGGCGGAACGGGCGATAGCGGCGCCCTTACCCGGCTGGAACTCGACAGCGTGGATGAGCGTACCGACGGGGATGTCAGCGAGGGGCAGAGCGTTGCCCGGCTTGATGTCGGCGTCAGAACCGGACATGATGGTCTGACCGACCTCGAGGCCCTTGGGGGCCAGGATGTAGCGCTTCTCACCGTCAGCGTAGTGCAGCAGAGCGATGCGAGCGGAACGGTTCGGATCGTACTCGATCGTGGCAACCTTGGCGGGCACGCCGTCCTTGTTGCGCTTGAAGTCGATCACGCGGTAACGACGCTTCACGCCGCCGCCCTGGTGGCGGGTGGTGATGCGGCCGTTGTTGTTACGACCGGCCTTCTTGGGCAGGGGCTCGAGAAGAGACTTCTCGGGCTTGGTGCAGGTGATCTCGGAGAAGTCGGAGATCGTCTGCCAACGCCTACCAGCGGAGGTCGGCTTAAGGTGCTTTACAGCCATTACAATCCCTTTCAATAGGAATCCGTTAGCCATCGCAGACAGGGATTCGAGGTTCTGCCTCGGGTGCGATGACACCGGACGTATACACGGTTCCGGGCGTGTCCATTTTATACGCTCAAAACCTTGAGCTCTCGCCTCCCCCATTTGGGAGGCATGAGCTCACTCAACAGCAGCGAGTCTTAGGCCTGGTTGCCAAAGACCTCGATGGTGTCGCCCTCGGCCAGCGTGACGATGGCCTTCTTCCAAGAACGGGTCTTGCCGGCGACATAGCGCACGCGCTTGGTCTTGGGCTTGACCGTCAGGGTGTTCACGCGAACGACCTTGACGCCGAAGATCTCCTCGACAGCGTCCTTGATCTGATACTTGTTAGCATCCTTGGCGACCTCGAACGTGTACTTGTTCAGCTCCATACCGGAGAAGGAACGCTCGGACACGATCGGACGGATGATGATCTCGTGGGCGGTCATTTATGCAAGCACCTCCCCGAAGTGAGCGGCGATGTCGGCGGGCATCAGCACGGCGTTGTTGTTGACGAGATCGTAGGTGTTGGCCTCGTCGGCAGTGATGATGAACGTCTTGGGAATGTTGCGGAACGACAGGTAGGCGTTGACGTCCTCATCGCGAACGATGATGGTCAGACGCTTGCCCTCAAGGCCGAGAGCCTTGAGCATGGCGACGGCAGCCTTGGTGGAAGGCTTCTCGAAGCCGTAGTCGTCGACGAGCACGAGCTCGCCATCGGCCAGCTTGGCGGACAGCGCGGAGCGCATAGCCAGCTTGACCTCCTTGTTGTTCATACGCTTAGCGTAAGAACGGGGCTTGGGGGCGAAGACAACGCCACCGTGACGCCACTGGGCAGCACGGATGGAACCCTGGCGGGCACGGCCGGTGCCCTTCTGACGCCAAGGCTTCTTGCCGCCACCGGAAACCTCAGAGCGACCCTTAGCAGACTGGGTGCCCTGACGCCAAGAGGCCATCTGGCACTTGACGATGTGGTGCATAACGTGGATGTTCGGCTCGATGCCGTACACCTCAGCGGCGAGCTCGGCCTCGGCGACCTTCTTGCCCTCGCTGTTCTTTACTTCAAACTTTGCCATTTAAGTGTTCTCCTTGGTATGACGCTGGGCTATATGGGCTGGGCCCTTAGGCCATACGGATGGCGACGAGACCATTCTTGGCACCCGGGACAGCGCCCTTGACCAAGATGAGGTTCTGCTCGGCATCGATGCGGACAACGGAAAGGTTCTTGACGGTAACGCGCTCGTTACCCATGTGACCGGCCATCTTGACGCCCTTGAGGACGCGCGCAGGATAGGCGCACTGACCGATAGAACCGGGGTGACGCTGGAAGTGAGAACCATGCGTCATAGGACCGCGGCGCTGACCCCAGCGCTTGATGCGACCCTGGAAGCCCTTACCCTTGGAGGTACCGATGACGTCGACCTTCTCGACATCAGCGAAATCAGCGACGGTGACGACCTCGCCGACCTTGTGCTCCTCGCCGTTCTCGACGCGGACCTCACGAAGGAAACGGACAGGCTCGACGCCAGCCTTGGCGAAGTGACCAGCCATGGGCTTGTTCACGTTCTTGGCCTTGATGTCGCCGAAACCGATCTGGACGGCGTCATAGCCGTCGGTTGCCTGAGTTTTAACCTGCGAGACAGCGCAGGGGCCAGCCTGGATGACCGTGACGGGAACGACGTTATCGTCCTCGTCCCAAACCTGGGTCATGCCAATCTTGCGGCCGAGAATCATGCTGATCAAGATATGATCCCAACTCTCGCGTGGTCTTGGGACAATGCGTACACCACCGAGCGTACGCCCCTAGAGGACCACTACTTACACGACGTGCTCCCCAGCCTTGTATTGCGTCCGGACTACCTGACAACCCTATTAAGCAGGCATTTTGTCCAGCCAGAATACTCCCCTGGTTACACACAGCTGTTTAGTATACACGGCTGCGGGCGTATCCATCGAGATTCATATTTCACTCACATTGTTTACGCAGGTAAAGTGCGTGGATGGCTCCCGAGCACGGCGGAGGGCCGGAGAAATATATTAAGGTCCCTGCTCTACAGTCCTGCGCAAGACGGAGAGCACATTAAGTGCTCTCCTTTGCGTGCGGAACTCGCGATGACCTTAATATATTTCTCCGGCCCTCCGCCGTGCTCGGGAGACGACACGTTGATGTCTGCTTAACTCTGCTCGCTCAGCTAATTACTTTGTTGGGGGTCCACTATTTGCTGGAGGGTGAACTTGCATTGCATTGGCTCGCCTTCTGCTTGTGGCTTTTCCTCGTCAAAAACGAAGATCATGATGGCGCAATTAGGGAGTTTTGCTGGGAGCTCGAAGCTCTCTGGGGCTGCATCCTTGATGAATTGGCGGCTGGCGCTGCCGTGGCTTACTGCTAGAAGGGTTTCGATATCCTCGGCGCTTATGAGATTGGTGAGGGTGGCTACCATGCGTTCTTGCAACGCTTTGCTTCCCTCTCCTCCAAAGGGGACCAAATCCTCGCCGGGGTCCCAGACGTCGGTGGGTAGCGCGTCGTGGGGGCCTTCTTCGAAGGTGCCGTAGCCGCGCTCGATAATGCCTTCGCAGGGCTCGACTGCGGCGTCCGGACCGAGGAGTTCGTATGCGACGAGACTTGCCGTGTTCATGGCTCGGCCTAAGGGTGATGAGACCACTTTGTCGGGGACGACGCCGTGGGCTTTGAGCCACGCGGCTGCCATTCCCGCTTGTTTGCGGCCCAGGTCGGTCAGCGGTGAATCGCAGCGGCCCTGGACCAGCTTTTTGACGTTGAACTCCGTCTGACCGTGGCGGAGTAGATACAGCTTCTTCATGCTCTCCCCTTCTGCATAACCTGCTTTGCCGGCGCAGCCTTACTCGTGGGTATGGCCTACGTAGTCTTCGTCGATCGTGATCTTGGCAATCGACTTGGAATATTCGAATTCCACCTTTTTTGCCAACGTACGCTTTAGGTCCTCGGCGCTCATCTGCAAATCCGAGGGACGCACGCAGTCAAAGATCACGTTGGTGTGCGTAGGACCCGGCACACAGCGTAGGTCATGAATCGAGAGGCGGCTATCGATCTGTTGAGCCATGGCGTTAATGCGTAAACGCATGCTCGCCACCTTGGGGTCATCGGTCACGATGGGATCGTAGTGAAGCGTGACGATCATGCCGTCTTCGACCCTAAACGACTGCTCGATGTTATCGAGTGTGTCGTGACTTTCCAGCGGGCTGGTCTCGGCCGCCATCTCGGCGTGCGCACTTGCAAACTTCCTGCCCGGACCATAATCGTGAACCATAAGGTCGTGGACGCCCAAAACGCCGGGATAGCTCATGATCTTGTCTCGAATGTGCTTGACCAACCTGGGATCGGGCGCCTGGCCCAAAAGCGGGCTCACCGTATCTTGGATAAGCTCAAAACCACTCCAGCCAATATAGGCGCCAACGGCAAGGCCGACCCATGCGTCAAGATTGATGTGCGTCACCTGCGAAACAATTGCGCACGCTAACACGGCGCCCGTAGCAAGAACATCGTTCTTGGAATCCTGCGCGGTCGCATGCAGCGTCTCGGACTCAATGCGATCGCCGAGCTTTTGGTTGAGGACCGCCATCCACAGCTTTACAACCATCGAAAGTGCCAAGACTGCCACCAGGGCAAGCGAGAACTCGACAGGTTCGGGATGGATGACGCGCTCGACCGAGGACTTGATAAGCTCAAGGCCGATCAGCAGTACGAGTGCCGCCACGACCAGACCCGAGAGATACTCGTAGCGGCCATGTCCGTAAGGATGCTCGGGGTCGGCCGGCTTGCTCGCCAGCCTAAAGCCCAGCACGCTCACGATATTCGAGCTGGCATCGGACAGGTTGTTCATGGCATCCGCCACGATCGAAACCGATCCCGACAGCACGCCAATTACGCCCTTCGCAGCACATAGTGCCACATTGGCGAGAATACACACCACGCCCGTCAACGTGCCCACGCGCGCACGGTCGCCCTGCGCACGACGAACAATCCACTCAACCATCTATATCCGCCCCCACGGTACTACCTATATATCTATTGCTCAAACGGATTGTAGTGTAGCCACTTTGCCCCACAGATACAAAAAGGCCGCAACCCACACGGGCCACGGCCTTGGAACATGACAAAGAAATCGCCCTTTGTCGCACAGGTTTATGCGCTTGCTTCGGCCACGCTCTTCGAGGTTTCGGGTGAATCAGCTCCGTCCCCCGTCGTCTGCCCCTTCGCCGGCACCACGCCAAAGCAGTAGCTCAGCGCCGCAGACACCGCAAATGCCACACTGCCGGCAACGCAGCACCACAGCAGGTTCGAGATGCCGCCCGTGGCAAAGCCAATGACCATGAGGACATTCGTCATGCCGATGGTATAGGCCGTAACGTGGCCCACGGCCGCAACAAGGCCTCCGACGGCACCGCCAATGGCCATGCACGTCAGGCACCTGCCATATTTAAAGCCGCAACCGTACAGCGCCGGCTCGCTTACGCCGCCAAGAACACCCGAGATTGAATAGCCCAGCATGAGCGCCTTCTCGTCCTTATCCGCAACGCGGAGCGACGCGCCAAAGGGCATACCCCAAACGGCGAACGTTGCCATCGTCGCGGCGATCAGGATGCACGAATCCGTTCCCACACTCATAAACTGCGCATAGGCGAGCGATAGGACAACGTTGCTGACACCCGCGATCTTAAGAAACTCCCAGCCCGCGGCAAGCCCCATGAGCGTGAGCAGCGACACGATGCCACCGGAATTGCCAAGCATAAACATAAGCTGTCCCAACAGCATGCCCAGATAGCTGCCTGCCGGCGCCGTAACACACAGCGACACCGGAACCATGACAAGCATGGTTGCAAACGGTACAAAAGAAAACGCCACAGCCTGAGGGATAGTGCGCTTAAAGAAACGCTCCACCTGCCATAGCACGGGCACCGAGATGAGAACCGGAATAACAGTCGTCGTGTAATCGTTGACCGGCGCGGGAAGTAGACCATACACGAAAGTCATCGATGCCCCCGTCGTCGATGCGGCATCAACGAGCTTAAGCAGATCGGGCACAATCAATACGCCGCCCAGCATCATGCCCAGCTGCTCCGAGCAACCGAGCTGGCGGGCAGCGGCCCAACCAAGATAGATGGGCAAAAAGTAATAGCCAGCGTTATACAGCCAGCTGTAAAACAGGCGATAGATTTCGGAATCGGCAGGCCATAGACCAAGCATGCCTTCGCCCATAATGACGGCAACGGTGCGGAACAGCGCCGCGCAGACAATAAACGGCAACGCCGACATCATGCTTTTGGACAGATAGTCCACCACGGCCATGGCGTTTGATGAAACCGTCGTTGTAAACGAGGTGTTAGAAACTTGTGACATGGAACGCCTTTCCCAATGTGACATGCGGACTGTCCCTTTGTCACATCGTGCGGTACTGACCGATTGCGCGGTACTTTTCGTAGCGGAGGTTTGTGAGGGTCGCGTCGTCGAGCTGCCCAAGCGTATCGAAGGCATCAAATGCCGAGGACATGACGACACCGGCGATCTCCTCATGCGACAGGCCCCTATCGTCAACAATGCCGTCGATGATGCCGAGCGCCAACAGATCGGGGGCCGTGAGCTTAAGCGCCTCAGCGGCCTCATTCGCGCGCTCGGTATCCTTCCACAGGATCGACGCACAGGCCTCGGGGCTCACGACCGAATAGGCCGAGCTCGAGAGCATCAGGATGCGGTCGGCCACGGACAGCGCCAGCGCGCCACCAGAGCCGCCCTCGCCTGTCACCACCGAGACAATCGGCGTCTTAAGGCCGCTCATCTCCATGAGATTCTGGGCAATCGCCTCGCCCTGGCCGCGCTCCTCGGCACCGATGCCGCAAAACGCGCCCGAAGTATCAACCAGGCACAGAACCGGCCGACCAAATTTCTCGGCTTGGTGCATCAGGCGACGTGCCTTGCGGTAGCCCTCGGGATGTGCCATACCAAAGTTGCGACGCATGCGCTCTTTGGTCGTGGTACCGCGCTCGATGGCGATAACCGTCACGGGTCGCCCGTCTTTCCAGCCGATGCCGCCCACCACGGCAGCATCGTCGCCAAAGTAGCGGTCGCCGTGCAGCTCTACGAATCCGTCGAGACCCAACGAAATCATCTCGCTTGCCGTGGCGCGGTTCGCCGAGCGAGTCTGTTTGACGATTTCGAGCGCGCTTTTTGGTGCGGCCGAGCGCTTAAACAAGTGTCCCAGCTTTTTGTCGCGACGACCCGTATGCACGATCTCATGCGGTGCCCCCAGGCCGGGCGCGTGCCCTTCGTGCAGCGCCAGCAGCTCGCCTACCGTGAGCGCAATCTCACCACGCGGAACAACGGCATCGCAAAAGCCGTGCTCCAGCAAAAACTCGGAACGCTGGAATCCCTTGGGCAGACGCTTGTGCATGTTCTGCTCGATCACGCGCGGGCCGGCAAATGCCGTCAGGGCATCGGGCTCGGCCAGGATAATGTCGCCCTCCATGGCAAAGCTCGCGGTTACACCTCCGGTCGTGGGATCGGTGAGCACCGTGATATACAGGCCGCCCGCCTCGCTGTGGCGCCTAACCGCCGCAGAAATCTTGGCCATCTGCATGAGCGAGGTCACGCCCTCCTGCATGCGGGCGCCGCCCGATACGGTAAAGCCAACGACCGGCAGCCCCAACTCGGCCGCGCGCTCAAAGACGCGACAGATCTTCTCGCCCACCACGGAGCCCATTGAGCCCATCATAAAGTTGGCGTCCATAAAGAAGAGAGCTGTATCGCAACCGCAGATTTTGCCCCTGCCGCACACAACGGCATCGCGCTCGCCCGAACGCTCGACCGCGCCCTTGAGCTTGTCGGCATAACCGGGAAACGAGAGGAAGTCCTCCGACGCCAGATTAGCATCCCATTCCTCAAACGTGCCCTCGTCAACCGTCATGCGCATACGGTCGCGCCCGCTCACGCGAAAGTGCTTGCCGCAACGAGGGCAGACCTCGAGGTTGTCGTGCAGGCGTGCCTCATCGATCACACGGCGGCACTCCGGGCACTTGATAAACACGTGGCGCGCGGGAAACTCGGCGCACGACTCGGTCATCGGCCCCTCGAGGACGTTGACCGTCTTCGCTTTTCTATTCATCAGCATAGAGATGCCCCATCAGATCGGTGTGGTACATGCCCGACAAGAACTCGTCGTTTGCCAGCACGTCGAGCTGAAGCTCGCTGTTTTCGCTCACGCCCTCAATCACGAGCTCGCCCAGGGCCGAGCGCATCTTACGAATAGCGCCGTCACGCGTGGGCGCACACACGATGAGCTTGCCGAGCATAGAGTCGTAGTACGGCGGAACTTTCGCACCGGTAAACATGGCGGAATCCCAGCGTACGCGCGGACCACCCGGCACACGCAACGCGGTGACCGTTCCACATGACGGCAGAAAGTCCGGCGTTTCGGCATTGATGCGGCACTCCATGGCGTGGTTGCGGACCGGCATGTCCTCCCGCTCAAAGGGCAGAGGCTGGCCGGCTGCCACGCGCAGCTGCCACTTGACCAAGTCGGTATCGGTCACAAACTCCGTAACCGGATGCTCCACCTGCAAGCGCGTGTTCATTTCCATAAAGTAGAAATTGCCGTCGTCCGAATACAGGAACTCGATGGTACCGGCTCCTTCGTAGCCGACGGCACGAGCCAGGTCACGCGCTGCCTTGTGCATGCGAGCACGAATGTCGTCGCGTCCGTCGAGGCACGGCGCGGGGCTCTCCTCGATCAGCTTTTGGTTGCGACGCTGCACCGAGCACTCGCGCTCGCCGAGCGAAAACACATGGCCCTGCTTATCGGCCATAATCTGCACCTCAACGTGGTGCGCCGGCGCGACGAACTTCTCCATGTAGCACTCGCCGTCGCCAAAAACGGCCTCGCCCTCGGCACGCGCCTCGATGAACGCCTTTGCCGCATCTTCCACGCGCTCGACCTTGCGAATGCCGCGACCGCCACCGCCCGCGCGTGCCTTAATAAGCACGGGACAGCCAATGCGCTCGGCCTCGGCCGTTGCCTCCTCGGGGCTTTTGAGCAAATCGCAGCCCGGCACGATGGGCACGCCCGCCGCGGCAGCCGTTCGACGTGCGGCGTCCTTGTCGCCCATGCTGTCGATGACCTCGGCCGAGGGACCGACAAACGCCAGACCGTACTTGTCGCAGTCGCGCACGAAGCTCGCCTTCTCGGAAAAGAAACCGTAGCCAGGATGGATCGCCTTTGCCCCCGACCTTACGGCACAGGTGAGCACAGCATCGTCGTTGAGGTAGCTCTCGGCAAGACGCGGGCCGCCGATGCAATACGCCTCGTCGGCAAGTTGCACGTGCAACGCGTCCGCATCGGCCGTGGAATAAACGGCGACGGTCTTGATGCCCATATCGCGGCACGCGCGGATAACACGGACCGCGACTTCGCCGCGGTTGGCGATGAGCACTTTGTCGAACATGAAGCCTTCCTTAACTTTCGTGCATGAGTGCAAAAGACATATCGGCGCGGCAGCAAACCTCACCGTTGACGCTCGCGGTACCCGTCGCAAAGCGGAACGGCCCGCGCGCACGCGTGATGGAGCACACCAGATCCACCGTGTCGCCCGGGCGCACCGGACGCTTAAAGCGAACCTTGTCCAGACTCGTGTAGAACGGCGTCGCGCCGCGCGCCTCCTCATCGCCCATCAGCAGCACGCAGCAGTTCTGGGCGAGCATCTCGCACTGAATCACGCCGGGGACGACCGGGTTTCCCGGAAAATGCCCCTGCAAAAAGTACTCGTCGCCCGTGATCGTAATCTTGCCGTGGGCCTCGTCGCCCACCAGCTCGGCCTCGTCGAGCAAAAGCATCGGCTCGCGATGCGGCAACAGCTTCTTGAGCTCTTCTTTGTTCATGGATATCACCTATCCGATCCTCATGAGGCAGCTGCCAAACTCCACGAGGTCGCCGTCGGCCACGCAGATCTCGAGCACCTCGCCGTCTGCCTCTGCCGTCACCTCGTTGAGAACCTTCATGGCCTCGATGATGCAGAGGGTCTCGCCGGCCTTGACCTTGGAGCCCACGTGCACAAACGGCTCGTCGCCCGGCGCCGGGGCAGCATAGAACACGCCGACCATGGGAGCAGTCACCTCGGCGCCCTTGGGCTCCGGTGCGGCGGCGGGCGCCTGCGCGGCGGGCTCCGGTGCGGCAGGCGCGACTGCGGGAGCCGCAACCGGAGCGGCCATGGCGCTCGGCATAGGCATGGGCACGGCAACCGGCTGTGCGGCGCTCGCGCGCTCAAGTTCGACCGCGGTGCCATCGGGCTCCTCAACCCGCACGCGCGTGAGGCCGCGGTCCTCCATAACATCGGCTATCTCGGCAAGTCTTTTGGAATCCATGCTCTAGCTCCTCGTATATCTACGCAGCGCGATGGCGGCGTTGTGCCCGCCAAAGCCTAGGTTGGTCGAAAGCGCCCAGGTAAGGTCGGCGCGAACCGCGCGATTGGGCGTGTAGTCAAGATCGCAGGCGGGATCGGGCGTGTGGTAGTTAATGGTCGGGGGTACCACGCCCTGCTCGAGCGCCATGGCGCAGGCCATGACCTCAATGGCACCCGTGGCGCCGATCATGTGACCGGTCATCGACTTGGTCGACGAGACGTGCGCGGCGCGTGCCGCGTCCTCGCCGAGCGCACGCTTAATGCCCGCCGTCTCAGACGAATCGTTGAGCTTGGTCGAGGTGCCGTGAGCGTTGATGTAGAGGCCCTCGGAAGGCTTAACGTCGCCCTCGGCCACCGCCAGCGATATCGCACGGGCAATGCCGGCAGCCTCGGGATCGGGGCTCGTGATGTGATAGGCATCATCGGTGTTGCCATAGCCTACGACCTCGGCGTAAATGTGCGCACCGCGAGCCTGCGCATGTTCCATGCTCTCGAGTACCAGCACGCAGGCGCCCTCGCCCATCACAAAGCCGTCGCGGTTCGCGTCGAACGGGTGGCAAGCCGTCGCGGGATCGGGGTTGGTGGTCAATGCGCGGCAGGACGTAAAGCCCGCAACGGCATCGGGGATAATGGCAGCCTCGGCGCCGCCGGCCAGGATTGCATCGGCATAGCCGTGCTTGATGGCGCGGAACGCCTCGCCCACCGCATGGGCAGAAGTCGCGCAAGCGGTCACCACGGGCAGGGTCGGACCCTTTGCCTTGTGGCGGATTGCGATATTGCCCGATGCCATGTTGGGGATCATCATCGCGATCATGTAGGGCGATGCGCGACGAGGCCCGCGGTCGGCAATCGTATGGACGTTGTCGACAAGCGTCTGCATGCCGCCCACGCCCGAGCCCACATAGACACCCAGGCGATCGCGATCGACCGCGCCCTCAACATCGAGGCCCGCATCGTGCATGGCCTCGTCCGAAGCCGCCATCGCAAACTGAACGCAAGGGTCCAGATGCTTGGCGTCACGCTTGCCAAAGTACTCGTTGCCGTCAAAGCCCTTGACCTCGGCCGCCACCTTGACGGTAAACGCATCGGTATCGAAGTGCGTGATCGGGCCGATGCCGCACGTGCCAGCACACATTGCCGCCCAGGTGGCAAGCGCGGTGTTGCCGAGCGGCGATATGGCACCTATGCCGGTAATTGCAACTCTCTGTTCCATCATGGTCTCCTCATCCAAGCCGCTTAACCGGCTTGCTTTCTACATCGCCATTCCGCCGTCGACGCGTATGACTTCGCCCGTAATGTAAGCAGCCGCATCGCTCGCCAAAAAGCGCACCACGCCGGCCACTTCCTCGGGGCGCGCCACGCGCCTCAGGGGAATCTGCTCCTCGCACGCCGCACGCACCTTCTCCGAGAGCTTTGCCGTCATATCCGTCTCGACAAACCCGGGGGCGACTGCGTTCACTCGTACGCCGCGGGGCGCAAGCTCGCGCGCTACCGCCTTGGTCAAGCCGATCACGCCCGCCTTGGAGGCAGCGTAGTTGGCCTGTCCGGCATTGCCCATCAGGCCCACGACCGAGCTCATGTTGATGACGCAACCGCCGCGCTGGCGCATAAAGGTCTTGGTGAGCGCGCGCGTCGTATTGAACGTGCCCTTGAGATTGACATCGAGCACGCGGTCGAAGGCATCGTCGCCCATACGCATGAGCAGGCCGTCGCGCGTGATGCCAGCGTTGTTGACGAGCGCCCAAATCGAACCAAAGTCATTGAGCACGACCTCGATGCAGGCATTGACGGCAGCGGGGTCGGCCACGTCGCATTGATATGCGCGCGCCGTGGCGCCAACCGCCTCGCAGGCTTCGCATGTCTCGCGCGCCACATCGACGCTACCGGCATAGATGACGGCGATATCAAAGCCGTCCTCCGCCAAACCGGTTGCACAGGCGCGGCCAATGCCTCGCGAACCGCCCGTGATCAGTGCCACGCGACGTAAGTCGTTGCGCTCGAGCGTGCCGTTGTTCAAATTGCCCATGTCATTCCTTTCGGGTTACAGCCCTGTGGACTATGCGAGCTCGTCGGCAATAGCTGCGACCTGCTCGGCTGTTTCGCACGAATACACGCAAACGTCGCTCAGCGTACGCTTGACCAGGCCGGACAGCGTTTTGCCAGGGCCAACCTCAATAAACGTGTCGATGCCCTGATCCTGCAGAGTATGCAGCGTGTCGACCCAGCGAACGGCATGGCTCACCTGGTTGGCCAAGACATCCGACGCTGCTCGCGGATCCGCCGGATAGGGCGCCGCCGTCATGTTTGACATGACCGGAATTAGTAGCGAAGACGGCGCGTGGCCGTCTTGGATATACGTCGCCAGCCCCTCAGTCGCCTCGGCCATATAGGGGCTATGGAATGCACCTGACACCGCGACTTTCATAGCGCGGCCGCCGGCCTCTTTTACTAGGACGTCGAGCTCCTGCAGCGCCTCGGGCGCTCCGGCCACAACCGTCTGCTGCGGACTGTTGTAGTTGACTGGCCAGCAGTCCTCGCCGGCCTGTTTTGCCAGGCCCTCGACTTGCACCGCATCGAGCTTGATGACGGCGCGCATACCGCCCGGATGGCGCTCGGCAGCCGCGGCCATCAGCGCCGCGCGCTCGCACACGAGCTCAAAGCCCGCTCGCGTATCGAATGCCCCCGCAAAGGTGAGCGCGGCGACCTCGCCCAGTGAGAATCCCGCACAAACGGCAGGCACCACGTCGCGCTCACGCAGAGCGGTAGCCGCTGCCAGGTCGTGAACGAACACGCAGGGCTGCGTGTTCACGGTCTGCGACAGCTCCTCCTTGGAGGCGCTCCGGCACTGCTCACTGGTCCCCGGGCGCACCTCATCGGCGATTGCAAACACCTCAGCAGCCGCCGGCGATGCTTCGATGAGGTCGACGCCCATCGCGGGGTGTTGGGCACCCTGGCCGGCAAACAGAAACGCTACGCTACCCATGCGCACGCACCCTTCAGGACGCGCTCGGCACCATCGACCAGATCGTCAACGATTTCTCGTGCGCTCTGGCGCTCGCTAACCATGCCGGCAATCTGTCCACACAAATACGAACCCTCTTCGTAATTGCCGTCCTTGGCGGCCTTGCGAAGGGCGCCCGTGCCCATGGCCCCGAGCTCCTCGGAGCTTGCGCCCGCCGCCTCGCTCTTGGCATACGCGTTGGTAAAGGGGCTCTTGAGGGCACGCACCGGGTGTCCCGTCGAGCGGCCGGTCGCACGCGTCGAGGTGTCGTTGGCCTTCAAGACCATCTCCTTGTACTGCTCCGATACGGTGCACTCGTCTGCGACCAGAAAGCGCGTACCCACCTGCACGCCGGCGGCGCCCAGCATAAAGGCGGCCGCCACGCCGCGGCCGTCGGCAATACCGCCGGCAGCCACGACGGGAATGTCGACCGCATCGACGACCTGCGGCACCAGTGCCATCGTCGAGGTCTCGCCAATATGGCCGCCCGATTCGGTGCCCTCGGCAACAACCGCCGTGGCTCCACGACGCGCCACGAGGCGCGCCAGCGCCACCGAGGCAACGACCGGGATGACCTTGATGCCCGCCTCGTTCCACGCCTTCATGTACTTGGCGGGATTGCCGGCGCCCGTCACGACGACCGGCACTCGCTCGTCAATCACGACCTGCGCGACCTCGTCGGCAAATGGGCTCATGAGCATGACGTTGACGCCAAAGGGCTTATCCGTCTTGGTGCGCAGCTCGTGAATCTGATCGCGCAACCAGTTTGCGTCGGCATTCATGGCCGCGATAATCCCTAAGCCGCCTGCCTCGGACACGGCAGATGCCAGCGAGGCATCGGCAATCCAGGCCATGCCGCCCTGGAACACGGGCTTTTCGATGCCGAGCAGCTCGCAGAGAGGAGTCTTGAGCATCTCTACTTCTCCAATGCCGCCTCAACCGTATCGACGAACTCGCCGACCGTCTTAGGGTTCTCCTCGGTATCGAGCTGAATATCGAACTCGTCCTCGACGGCCACGAGGATCTCGACGGTACCCAGACTGTCGAGGCCGATCTCCTCGAGCGTGGACTCGGGCTTCATCTCGACGTCGTCAAGGCCGGCGGTCTCGCGGATAACGTCGCAAACGCGCTCGAAGGTCTTCTGATCTGCCATGGTAGTTCTCCTTTGTTTGTGCCCTAGGGGCGTTTTTATTTCCTATGTGCGACTACTTCCAACGAAGCAGATAGCCACCTATATCCAGGCCGGCGCCAAATCCAACGAGGGCGATGGTGTCGCCCGCATTCAGTGCGTCGGTACGTGCCAGCCGGTCAAGCGCAAAGGGAATGCAGGCGCTCGAAATGTTGCCGGTCTCGCGCAGCGTTCGAATCACGCGCTCGTCTGGCACGCCGAGGCGCTTGACCGCCCGGCTCAGGATTCGTTCGTTAGCCTGATGGAATACAAAATGATCGATATCTTCGACCGAAATGCCCGCATCGCCCGCAAGCTTATGGACCGTGTCGCAGATGGCGTTGACGCCGAACTTGAACACGCGGCGGCCATTCATGGACAGCACGCTCTCGCTATCTGCGGAGGCCTTAAACGGCGAGGTGCCGACCAGACCGGGAACGCACAACGTCTCGACGTCGGGCGCCGTCGAAAGCTCAACGGCAAGGGGGCTGTCTCCCCCAGCCTCAATCACCGCGGCGCCTGCCCCATCGCCAAAGAGCACACAGGTGGCGCGGTCGGTCCAGTCGAGCGCGCGCGTCATCTGCTCGGCGGCAACGACAAGCACATGCTTGGCTCGTCCTCGGGCGATATAGCCCTCGGCAACATCGAGCGCAAATACGAAGCCGGCGCAGGCAGCCGAGACATCGAAGGCAGGGCACGTCGCGCCCAGTCGCTCAGCAACGGCACACGCCTCGGCGGGAACAAGGTGGTCACCCGTCGTCGTCGAGCAGACGATCAGATCCAACTGGCTCGCGTCGATTCCGGACACCTGAAGTGCCCGCTCGCTCGCCGCTACGGCAAGGTCGTCAAGTGACTCTGTGGTGCAGACGTGGCGACTCTTAATACCTGTGCGGGTAAAAATCCACTCATCCGAGGTATCGAGGAACTCGGACAGCTCGTCATTGGAAACACTGCGCTTAGGAAGCGCCGAGCCTGTTCCAAGAATCGTGAAACCCATCACTAACCTCCTTTGAGTTGTTGACGTGTTTACATCGACCAAGAGAGGATAGCGCATTTCAGTCGTTGTTAACGTGTTAACATTAAATTGTCCAAATGCGACAAAGGCTTCACATTGTGTCTCTCTCGACACCATTGCGTTATTCACTTATTCATTAAGGAGGTAGCAGCCGTTATGGATGCCAAATTAACGATAGTCGACGTAACCGGATCGACCAACGATGACCTGCTCGAAGCAGGAAAACAGGGAGCGCCGCACGGCACAGGACTTGCCGCCCGGGCTCAGACAGCAGGACGCGGCCGGCGCGGCCACAAGTGGGATTCAACCGCCGGCAACCTATTGCTTTCGATTGTCCTGCGTCCATGCGTTAATCCTGCGAAGTACTCTGGTCTTGCTGCCGTCAGCGGCCTAGCGGTGCTCGAGGCGCTCGAAAAACAGGGTCTTGCAAACGAGATTGGCCTCAAATGGCCCAACGACCTGGTCGCGCGTGGACGCAAACTCGGCGGCATTCTGGTCGAGGCCGCACGCGATAACGAAGGCAAACCTTTCGCCGTCTGTGGCATTGGTGTCAATGTGAACTATGCGCCCCAAGAGGTGCCCGATGGCGGCCTGCCGGCAATCGGTCTCTCGGACCTTAACGAGAACGTTCCAGCTGTCGACATGCTCCTCGATGAGGTCTATCACGCAGTTATAGACGCTATAGATGCCTGGGCAGAACGCCTCAACGCCATGGAAGAAAACACCGGACCGCTCGCGCCCGTCCACGGCGAATATGTCGCTCACCTCAATTGGATTGGAAAGCACGTTATCGCCCGCTCCCCTGCCGGTGACGAGCTGGCGCGAGGCATCTTTAAAACGGTCGATGGCTTTGGTCGTGCGTGCATCGAAACAGAAGACGGCTTGCGATCCTTCCATTTTGAGGAAGCGTCATTGCGCCCCTTGAGTGAGTAGGTCGCCACAGCCAGCCGCTCGGCAGCCTTACCCGGCGATCCAAACCCATCATGCAAAACAAAAGGGCCCCGCTACCGTAACGGCAGCGGGGCCCTTTAAGCTATGAGCGATATCGCTTAGAGCTTGATGTCGATGTCGACGCCAGCGGGGAGGTCGAGACGCATAAGCGAATCAACGGTGCCCGAGGTGGGGTCGAGGATGTCGATGAGGCGCTTGTGGGTGCGCATCTCGAACTGCTCACGGGAGTCCTTGTTCACGTGCGGCGAGCGGATAACCGTGTACAGGTTGCGCTCGGTGGGCAGGGGGACAGGACCGGAAACGCGAGCGCCGGTCTTCTGAGCGGTCTCGACGATGAGCTTCGCGGACTGATCGACGACCTCGTGATCATAGCCCTTGAGGCGAATGCGGATCTTCTGGGTAGCCAACTTAAACCTCCAAAGAGTGCGAGAGATGTTCTCGCAGGATTACGTAACAGGGAGCTCGAACTTAGGCGTTCTTGCTCATGACCTCGTCCACGATGGACTTGGGCGCGGGCTCATAAGAGTCGAACTGCATCGTGTAGGATGCACGGCCCTGGGTCTGGGAGCGAAGGTCGGTAGCGTAACCGAACATCTCGCCCAGCGGCACCTTGGCACGGATGAGCTTGCTGTTCTTGCGATCCTCCATGCCCTCGATCTTGCCGCGGCGACCGGAGAGGTTGCCCATAACGTCGCCCATGTACTGCTCGGGGGTCTCGACCTCGACAGCCATAATCGGCTCGAGCAGCTGCGGATCGGACTTCTTGAGGGCGTCCTTGATAGCCATGGAACCGGCGATCTTGAAGGCGGCCTCGGAGGAGTCGACCTCGTGGTAAGAACCGTCGAAAAGGGTGACCTTAACGTCGAGGACCGGGAAGCCGGCGATAACACCGGTGTTCAGGGCCTCCTGGATGCCCTTGTCGATGGACGGGATGTACTCCTTGGGCACGACGCCGCCGACGATAGCGTTGACGAACTCGTAGCCGAAGCCCTCCTCCATCTTCTCGAGCTTGATGACGGCGTGGCCATACTGACCGCGACCACCGGACTGACGGACGAACTTGCCCTCAGCCTTCTCGACGTCGTGACCAGCGGTCTCGCGGTAGGCAACCTGGGGCTTACCAACGTTAGCGTCAACCTTGAACTCGCGGAGCAGACGGTCGACGATGATCTCGAGGTGCAGCTCGCCCATGCCGGCGATAATGGTCTGGCCGGTCTCGTGGTTGGTGGACACCTGGAAGGTCGGGTCCTCCTCGGCGAGCTTGGTCAGAGCCAGGGACATCTTGTCCTGCTCGGCCTTGGTCTTGGGCTCGATGGCAACGTCAATAACGGGCTTAGCGAACTCGATCTTCTCGAGGACGATCTCCTTGCCCTCGGCGCACAGGGTGTCACCGGTGGTGGAGTTCTTGAATCCGACGCAAGCGACGATGTCGCCGGCGGCAGCGTCGTCACGGTCGATACGCTCGGCGGCGTTCATCTCGAGGATGCGGCCGAGGCGCTCGCGCTGACCGTTGGAAGCGTTGACAACGTAGGAGCCGGACTCGGCGCGGCCGGAGTAAACGCGGACGTAGGTGAGCTTACCGACGAACGGGTCGGTCATGATCTTGAAGACCAGGCCGGAGAAGGGCTCGTCGAAGGAAGGATGACGCTGGATCTCCTCGCCGGTGTCCGGATCGGTACCGGTGACGGCCTCAACGTCGAGCGGGCTGGGCAGGTAGTCGACGACAGCGTCGAGCAGCTCCTGGACGCCCTTGTTCTTGTAGGCGGAGCCCACGAAGACGAGGTTGAGCTCGTTGGCCAGAACGCCCTTACGCAGAGCAGCCTTGAGCTCCTCGACGGTGAAGTCCTCCTCCATGAGGATCTTCTCCATGAGCTCGTCGTCAAAGCTGGCAGCAGCGTCGAGGAGCTCCTCGCGCTTGGTGGCAGCGATGTCGGCGAACTCAGCCGGGATCTCGTCCATCGGCTCGGGGTAGGTCATGCCCTTCTCGTCGGCCTTGAAGTCCCATGCAGTCATGGTGACCAGGTCGATGACGCCCCAGAAGTTGTCCTCGGCGCCCATCGGGACCTGAGCGGCCACGGCGTTAGCGTCGAGACGATCCTTCATGGTCTCGATAGCGTTGAAGAAGTCAGCGCCCACGCGGTCATACTTGTTGATGAAGGCGATGCGGGGAACGTTGAAGGTAGAAGCCTGACGCCAAACGGTCTCAGACTGGGGCTGAACGCCGGCAACGGCGTCGAAGACGGCGACAGCGCCATCGAGGACGCGCAGGCAGCGCTCGACCTCGGCGGTGAAGTCAACGTGGCCCGGGGTGTCGATGATCTGGATGCGGTAGTCCTTGCCGTCCTTGTTCCAGAAGCAGGTGGTAGCAGCGGAGGTAATGGTTACGCCGCGCTCCTGCTCCTGAACCATCCAGTCCATGGTGGCAGCGCCCTCATGGACCTCACCGATCTTGTGGGTCTTACCGGTGTAGTAAAGAATACGCTCGGTCGTGGTGGTCTTACCGGCATCGATGTGGGCCATGATGCCGATGTTACGGGTATCGGAAAGCTTGTACTTAGGCTTAGCCATGTTAGTTCCTTACCTTAACTTACCAACGATAGTGAGAGAACGCGCGGTTGGCCTCGGCCATCTTGAAGACGTCCTCACGCTTCTTGACGGAAGCGCCCAGGCCGTTGGAGGCGTCGAGGATCTCGTTGGCGAGACGCTCGGCCATGGTCTTCTCCTTGCGAGCGCGGGAGAAGTTGACGATCCAGCGGATACCCAGAGCGGTGGAACGACGGGAGTTGACCTCCATCGGGACCTGATAGGTAGCGCCGCCGACACGCTTGGGCTTAACCTCGAGCGTGGGCTTGACGTTGTCCATAGCCTTCTTGAAGGTAGCGAGAGCGTCGCCACCCTCGGACTTCTCGGCAACGATCTCGAAAGCGGTGTAAACGATGCGCTCAGCGGTGGCCTTCTTGCCGTCAAGAAGGACCTTGTTGATGAGCTGAGTCACCAGGCGGTTGTTGTAAACGGCGTCAGGCTGAACCTCACGACGATTAGCTGCTGCACGACGCGGCATGTGAAATCTCCTTAAGTGTCTACCGTGCGGCGCTCAAGACGGCACACGGCGAAAGTATCAAAACGTTATCTGGCTTATTTGGCCTTGGGGCGCTTAGCACCGTACTTGGAACGGGCCTGCATACGGTTCTGGACCGGAGCAGCGTCGTAGGCGCCACGGATGACGTGATAACGGACACCAGGGAGGTCACGGACACGACCGCCGCGGACGAGCACGATGGAGTGCTCCTGCAGGTTGTGGCCCTCACCCGGGATGTAAGCAGTAACTTCGATGCCGTTGACAAGGCGAACACGGGCAACCTTACGAAGAGCCGAGTTCGGCTTCTTGGGGCTCGTGGTGAAGACGCGGGTGCACACGCCGCGCTTCTGGGAGTTGTGCTGCAGAGCAGCGTTCTTGGACTTCTTGGGCACGGAACGACGGCCCTGGCGAACCAGCTGGTTAATAGTAGGCAAAGCGTACTCCTTCTCGAATGATTCCAGCTTTCTGTAAAGTGCAACGGCTTGAATCGAGGGGTCAGCATCCCCCTACGAAACACGCAGTTCGATAGGATACGTGGCGTTAGCTGTGCCGTCAACAGACCACGCCGCCGGGCGTATCCCAAAATTGGCACATTTCCGCAAAGCCTACACAAAAGGAATCCCCTCCTGTGCGCGCTGGCGGATTCCCGGTCCGGGCGGCCCGCTGTTTAAGTTTGCTGCTCTACAGTCCTGCGCAAGACGGAAAGCACATTAAGTGCTTTC
>URPK01000006.1 GCA_900549715.1 uncultured Collinsella sp. | reverse complement strand
ACTGCGGGAATGGCCTATTTGCTCAATGTGTTCGGCTGAGATCGGAAATCAACCCCGGTCTTTTTGGGACGGCGCGAATCGTGGCAGACAGTCTCTCAACACACTAATGACGGGCGCGCATCCTCACCAAACGCACCATGGCGAGCGCAAAACCCACAGCGGCCACAGCCATGAGCACATAGAACACCGAGCGAAAGCCGAACAGGAACACATCCGGACAGCCTGCAACGAAACTGGTCACGGACTCGCCCATCGCCACGCTCATCTGCCCATACAGGATATGCGATGCCGCTGTAATGCCCACTGCCATACCCGCATAGCGCGCCAGGCTACCCAGGCTGCCCGCAAAGCCGAGCGCTTCGCGCGGAGCCGAGCCCATATACAGCGAGTTATTGGGGCTCTGGAAAATCGACGTACCGCACGACATAAACGCGACGCAGCACACGATCACAGGGATGGAAGAGTGCTCGTCGAGCGTACTTACCGCAAAAAGACCGCATACGTACACGCCTAGGCCGACCGCCGTGGGGCCCTCGCAGCCAACACGGTCCGAAACCGTACCCGAAAGCGGGCCGATAAAGGCATTCACCATCGGCAGCGCCAAAAAGAGCAATCCGGAAATGTCGGAACCAAAGCCGTGGGCGTCCTGAAAATAGAACGGCAGGATAAACTCTGATGCGCCAATACCAACGAACACGATGAGCATGCAGGCGAGGTTGATGGTGAAGGCCGAATTTGCAAAGCAGCGACGAGCGGCCTCGATCAGGGACATGGGGCGCTCGTCAGCCTCCGGCTTAACATGCGGCAGCGTATAGAGCCCCACGATAAATGAGATGACGCCAATGGGCAGGTTGATGAGGAAGATACTCTCCCAGGGAAAGCTTGCCACCAGCATGCCGCCCAGCACGGGGCCACACATCATGCCGAGGGCCACGAAGGTCGCGAGAATACCCATGGCACGACCTCGTTCGCGCGCCGGAAACGACTCGGTAATGATACCCATGTTGTTGGCCATGGCCGCCGCGCAACCGACGCCCTGAACGATGCGTGCCAGGATAAGAACCTCGAGCGAGGCCGAAAGGCCGCACAGCAGCGAACCGACCGAAAAGACGATGACGCCCAGCTGGAACACATTCACCTTGCCGCGCACGTCGCCCAGACGGCCAAACGGCAACATAGCCACGCACGTCGCAAGCAGATACACCGAGCTTACCAGCTGAATGCGATCGAGGCCCACGCCCAGCTCCTTTTGCATCACGGGCAACGCCACGGTCACGACGGTCGAATCCAGACACGACATAAACGTCATGATGAGCACGGTAAACAGAATCGCCCATTTGTTCTTGCCATGGGTGTCGCCCTCAAGGGCAATGTGCTCGCGGCGCAGCTGCTCTGCAGTTTTCTCCATATCCATCCTTTCGAGTGGCCCAACGCAAAAAACGGGGCCCCAATCGCCTGCAAACAGCCGCGATTGGGGCCCCGCCTACGGAATCGGAACTAAAGGTCGCCGAAGCTTTCTGCCAGCATCGGCGCCTTGTGCGAACGCTAGCCTAGCACTGCTCGAGCGCCTGCTCAAGGTCGGCAATCAGATCGGCCGTGTCCTCGAGGCCGCACGACAGGCGCACCATGTCGGCAGAGATGCCACAGGCGATGAGCTCCTCATCGTTCATCTGGCGATGCGTGGCATTAGCGGGATGCAGGCAGCAGGTGCGGGCGTCAGCCACATGCGTGGCGATCTGGGCAAGTTTAAGGCTCTTCATAAAGGTCTCGGCCGCCGCGCGACCACCGTTAAAGCCAAAGCTCACAACGCCGCAGGTACCGTTAGGCATGTACTTCTGAGCCAGGTCATAGTACTTATCGCCCTCCAGGCCCGGATAGCTCACGAAGCGTACCTTGGGATGGCTCTGCAGGAACTTGGCAACGGCCTGGCCGTTCTCACAATGACGCGGCATGCGTACATGCAGGCTCTCGAGCGAGCTGTTCAAGAAGAATGCCGCCTGCGGGTTCTGCATGGGGCCGAGGTCGCGCATGAGCTGAGCGGTTGCCTTGGTAATGAAGGCACCCTCGCGACCGAACTTCTCGGCATACGTCACGCCGTGGTAGCTCTCGTCGGGCGTGGTGAGACCCGGGAACTTGTCTGCATGGGCCATCCAGTCAAACTGGCCGTGGTCGACGATCACGCCGCCCAGGTAGGCAGCATGTCCATCCATGTACTTGGTGGTAGAGTGCGTAACGATGTCGGCGCCCCACTCAAAGGGACGGCACATCACGGGCGTCGGGAAGGTGTTGTCGACCATCAGCGGCACGCCGTGGTCATGTGCGGCCTTGGCAAAGCGCTCAATATCGAGCACGGCGAGGGCGGGGTTGGCGATCGTCTCGCCAAAGACGAGCTTGGTATTGGGCTCAAAGGCCGCCTCGAGCTCTTCATCGGTGCAGTCGGGGGCGACGAACGTGCAGGTCACGCCCATGCGGCCCATGGTGTGGGCGAGCAGGTTATACGTACCGCCGTAAATGGCAGAGCTAGCGACCACATGATCGCCGGCACCGGCCACATTAAAAATCGCGAGGAAGTTCGCAGCCATGCCCGAGCTCGTGAGCATCGCGGCGGTGCCTCCCTCCATCTCGCAGATCTTAGCGGCAACGAGATCGCACGTGGGGTTCTGCAGGCGGCTGTAGAAGTAGCCCGACTCCTCCAGGTCAAACAGCTTGCCCATGTGCTCGGACGTGTCGTACTTCCACGTGGTGGACTGGTAGATGGGCACCTGGCGCGGCTCGGCATCTCCCGGGTGATAGCCGCCCTGAACACATGTAGTACCGATGGTCTGCTCGCTCATATCTAGCTCCCTTGCCTGGGTTACGTTTTATTCGGTTCACGATACCGCTACCCTGCACCCCTCTCAACCCATCCCAAAGGTAGGTTATTGGACAAATTGATCAGGAGTATTTATCTCAAGCCTTGGGCATTTGCTCGATAGATAAAAACGAGGTATACGTGAAGCTCTCGATGATTACATGCCCCGTCACGGGTACCATAGGCGGGTACACCGTGACCAAGGAGACAACGATGAAGCAAATCGATACGGCCCAGCTCGACATCACCGCCTGTCAGGCTCAAGCTGCCGAATATCACGCCCGTGGCTTTAACTGCGCCCAAGCCGTCGCCTGCACGCTCGCGCCCGCCGTCGAGCTCGACCCCCAGGTCGCCTTTACCCTCACCGAGGGCTTTGGCGCCGGCATGGGCGGCATGACCGAAACCTGCGGCGCCATCTCGGGCGCCGTGGCCATCATGGGCTTTGTAATGAGCGACGGCATGGAAAACCCCAAGACCAAGGGCCAGACCTACAAGCTGTCGCGCGAAATCGCCAAGCGTTTTGGCGAGAAGAACACGACAACCGTCTGCGGCACGCTCAAGGGCATCGGATCGGATAAGGGTCCGCTCCGCAGCTGCCCCGGCTGCATCGACGATGCCGTCGAAATCGCCTGTGATGTGCTAAAGCAGCTCGCCGAGTAAACAGCGGAAACATAAAACGACGGCCGGCGCGCTTGGGATTCACCCAAAAGCACGCCGGCCGTCGCCGTTAGAACTCGGCAAATTCGGGAGTGCTGACCTCAATCTCCTCGCGCCCCGCCATAAGCTCGCGCATCTTAGCGCAAAACGACTCCTGCTCCCCCGCCTTAAACACCAAATGAAGTGTCACGGCATCCGCGTACTCGGTATCCGAAACCTTGGCACCGGAATCCTGGGCCAAGCGAAGCACCTGCTCATACTGCGGATAGGCCACATGCACGTCAACAGGCACGACACTCGTCATCTCGACGATCTGCCCGGCCTCCTGAGCCGCGGCCACCGCCGCTTGCGTCGCCGCAGTATAGGCGCGAACCAGGCCGCCCGGCCCCAACAGCGTGCCGCCAAAATAGCGCGTCACTACGCAGCAAACATTTTTGAGCTCCGCACCGCGCAACACCTCGAGCGTCGGCATACCGCTCGTGCGGCTCGGCTCACCATCATCGCTCTGGCGCTCGCGTCCATCGACCAAAATCCACGCGGGAACATTGTGTCGAGCGTCGTAATGACGCTTGCGAACCATCTCGATAAAGGCATTCGCCTCGTCCTCGGACTCAATATGGACCAGCTGGGCAATAAACCGGCTCTTGCGGTCCACAAACTCGCCCGAAACCTCAATATTCGATTGCAGAGTAAAATAGCTGTCCAACAAAGCCCCTCAACAACAAGCAAAGCAACAAACAGCCTCAATAATACGATAACCCTAGTAAAAAGAATGACAACGCCGATGATTCCGTCAACGAAAGCGAGAACCCGTCAGCGCGAGCAAGGTGCCTTGAAAGACGAGGGCATTGACCTTATGGTCATGCCCGAAGGCTTGAAAGGCAGATTGCCGCGCTGACGGGTTCGCAGCGTCAACAAAGTGCCGAGTGGGCCGATAAGCCGGGTTCTGTCGTGAACGGTCATTTATCTTGTCTGCACGTTACCATGCAGCTCCACGCACGCTACCCGAACGCGGACCGGGCCGGCCCATAGCGTTCCTATTCGCGCTTGCTCCGGATGGGGCTTGCCAAGCCGCCGTGTTGCCACGACGCTGGTGGTCTCTTACACCACCGTTTCAGCTTTTCCCTTTACGCCTTGCGGCGCAGGTGGGAGTCTTCTTTTCTGCGGCGCTTTCCGTCGGATCACTCCGCCCGGCCGTTAGCCGGCATCCCGCCCTCTGGAGCCCGGACTTTCCTCACGCGTACTGCAAACAGCACATCGCGCGACCGTCTGGCCCACTCAGCAGTGCAAGAGTGTAGCACACCGTTACCGCAGGCAATGGCACAACGCAAACGCTCGACACGATAAACCAAGAACCGCCATGCGCTACAATGGTCCTGTCGATGGGCAACGTCGTCAGTCGAGACGCGACCGCGCTCCGCACCCCTCCGTCTACTCGGTGTGTTCCCGCCTCCTCCCCGAGGCGGGATGTCGGCTTTTTTCATGCACCGACAATCCAATAGCCTGTGGACAGCCCGGCAGCATTGCGCATCTCGGCGCCAAATGCAAAAAGGGACCCGTCCATTACGGACGGATCCCTTAAAACAAGTGATCGTCAAACCGATTTACTCGGCGTCGGTCTCCTCGTCCTTCTTCTCGGAAGGCAGCGGGGTAACCTCGATCTCGACGCCCAGAGTCTCAGCAGCGGACTTCATGGACAGGGAGATACGACGACGGTCGAGGTCGATCTCCATGACCTTGACCTGAACCTTGTCGCCCACGTGGGTGACCTGAGAAGGCTGATCGACGTGCTTGTTGGCCATCTCGGAGATGTGCACCAGGCCCTCGATGCCCTCGCCCAGGTCGACGAAAGCGCCGAACGGGACAAGCTTGGTCACAGTGCCCTCGACGATAGCACCGACGGGGTACTTCTTGACCAGTGCGCGCCACGGATCCTCGGTGGTCTGCTTGAGACCCAGGGAGATACGCTCGCGGTTGAGATCGACGTCGAGAACCTCGACCTCGACCTCCTGGCCGACCTTGACAACCTCAGAAGGATGGTTGACGTGGTTCCAGGAGAGCTCGGAGATGTGGATGAGACCGTCGATGCCGCCGAGGTCGACGAAGGCGCCGAAGTCGACGATGGAGGAAACAGTGCCCTGGAGACGCATGCCAGACTTGAGCTTGGACAGGATCTCGGAGCGCTCGGCCTTACGGGACTCCTCGAGCACGACGCGACGGGAGAGGACGACGTTGTTGCGGTTGCGGTCCATCTCGATGACGCGGGCCTCGATGCGGGTACCCATGTAGGAGGTGAGGTCCTTGACGCGACGGAGGTCGACGAGGGAAGCGGGCAGGAAGCCACGCAGGCCGATGTCGAGGATCAGGCCGCCCTTGACAACCTCGATAACCTCGCCCTCGACGTTCTCGCCGGAGTTGAACTTCTCCTCGATGCGGTTCCAAGCACGCTCGTACTCGGCACGCTTCTTGGACAGGACCAGACGACCGTCCTTGTCCTCCTTCTGGAGAACCAGGGCCTCGATGGGATCACCGAGTGCAACGATGTCTGCAGGGTTAGCGTCCTTGCGGATGGACAGCTCGCGGACCGGGATAACGCCCTCGGACTTGAATCCGATGTCAACGAGCACCTCGTCATGCTCGATCTTAACGACAGTGCCGTTAACGAGATCGCCCTCATCAAAATCGGTAATCGTACCGTCGATGAGGTTGTTCATCTCCTCCTCGTTGACATCGTCAAGAGAGAAAATGGACGAGTTCTGAATCTCACTCAAAGGTGGACCCCTTTCGAACTACGGGGCCCCGATTGCTAGGACCTACAGAAGGGTGCGACAAGCACACAACGTTTAGGAACACTCGGGAGCCGACAGATACTAATGTGACGCTTATGCAATCACGTTCGTATAGGTTACGGGGAAATCATTTCGATTTCAAGCGTGAACTGCGATTTTTTACTCGTATGGAGACTTTTTCGCAATCTTGTTGACGACCGTCTCCATAAGTTGACGATAGGCAGTTAGGCATACGGCTTTGGGGTAAAGTATTCGGAGCCAACGATTCTGGAACGATTTATCGAGAAAGGTGCCCGCGTGCTCAAAGCAGTCGTTTTCGATATGGACGAAACGCTTCTTAGCATCAACCTCAACGCGTTCATCCTTCGCTATTTTAAGGATGTCTCGTCGATGCTCGCGGATATTGGTCACCGCAGCCGCGGTGGCACGATGGCACGCCTCGGCACCATCTTGGTCGACCTCAACGCCAACCGCCGCAGCAGCACGGATAATCGCACCAATCTTGAGTTCTACCAAGAAGAGGTTGAGCGCCGGTGCGGCATTTGCCTCTCAGACCCACTCATCTACGAGGCGTTTACCTACTACGACCGCGAAGTTCTCCCGCATAAGAATGACGACGTCATCAACGCCCACGCCATGCCGGGCGCACACGCCGCGCTTCAGGCTGTACAGGACGCAGGGCTGCGCTGCGCGCTCTTCACCAACCCCAGCTTTCCGCAGGGAGCCATCGAGTGCCGCATGGGTTGGGGCGACCTGGCCGACGCCCCCTTTGAGCTCGTCACGCACATGGGAAACACCACCCGCTGCAAGCCCGATGCCACCTACTATCTCGAGCAGCTTCAGGTGATGGGACTCGAGCCACACGAGGTCCTCATGGTGGGCAACGACCCCAAGCGCGACTTTCCCAGCCCCGCCTGCGGCATCCAAACCGCCTATGTTGGCCAGGGAAAACCCGGCCGAGCCACCTGGCACGGCACCATGGAAGACTTCGCCCGCGACTTCAACGCCGTAGTAGAAGCCTTCTACGAGCACCAAGTAGCCGACGAACTAAGCTAGTCCACAAATCTGGAATGAGACAAAAGGTCAGGTACGTTTGCCGCATGCTTCCTTACGTAGGCAGCGACTTGAGGACAAGATGCGATGCCCCGGCGTCCTAGGCCGTAATCATCTTGACGCGCTCGCCGATTTTGGCGTCGCGCTTGTCGGAGATAACAGTAAAGCCCTCCAGGTCGCACACCTTTACATTTGAAAACACATGGAACTTGGAGCTGTCGGCGAGTACATAACTCGCTTGGGAATTCCGCATCACAATGCGCTTTTTGATAGCCTCGGGATAACCAGGCGTCATGATGCCACGATCCTCGTCCACCGCGTTGACGCCTATAAACGCCCGGTCAAAGTACAGCTCACGCAACGCGTTCTCCACCATTGGCCCGGTCAGCGAGCAGGTAACGGGATTAAAGTCGCCGCCAATCACCACCACCTTAGCAGCAAGCTCGCCCGTAAACCTACATGCGTAGCCGTTGGTGGTGTAGATAGTCACTGGTTTGTCGACGAGCAGACTCAGGAGCGCCGTCGCGGTGGTACCGGAGTCGACATAGACCGTCTCACCGTCCTCGACCTCCGCTGCCGCACGACGCGCGATCAGGTCCTTCTCACTACTCCGCTGCGCGCCCTTTTCAAAGACACTCACCTCGCGAGCCGCAGAATGCAGTTTGACCGCACCGCCGGTCAGATACTCGATGCTCCCCCGCTTCTCGAGCTCCTTGAGGTCGCGGCGCAGCGTAGACATCGACACATCGGGCATAAAGGCCGCGAGCTCATCTATCTTGAGCAGGTCAGCCTCCTTTAGCTTATTAAGAATCAGTTCATGGCGCTCATACGGAATCATCGGCGTTCCTTCCTTTTCATCTATTTTCAAAGTTTAACCTAATCAAGCCAATCAAAAGCAAAAAGGGCCGCTGCGATATAAGCAGCGACCCCTTATTAGATGGAAGTCGGTCTTAGCCTTGGGCTCATGACTCGTAGCCCCAAAGCAAGACTAGGCGAGCTGATCGTCCTTGTCGGTGAAGATGTAGCCGAGTACGCCGGCGACAACAGCCGAGATAACCATGCCGATCATGGCGAAAGCGAAGTTCATCGGATCGGAGGAGACGAAGGCCGGGAACGTAGTGACGGAGCCAAAGACAAAGGCCGTGGTGACGACCTTGAAAAGGCCGAGGAACGCGCCGCCGCAGGCACCGCCGATGATCTGAGCCAAGAAGAGCTTCTTGTTCTTGACAAGCATGCCAAAGAGTGTGGGCTCGATGATGGCAGAGAGGCAGATGGTCACGGCACCGGTCATGGCAAAGCTCTTGAGCTTCTGATCGCGGGCCTTGAGGAAGACGCCGAGGGCGCAGCCGATAACAGCGAAGTTGCAGGCAAAGGTGGCCGGGCAAATGTAGTCGAAGCCATTGGAGGCGATGTTATTAATCATGATGGGATTAACTGCCCAGTGGATACCCATCGAGACGAGCACGGACCAGCCGCCGCCCACCAGGATGCCAGCAAGCACGTTGGAGCGGGCGATGAGCCAGTTGACCACGAAGGCGATGCCCTCGCCGGCATAGACGCCCAAGGGGCCGATCACGAGCATGGTGGCGGGAACCATGATAATCAGCGAGACCGCGGGAAGCACGACGAGCTTAAGGGTCTCGGGCACATGCTCATCCAGGAACTTATAGAGGAACGAGTAAACCCAGATGGCGATGATGGCCGGGATAACGGTGGAGTTGTAGCTCATAAGCACCACGGGGATGCCGAAGAACTCGCTCATGGCGCCGTTGCCCGCGTCGCCCATCAAGCCGATAAAGTCGGGATAGAGCAGACAGGCGCAGATCAGGGCCGACAGATACGGGCTCGCACCGAAGCGTTTGCCCGAGGAGAAGCCCAGAAGCACCGGCAGGAAGTAGAACACGCTCATCGAGAGGGTGTAAAGAATGGTGTAGGTGCCCGTACCCTCGGTGATAAGGCCGAGCTGAACCGCAAGGATCAGCAGGCCGCGGAGGATACCGGAGCCGGCCATGGCGGGCAGCAGCGGAGCAAAGACGCCCGAGATGGCGGAGAAGATCCTGGAGACGATGCCCTCATCGGAGGAGGCGCTCGTGGAGACCTCGGCGCCCGAGCCCTTGACAAGCGGCTCGAACTTCTCATAGAGCTTGGGTACCTCGGTGCCAATCAGCACTTGGTACTGGCCGGCTGAGTTGACGGTGTTGACCACGCCGTCGACCTCCTTGACGGCCGCGTCGTCACACTTGGAATCGTCACGTAGGTTCAGGCGAAGACGAGTGGCGCAGTGCGTCATGCCCGAGATGTTCTCGGGGCCGCCCACGGCGGCAAGAATGCCCTCGGCAGTAGCCTCCCAATCACGTTTCATAGAATGATTACCTCCCCATAGCGCAGAAGAGCTCGCGCACGAGCGCGGCCGCTGCAAGTGCATCGTTTGCATCAATCACGGACTGTATCTTTTCCTGGCCCACACTTTCCAAGGAGTCATTCATTAGCTTCATCATAGCGAGGTTATGAGCGCACTCCCCTTCCGCATCCTCGATAATTGGGAACGTATCGAAGTAGATAGCGTGGTCAAAGGCGTATTTCTTGAGATAGAAGAGCATTTCGAGCGTCTTGACAGGCGTAGCCATGCCGATCATGAGTCCGTCGTCCATCACGCCGTAGCCATCGTTGAGGTGAATGCCGTAGAGCTTGCCGGCACGACCGAAGATATCGGTAGCCATCGCGGGGTTCTCGTGCTTCATGAGCATGTGACAGTAATCGAGCGTAACGCCAAGATTCTCGCGGTCCACCGCGTTGAGGATCATGCCGGTGAGGCCCATCGTATCGATATAGGCGTAGCTGCGCTCCTCATAGGGTTTGTACTCGATGGAGATATGCAGGTCGGGCGCATAGTCGCAAACCGCCTGGAACGCCTTAACAAGGTTGTCAAACACGCGGGTGTAGTCGATCTGGAAACTGTAGTCAAAGCCATCATGACCGAGCCAGATCGTCACGGTATCGCCGCCGCAGGTGCGACAGTAGTCACAGGCCTCATAGCAGAGCTTAAGTGCCTCCCCAGCGAGCGTAGGATCCTGATTGCCCAGGTCGCCATTGATAAAGTCGCTGCGAAAGCGAAGAGCAGTGCCGTTGAGCTTGAGGGCATGCGCGTCGAGCTTGTCCTTCATCTCCTCGGCGGGGATGCCCACCACGTGCTCAGGGTAATTAAGGTCCACATGGGTGAGGCCGACGTGCTGGAACTGGTCGAAGACGCGGTCGATGTTCTTCTCACCGGTTCGGTAGTAGGAATTAATGCGAGTTGCGAATTTCATCGCTGAGCTGCCTTTCCTGTAAGGAAACGTTCAAGCGGAAAGCCCCGACCGTTGCGCGCGTTTGGGCAGGCGCCTCTTCCGTAACAACAGTCTATTGCAAGTAATTCTCATTCGCAATCACGTTTTTTCATGCATATTCATAGCTTTTCATAGTAATTGGGTAAGATACCAGCTTTTACCTGCACTTTTAGTTAATGCAACATTTTGACAATGCATGAAAATGAATGACTATTCCCGACTCCAACTACCGTTTACCGTCAAATGCCAACCGTTCACCGGTAAAGAAATGCACCTGTCCGCTATGCAGACAGGTGCCTTACAGCCACAAGCACGATGGTTTCAACAGCAAGATGGAGCGCCCCAGAGCCCCTAGCAGTCGACGACGGTTTTGCCGATCATGATGTTGAGGATCTCGACGTCGGTGTCCTTCATGCCTACACGGCCCACATAGCCCATGCTGGCAATCGTCTCCTCCACCGTATCCTGGATCAGGCCCTCGCCGGCACGGAAGCCGCGGCCCTGCATGGCCATATCGTGGCCCAGAATCGCTGCATCGACAGCAGCCGAAATCTTGGCGGCGCAACTTGCCTTGGCGCCATCGCACACGATGCCGCCCACGTTGCCGAGCGTATTGGAGACCGTCGCACCGATCTGCTCGCGCGTGCCGCCGCACAGCCAGGTAATCGCAGCGCCGGCACCACACGCAGCGCAAATAGCACCGCAAAACGCCGAGAGCGCACCAATATAGCTCTTGATGTGCACGGCAATAAGGTCGGACAGTATCACGGCGCGCACCAGACGCTCGTGGTCGCAGCGCAGGTAGTCGGCATATTCCATGACGGGCAGCGCGCAGGTAATGCCCTGGTTGCCCGAGCCGCACACAATGGCGACCGGCAGCGCGCAGCCGTTCATACGGGCATCGGAGCCGGCGGCCGCACGCGCACGCGCACGGCAGGCGACGTCATCGGCACGAGCGCCCAGCAGCGTACGGCCCACCTCGGCGCCCCAAGCGTGCGCGAGGCCCTCGGCACTGATTGCGCCGTTCAGCTCAATCTGACGCTCGACGGCCGCGCGGGCATCCTCAATGTCGCCGGCCTCGATAAAGTCGATGATGGACTCGATCGACATGGGTGTGTCGGCCTTATCCGCCGCCCGCTCGGCCACCACGCGCTCGGCGCAGGCGGCACACTCCCCCGCCGACTTGCCGCATACCGGAATACCGTCGAGCGTATGGCACGTGACATTGGTGTGGTGATCGGTAATCTCGACGACCGCGGTATGGCCACCAGCCGTGGCAGTCACCTTGATGTAGAGGTTGGGCACGCCCTCGACAAGCGACACATCACAGTAGTCGGCGTCGACAAGCAGCTCAGTCACGCGAGCACGATCCGCATCGTCAACGCTCTCGAGCACCTCGAGCGCGCTCTTGGCGTCACCGCCCACCGCACCCAGCACGGCCGCGGCCTCAATACCGTGCATACCGCCCGAGTTGGGCACGGTCACGCTCTTAACGTTCTTGATGATGTTGCCCGAGCAGGCAACATCCATATGTTCTGGTTCGCAACCGAGCGTCTGGCTCGCCAGCGCCGCCGCATAGGCAACGGCAATGGGCTCGGTGCAGCCGAGCGCACAGACAAGCTCGCGGTTCAAAACATCGCAAAACGCGGCATCGCGGATAGAATCGGTAGGCATAGGTATCTCCTGCTTGCATAACGGGCTAGGCTCTCAAAAAATGTTAGCTCCTTTATTTGATAACAATGCATCAAAAACCGCAACCATGGTTCCGGCGGACGGCGCTCAAGCGCAAACAGACGACATTCATTCGCGAGAAGCCAGTCTTGTTGCCTGCTCAAGCGTTTGACCAAAAAACGCTCGAGCGTTTACGCAAAAGTCGCGCTATCATGCAGTCGAACGCGGTAAACACCTTTAGCATTTGCGCCGCACAGACCAGAGAGGAACCATCCATGAAGATCGGTATCGGTAACGACCACGCCGCCGTCGAGCTCAAGAACATCATTTCCGAGCACCTGAAGGAGCGCGGCTGCGAGGTCGTGAACTTTGGCACCGACACCTCCGAGAGCTTTGACTACCCCATCGCCGGCTACAAGGTGGGTAAGGCCGTTGCCAACGGCGACGTCGACCTGGGCATCCTGATCTGCGGCACCGGCGTCGGTATCAGCCTGGCTGCTAACAAGGTAGAGGGCGTGCGCGCCGTCGTGTGCTCCGAGCCCTTCAGCGCCAAGCTCTCCCGTATGCACAACAACACCAACGTGCTCGCCTTTGGCGCCCGCGTCGTGGGCTCCGAGCTCGCCAAGATGATCGTCGACGAGTGGCTCGACGCCGAGTTTGAGGGTGGCCGCCACGAGCGTCGCGTCAACCTCCTCAACGAGATCGACCAGACCCGCGGTCTCAAGGTCGTCGACGAGGCCTAAAGACCTACAACGCCATACGCTAACGCAAGCCCCCGCCCGGAAAACGCATCCGGACGGGGGCTCTTTAGTAGATTTTTGGGACGTGCCTTAAAATCTACGGGGATAAAAAGGGCGCCGCAGATGGAGTTCCGCGGCGCCCAAGCCACACGCTAACAGCTTTAAGGAGTCAAAGCTGGTTTAGCCAAAGAAGCGCTTGATCTCGATCTCGGCGTTCTCCAGGCAGTCGGAACCGTGGATCACGTTGGCGTTGACATCGACGGCAAAGTCGCCGCGGATGGTACCAGGAGCAGCGTCAAGCGGATTAGTAGCGCCCATGAGGGTGCGCATCTTAGCAACAGCGGAGAGACCGGAAACGACCATCTTGACGACCGGACCGCTCGTCATAAAGTCACAGAGACCGCCAAAGAAGGGCTTGTCGGCCAGATGGGCGTAGTGCTCCTCGACGGTAGCGCGCTCGAGCGTGGTCATCTCCATGCGCTCGATGACAAGGCCGCTGCGCTCAATGCGAGCAACAATCTCGCCGATTTTGCGATCGCGCACCGCGTCGGGCTTAATCATGATGAAGGTCTTCTCGATAGCCATAAGGTAGCCTTTCAAGTAGGTTCGCGCGTGCCCAAGTCCCATTCCGGCACCCGCCTGGACTGCATCGTAACAGAGTTTTAGCTGCAGTTAAACAAAAAGCTGTTTCTTGAAACGCTACAATTTATTAAAGCGCTCCATATGTGTCACTTCTGTTTCGAAGCTCGATTAGAGTACCATCCGACTGCCCATCAACTGCATCGAGCAGAGCAGACGGTCGGTTGCCGCCCGCGAACGTACCCCCTTCACAACCTGCCCAAAGGTCCTACAGAACTTCTCGACAAGCCCCTCCCCCATAGCAACAAAATACGGACGCCCACATCAGCAGACGCCCGTAAAGCAAAAAACGATTCCTCAATAAATGGCAAAAACGGCTTCGGCCAAACCCTCACTTTACCCCGTGGCCCATCTCGACGACCTTGGTCAGCGATCCAAACACGCCCTCGTCGGCCACGAGCTGTGCCTCGGCGCGCTCAAGCTGCACGGCAACGGCGGCAGGGGCGGTACCGCCCTCGGTCGTACGCGCGGCGACAATTGAGGGGATGTCGAGCGCCTCGGTAATATCGCGCTCAAAGAGCGGGCTTGCCTCCTGGAACACCTCAAACGGCAGGTCCTCAAGATTGCAGCCGCGCTTCTCGCACATCAGGACTAGATGGCCCACCACGGCGTGCGCCTCGCGGAACGGCAGGCCGCGCTTAGCCAGGTAATCGGCAACGTCGGTAGCCGCAAGGTGACCCACGCCGCACTCGCGCGCCATGGCATCCTCGTTGACAGTCCAGGTCGAAATCATGCCGGCCATGACGGACAGGCACTGCATGAGCGTATGGACAGTATCGAGCGCACCCTCCTTGTCCTCTTGCAGGTCCTTGTTATAGGCAAGCGGCAAGCCCTTCATGGTCACCAGTAACTGCACCAGGTTGCCATACACGCGACCGCTCTTGCCGCGGATAAGCTCGGCAAAGTCGGGGTTCTTCTTCTGCGGCATGATGGACGAGCCGGTGGAGTACGAATCGGACAGCGTGATGAAACCGAACTCGGAGCTCGACCACAGCACGATCTCCTCGGAAAGACGCGACAGGTGCATAGCCATAACGGAGCCGGCGTAATGCAGATCGAGCAGGAAATCGCGATCGGAAACAGAGTCGAGCGAATTAGGGATCACACCCGCAAAGCCAAGTTCGGCAGCCGTCATCTGGCGATCGAGCGGATAGCTCGTGCCGGCAAGCGCGGCAGCACCCAGCGGGCAGTTGTCGGCGGCATCAAAGGCGGCCTTCAGGCGCGTAAAGTCGCGCGCGAACATCCAGGAATACGCCAGCAGATGATGCGACAGCAGTACGGGCTGAGCATGCTGCATGTGCGTGTAGCCCGGCAGAATCACCTTGTCGTACTTCTTAGCCGCATCCACCAGCACATGGCGCAGCTCAAGATTGGCCTCCATGAGCTCCTTGGCCAGCGCCTTGACGCCCAGGCGTGTGTCGGTCGCCACCTGGTCGTTGCGCGAACGTCCGGTATGCAAGCGCTTACCGGCCTCGCCGATGCGACGCGTCAGCTCGCTCTCGATGGACATATGAATGTCTTCATCGTTGATGTCGAAGGTGAAGTTGCCGGCATCGATATCCTGTTCGATTCCAGTCAGGCCCTTGGCAATCGCTTGCTCGTCCTCGGCACTGATGATGCCCTGGGCCGCCAGCATTTTGGCATGCGCCTTAGAGCCGGCGATATCCTGCTTATAGAGATGTTTGTCGACCGGCAGCGACGCGCCAAACTCCTGCGTGACCTCGGCCACGCCCGCCTCAAAACGACCGCCCCAAAGAGCCATGGAACCGTCCCCTTTCTCCAAATACCAAAACAAGCGCCCAAAGCAATGCGCCCTGTCGCTAAAGCGATTTATCAACCGCTAGTTTTACACATTCCCCACCGTGCGCGGGGCCATGTAGCTAATTTGCAAAGAAGTGACGCGCCATGCACTTGGCGCCCAACGTCTCCCTCCGGATGTTGCCCTGCGAACCATCGATCCAGGCCTTCAGGCTCATGGGAACGTCCTCGACCTTTGCAGCATCGAACTCGGGCGCAAGGGCAAGTAAAGCATGCGCGATAGCATTGAGCATAATGGATACTCCTCATATATATAGGCACAGAGCCGCCAAATTGATAGAAAGAGCCCCGCCGGACAACCCCGGCGGGGCTCGGACTCAGCCGCAGATGCGGCATCATATATGCGGGCGGAACGTAGGGGCCACCGATGTTAAGAAGTGTCAGCAAGCATAACGAAAGGTAGGGACCCCGTGCGCCCGTTATGTATCACGCGGATGGGCCGCGCGGATACCAAGGAAGAGAAGCCTTAGGCCTGGGCTGCAGCGGAGCTGGGACCCTGGACCTTAGCCCACGTCTTGAGCGACAGCGTATCGATCTCGATAAAGCCGGCGCTGGCCTTCTCATCAAACGTGGTGTCGCGGTCGTAGGTAGCCAGACCGTAGTCATACAGGCTAAACGGGCTCTTGCGGCCGACGACATGGCAGTTGCCCTTAAAGAACTTCAGACGGACAGTGCCGGTCACGAACTTCTGGGTATCGGCCATAAAGGCATCGAGCGCGTTTTTGAGCGGGCTGTACCACTGGCCGTTGTACACGGCGGTGGCCCAATCCTGCTCGAGCTTGATCTTGGTCTTGAGCAGGTCGCCCTCGACGCAGATGTCCTCGAGCGCCTTGTGGGCGGTGATGAGCGTCAGGGCTCCGGGAACCTCATAGCACTCACGGCTCTTGAGGCCCACCAGACGATCCTCGACCAGATCGAGGCGGCCAAAGCCATTGTCGCCGGAGATCTTGTTGAGGGCGATGACGATCTCGGAGAGCTTCATCTTCTTGCCGTCGACGGCGACGGGCTTGCCGGCCTCAAACTCAATCTCGGTGTAGGTCGGGGTGTCCGGCGTGTCCTCGGGGTTCTTGGTCATAACCCAAGCGTCGTCGAGCGGCTCGTTCCAGGGATCCTCCAGGTGACCGCACTCAATGGCACGACCCCACAGGTTGTCGTCGATGGAATAGGGGTTGTCGTTGGCACCCTCGGGAACCGGCACGTTGTGGGCGTGAGCATAGGCGACCTCGTCGGGACGGCACTTAAGATCCCACTCGCGAACCGGGGCGATAACCTTAAGCTCGGGGTCGAGGGCCTTGACGGCAGCCTCAAAACGAACCTGGTCGTTACCCTTGCCGGTGCAGCCGTGAGCGACGTAGGTCGCGCCAAACTCGTGAGCGACCTCGACAAGCTTCTTGGCGAGCAACGGGCGGGACAGGGCGGAGAGCAGCGGATACTTGTTCTCGTACATAGAGTTTGCGGCGATAGCCTTAGTCAGGAACTCATCGGAGAACTCGTCGCGCAGATCGAGCACCTGGCAATCCAGAACGCCCAGGTCGAGGGCCTTCTGCTTCTTGGCGTCCAGACCGGTCTCCTCCTGGCCCACGTTGCCGCAGACACAAACGACATCGAGATTCTTCTCGTCCTGGAGCCACTTGACACATACGGATGTATCAAGACCACCGGAATATGCGAGAACGACTTTTTCCTTGCTCATGGCTGTTTCCTTTCGCCCTTGGTAGCTAGTTAGAACATCGGTCAGTTGCAAGTCATTTCGAGGTCAAAAACCGTGCAATATCAGGTTAAATAGCAAAAAGCAGCACAACATGCCCTAGAAACATGCAGCAATGTCGTGCTAAAACCCAACGACCTCAAAATGACTCTGTTGGGGCATTTAGCCCCATACGGACAGAGACGATTGTTATCGTCGTCGGGAAATTGCGCGCTGGCATCGGATGGCATTGTCTGCAGTAGTGATGATCTTTACGAACTGCATCTGCCTCTCCTTTCACCTATCGCCGGGCGCAATTCTAATATCGTAAACGGTACCTTTTCCTCGGTAAGCGGTTGTTTTTCCGTCTCCGTTTTCGATGGTCGCTATATTACGCTAAAGTGCCTACAGCGCAAGCGACAAATTCAAATTTCTGAAAATTTTTTTCATTACTTTGTGAAGCGTGGTGCAAATACACGCCAATCCTGCGAAAATACGCCCGATTACCAACTGGAGGGTTATTCCGCCCGAAACAAATTAGAAACGGAAAGGCGTGTTCTATGCAAACTTATGTATCGGATGCCAATATCGGCAACATCAAGATTCTCGCCGTCGATATGGACAAGACATTGCTGACCGACGAGCGCGTGCTGCCCCAGGGCCTTGACGAGCGCCTGGACAAGCTCGCCGAAGCCGGCATCGTGTTCTGCCCCGCCAGCGGACGCCCCGCTCCCAAGCTCGAGGAGATGTTCGAGAACATTAAGGGCCGCATCGCCTTTTGCCCCGATAACGGCGCGTGCGTGATCTATCGCGGCAACTATATCTATAAGAGCACTATCGATGTGGCGCTGTATCAGCAGGTGCTTGCGCGCGCCTCGGAGGATTCGCGCGCCGTCCCCGTGCTGTGCTGCTTCGACGAGTTTTACGTGCTTGCCCGCGACCATCAATACCACGACGAGCTCAGCGTTTACTACAACACGATCAACTACGTCGATACCTTTGAGGGCCTTGACGTCGAATCCAACAAGATTTCGATTTTCTTCCCTGACTACGATGCCGAGCCCGCATTCCGCGAGGACTATAACCCCGCGTTCTCGGACCAGCTCTATGTCACCAATGCCGGCCGCGAATGGATCGACTTTATGAACTTGGGCGTCGACAAGGGCTCGGGCGTCGCACACCTGTGTGAGCAACTCGGCATCGATATCGCCGATGCCGCCGCCGTGGGCGATACCTACAACGACATCCCCATGTTGGAGCGCGTCGGGCATAGCTTTATCGTGGACAATGCCGAAGAGCATATGAACGCACATGCCAAGTGGCGCATTCCGAGCAACAACGACGGGGGCGTACTGACGCTCATCGACGCCATCTTGGCGGCTCGGTAACGTTGCTCGTCGGACCTGACCGGGCGGCGCGGATTAGTTTTTCGTTCGGTCAGGTCCTGGGCTCGCTCGGAAAGCACATTTGGTGCTTTCCGGCTCGTGCGGAATCTACGAAAAACTTACCCGACTCGCCCGGCCAGGTCCTTGGGCTACTTGCTTGCCGCCTGGATGGCGTCTTGGCGCCTAGATACTTGGCTGAATTGTTTGAATTGAAAAGGGCTCATCGTTGATACGAGCCCTTTTTCTGTACGGTCAATTTGGCTAGGCTTCAGTCGCTTCGAGCTGCTGCGTCTCTTTGATCTTGGCGATCATGTCGATGCGGCGCTGGTGACGACCGCCTTCGAACTTGGCGTCGAGCCATTCGTCCACGATCATCTTTGCGAGCTCGGAGCCCACCACGCGGGCACCGAAGGCCACGATGTTGGTGTTGTTGTGCTCGCGGCTGAGTTTGGCCGAAAAGGGCTCGGAGCATACCACGGCGCGCACGCCCTCAACCGCGTTGGCTGCCAGACTGATGCCCACGCCCGTGCCACAGATAAGAACGCCCAAATCGCACTCCCCTGCCGCCACGGCGCAGCCGACCTTGTAGCCGCTGATGGGATAGTCAAAACGCTCGGTGGAGTTGGTGCCAAAGTCCACGACCTCGCAGCCGCGCTCCTCCAGGTGCTCCTTGATGATGTTCTTGAGCTCGACGGCCACGTGGTCGTTACCAATTGCGATCTTCATTTACAGGTTCCTTTCGATCGAGCCACATGGCTCTTTGCTATTAACTGACATCCTCTGGCCTGCCGCGGTTAGTACTCCTCTCCCTGACGCAGCTTCTCAAGCGCTTCCGCATAGGTCATGTCCTTGCCAAACAATGCGCTCGTGCCCAAGATGAAGCCGTCGGCACCGATGGCCGAGAGTTCCTTGACGCGCGCGGGCGAGCAGGCGCCGTCGATCATGATCTTGAAGCCGTACTCATCCTTGAGAGCCGCAAGCTGTTCAATCTTCTTTTTAGTGAATTCGATAAACGCCTGCCCGGCAAAACCGGGATTGACCGTCATGACCATCACGTAGTCGCAGAGGTTGAGAATCTCCTCGAGCAGGGTCACCGCGGTATCGGGGTTGACGGCGATGCCCGCAGCGCAACCGAGCGCTTTGATGGCGGCGAGCGTCTTGACCACATAGCGCTCGGACTCGGGATGAATGTAGATGATATCAGCGCCCGCATCGGCAAAGAGGTCGATCTTGGCCGCCGGGTTCTCGATCATCAGATGCACGTCGACGAGCTTTTGCGTGGCAGCGCGCACGGCCTTGATGTCCTCGAGGCCCATCGCAAAGTTAGGTACAAAGCTACCGTCCATCACATCGCAGTGAAAGACATCGGCACCCGCGGAGTCGAGCTCGCGCACCGTGTTGGCAAGCTCGCCGTAATCGGCGCACATCATACTGGGGCAGAGAAGCATAGATGATCCCTCACAAATTCGTCCAAGAGCGTCATTTGGTTAATCGTATAACCAGCTGCGAATCTACCAAATACCAGTGTATGAATCGGTAAGCGGTAGTTATTTACTCCGTGAACGGTACCTAATTCATGGTTAATCGTATAATCAAGTGTTAACCAAATAGGACGTTATAATTGTTAACCAGCAGGCGTTAACCAAGCTGGAGGTCCCATGGCGCAAAAACAACTCTCAATGAAAGAAATCGCCCAACTTGCCGGGGTCTCCGTAGCCACCGTGAGCCATGTGGTCAACAACGTTGGCCGTTTCTCCGAGGACACGCGCAAACGCGTGCAGGATGTTATCGACCAGTACGGTTACGTTACCAACCAGTCCGCCAAGACGCTTCGCCAAGCGCAGTCGCGCTCCATAGGCATGATCGTGCCCGATATATCCAACGACTTCTTTTCCAAGATCGCCTACCACGTAGAGCGCACGCTTGCGGCGCAGGGGTACTCTGTCTTTGTCTGCAACAGCGGCAACGATCCGCAGCGCGAGCGCGATTACTTCCATAGCCTTGCCAGCAAGCAGGCCGACGGCATCATATGCATCTCGGGCCTGCGTGAGCTCACGGACGACATCGTCACGCGCGGTATCCCCGTGGTCTGCATCGACCGCATGCCGCAGTCGGACCTCGCCATCCCCCACGTGGGGACCGATGACGAACGCGGCGCCTACCTGGCAACGAGCGCACTCATTGACCGCGACTGCAAAAACATCCTCACCATCTCGAGCTTTACCGCAGACTACGACCGCAACGACCGCCTCACGGGCTATATGCATGCGCTCGCCGATCATGGCCTGCCGCTTCGCCGCGAGTACATGGCCTACGTCACCGGCCAGCGTCCTAGCATGGACGAGGCTCAGGATATCGTTGCCGGAATGATCGATGCGGGCATGCCACTCGACGGCATCTTTGCCACAAGCGACCATTCGGCCGCAGGAGCGCTGCGCGCCGTGCAGGCAGCAGGTCTCAACGTGCCCGGAGACATCAAGATCGTGGGCTACGATGACTCCATCTACTCCAAGCTCACCACGCCGCAGATCACCACGGTTCAGCGCCACCCCGAGCTCATGGCACAAGAGGGTTGCAAGGCGCTCCTCGACCTCATCGCAGGCCGCACCCCCGCCATGGAGACCGTGGCCCCCGTAGAGCTCGTGCGCCGCAGGAGCTGCTAACCGCACAGAAAGACGCCGCGGGACGCATCCAAGCCTGAAAACGTTCCGCGGCGTCGGCATTGGCGACCTGCGACCATCGGGCGGCCAGAAGCGTCGCACCCATGGTCATCGCCCGCAAGCTCGTCGCTCGCTACTTGGCGTCGGCCCAGGTTATGCCGGTGCTGGCTTCGGCGATCAACGGTACGCGGAGGTCTACTACGTGTTCCATGACGTCGCGGACCATGGCGGTGAGGCGCTCGACTTCATCGACTGGGCACTCAAAGTCCAGTTCGTCGTGCACTTGCAGGATCATGTGAGCGGCAAAGCCCTCTTCTTCCAGGCGGCGGCTTACGCGGGCCATGGCGATCTTGATGATGTCTGCTGCGGTGCCCTGCATGGGATGGTTCATGGCCGTGCGCTCGCCAAAGCCACGCAGCTGCGGGTTCTTGCTCTTGAGCTCCGGAATATGGCGACGGCGACCGTACATGGTCTCGGCATAGCCCGTCTGCTTGGCACGAGCCACCACGTTGTCGAGGAACGTGCGCACGCCCGGGTAGGCCTCGTAGTAGCGGTCGATCATGTCACGTGCCTCGGCCATCGAGATATGCAGCGACTGCGACAGACCGTAGGCCTGCTGACCGTACACGATGCCAAAGTTCACGGCCTTGGCGCGGCTGCGCAAGTCGGGCGTCACCTCGGACACCGGCACGCCAAACACGCGCGCGGCAGTCTCGGCGTGGAAGTCCTCGCCCTCGTTAAAGGCGCGCACCAGATGCTCGTCACCCGAAAGATGCGCGAGCAGGCGCAGCTCGATCTGCGAGTAGTCCACCGCCAAAAAGACGCTGCCCTCGCCCGCCGAGAACGCCGTCTTGACGGTACGCCCCAGCTCAGAGCGCGTCGGAATGTTCTGCAGGTTGGGATCGCTCGAGGACAGACGCCCCGTTGCGGTAATGGTTTGGTTGTACGTGGTGTGCACGCGGCCGTCACCGCGGCGCAGCGGACCCAGCGTGTCCAGATAGGTGGACTTGATCTTAGACTTCTCACGCCAGTCCAAAATCAGGCGCACAATCTCGTGGTCGCGGGCAAGATCGCTCAACACCTTGGCGTTAGTCGAATAATAGCCGCGCTTAGTCTTCTTGAGGCCCTTGGTTGGAAGCCCCATCACATCAAAGAGCACGTGCGACAGCTGCATGGGACTGCCAATATTAAAGGTCTCGTCACCCGCCAGGTCGCGAATACTGCGCTCAACCTCGGCAATCTGGGTCGCCAGGCCCTCGGAAAGATTACGCAGGCGGTCGGGGTCCACGAGCATGCCCGCGCGCTCCATCTTGGCAAGCACCGGCACGAGCGGCATCTCAATACCATCAAACACGTTGGCGGCGTTCTCGCGGGCCATGCGGTCGCGCAGCGGTGCGACCAGCGCCAGCGTCAAGGCCGCCGTGCGAGCGGCGGGCGCAGGAGCGTCCTCGCCGGCATTCTCTGCGCCGCGCGCCGCAGGCAGCGCCATCTGCAGATACGTATCGGCCAGATATGCCTCATCGAACTCGGAGCGATCGGAATCCAGCAGATAGGCAGCGACCACGGTATCGAAGATACGCGTGGAATCAGCGGACAGCGGGTCCATGAGCTCAGGCTCAGAAGAATCGATAGGCGAAAGCTCGTGCAGCAGCGCCTTCATATCCGGGCTCGCCACGCGGCCCTCCATAAACAGACGCGCGAGCACGCCGGCAATCACGCCGTGGACGAAGTTAAAGCCCTCAACCTCAGCCGCCGCACTGCCGTCGCCCTCCTCGAGCGCGAACAGGCCCTTGGACGTCGCCAACCAAAGCGTGCGCGTCAGTCCAAAGAGCGCGCCCTCTTCCTTGTCGTCGTCCACCACGGTGGCGACCCACTCGCCGGCATCAATCGCGCGCGAAACCTCGGACGCCACGGCAGCAAGCGCCTCGGCATCGCCGGCAGCGGTGCGCTCAATCGTGGGCATCTCAAACGTTCTAGCAGCAGCGCCGCCCTCGCCGCCGATCAGCGCCAAGAAACGGTTCTGCATGGCGGTGATACCAAGCGTACCCAGCGCCGCGGACACCTCGTCGGCAGAAAACGCCGGGAAGGACGTTGCGTCAAAGTCGAGCTCGACAGGCGCATCGGTGCGAATGGTTGCGACCTTGCGGCTCAGCAGCGCATCGTCGATATGCGCACGCAGGTTCTCGCCCATCTTGCCCTTGACCTCGTCGGCATGTGCGATGACCTCGTCCAGGCTGCCGTACTGCGCGATGAGCGCGCTCGCCTTTTTGGGGCCGATGCCCGGCACGCCGGGAATGTTATCCGACGTATCGCCCTTCAGGCCATAAAAGTCGGGCACGAGCGCCGGCGTGATGCCGTGATACAGATCGTCCACGCTCTCGGGCGTCATGATCGCCACGTCGGACAGGCCCTTGCGGGTCGAGACCACGTTGACGTGCTCGGTCACGAGCTGATACATGTCGCGGTCGCCGGTCACCAGCAGCATGTCGCAGCCGGCTTCCTCGCCCAGACGAGCCATGGTACCCAGGATATCGTCGCCTTCCCAGCCCTCGGACTGCAGAATCGGCACGTTGAGCGCAGCGAGCAGCTCCTTAATCATGGGGAACTGCGCGTGCAGGTCGGGGTCCATGGGCGGGCGCTGCGCCTTATACTGCGGCAGCATCTCCATGCGCACGCGCGGCTTGCCCTTATCAAACGCCACGACCACACCGTCGGGGTTAAAGGCATCGATCATCTTAAGAAACATGTTCAGAAAGCCAAAGATCGCGTTGGTGGGGCGACCGTCCGGCGCGTTCATGGTGGGCGGCACGGCGTGGAAGGCGCGGTGCATGAGCGAGTTGCCGTCGATAACGGCAAAGGTGCGGCGCTTGTCAGACATATAGAATACCTCGCTTTGGGCTGGGCACGATTTGCTCCCACCAGTTTACACGCTCCCCGCCTCGCGGCCACCGCACATCAAGCTCCCCCGCCACCGCGCGCCCGCGCGTGATACGATGGCTCACGGTACATTAACCAGCACGATCGATCCGAAAGGAGCCTGCGTCATGGAGCGTCCCTGCGCATGGAAAAAGTACACGCCACAGCAAATCGAGGAGCTCGAGGAGCTTTGCCGCGGCTATAAACAGTTTTTGAGCGAGAACAAGACCGAGCGCCTGTGCGTCAAGACCGGCATCAAAATGGCCGAGGAGGCGGGCTACGTCAATCTGGAGACCGTGATCGCCGAGGGCCGCGCGCTCAAGGCCGGCGACAAGGTGTACGCCGCCAATCACGGCAAGGACCTTATGCTCGTCAACCTGGGCACCGCCCCGCTCGAGCAGGGCTTTAACATCCTGGGCGCCCACGTGGACTCGCCGCGTCTGGACCTTAAGCAGAATCCCGCCTTCGAGGCCGGCGACATGGCCTACCTCGACACGCACTACTACGGCGGCGTCAAGAGCTACCACTGGGTAGCCTCCCCGCTCGCGCTTGTGGGCGTCATCTGCAAAAAGGACGGCACCACCGTCGACATCAACATCGGCGACAAGGCGGACGACCCGGTCTTTACCATCTCCGACCTGCTGATCCACCTCTCGAGCGAGCAGATGTCCAAGCCCGCCAAGGACGCCGTCGACGCCGAAATCCTCGACGTGATCGTGGGCGGCCGCCCCGTCAAGTTTGACGAGGACGACAAGGACGCCCCCAAGGAGCCCGTCAAACAGATGTTCCTGGACATCCTCAAGGAACAGTACGACGTCGAGGAGGAGGACTTCCTCTCTGCCGAGATCGAGGTCGTGCCCGCCGGCCCCGCCCGCGACATGGGTCTCGACCGCTCCATGATCTTGGGCTATGGCCACGACGACCGCGTCTGCGCCTACCCCTCCATGCTCGCTCAGATCAACGTGGCAGACGTCGAGCGCACGAGCATCACGCTCATCGTCGACAAGGAGGAGATCGGCTCCGTGGGCGCCACCGGCATGACGAGTCGTTTCTTCGAGAACACCGTCGCCGAGATCATGACGCTCGCCGGCGAGAGCCGCCCGCTGGCCCTGCGCCGCGCACTCGCCCGCAGCCGCATGCTCTCCTCTGACGTGTCCGCCGGCTTTGACCCGGGCTACGCCGGCAAGTTCGAGACCAAGAACGCCGCCTTTATGGGTCGCGGCCTGTGCTTTAACAAGTACACGGGCAGCCGCGGCAAGGGCGGCTCTAACGACGCCGACGCCGAGTATGTGGCCCTCGTCCGCGACATCATGGACGAGGCCGGCGTGAACTTCCAGACCTGCGAGCTCGGTCGCGTCAACGCGGGCGGCGGCGGCACCATCGCCTACATCATGGCCAAGTACGGCATGAACGTCATCGACTCCGGCGTTGCCGTCCTGTCCATGCACGCCCTGTGGGAGGTCGCCAACAAGGCCGATATCTACGAGGCCTACCGCGGCTACAAGGCCTTCATCGAGCGCGCCTAATCCACCCCACCCATAACTTGCGGTGGAATACGGATTGATTTGGTCTTTCAATAGCCCAAACAGACCGTATTCCACCGCAACTTCCTTTTTGGCAGAGGAGAGTCCATGCTGCAGGTCATCATTTCGCCCGCCAAGCAGATGCGCGCGGCACAAGATGCTTTTGAAGTCCTGGGCATTCCACCTTTTGCGCACGAGACGGCTCGCCTCCACCGCGCACTGCTAGATATCGAACGAAATGAAGGCAGCGGCGGCCTGCAAGCGCTATGGAACGTGAGTAACAAACTGCTGGGGCCTTGCCTCAACACCCTGCATGAGTTCGGGCCCATCTTGGGAAACGGCGATCTCGACAATCCCGAACTCGCCCGTCACCTCTCCCCTGCCGTCATGTCCTATCACGGCATTCAATACCAGAGCATGGCGCCCGAGGTCATGGATGCCGCACAGCTCGCATGGCTGCAAGACCATCTGTGGATCCTCTCGGGCCTTTACGGATGCGCACGCCCCTTTCATGCCGTTGAACCGCATCGACTGGAGATGGGCGCGAAGCTCGCCGTCGACGATGCCCGAAACCTCTACGCGTTTTGGAGCGACAAGCTCGCGCGGGCTATCGCCCCGGCAGGCTCAAACACCACGATCGTCAACCTCGCCAGCGTAGAGTATGCCAAAGCCGTTCTGCCCCACCTCGCGGGCGACGCCACGGTCGTCACATGCCTCTTTGGCGAAGGCATCCGCAACGGCAAGCCCATCCAGCGCTCGACCGCCAGCAAAAAGGCGCGCGGCGCCATGGTGCGGTGGATGGCAGAAAACAAGCTCGAGGATACAAGCGAACTTACCGCATTCAACATCGGCTATCGTCACATCCCCGAGCTTTCAGACAAAGACTCCCTGGTTTTCATGAACGCGCGGGCACAATAGGCCCACCGTTTCCAAACACCCCGTTACTCCGCCAAGCCATCGGCCTTTGCAATCTCGCTCGTCGAGCCATCTTGATAAGTAATCTTTACGTGCTCGACCTCGGACACCGTAACACCCGCAGGAGGCTCCAGACGCCATTCCGTCAGGGCGATATCCATGGTCGTGGGGACGTCTCCCCGGTCTTTGAGCTGCACCGTCAGCGTTTTAAGCGCCACGTCGTAAGTCACGCGTTCGATTTCTTCACCTGGAATGGACCCACCACTCAGCTGCAACTGCACAAACTCATCGCGCGGGTACCAATAATCGCCCGGAACGGCGAGCGTATTGGCATTACCGCCAGTACTCCTCACCGTCATAATCGGTAGGTTATCATCAGCCTCGAACTCCCATGCAGCGCCGCCGCGACCGCCAAGCGTCCAGATACAAAAGGCAATCACCAGCACGGCAAGCACCGCAAAACCAATCGCGACAAGGCCATGGTGCGCACGGCTTTCCTCGGCCGATACATCCCATTGCGTCTCTCGATATAGATGCCTGTCTTCCATGTTCGCCTCCCCACGGACATGCTCGTTGGCCCAATCGTACCCATTCAGGCTATACTTGAGCCCATGACATAACGGGGAGCTTGCAGGACAAGACGGCAGGCTGAGATTGGGCGCGCCCGCCCTGACCCGCAAACCTGATATGGGTAATGCCAACGAAGGGAGCCGTGCCAATGAGCACACAGACCGAGCCCAAGCTCGTCACGCAAATCGACTTCGCCCGCGCCGGGCAGATCACACCGCAGATGAAGGAGGTTGCCGAGCGCGAGCATCGCGACCCCGAGTACATCCGCGAGCGCGTGGCCGACGGCCGCATCGCCATTCCCGCCAACATCGTGCATATCAAAAAGGGCATGCGCGCCTTTGGTGTCGGCGAGGGCCTGTCTACTAAGGTCAACGTCAACCTGGGCATCTCGGGCGATAAAGCCGATGCCGCCGAGGAATGGAAGAAGGTCAAGATCGCCGAGGACTTTGGCGCCGACGCCATCATGGACCTTTCCAACTCGGGCAAGACGCGCCAGTTCCGCCAGCAGCTCATCGACGAGACGCCGCTCATGGTGGGCACCGTCCCCATGTACGACGCCATCGGCTACATGGAAAAGCCGCTGGTCAAGCTTACCAAGGATGACCTGTTCGAGGTCGTGCGCGCGCACGCCGAGGACGGCGTGGACTTTATGACCATCCACTGCGGCATCAACAAGTCGGTCACCAAGACCTTTAAGGAGACCGGCCGCTTGATGAACATCGTGAGCCGCGGCGGCTCGCTGCTGTTTGGCTGGATGGAGGTCACCGGCAACGAAAACCCCTTCTACGAGTACTTTGACGAGCTGCTCGAGATCTGCCACGAGTACGACGTGACGATTTCGCTCGGCGACTCCTGCCGCCCGGGCTGCCTCTACGACTCCAACGACGCCACCGAGACCGCTGAGATGATCGAGCTGGGCAAGCTGTGCAAGCGCGCTTGGGCTGCCGGCGTCCAGGTCATGGTCGAGGGTCCGGGTCACATGGCGCTCGACGAGATCGCCGCCAACATGAAACTGCAGAAGCGCCTGTGCCACAATGCCCCGTTCTATGTGCTCGGGCCGCTGGTGACCGATATCGGCGTGGGTTACGACCACATCACCGCTGCCATCGGCGGCGCCATCTCCGCCAGCTCCGGTGCCGACTTCCTGTGCTACGTGACGCCGGCCGAGCACCTGTGCCTGCCCAACGCCCAGGACGTGCTCGATGGCCTCATGGCCACCAAGATCGCCGCGCACGCCGCCGACATCGCCAAGAAGGTACCCCACGCCCGCGACATGGACGACAAGATGGGCCAGGCACGCCGCAAGCTCGACTGGGACTCCATGTGGAAGTGCGCGCTCGACCCGGTCACCGGCAAGAAGCGCTACGAGGAGTCCCCCGCCGCCACCGAGGGCACTTGCACCATGTGTGGCAAGATGTGCGCCGTCCGCACCGTCAACAAGGTGTTCGAGGGTACGACGATCGATCTCGGCATGGAGGACTAACTCGTCACCGGAGCCACAATCGGTAACATGGTGTTCGTCAATTGTTGACGTGTGAACATTTGCTTACATTTGCGTAAAGATTGCATCGCCCGCCCGGGTTCGACATAGAGTCGGCCCGGGCATCTTTATAATGCTGGCTTAAAGACCCATTTGATTCCGACCGAACAAGGGAGCAAACATGGATCGCAGTAAGGTACCTGCCGTTCTATCCATCGCAGGATCCGATTCCAGCGGTGGCGCCGGCATTCAGGCCGACATCAAGACCATCACGGCGCACCGCCTGTATGCCGAGACGGCCATCACCGCCATCACCGCACAAAACACGCTCGGTGTCACCGCCGTGCAGAATATCTCCCCTGATATCGTCGCTGCGCAGATCGACGCCGTATTTGACGATATCCGCCCCAGCGCCGTCAAGATCGGCATGGTTTCCTCTGCCGAGATTATCGAGGTTATCGCCGACCACCTGAGCGCCTGGAACGCGACAAACGTGGTCGTCGACCCCGTCATGGTAGCCACCTCGGGCGCACGGCTGATTGCCGAAGATGCCGCCGAGGCGCTCACCCGCCGCCTGTTCCCGCTGGCGACCGTTATCACGCCCAACATTCCCGAGGCCATGGCCCTGCTTGACTACGAGGTCGACTCCGAGCGCACACAGCAAAATGCTGCCATGCTCCTCACCCGCCGCTTTGGTTGCGCATCCCTCGTTAAGGGTGGGCATCTTGTCAACGAGGCCAACGATGTATTGGCCGAACCCGCGCCACTCGATGACGAGGGCAACCATCTGGGCGATCCGCTCACCACGTGGTTCCGCCACAAGCGCATCGAGACCGACAACACACACGGCACCGGCTGCACGCTTTCGTCCGCCATCGCCTGCGCGCTGGCCCAGGGCATGGATCTTGCCGATGCCGTCAATGCCGGCAAGGCATACCTGACAGGCGCTCTGGCCGCCGGCCTGGACATGGGCAAAGGCTCCGGCCCCGTCAACCACATGTGGCAGTACTAGCCCTGCAGCAAAACCACCACAAAGGACACCTTTGCGGTGGCTCCCACAAACATCTCGATCTGTAACAGTAACTCGGCAAAATCGACCCTAGATGTTACAGATCAAGACAAACAATCGATATCGACCTAAATAATCTTAATCTGTAACATCTAGCCCGTTTTCGGCCTTGGAACTGTTACAGATCAAGACAAACAAACGAAACAAGCCCCCGCAAGGGGAACTCTGTGGTGGCTTGGGGTCGCGCTACTCACCGAGCATCTCTTGGAGCTTGGCTGCCACGGCATGTCCCAAGCTCTCGTGGCTTTCGGGCATCATATGCAGATAGTCGATATCGCCCGGCTCGGCAAACTCGGCGGCATTCAAAAAGTCGCAGCCAAACTGCTCGGCCACGCGCGCATAGTACTCGCCAAAATGTTCAGATGCCTCGACGGAACGCTCGTCAAAATCGGTCATATATACATCGGCGATCTGCGGCTTGATCTTGATAGGAGCCATCAGCAGGATGCGCGGGCAAGGCGCAGCGTCGGTCCACGGAAACGCGCGGACGGCGCGAATCAGCGCCATGGCGCCACGGGCGATATCGGAAGCTGTCACGTTAAAGACCGTCTTACAGTCGTTGATGCCCAGCATGATCACAATGGCGTCCAGCGGCTTATGAGCCTCGAGCAGCATCGGAAGCGCGCGAATGCCGTTGAGGTTAGTGTCCAGATGGCACATGTCGTCGCGTACCGTCGTGCGGCCGTTGAGGCCTTCTTCAATTACATGCCAGCCCTCGCCTAAGTCACGTTGGACCACGCCACACCAGCGCACATCCTGCGCATAGCGCACCGCGGTACCGTCGCGCATGCCCGCCGGATCGTAACCATAGGTGTTGCTGTCACCAAAGCATAGAACGTTTTTCATCGTAAGCTCCCCACTCAATAAAAAGCCGACGGGAGCAGCCCCCGTCGGCTCGGTATATCGCATCACGCGCACCGTTTACAGGTACTTGCGCCAGTCGTCGTCATCCTCGTCATCCTCGGCAGCGGCCTGAGCCTGCTCGGCGGCATGGGCGGCTGCGGTGCGGGCGGCAACCTGAGCATAGGACTCCTCGTTGCGCTCGGGGAAGTTTGCCAGCACGTGCTCGAACTTGGCGAAGTCCTCGTCCCAGCGCGTAGAGGGCACGGCAAAGAAGACCTGCTTGACCTTGAAGTCGCCCGACGCGAGCTCCTTGCGGAAGAGCTCGGCCACGGCCTCGGCATCAAAGCCGTTGTTGTCGCAGCCCCAAGCACCCAGCACGAGCTTCTCGCGACCAAGCTCATCGCAGATGGCGAGCACAAAGCGAATGCGGTCGCGCAGGGCATCCAGCAGAGCATCGTCGCTCACGCGATACTCCTGGCGGGCGCGCCTAACGTTGGGCGCGGCGGCCACGATCACGTCGGCGTATGCATGCACGTGGTTGCGGTCGAAGCGCACCGCAGGCACCACCAGGGCGCGGTTACGATAGAGCTCGCAGTTGATGTTGCGGCGACGGTTCTCGCCGTACCACTTACGCTGCTTATCGAGAACGTTGTACAGATACGAATCGGCGCACAGCGTGGCCTCCTGGCCCAGATAACCCTGAATATATCCACCGCCCGGATTGGTAAACGAGGCAAAGGCGAGCACGGCCATGTCGCAGAACTGCGCATAGCCGCGACCGTTGTCCAGAATGGCCTGCGTGGCGGAGGCATCAAGCACGGTGACCTCGGGCAGGGTCGGAGCGGGCTCCTCGGCAGGCGCGGACTCGGTCTCTGCGGGTTCCTCGGCAGGCGCAGACTCGTCCGTGACCTCGGTCTCGACGGACGCAACCTCAGCGGCCTCGACCTCGGCGGACTCAGACTCCTCGGCAACCGGCTCCTCGGCAGCCGCAGCCGCTTGGGCCTTGGCCTTCATCGCCGCGACAAAGCCGGCAGGCATGCCGTCAAACTCGCGAACACCAGCAAGCGAACGCTCGATATCCTTGGCGCAGGCCTCGGACACAGTCATCACATGGCGCTCGGCGGCCTTGGCACGAGCCTCGCGCTTGGGATTGGGCTGACCCGCTCGGTTGGACCTGCGGTTACGGTTCCTGTTGTCGACGTCTGCCATACGTGGTCACCTTTCCTGTCGCTGCCGCTATCGGCTTTTCCCATCCATGATACCCCGCCGCGCACAAAAAAGACGGCCCCGAAGGACCGCCTTTCGCATCGTTTTACCGTGTCCGGCAGGAAGCATCGCAATGCCGCGCTTTAATCGCGACGGCCGAGGATGTTCAGAATGCGCAGGAACACGTTGATGATGTCCACGAACAGGTTGGATGCCATGAGCACGGCGTTGGGCAGCGTGGGCGGCACCGTCGTTGCCACATAGGTGTCGTAGCCGATGAAGCCGGCGAGCACCACGATCACGATCAGGTCGGTGATGGACTGCGAAACGCCCATGAACATCAGCACGATCTCGACCAGAATCGTGGCAAGCAGGATGCCAAAACCAATGCCATACACACGCTGGAAGAACTTGGGGAAGGTCACGCCCAGCGCACCAAAGACAAAGGTAATGGCGGCCGTGGCGATAAAGGCGGTGTTAATGGTAGGCAGGTCGTAGTTGGCAAGACCAAACGACGCCGTCAGGCCAAAGGTGCTCGCAAAGACCACGTAGCCCACGAGTGACAGGCCCACGGACTGTTTGCTGGCAGCAGCCGACATCATGACCATGCCGACGATGGTCAAAATAAATGAGCCAAAGACCAGCGGCAAAGCGGCGCCGCTCATCATCATGCGCGCAAACGACATGGTGCTCGTAAAGTAAGCACCGGCGCCCATGGCGCAAAAGCCCAAAAAGATCAGAGCAGACATGACAAGGTTGTACGCGCGCGGCGACATCTCCTTGGCACGGCTTGCGCCGGTCTCGATGGGGCCATTCTGATAGCCCTGGATATCGTTCATAATTTCGTCCTTTCAAAAAGCACCGCGACGGCGCCGTAGCTGACAAGTTTCCTGCCATTGTACCCGAACGCCACGCGTTCTTACCTGCGGCGCTCGCTCTCGAGTGTTCGGTCGAACGCCCACACCCACCAACGCATCAGATGAGTCTGCGAGCCATCCGGTCGCTCGCGTGCCTGTTCTTCCAGATACAGTTCGGTCGCATGTCCGCCAAAACGAACCTTATAAGTCGCCGTACGAATGCCGTGAACCGTCAGGCCAAAACCGGTGGACGAGACAATCTCGTCAATCGTAAAGCAGCGACCGTCAACCCAGCAGACGGTAACCGGCACAACCTGTCCGCCCGCGAGAATGCGAGCCACGACGTCCACATACTGCTTGTGCACGCGCCGAGTTTTGCCGTCTGTCTGTCGATATTCCATGCCTCCTATTATCGAACGCATGTTTGCATGTTGTAAAGCGAACAGGCTGTGGTTTTGGGGTGCCGGAGCGATCGCATGTGTCCGCATGGCGTGTTAGCAAAAAGAACACCCGCGGTCAACAGGGATAATATTCAATTTTAGTGCCAAAAAATTCACTGCTCCCATCAGAACTCGGTAAAGAAACCCGCAGGAGGTGATACGATTTATCATGTTTCTGTAACGTGCCTGCAAACTTCGAGAAAGCCCATATATGGACGTAACGTTCTCAACCTTCCTCGGCCAACTTGTGTCGAACCCAGTCCTTGCCGTCACCGTGATCCTCGCGCTCGGCGCCATCTTCGTCAATGGATGGACCGACGCACCCAACGCCATCGCGACCTGCGTCACTACGCGTTGCATGCCCGCCCGCGCCGCCATTCTCATGAGTGCCGCATTCAACTTCCTCGGCGTGCTCATCATGACGCACTTTAACGCGAGCGTCGCCAACACCATCTCCCATATTGTCGACTTTGGCGGAAACAGTACCATGGCGCTCGCCTGCCTGTGCGCGGCGCTGTTCTCCATCGTCGTCTACGGCGCCACAGCGTCGCGTTTTGGCATCCCCACCTCGCAAAGCCACAGCCTTATCGCCGGCCTGACCGGTGCCGCCATCGCCCTCGGCGGTGCGAGCAGCGTCAACGTCCACGAGTGGATGAAGGTCATCTACGGCCTGGCGCTCTCCATCGGCCTGGGCTTTGTCATGGGCTGGGTCCTGTGCAAGCTCGTCTCGATTCTTTTCGCCGCCGCCAACAGGCGACGTGCCAATGTCTTCTTTAAATACGCTCAGATCGCGAGCGCTGCGGCCATGAGCTTTATGCACGGCGCGCAGGATGGACAGAAGTTCATCGGCGTGCTCTTTTTAGGCGTGGCCTTTGCCAGCGGCCAGACGAGCGTCGGCGATGCCGGCATCCCCATCTGGATTATGCTGCTATGCTCGGCCACCATGGGCATCGGCACCAGCGTGGGCGGCGAGCGCATCATCAAGTCCGTTGGCCAGAGCATGGTCAAGCTCGAAAAGTACCAGGGCTTCTCCGCCGACCTGGCGGGCGCCGCGAACCTGCTGCTTGCCACCCTTACCGGCATCCCCGTGTCCTCCACGCACATCAAGACCTGCGCCATCATGGGCGTCGGTGCCGTCAAACGCCTCTCGGCCATCAACTTCGGCGTCGTCAAGGACATGATGTTCACCTGGTTCTTCACCTTCCCCGCCTGCGGACTCATCAGCTTTGTCATGGCCAAGCTGTTCATGATGTTCCTCTAGTCAAACCGAACGTCCATCCGGACCGTAACACCTCGCCCACCCGTCTTCGCCTCGAAAGGACCCACTCATGGCAAAGAAACCCGATTCGTTCTACTTTGACAACTACGTCGCCTGCGCCGACCTCGCCGTCCAGGCCGCCGAGCTGCTTACCAAGATTTTCGAGAACTTCGATCCCGCAAAGATCCACGATATGCTCGACAAGATGCATGCGATCGAGCATGCGGCCGACAAGAAGCACCATGAGCTTGAGGACGCCCTGCTCACCGCCTTTATCACCCCGCTTGAGCGCGAGGATCTGGACCTGATGAGCTGCTCGCTCGACACCGTGCTCGACCGCATCGAGGGCGTCGTGCAGCGCGTCTACTTCACCAACATCCAGAGCATCCATCCCGATGCCATCGTGATCGCCCACAAGGTGACCGACGCCTGCCGCGCCATGAAAGACCTGATGGTCGAGCTGCCTAACTACCGCAAGTCCAAAACGCTGCGCGAGCTCGTCATCCAGATCAACACCATCGAGTCCGAGGCCGACGAGCTCTATATCAACGCCATGCGTAACCTGCACGTTAACGGCAAGGACCCGCTCGAGGTCATCGCTTGGCGTGACGTGTACGCCTTCCTGGAGTACTGCGCCGACTGCTGCGAGAATGTGGCCGATGTCGTGGATTCGATTGTCATGAAGAACAGTTAATTGGGGGTACATGTCCCACCGGTCGCGGGCCCGGCCACTAATAACCTTTTTCACTCCGGCTGCAAGCAGAGTCGTTCAAAAGGTTATTAGTGGCCGGGCGCGCTCCCTTATGCACCACCATTGGGAACTTTGGCTGATAGATTTAGCGCGACGGGGGTTTGGCTGAAGGGACCTTTGGTATCCGTTCGGACACTTTGGCCCTTGATGAGCGTTTGGCTGATTGCTGCTTTGGGTACTCTTTGGGTTACTTTTGGTTTGTTTGATTTTTAATTTTAGGAGGGCTTGTATGTCTTATTTGGATCTGGCTCGTGGTCGGTATTCTTGTCGTTCTTTTGAGGACCGTCCTGTTGAGCAGTCGGTAGTGGATGCCATTGTTGAGGCGGGGCGGATTGCTCCTTCTGCTTGCAATAATCATCCAGCCCGTGTGATGGTGCTGGATACGCCTGAGCTGTTGGAGAAGGCTGCTGCTTGTCAGCCTCGGTTTGCTCGTGATGGGTCTATCTTTGGAGCTCCGCTTGTCTTCCTTATTTGCAGCGTTACCGATGATGCTTGGGTGCGCCCGTATGACCAGATGAATTCCAGTGAAATCGATACGTCCATCGTGTGCGACCAGATGATGATGGAGGCCACCGAGCAGGGCCTGGGAACGTGCTGGGTATGCCATTTTAAGCCTGAGGTGGCACAGGAGCAGTTCAATCTGCCCAAGGGCGTCTATCCCTATCACATGCTCGTCTGTGGCTATCCCGCCGACCACATCGCCGATCCCGAGCATCGCGAGGCCCGCACTATTCCCCTCTCCAACTTCCTCCTCAAGTAGTTTTTAGACATACCTTAAAATCTACCTTTTACCACGCGCCCTTCGCCGAGTTCTGTCCTATCGCATGCAGAGCTCGGCGTTTTGTTTCCCAACCCGTATACAGCCACAAAAAAGGAGCCCGCAGGTGCGAGCTCCTCTTAAGGACACTAGATTGTAGCTCTGATGCTAGTCCAGGTCGTCGGCGGCAAAGTTGTCGATCGGGGCGAAGGGATCGGCCACGGGGACAACCGGGTCAGCGACGGGCAGCGGCTCGGCGGGAACAGTCACCGCAGGAGAAGCGGCAGAACCGACCGGCGTGGAGGCCATGAGGTCGGCCGGGAAGGAGTTCTGGGCATCGTCCATGAAGTGCTGGATGAGCTTGAGGTACTCGGCCTTGAACTCCTCGCGGGAAGCCTTGAGACGATCGATTTCCTCGAGCTCGGCCTGCTTCTCGGTCAGAGCCTGGCGGATAACCTCGCGTGCCTTAGCGTCAGCCTCGTTGCGGATACGCTCAGCGTTCTCGTTGGCATCGTTGACGATGGTCTCAGCGGTCTGCTGGGCAGCGATCAGGGCAGCGGAAATCTGGCGCTCCTGAGCGGAGAAGTCAGGGGCGGGAGCAGCAACGGGGGCGGCAGGAACGGCCTGGGCGGTGGCATCCTGAGCCTGGGCAAGCTGAGCCTGCGCATCGGCAAGCTGCTGCTCGGTAGCAGTCAGACGACCCTTAAGGTCGACGATCTTAGCGAGCATAGCGTCAACCTCGGAGGACAGCGTCTCCAAGAAGACGTCGACCTCGGCAGGATCGTAGCCACGCTTGGCCTCAGAGAAAGTCTGAGCCTGGATGTCTGCAGGGGTAATAGCCATAACAAGTCTCCTTTTTCATCGCCTCGGCGCTACACGCCCGACGTAAGTTACTAAGTCAGTTCTACACGAGTATACCTATAAGAAGCTGCAGAACCAGCCTCTGCACCAACTGCAACGCAATAATCGCAACGACCGGCGAAAAATCGATACCGCCCATCGGCGGGATGAAACGACGGAACAGGTTGAGCCACGGACCGCACACGCTATCAAGCACCGCGGCAATATCCTGAAGCAAACCACCCTGCTTCATGGGAATCCACGTCATAAAGCAGTAGACGACAATGAGCGTGGAATAGAAGTTGAACAGCGTGTTGACCAGCTGGACGATAGTGTAGATGTTGATGGGAATCTCCTCGTCTTGTCTTTACTTAAGGTAGCCGTCGGCACGAAGCTTCTTGAGATCGGAATCTTTGACCTCGCAACCGGCGGGCAGCACCATGAACACGCGGTCGCCTACCTCCTTGACCGTGGCGCCCAGACCGCAGGCAAAGCCGTAAGAGAAGTCCAAGACGCGCTTAGCGACTTCGGTGCGTACGCCCACAAAAATCAGTGCGACAGGCTGCTTGGTGCGAACGCGGCGCACCACGGTCTCCACGTCGTCATAGCTCTCGGGGCGCAGGACATAGGCCGGCAGCTGCGGCGTGGCGTTGATGATATTGCTCGCATAGGCCGAGGCATCGCTCGGTGCAGGCGCGGGTGCAGCGGCGGCACGGGCGCGGGTGTTCTCGGCGTAGCTCGACGGCGTGTCATAGGCACCAGGACGATAACCGCTCGCAACACTGTCCTGCGAGCGCGAAGGCGGGTTATACGTCGTGGCATGGCGGGAGTCATCGCCGACCAGCTGACCGGAGCGCGTATACACGGCAACCGACTCAGCTTCACCGCGGCGCGTCTGACCAAGCAGGCCGTTGCTCGGCTCGTCTTGGGTGTAGAAGCCCTCGCCCGAAGCACCGCCGTAGCCGTTGCCCTGATAACTATCGTCATAGCCGTCATCGTAGCCGTAGTCGTCGTCCTGGCCATAACCCTGGTCGTAACCCTGCTGGCCGCCCAGGTGCATCTTATTTTTAATCTCGTCAAGGAAGCCCATGGTTGTGTCCTCTCGCGGTTTAGTGCAGGCGCCCCGATAATCAGTGCGCACTTCAGAGCCTTATTTTACTGCAAACTCCGGGCTAAATACTACCCTGCCCAGGCGAACGAGCGTAGAGCCCTCCTCAAGGGCAGGCTCAAAGTCCTCGCTCATGCCGCAGGAAAGCTCAGGCAGGTTCAAATCGGGATGCGCAGCCTCCAGCTCATCCCTCAGCTCACGAAGCCCCGCAAAGGTGCGGCGTGCCACATCCTTATTCCCCCGGGGCGCCATAGTCATAAGCCCCTGTACGCAAATTCCCTCAAGTTCCGCAAGCTCACCCGCGGCGGCGCGAATCTCATCGGGCGAAAAGCCTCCCTTCGACTCCTCACCACTCACATTGACCTCGATGAGCACACGCTGGGGGCCGGCGAGCTCGCCTGCCTCAATCTTGCGGACAGCACGGCTCGAGATCGCCTGTGCCAGATGCAGCGAACCCACCGAGTGAATCAGCTCGGCTGAGCCCAGCACCGCATTGATCTTATTGGTCTGCAGGTTGCCGATCATATCGAAGCGCACCTCGGGCAGCTCCGGATGCTCCGCCAGACCCGTGAGCTTGCGAACCAGCTCCTGCGGGCGGTTCTCGGCAAAATGGCGATACCCCGCCTGGATGGCAGCAACAGTCTCATCGACACCAACGGTCTTGGACACGGCAATGAGGCGCGCGGCGTCGTGGGGGCGGCCCGCGCGATCGAGCGCCGCATAAAAACGTTCCAGAATCTGCTCGCGGCGAGCGCGCATCAAATCCAAATAGTTATCCATTGCCAATCGCCTCCGCTGACAGCCAAACAAGTAGTCCCATGCTAACGCAAGAGCGCGGCCCCGCATGTGCAAGGCCGCGCTCACTTAGGTATTTACAATCTTTCGACGAACGGGGCTACTTACTCCTCGTCGTCCTCGCCATCGTCCTCGTCCTCAAGATGATCGAGCAGGTAGCGAAGACCCTCGCTGACCTCGTTGGCGGGCACCTTGGCAACGTAGCGCGCGTCGACGGCGGGCCTCATGATAACACCCTCGCCCGAAGGCACGCGCATGCTCTCGAGCTCGTCCTCATCAATGCGGGCGATATCGCCGGCGTTCATACGCTGACCAGTCAACAGGAAGGTCAGACGGCAAGCGGCATCGATGGAAATGGAAGCGATGCGATCGAGGTAGCGCGAAACCATGATGGCGCGGCGCAGGTCGTCATAGTTGCTGTCGTCGTCCATAAAGTCGCCCGTATCCATACGGTTAAAGGTGCGGAAGAACTTCTCGTAGGCGGCGTGCACTGGCTCGTCCTCGACGGCCAGGTTGCAGATGATGGACATGTCATTGGTGACGAGCGCAGAAAGCGAAGAGCCCAGCACCTGGTAAACAGCTTCGGCCTCGGCCTCAACCGTACCGACGAGCTCCTGGGGCAGCGAGATGTCGGCCTTGATCATATGACGCGTGGCACGGCAGATCTGACGGACCTTATCGGTCATGCGCTGCAGGTTAAAGTCGACGTAGATGATCGTCTGAAGCAGGCGGAAGTCGGAGGCGACCGGTGACTGCGTGGCGATCAGGTTGTAGCAGACGGCCTCCAGGTTGGCGCAGCGCGCGTCAATCGAAAGCGTACGTTTCTTGGTCTTGGTGGCGAGCTTGCGGTCGTCGGTCACATAGGCCTTCACGGCATCGTGGAGAGCCAGATCGACGGCCTCATAGATGCTCAGCATCTCGTGACGGGCCTCGACGAGCTGACGGGAAAACAGTTTGCGCATGGTTCACTCCAATCAGTTGGGTGCGGTCATGCAGCCCGCACAGTGAATACGCACCGGACCAGGTCCGATCGGCTTGGGACTAGTCGCACCGATCAGCCAAAGCGGCCGGTGATATAGTCTTCCGTCCGCGAGTCCACCGGGCTGGTGAAGATCGCGTCGGTTTGACCATACTCGATGAGCGTGGCGGGCTCGCCGGCAACTTCCTGCAAGAAGAATGCGGTGTAGTCGCTGATACGAGCTGCCTGCTGCATTGAATGCGTGACGATGATGATCGTCATCTCGGGCGCCAGCTCGGCCATCAGATCCTCGACCTTAGAGACGGACGTGGGGTCGATGGCGGAGCAGGGCTCGTCCATCAGAAGGACATCGGGTTGCACCGCAAGCACGCGCGCGATGCACAGACGCTGCTGCTGACCGCCCGAGAGCGCCAAACCATCCTTGTTGAGCTGATTGGATACCTCTTTCCAGAGGTTGGCGCGCTTGAGCGATTCTTCCACGATGTCATCGAGGTCGCTTTTGCTAGTCACGCCCTGCAGACGAGGGCCAAAGGCGACATTCTCGTAGATGGATTTGGGAAACGGGTTGGGCTGCTGAAAAATCATGCCCACGCGGCGACGGAGGTCGACCGGGTCGACGCCCTCGGCATAGATATCGTTGCCGTCGAGCGTCATGGTGCCCTCGACGCGCGTACCCTCGATAAGATCATTCATGCGGTTGATGCAGCGCAAAAACGTCGACTTACCGCAGCCCGAAGGGCCAATGAAGGAGGTGATGGCGTTTTTAGCGATGTTGAGGTCGAGCCCCGTCAGCGCATGAAAGTCACCGTACCAAAAGTTGAAATCCTTGGCCGTAATGGCCGCTTGCTCCAGCGTGGGAGCGGACTGATAAACGGACATGGGACTCCTTAACTAGCGACGCTTGCGCGACAGGAAGCGCGCAAACAGGTTGAAGGCCAGAATGATCACCATCAGCAAGAGCGCGGTGCCGTAGGCTGCGTTCATGTTGATGCCGTCGTTGGCAAGCAGGTACAGGTGAACGGTCATGGGGCGGCCGGAATCGAGCGGCGAGATAGGTAGATTGATGGCCTGGCCCATGGTGTAGAGCACCACGGCGGTCTCGCCAATGGCACGGCCGATGGCAAGGACAATGCCCGTGGCAATACGGCCAAAGGCAGAAGGAAGCACAATCTTGGAGACAACCTGCCACTTGGTGGCGCCCAGGCCGTACGCGCCCCAACGGATATAGCGCGGGACGGCGCGAATGGCCTCTTCGGTGGTGCGCATGACGATGGGAAGCATCAAGAGCGCGAGCGCCAGAGCGGCCGAGACCATCGAAAGGCCCAGGCCCATGGCCTCGACAAACAAGGCGTAGCCAAACAGGCCCATAACGATGGAGGGCACCGAGGCCAAAGCGTCAGCAGCGTAGCGAATGAGCTCGACGATCTTGCCCTGCTTGGCGTACTCGGCCAGATAGACGGCTGCCAGCACAGCGATCGGCGTGCAGATAAGCATGGCGAGCGCCGTCACATAGACGGTCGAGACGATCGTGGGCCAAATACCGCCCTCGGCGTTGACGCCCTGGGGCCAACCGAAGATAAAGTCGAGCGAGATGTGTGGCAGGCCGTTGATGACCACGTAGGCGATGATAGCGACCAGCACCAGCGTGGTGATGTATGCCGCGGCACGGAACACGCCAAGCATGATCTTGTTGGACAGGTCCTTGTTGATGCGGCCCTTCTTGCCGTGGGAAAGGGCACGCTTGATGCGCTCGCGCGACGAGGTCGTATCGACCGTCGTGTCAACGGAATCGGACATAGCCTACCCCCTCTTCTTCTTGGAAACCAGGCGGACGATGCCCACCAGCGTGGCGGAAATGATAAACAGGACCACGCCCATGCCGAACAGCGCCGAGCGATGCAGACCCGAGGAATAGCTCATGTCGAGCGCAATCTGGCTCGTGAGCGTCGAGATGGGGCTCGCAATGCTGTCGGGAATAACCGGGGCGTTACCCACGACCATGAGCACGGCCATGGTCTCGCCGATGGCACGGCCCATACCCAGCACGATGGCATCCACGATACCCAGCTTGGCGGCAGGTAACACGACCTTATAGATAGTCTGCCACTTGGTGGCACCCATGGCATACGATGCCTCGCGAATGCCCATGGGAATGGAATTGAGAGCATCGATGGTAAGCGTCGTGATGGTGGGCACGATCATAATGGCGAGCACGAACCACGCCGTCAGCGCGCCAAAACCAAGACCGCCGGTCAGTTGTGCGATAAACGGGCGGATGATGATCATGCCAAAGAAGCCATAGATGATAGAAGGGATGCCGGCCAACAGGTCAACGGCAGGGCTGATGAGCTTGCGCACGCGCTTGCTGGCGATCTCGACCAGATACACGGCCGTGCCCACGCCTAGGGGCACACCCATGGCGAGCGCGCCGACGGTCACCAGACCCGAGCCGGCAAGCAGCGACACGATGCCGTAGTGACCCTCAGAGGGCGCCCACGTAAAGCTAAAGAAGTCCGCCAGACCGATGTCGGTAAAGACGGGCAGCGCCGAGTACGTGGTAAAGACAAAAATCAGGATGACGGTAACAACCGCCAAGAACGCGCAGGCAAAGAAGATCCACTGCAGCGCCTTCTCCTTGATATAGGTGCTGCGCGATACGAGCGCCAGCTCGCGCTTCTTGGGCGCCTGACCATTCTGCTCAGTCTGGGAGTTTTCCTGTGCTTCCATGCTACTCACTCCCCTTCTCGTCGTTGGTGACGGGGATAAAGCCCGCCTCGCGAATCTGCTTGTCCATCTTTTCGGACGTCACATAGTCGATGTAATCCTGCGCCTGCTGCGAAGGCGCACCCTTCACAAAGAAGTAAAGGTCGCGTGAGATGGGATAGCCGCCGCTCGCGACCGTCTTCTCGGACGCCTCAACATGATTGACCGAGACGGCCTTGACCGAGGTCTTGGCGTTGAGGCTATCGACGAAGCCCAGCGAAATGTAGCCAATGGCACCGTGCGAACGAGATACCACGTCGCGCACCTGGCCCGTGCCCGAAAGAACGGCCGAGCGGCGATCGAACGGGGTGCCGTCCATCACGATGGTGCGGAATGCTTCACGCGTGCCGGATGCCTCGTCTCGGTTGATGACCTGAATCTTCAGGTCCTCGCCACCGACCTCTTTCCAATTAGTAATCTTGCCGGCATAGATATCGCGGAGCTGCTCGGTCGAGAGGTTATCGACCGGGTTATCGTCGTTCACGATGACCGCGATACCGTCGTGGGCAATGACGATGGGAGTCAGGCCCAGATCCTGTTCGTCGGCATTGAGTCCACGGGAGGAGCTGGCGATATCGGCCGTGCCAGCGCTGACGGCTTCGATGCCAGCGGAAGAGCCCAAACCGGAAACGAGCACGTCGATGCCGGTCTCCTCCTTAAAGCCCTCTGCCGCAATTTCGGCGATAGGAAGGCAGGTCGTGGAGCCGGCCACGGTAATGGAAGAGGTAGAAGATCCCGAAGAACAGGCGCACAGCGTAAGCGTAAGCACAGCGGCGCTCAGGACCGATACGATCTTTCTCATAGCATCACGCCGATCGCAGCATGGCGCCCACAGGTGCCGTCCTCGTTACGGTAGGAATAAAAGCGGTCGTTCTGACGCACGGTCGAAAGCTGGGTATCCACGATATTATCCGCGTCGACACCGACATCTACCAGCGCCTCGCAAATGGCAGCGGAAAGATCGAGCATGCGAGAGGTACTCGCATCGATGCAAGAGAACTCGGCGGCAAAGCGATCCATGAGCTCCTGGGAAACCTCGTACTCGTCACCCAGGATATGGGGCCCGATATAGGCGGAAACGTCGCTCACATCGCAGCCGGCAGCATCGCAAAGCGCCTGGCACGCCTTGGCAGAAATACGTGCAATCGTGCCCTTCCAACCGGAGTGCACCACGGCAAATCCGCCGGGGGCCACCAGCACCACGGGAACGCAGTCGGCAAAGCAGAGCAGCACGGGCACGTTATACGCCGTACAGACGATGGCATCGCAGCCCTCGGCAATCTGCTCGCGAACAGCCTCAAGATCGTCGGCGCCGTTCGAAGTCACCGTAACGATATGGTCACCATGTACCTGATTGGGCACGAGCAGATTATGCTCGCACTCAGTGGCACCCATAGCTTCGAGCGCTCGACGACGATTTTCTTGAACAGCAAAGGAGTCATCGCCTACATGCGAGCCCAGGTTGAGCGAGGAGTACACATCTTCAGAAACGCCACCGGTGCGCTCGGTAAAGGCAAAACGGACATCGGATGTCGCGCCCTCCACCAACGTAACTCCATCATGGTCGACACGCGAAACGTTGTCCGCACGTGCTGCCATACTAAAGCCTCCTAATAACACAAGTACCGCGGCGTCGCCGCGCAGTCCGCGTTTATACGGCTGTCATACTTCCTTAAAAGGATACCCGTAGCGGTAGGGACCAAACGTAAAGGGAACGTAAGGAGATTGGAGGCTTTCGTTTACAAACGAGAAATAAAACGGGGTGCATCCAAATGGACACACCCCGTGCAGGTCGTTGAGAAAAACGAACTAGAAGCTGCCGCGCTTCAGGAAGTCGGGAAGCTCGAACTGGTCGTTGCCAAAGTTGGGCAGCTCGGTACCACCGACGTTGCGGGTCGGAGCGGCCTGAGCCGGGCTGGCAGCCGGAGCGGTGCGCTGCGGCTCAGCGGAGGCAGCGGCCTTGCTCTGAGACTGCTGAGCAGCAAAGAGCTCGTCCTGACGGTTGACGTTGGAATCGGAGAAGCCCGTAGCGATGACGGTGATACGCACCTGATCGCCCAGGGACTCGTCGACAACGGTACCGAAGATGATGTTCGCCTCGGGGTCGACGGCGTTGGCGACAACGTCGGCGGCGTCGCTGATCTCCTGGATGCCCAGGTCCTTGGAACCGGCGATGGAGAGCAGCACGCGCGTAGCACCATCGATGGAGCTCTCGAGCAGCGGGCTGGAGATGGCCTGCTGGGCAGCGTCGACGGCACGGGTATCCCCAGAAGAGGTACCGATACCCATCATGGCGGTACCGGCCTGCTTCATGATGGTCTTAACATCGGCAAAGTCCAGGTTGATGATACCGGGGACGGTGATGAGGTCGGTGATGCCCTGGGTGCCCTGGGAAAGGACGCCATCGGCAATCGCGAAGGCCTCGAGCATGGTGGTCTTCTTCTCGGCGATGTCGAGCAGCTTATCGTTAGGGATGACGATCATGGTGTCGACGCAATCGGAGAGGGTCTTGATGCCCTCCTCGGCGCTCTTCTTGCGCTTGCGGCCCTCGAAGGTGAAGGGCTTGGTCACGACGGCGACGGTCAGTGCGCCGACCTCGTTCATCGCGATATCGGCAACGATGGGAGCGGCGCCGGTACCGGTGCCACCGCCCTCGCCGCAGGTGATGAACACCATGTCGGCGCCAGCGAGCGCCTCGGCAATGTCGTCGCGGGACTCATCGGCAGCCTTGCGGCCAACCTCGGGGTTGGCGCCGGCGCCCAAGCCGCGGGTAAGGTCGGTGCCGATGTGCACCTTGATATCGGCATCAGAGATCGCGAGTGCCTGAGCATCGGTGTTGATGGCAACAAACTCGACGCCGCGGATGCCCTCTTCGATCATTCGATTGACCGCGTTGGTACCGCCGCCGCCGACGCCGACCACCTTAATGACGGCAAGGTAGTTGTTGATCTCTGTCTCGTGCATGTCGGTCCTCCGAAGAAAGGTTATAGCCATAGCATGGGTCGACCCCTGCGCACATTAACCTTCAGGTTGAAAGTAAATGCAAAGGTAAACCGTATTATGTTTGCACATTATGAACGTATCAGTCAAATAATTGACCGTGAAAACCAAACAAACCAGATAAACGGCGTGGTATGGCCCCTCAACAAAGCATCAACCGGCGCTACGAGGTCGGAGCATTCCTAAATGTGTAGTTGCCCGGAGAGCGCACATTGATATACGTTACGCCCTCTACCTGCGAAAGCAACTTGGTGACTACGCGTTCCTTCTTGGCGATATCGTCCGAATCGCCCAGCGACACCTCAATGCCGTTATTGAGGTTTGCCGAGATGGCTTCGACCGAAGGCGTGGAAATGTCCTTGACTTGTCCCAAGAACTCGCTCGAAAAACCACGCACATAATCCAAGCCGGCCTTAACGGCCTTGGAGCTCACTGCCTGGCCGGAAACCGGAGCGACATCCGCCGAGACATCAGTCAACAACACCGCGCCATAATGCTTAGCGAGCGCCAGCGCGGCATCGATTCCGGTCAAGGTATTTGAACCCTGCCCTGTCGTGATGACGTTGCCCTGGTCGTCCACTTCGACCGACGTCGACAGTGGGGCGATCCAGGTGTCATCATCCCCGATGGCCCAGGCAAGGTCATCGGAGCTGATATAGGCAATTGCGATGACCTTGCGCTCCATCGGCGTAATGATGAGCGTATGCGGGAACTGACGCTGGACATCCACGCCCGAGACCCACGGGTTCTGCTTGAGGTCCTCGGTAATCTGGTCGGGATCGACGTTAAAAAGCGACGTTCCCTCGGGCAAATCGATCAGCTGGATAGCATCGTGCTTCGTCACATGCTCGCTGCCTTGAATCTGAATATCAGTGGCGGTAAACAATCCAGAGTTGATCACCACGACGGCAACGACGACGAGCACGGCCAAGACGGCCAGAACGCCGCCCACGATTTTGCCTTTGCCTGTAACGACAGAAGCGGCGTCTGATGTTTTATTTGCCATCGCCCTAAGTGAAGACAACGGGTTGACGCCTTTTTTACCCGAAGGCTTCTTGGCGGTAGCCGGCACCGATGTCAGCGAGCGCGGTTTCGATGCGCCCAGCGTGCGACCCGGACCCGCCGCCTTAGCTCCTGTCGAGGGTTTAGGAGTTGCCATAGGACGGGCAGGCTTGGCGCCCATAACAGGCTTTGACGTCACCGAGGGACGCGAGGACTTTTTTGCGGCCGGACGATTACCGAGCTGCGAGCCGACGACCAGACGACTGGCCTGTCGAGCATGCCCGATAGACTTAGAGTGCGCGACGGTATTGCGTTGAGGTTTGGCAGGCGCGCCGGAACGCCCTCCGGCGCGGCGGAAGGTGGGTTTCGATGCTCTAGAAGCCGAGGAATTTAACTTCCGGTCTGAGCTCGATGCCATACGCCTCCCTCACCTTTCCGTGCACATGTCTGATAACCGCGGCAACGTCATCGGCCGAGGCAGTTCCGTTATTAACGATAAAATTAGCGTGAACGGGCGAAACTTCCGCGCCGCCAATTGAAAAACCCTTTAATCCACAATCCTCGATAAGCTTGCCCACACTCGCATCGGGCGGGTTACGAAAGACCGACCCGCAGGATGCGCGACCCATGGGCTGCGTACGCTTGCGCCTCGTCAGGTACCGTTCCATGCGCTCGCGAATGTCGGCCTTGGGCGCCGGTTTAAGCTTGAGCACGCACTCGAGGATGATCTCATTGCGGGGAAGGCTACATTCGCGGTAGCCCCAAGTGATCTCGGACCCCGCATAATGCTTGATGCCGGATGCCGGGTCAAACGTTACGACATCCTCAACCAGCGAGCCAATCCACTCGGTCCGTGTGCCGGCATTCATAGATATCGCGCCACCGACCGAACCAGGGATGCCAACGGCAAACTCAAGGCCCGAGAGGCTACGCGACAGGGCATCGTTGACCAGGCGCGCAAACATCACGCCCGCACCGACCGTCAGCGTACAACCGTCCTCGGCAACAACCGTGCGCTGAAACTCACGTCCCAGCGAAATAACGGCGCCGCGATAGCCGGCATCGGCAACCAACAGGTTGGACCCCTTGCCGATAATCACCCACGGCACCTGCTCGCGGTCAAGCACCGCCACGGCGCGACGCAGGGCATGGTAGCTATGGCACGTCACAAAGAGGTCGGCCTTGCCGCCGATTCGATAGCTTGTATGGCGCGCAAGACGTTCGTCCTCGACCACGTCCGTGTCGATCATGCCCGAAAGCGCCATGACGGCGTTAAACAGACCCATAGGGGTTAAGCGTCTTTCTTGGCAGTCAGATACTCGATGAACTCGGGACCGACGGTCGTAACGTCGCCGGCACCCATGGTGAGCAGCAGGTCGCCCTCGCCCACGAGCTTCTCAAGCTCCTGGTTGAGCTCAAGACGGCTGGAGCAGTACACGACCTCTTTGCCGGGGTGCTTGGCGCGAACGGTATCTGCGAGCATCTTGGAGGTAACGCCCGGAATCGGCATCTCGCCGGCGGAGAACACATCGATCAGCAGCAGCTTGTCGGCGTTGGCAAAGGCATCGGCAAAGTCATCGCACAGAGCCTGCAGGCGCGAATAGCGGTGCGGCTGGAACACGACGTCGACATGCTTGTAGCCCAGCGAAGAGGCAGCAGCGAGCGTCGCCTTGATCTCGGTGGGATGATGGCCGTAATCGTCAACCACCGTGATGCCGTCGATATCGCCCACGTGGGTAAAGCGGCGGCGGACGCCCTCAAAACTCGAAAGTGCCTTAGCGGCGGCGTCGATATCGAGGCCCAGGACATGGGCGACGGTCAAGACGGCCGTGGCGTTGAGCATGTTGTGACGACCGGGGTTGCTCTTAATCTCGACAGCGTGCTCGGTGCCGTCCTCAAAGCGAACGATAAAGTCGCTCTGGATGCCCTTGACATCCGGATGTACGCAGACGATGTCGTTGTTCTCGGCAAAGCCATAGGAAAGCACATGACGGCCCGTCGACTTGGCAAGCTCGACCAGATGCGGGTCCTCGCCGCAAACGATGACGGTGCCGTCCTCGCCCACCAGGCTCATGAATTTGGCGAAAGTTGCCTCGATCTCCTCGATACCCGAGTAGTGATCGAGGTGGTCGGCCTCGACGTTGGTCACAATGACTACGTTGGGGTTCAGGAACAGGAAGGAGCTGTCGGACTCGTCGGCCTCGGCGACAAAGTAGTCGCCCGAGCCGTTCTTGCCGTTCGTGTCATAGCCCTCGACGATGCCGCCGATCAAGAAGCTCGGATCCAGGCCCATGCGGTCGAGCATGGTGGCGCACATCGAAGACGTGGTGGTCTTGCCATGCGTGCCGGCAACGGCGATGGTGGTGTAGCCGTGGCCCAGGGCCGAGAGCATCTTGGCACGGGGCCACACGGGAATACCGAGCTCGCGGGCACGCACGAGCTCGGGGTTGGACTCGGGAATTGCGGTGGAGACAACAACCACGTCGGGCTTGACCTCGTCGATCGTCGCAGCCTCGTGGCCCACGTGGACCTTCACGCCGGCGCGGGTAAGCTGGCGAATATAGCGCGACGTCTTAAGGTCGGAGCCGGTAACGGTGTAACCGCGCTCGTGCAGGACGAGGGCGATGCCGCTCATGCCGGCGCCACCGATACCGATAAAGTGGGCGCTCTTGAACTCGGGCGCGGAGGTTGCAGTCTGGGAATCAGCCATGTGCTCGTGTACTCCTTGCGTAAACACTGCCTGTAACCCGTTAACTGTACCGCACCTACCGCATCCGCGCGAGGGCGACCGACGATATCCCGTCTAACTAACGCAAACCCTCTACCGCATCCGCCAGAAGAGCGGCGGCCCTATCCTGAGCCAGACCACGTGCCGCCTGACGCATGGCGTCGCGCGCCGCCGCGTCATCGACCAAGTGCAGCAGCTCATCGGCAAAGGCAGAACCATCGATATCGGCATCGGCGCAGAGCACACCGGCCCCGGCGTCGACCAGATAACGGGCATTGGTGGTTTGGTGGTCAGCCGTCGCATGCGGATACGGCACGAGCACCGAGGGCACGGCGAGCGCAGCGATCTCGGCCACGCTCGATGCACCCGAACGCGAGAGCACCAAATCGGCAGCAGCCAGCATATCGCCCATGTTGTCGATGTAAGGCTGGGCGCGGTAACGCTTCGCCTCCTCGGGCGTCAGCGCCAAAGCGTGCTCGGTCTCCTCAAAGCCGTCGGCACCCGTCGAATGCAACACATAGAGGTTCTTGCGCGAAAGCAGTTCGTTTTTGAGCGAAGTCACGCGCTCGTTGAGGTGCTGGGCGCCAAGTGAACCGCCAAAGACGAGCAGCAGCGTAGCGTCCTCGGGAACGCCAAGTGCCTTGCGGCCACGAGCGCGATCGCCCTCGATCACCGAGCGACGTACGGGGTTGCCGGTCATGAGCACGTGGTCAGGGTCACCTTCGCGCTCAAAGACCGAACGCGCTGCCGGCACCGAGATGCACACGCGGGCGGCGTGGGAGTTCATCATCTTGTTGGCCAGGCCCGGAACAGAGTTCTGCTCGTGCAGCAGATACGGAACGCCTGCGCCCTTGCACCACCCCAGCAGCGGAACCTCGACATAGGCACCAAAACCGATGGCGGCATCGGGCTTGCCGACCTTTGAGAAATGACTGGCGAGCGCACGCTTGGCCTTGTTGACACGCCACAGCGAGGTCAGCGCCGTCCAAGGACGGGAGCGGTCGAAGCCCGTGACCGTAATGGGCACAAAATCAAACCCAGCCTCGGGGACCAGACGACCCTCGAGCTTGCGCGACTGGCCCACGAACACAACGTGGTGGCCACGATCACGCAGCTCTTCGGCCAAGGCGAGCGCGGGGTTGATGTGTCCTGCCGTGCCGCCGGCTGCAATAGCAACGGTCATCTTATCGGTCATGGTAGTCCCTTCGTACACGCGGTCCCTGGTCGTCGGTGCGCAGACGCGCCGACGGGTCCGAGTTCAAATCGATTCGATTATATCCGCCGCCCGCGTTGCGAGAGCAGGGGCGCTGCGGACGACCTTGCGGCGCCGTTCGCTGACGCGGACGGGCTGCCGGCTCGGTCGCAGAGCCATCCAGGACGGTAAAACCGTTACGCGAAGATCGCTCACCGCGCACGTGGGGCACGCCGGCGGTACTCTCATCCATAACGGCAAAGCTCTCGCGGCGACGGTCGTACTCATCGCGACGGGCGCTCTCGTACGAAACGCGCAGGATCAACCCGGCAAGCATGAGCGACACGATAATCGACGAACCGCCGTAGCTAATAAACGGCAACGGTTTGCCCGTCATGGGAAACACGTTGAGGATGCCCAGCGCATTGATCAAAAACTGCACCGCGAGAATGACCGCGGAGCCAGACGCCATGAGCGCGCCCCGACGATCGGTCGCCTGCTCGGCAATGCGAAACGCCGAGTAGATCAGCATCGCAAACACCAAGAAGAACAGCACGGTTCCGACAAAACCGACTTCCTCGCCAATGATGGCCAGGATGTAGTCATTGTGCGCCTCGGGCAGATACGAGTACTTCATGGTTGAGTTGCCGATGCCACGGCCGAACAGACCGCCCGAGGCAAAGGCCATGATGGCAAGCGTGGCCTGATAGCCGTCACCATACTCGTCGGCCCAAGGGTTCAAGGCAACCTGAATACGCACCATACGGTACGGCTCTGCGACAAGCGCAATCACGATCACGAGAATGCCGAAGATTATCACGCCGATGATAAATCTGGGGTCGAGACCCGCAAACAACGCCATGCACATGAGGGTCAATAGGATGATCAGGACGGTACCGAAATCGGGCTGGATAAAGATCAGAAAGAGCGAAATGCCCAGGTAGATGCCCATCTTGCGAAGGAATTCGTTGATGTTGCCACCGGGCGAAAAGAAGCGATCGAGCATGATGGCCGAATACGCAATGGCAAATGGCTTTAAAAACTCGGAAGGCTGGAACTGAATACCGGCGATGTTGAGCCAGCGCGTGGCGCCACGGCTGCCGCTGCCCACCAAGAACACCAGAAACAGTAGCCCTATCATGCCGATAAGGAAGATCCTAAGCACATCCTCCCCAAACCAGCTGTCCGGCAAAACGCGCACGATGGCAATCAGCGCCAGAACACCAGCCACGGCAAACGCGGCCTGTCGACCCAGGAAAAACGTCGCCGAGCCATTCTCGTGCAGCGCCTCGACCGAAGACGCCGAGTACACCATCAGCAGACCAAAGCACACCAAAGTAAACAGGCAGGCCATAAATATCAGACGGGGGCGCATGATGCGGGCGGGAACGCCGGCAATATAGCGTTCGCTAAACGACTGCCCGCCGCGACCGGAACGCGGTGTGCTACGCCGCGAGGAAGCACGGTCCGAGTCGGGCCTCCTCATACCTTGTCGGGGGCTCTCCTCTCTCACCGGCAACCCCTATTCCATTTGCGATTTCGCTGCAGCGGCAAGCTGAGCCACGTAGTCCTTAAACACGCGGCCGCGCTCCTCATAGCCCGAGAACTCATCGAACGAAGAGCAGGCAGGAGAAAGTAAGATCACGTCGCCACGGCTCGACAGCGAACGGGCAACGTCCACGGCATCGCGTAGGTCATCCGCTTGGGCGATATCCACATCGCCATCGACATCGGCCTCGTCCATAGCGGCGGTAAAGCGCTCGCGCGCATCGCCAAAGCAGACGACCGAGCGCACGTTATCCATAACGACGCGCGCGAAGTCCGTGAGCGGCGTGCCCTTATCGTGGCCGCCGAGCAGCAAGATCACGTTGTCATCGGGAAATGCCGTCAGTGCCTTCTCGACCGCGTCGGTGTTGGTCGCCTTGGAATCGTTGACGTAGCGCACGCCGTCAATCTCGCCGCACGGCTCCACGCGGTGCTCGAGCGGCTGGAACGAGGCCAGACCGCGGCAGACACCATCGACATCGGCACCGACTGCCAGGGCAGCCGTGGCAGCGCAAAGGGCATTGATAACATTGTGATGGCCCGAGATCTTGAGTTCGGACGTGGCGACAAGCTGAGTCTCGACGCCCTTCAGGCGCACGATCATCTTGCCGTCGCGCACAAAGGCGGCGTCTGCACCCTCGGGCTCGTCAAAAGCGACCTTGCAGATGCGGCGACCCGGCGTATAGATGCACTCATCGAACTCGTGAATGCCGGCGTCTTCGACGTCGACAACCACCAGATCGTCATCGACCATATTGTCAAACAGCTTGATCTTGGCAAGCGCATAGTTCTTATGGCTCTTATGCCAGCCCAAGTGGTCGGGAGTGATGTTGAGCAGCACTGCCACGCGAGGGTGGAGCTCGGTGGTCGTAGCAATCTGATAGCTCGAGAGCTCAGCCACAAACCACTCGTTGTGGGCTCGGCCGTCAATCTCGTTGACCGGCGGCTCGCCGATGTTGCCGACAGCTACGCTGGCCTCGCCGGCAGCCTTGAGCAGATAATCGGTCAGCGACGTGGTGGTCGTCTTACCGTTGGTGCCCGTGATGGCAATCCAGTTATCGGGCGACAGGCGATAGGCAAACTCTGGCTCACCCATAATCTGGGCGGCATGTTCGCGCCCGGCCTTAAAGAAGCCCGAGAACTCCGAGATGCCCGGGCACGTCACGCATACGTCATAGGCGCCTTCGACCTGTTCGGTGCCATAGACAAACGACGCACCAGCAGCCTCGAGCGCTCGCGTGGCGTCATTGGGCTCAGAGGTGCCGCCGCCATACACGGTAACGGCACTTACGCGCTCGGGATGTGCCAGCGCCCAGTGGGCGACATCGAGACCGGATTTGCCCTGACCCAAAACGAGCAGGCTAAAGACATCAGCAAGAGGCATGAAAGACCACTATCCCAACTGGAAGAACAAAGCAAGGCCAACGGCACCAAAGGCCGCAGCGATAATCCAAAAACGGATGACGACCTTGGTCTCGGCCCAACCCTTCTTTTCGAAATGATGATGGATGGGCGCCATAAGGAAGACGCGCTTGTGCGTAAAGTGGAAGTAGACAACCTGAATCATGACCGAAAGGGTCTCAACGATAAACAGGCCGCCGATGATAAGGGAGACGACCTCGGTGTTGGTCATGATGGACGTGCAGGCAAACGCGGCGCCCAGGGCAAGCGAGCCGGTATCGCCCATAAAGATGCTCGCCGGATAGCAGTTGAACCACAGAAAGCCCAAGCAGGCACCGGCACACGCGGTGCAAAAGATGGACAGGTTCACGTCTCCGTGCAAAAACGCCATGGCAGCCATGGCGAGCATGGCGATCATGGAGGTGCCACCAGCAAGACCGTCAAGGCCATCGGTCAGGTTCACGGCATTAGAAAGACCGGCAATCATCAGCCAGCAAAAGACAATATAGAGCCACGGGAACGAATAGCCGCAGATGGTAGTCGAAAGCACGCCAAGGTCGATCGTCAACCCACCGGGAAAACGAATCTCGGGGGCGACGCCGCACCAGTTGACGGCAAGTACCGTAAAGGTGACACAGATAATGGTGAGGCCGATCATCTTGGCATGAGGCGTCAGGCCGAGCGAGCGCCCATGCGTAACGGAGGTCAGGTCGTCGATCAGGCCCAGCACGCCGGTCGCCAGCGTGGCGAGGAGCACGAGCACGAGCTCGGTGGTGAGCTTGCCCATCAGCAGGCAGGTCAGCGAGATCGCGACGAGGATGACAACACCACCCATGGTGGGCGTTCCCTGCTTAACCAAATGACGCTTGGGGCCGTCGGCACGAACCTGCTGGCCGATACCCTCGACCTTGAGTAGCTTGATCCACCACGGCATGAGCAGCAGCGCAACGGCAGCGGCGATGCCAAGCCCCAAAAAAGCCTGATACGTTGGATACGAGGGATTGCCGAACATGGGCTAGCACACACCTTCCACAAAGCGGTCGAGCTCAACAAAGCGGGAACCCTTGACCAGTACAACATCATGTTTTTCAAGCGCGCCGCCCATGCGGTCGAGCACCTGCTGATAATCGGAGAACACCTGGATGCGGTCCTCGTCCATGCCCATCATGCGCGCGGCATCGGCCATAAGCTGGGCCAGCTCGCCGCCGACGCACGCCAGCATGTCGAGCTTCTTGGCGGCGGCATAGGCGCCCACGAGTTCATGCATGCGAGGAGCCTCATCGCCCATCTCGCCCATCTCGCCCAAGATCGCCATGCGAGACCCCGTGCACGAAAGCGAGCACAGCAGGTCGAGACCGGCTGCCATCGATTCGGCGCTGGCGTTATAGGAGTCATCGATGATGCGTGCACCGCTCTTGGCGCGTTTGATCTCCTGGCGGTGACCGGTGATCGTGAGGCCCCTAAAGGCAGCATCGATCTGCTCGGGCGTCACGCCCAGGCGATAGGCAACCGCGGCGGCCTTAACGGCATTCGGAACGGACTGCACGCCGGGGATGGCAAGCATGGTATCGATTGTCTCGCCCTGACCAAAATCGAGCGTAAAGACCGGACGGCCCTCGTCATCAGCTCGAACGTCGCGGGCACGGACCTCATCATCGTCCGAGACGCCGGCCAGCATCACATCGATACCAGCAGGCTGGGCGAACGTATCGCGAATGAACGGCGTAAAGTCGTCCTCACCGCCCAAAACCAGCAGCGGCAAGAAGTCGCCGGCGGCGCACATACCCTGGACAATCTCGGCCTTAGCGCGGGCGATGTTCTCGCGGCTGCCCAAAATGCCGATGTGAGAGGTGCCGATCTTGCTCACGATGGCAAGGTTGGGATTGGCGGACTGGGACAGGCGCTCAATCTCGTGGAAATGGTTCATGCCCATCTCGAGCACCAGGACCTCGGTATCGGCCGGAGCGGAAAGCACCGTGAGCGGCATGCCGATCAGGTTATTGAAATTGCCCTTGGTGGCCCAGACGCGATAGCGCTTGGCGAGCACAGCGGCGAGCACGTCCTTGGTCGTCGTCTTGCCGATGGAACCGGTAATACCAACGACCAGGCAGCCAAGCTCCAGGCGGTACGCGTGCGCCAAACGCAGCAGAAACTCCTCGGGATCATCGGTCAGCAAGATGGCACAGCTCCTGTCCTGCGCCAGCAAGACCAGCTCGGCCTCGGGCTCACGCGTCATCACGACGGCGCCGGCACCCGACTGGACGGCACGGGAAGCAAAATCATTGCCGTCGACGTTTTCACCGGGAAAGGCGACGAAAATCGTCCCTTCCTCGACCTGGCGCGAGTCGATAACGCACCCGCGGCATACCCGATCGGCTTCTCCCGTCACGGTTCGGGCCCCTGTTGCGGCCGCGAGGTTGTTGACGGCGATCTCTATCATTGCAGCTCCCCTGTAAACCTAATAATGCTATCGGCGTATTGTATCCCAGCGCCGCGCATGCGTGGTGCAGGGCATGTGAACACCCCTCATATGGGACAACAAACCACGCCCCAAAGATTGTAACCCCCTACCTCGTGTGCGGGATACCCAACACGTCGAGCGCGTTGGCCATAATGGACTGGAACGGCACCGCAGCGGCATCTGAGCCGCTCGGCGTTCCGTCGAGCGTGATATAGCACAGCACCTTGGGCGATTGTGCCGGCGCAAAGCCCATAAAGGACGACATGTAGTTCTCCTTAAGGTAGCCGCCGTTCTCGTCGGCTCGTTCGGCCGTACCGGTCTTGCCCGCCACGTCATAGCCGTCAACCGCGCCGCCAACGCCCGTTCCCTCGGACACGACCGTCTGCATGCACGATGTCACCTGGGATGCGGCGTCCTCCGAAATCGCGCGGTCACCTTCGCCCCAGTCCTTCTCGTCGCCTTTGCTGGACTTATAGAAGTGCGGGGTCATCATCACGCCGCCGTTGGCGATGCCGCCCACGGCACGTGCGACCTCAATCGGCGAGACAGACAGCGCCTGTCCAAAGCTCATCGAGCCCAGCGTGGCGCCGTCATACTGGTCACGCTCCTTGACGATGCCCAGGCTCTCGCCCGGAAAATCGACACCCGAGCTGTGACCGATGCCCCACTTGTCCACATAGGCGGCAAAGTCGTCGGCACCGATCTTGCGCCCCACCAGGACAAAGCCCACGTTGGACGAACGGCGCATCATCTCGCGCACATCCATGGTCATGGCATAGTCGCGCTTGTCGGCATCGGTGACGGTATCGTCGCCCACCTTGATGCTCGCCGGCACCTCAAGCGACGTACTCGATCGCACGACGCCCAAGTCGAAGCCGGCGCCCGCCACGAGCGTCTTAAAGACCGAGCCGGGCTCGTAGGCGTCGGTAACCAGGCGCAGGTTCATATCTTCGGTCTTGGCGTTTTCCAAATCGGTCTGGTCGTAGGTCGGATACGAGCAGGCGGCGAGAATTTCGCCGGTCGTGGGGTCGGTGACCAAAGCCGAGCCGTTCTTGGCCTTTGTCTTCTCGACAGCCTCTGCCAGAGCGTCCTCAGCCGCACGCTGGATATTGACATCGAGCGTCGTCACGATATCAACGCCGTCGACCGCAGCCACCTTTTTATAGGCACCGCCCGCGATATAGCTGCCGTCCCTCGCGCGCTCGCGCACGAGAGAACCGTTCGTGCCGGTCAGAAGTTTGTTGTATTGCTTTTCGAGACCCGTCAAGCCGTCGTTGTCTACATTCACTACACCCAGCACCTGCGATGCCAGATTGCCGTATGGATATACGCGCTTCATGGCCTGCTCAAAAAGCACGCCGGGCAGGTTCTTCTTCTCCAGCGCCGCAGCATCGTCTTCGTCCACCTGGCGCTTGATATACACCCAGGTTCCATCGGACTCAACGAGCTTACGGCAGGTCTTTTTATCGATTCCAGTTGCCTTGACCAGCGCCGACACCGTCTTGTCAACATCCTCGACAAGCTGCGGGTTCACGGCGATATTGCGACATTCGACCGACGACGCCAGCACGTTACCGTTGCGGTCGTAGATGGTGCCACGTTTGGCATAGAGGGTCTGCGCAAGCAGGCGACGCGCATCGGCACGCTCGCGCAGTTTATCGGCTTCGACAATTTGATAGTCGGCAAGGCGAAAGACGCCCAAGCCCAAGCCAAACCCAATGAATCCCATGACGGCTTTGCGGCGAGGCAGAGGCGTGCCTGTGAGCCATTCGGTCGACGAGCTCTTGCGCGACCTGGTGTTATGCACTTGAGGGCCGCCCGAGCCGCGAAGTCGCGACGCCGGGTCGTTGCCACGGGACCGCCCGGCGTTGTAAGATTGCCGACCCGTTCCTTGATAACCAGAACGTCCCCGCGACGAGGGACGTCCAGAACCGCGGCCCCCATCGGAACCGCGGCGATAGTCATTTGTCATACTCAGCTACCGTCTTGTTACTGAGCGGTCGCGGTCGAGCTAGCGCCCGCGGCTGCATCCTGCGAAAAATCAAGTGTAACGCTCTCGCTGGGCTCCACCATGCCATAAGCGCCCGCAAGGTCGCGAATGCGCGTGTCGGCACCATAGACCGAATGCATGACCTCCAGGTCGGAGCTCTCATCGGTCGCTTTTTCGAGCGTGCTGGTAAGCTCGGCGTTGCTGTTGAGCACCTGGGCCGTAACGCCGGCGAGCGCCACGCGGGCGACGCCGATCGTCATGAAGATAGCCGCAATGATGCAAAACGTTTTAAGAACGCTCATGAAAACCGGGCTTACCGCCTGGTTTGCCTGACGGCCCGCGCCCGTGTAGACATCAAAGCGCGGCGTGCGCTGCTCACGGGGAGCAACGGGGGCCTGCGGCGTCTCACGATAGGCGGGCATGGCGTTCATATCATAGGCGAGTGCTGCGTTTGAAGTGTTGTAGCCCATGATATGCCGCCTCCCATCCCGAGTACGTTGGTAGTGTGTTTAAGCTTCGTTTATGGTGCGAGCGGGAGGTCCAATATCGCGCGGTCGCGCCTACAGACGCTGCGCCACGCGGATTTTGGCTGATCTCGCCCGAGGGTTGCGCTCAACCTCATCAGGCTGGGCAACCAGGGGTTTGCGGGTGATGACCTTGAGTATCGGCACGTTGCCGCACACGCACACCGGAATCTCCGGCGGACACGTGCACCCCTGGCTCATCTCCTTAAAGTGGTTCTTTACGATACGGTCCTCGAGCGAGTGATACGAAATGACGCAGATGCGTCCGCCCGGGTTGAGCCACCTGGTGGCGGCATCAAGTCCTCGTTCGAGCACATCGAGTTCGTGATTGACCTCGATGCGAATGGCCTGGAAACTTTTCTTGGCCGGGTGTCCACCATGCCGACGAGCGGCAGCTGGGATACCCGCCTTGATGATCTCGACAAACTGACCGGTGGTTTCGATCGGTTCTTGCTCGCGGCGGCGCACGATCTCGCGCGCGATCTGCGAGGCGAACTTCTCTTCGCCGTAGACGCGTAGAATCCGGGCGAGGTCGTGTTCGTTATAGGTGTTGATGACCTCAGCTGCGTTTAAGGTGTTATTGCCCGGATCCATCCGCATGTCCAATGGGGCGTCCTCGTTATACGAAAAGCCCCTGCCAGGGATATCGAGTTGTGGTGACGAAACGCCCAAATCGAACAGGAAGCCATCGACCCCGGGCACCTCGGCCGAGCAAAGCAGCTCGTCCAAGTCGCCGAAGTTGCCCTTCAGCAGCTGGTGCGGAACGCCGGGAACCTCGCGGTCCAGACGGGCGCCAGCGGCCTCGAGGGCCATGTCGTCCTGATCGACGCCGAGCAAAAGGCCCGTCTCCCCCACCTGTGCGGCCATCTTTACCGAATGGCCGGCACCGCCAAGGGTGCAATCGCAGACAACGGAGCCGCTCTTTAGCTGCAGCGACTCAAGCACTTCGCCGAGCATGACAGGTTCATGCCGATATTCTTGTGTCAAGATCCCACGCTCCATCCGTTACCCGTGCCTTGCCCTTACGAGAAGAAGAGGTCCAGCAGGGCCTCATCGTCATCGTCCTCATCGGCCGCGGCGCGATCCCAAACCTCAAGGTGGTCGTAGTTGCCCACAACCGTGACCTCGCGGTCGAGGTTCGCCTGCTTGCGGAGAGACTCAGAAAGACCGATACGACCCGCGCTGTCCACATCCATCGACGTGGTGCGCTTGTTGATCGCCCTCATGAGCTTCTGGTCGTTAATGTCACGCGGGTTAAAACCCTCGTGGCCCTCACGACCCGCGAAGAGCCCTTCGACCCACTTATCGAAGGCCTCGGCAGAGAACACGTACAGAGCATCGACATCCAGGGCTTTGAACACGCGAACGTGCTCTCCAAGCTCCTCGCGAAGGGGTGCAGGCAGGGACAGACGACCTTTTGCATCGAGATTGCGCTCGTATGCACCAGTCATTCCCATGTGCGCCCTCCCCTCGGTTACTCAGATGGCACGTACGCGGGGAACCACCCCGCCTGTCGACGTCATCAATAATATGGGGAACCGCCCCATTTTTCAACACCTTTCCCCACCCCTTCCCCCACCCCTCCCCACCATTCCACCCCCAATATGTTGTAAAACACCCCCGAGCATATGTTCGAAAACACAATATGTTGTGTTTGCAGCAAAGGCGGGATGCCACCTGTAGAACCACGCCCGCGAACCTCAACCTTCAAGTTGACCTTGAGGCGATTTTTACGTCCCTTTACACGCCGTTCACATCGCCCCCAAACTCCCCCACCCACGGTACACACGGCCCACCGCCGCGTCGGTGTCTAGCGAAAAATGGGACGAGCCCCAGATTGCCCATGCGCGCAAAAGTGCGTCTCGGCAATCTGGGGCCCGGCCCCTTTAGTATTTATAAATATGCAGGTCAGCGAGGTGCTAGCGGATGCGCCGCCAGATAGACCTCGGTCAGTTGCGTTCGGTCGACATGCGTGTAGACCTGCGTGGTCGAAATATCGGCATGGCCCAAAATCTCCTGCAGCACACGCAGGTCAGCACCGCCCGCGAGCATGTGGGTGGCAAAGGAGTGGCGCAAAGTATGGGGATGGAGCCCCACCAGCCCCACCTGACGCCCATACCGCTCGCATATCGCATGCACGGCCTGGCGCGACAGGCGACGTCCGTTCTTATTTAAAAAGACCGCCGAGGTCTCGGTTCCGCGGGCATGGGCCGCCAAGCGAGAACGTCCCTCAGTTACATAGAGCGTCAGAGCTCGCGCCGCGCTTCCCACCAGTGGGGACAGGCGTTCCTTTGAGCCCTTACCGCGAACGAGTACAAAGCCATCGTCAATATGGATATCGCCCACATCGAGCCCAACCAGCTCACTCACACGCAAACCGCATCCGTAGAGCACTTCCAAGATGGCATGGTCGCGCAGTCCCATCTCGCCCTCGGGAAAGTCTTGATCGAGCAGCGCCGAGACATCCTCCACCGATAGATACTCCGGCAAACGCTCAGCCTTTTTAGGCAGGCGCAACGCCGCCGTCGGGTTTTGGGCCACGGCCCCATCGCGCACCAAAAAGGCATGCAGGCCCTTCACGGCAGCAAGCGCGCGCTCCACCGAGGCGTCGGAATAGCCTCCGCCGCGGCGATCGGCGACAAAGCCCTCCACGACCTGACGGGTCACCTCTTCAAAAGACACAATACCCGCCCGCTCCAGATAGGCGCAGTACGTCGTCAGGTCACGACGATAGGCCACAATCGTGTTGCGCGCCAAGCCCCGCTCGACCGCGAGGTAATCGAGATACTCCCCCGCCGCCACGGCGAGCGACGAGGGAGTAGCTTCGGTATGTTCCTTATTCGCCGGCACCCTTAGTCCGTAGCGAGGTTCATGGGCGTCACCTGCAGACGGTCGACACCCTCGTGCTGGCCGATCGAAGCGCGCACGAACTCGCGGAACAGCGGCTGCGGGTTGGTCGGGCGGCTCTTGAACTCGGGGTGAGCCTGGGTTGCCACATACCACGGATGCACGTCGCGCGGCAGCTCGACCATCTCGACCAGGCGCTCGTCGGGCGAGAGGCCAGAGATAACCAAGCCGGCATCCTCGAGCTGGTCGCGGAAGGCGTTGTTGAACTCAAAGCGGTGACGGTGACGCTCGTAGACGAGTTCCTCGCCATATGCCTCGCGAGCAAGGGTATCGGCAGCAAGCTTGCACGGATAGGCACCCAGACGCATGGTGCCGCCCTTCTCAGTCACGTCCTCCTGCGAGCTCATCAGGTCGATGACGCTATACGGGCCATCCGGATCGAACTCAGAGGAGCTGGCGCCGGCAAGGCCAACGACATTGCGGGCGAACTCACACACGGCCACTTGCATACCCAGGCAAATGCCCAGATACGGAATCTTGTGCTCACGGGCAAACTCGGCCGCGAGGATCTTGCCCTCCAGGGCGCGCTTGCCAAAGCCGCCGGGGACCAGGATGCCCGAGGCGTCGCCTAGAACCTCGGAGACATTCTGCTCATCGAGGCTCTCGCCGTCGACTAGCTGGACGTCCACATGGCGATCGTAGAAGACGCCCGCATGGTGCAGGGCCTCGATAACCGACAGGTACGCATCGGGCAGCTGCGTGTACTTACCCACGACGGCGATCTTCACCTTGTCGGCGTGATGGTTGGCGTGATTCTGTTTGCGCAGGAACTCGTTCCACTCGCTCATGTCGCGCTCACGCGGATCCAGACCCAGGCGCTCGCAAATGCGCAGGTCAAAGTCCTGCTCGGCAAGCAGCTGCGGAACATCGTAAATGCTCGCGCAGTCCTCGTTGGTAAAGACGCAATCGGTGTCGACGTCGCAGAAGCTTGCGATCTTTCCGCGGATAGCGTCATCGATATGGTGGTCGGAGCGCAGCACGATAATATCGGGCTGGATGCCAAAGCTGCGGAGCTCCTTGACGGAATGCTGCGTGGGCTTGGTCTTGACCTCGTGGGCGGCGGCGATATAGGGAACGAGCGACACGTGGATGTAGCAGACGTTCTCGGGGCCGGCCTCCTTGCGGTACTGACGGATGGCCTCGACAAACGGTTGGGACTCGATGTCGCCGATCGTGCCGCCCAGCTCGGTGATGACTACATCGGAGCCGGTCTGCTCCTCGATGCGGCGGAACTTGTCCTTAATGGCATTGGTGACGTGGGGAATCACCTGCACGGTACCGCCCAAAAAGTCGCCGCGACGCTCACGGGCGATTAGGCTTTTGTAGATGGCACCGGTCGTAAAGTTGGAATCGCGGGTCAGGTTCTCATCAATAAAGCGCTCGTAATGACCCAGGTCCAGGTCGGACTCGTAACCATCCTCGGTAACGAAGACCTCACCATGCTGGAACGGGCTCATGGTACCGGGGTCGACATTCAGATACGGGTCGGCCTTCTGCATCGTTACTTTGTAGCCACGCGACTTGAGCAGACGGCCCAGCGAGGCCGCGGTGATACCCTTGCCCAGGGACGAAACCACGCCACCGGTTACGAACACATGCTTGGTCATATTGAGTTACCTGCGCTTCCCGTAGAAGTTGTTTATCCACATCTTACGGGTCTTCATTGTAATACTCGCGCCGCGGACCGTCCGCAATTTTTCTCGCGTGCGATTGCATTTCTCAATCTTGAAACAAAACGCCGCCCGGTTTCCCAGGCGGCGTCGCTATGGCAAGGGTTACATGCTGCTATCGATCAGCAACCTCGTCCTCAAGCATTTCTTGAACGAGCATGCCGGTACGGACGCCCTCAAGATACCACTCACCACGTTCGGTGAGGCAAATGCCATTTGCAAGCTGACCGCCGTCGTCGCTATAACGCGAGACGACATCAATCATGCCTTCGGAATCCAAGCGATCGATTGCAGCGCGGGCACGATACGGCGAAACCCCCACGCGCTCGGCAAGCGTTTTGCGCGAGAAACCATACGGCCCGCCATTGTCTTCGGTTTGCTGGTCGATCTCCATCAACACCAGCACCTCGACACGCTTCATATCGTTAACACTCGCACGACCCTTGCCCGCCATAGCAGCCTCCTCAAACCGAGCACGAGCATCTAACGCGCCGTGCGCGACCGACACACCTCACGATGGCAGGTAATATCCATCATGCGGCATCCCGCTAAGGATGAAACAGTTACGGTTATTGTATACCGCTCAAATTGTTTCTAGGCAGGTAAACAGCTATTTTTCGCCGAAATAGACGCTTTATTGATCAAAAAGCCGTACCGGGCGCTAACCCGATACGGCCAAAATGCAATGCAATTACCGCGGTGCTTCAAACTTAGCGATGGAAGAAACCGCGGCGCTCAAACTTGGGCTCGCAGCACACGTTGATACCCAGTTTGCGCAGTACCGTCTCGTCCGTCGGCGAGATAATCACGCTAAAGAAGGCATCGCAACCGCGCAGCTGCTCCAGGCCCGAAAGGACGCGAGCGGCCGTCTCACTCGTGGCCGAGGTGATCGACAGCGCCATAAGCGTCTCGTCGGTGTGGAGGCGCGGGTTTTTGCTGCCCAGGAAATGCGTCTTGAGCTTGCTGATAGGCTCGATCGCCTCATCGCTAATGACCTCGAGCTCAAGGTCGACGCCCGAGACATGCTTGAGGGCGTTCATAATGAGCGAACTTGCGGCGCCCAGGCGCGTGGAGGTCTTACCGGTCACCACGGAGCCATCGGGCATGACCATGGCACCCACGGGACCACCCGTCAGCTGCTCCCTGGTGAGGGCCGCCGAGCGCGCCGGTGAGTAGTTCTTATCGATGCCGGCTTTCTTCATAATAATCTTGAGACGGTCGACTTGCTCATCGCCCACGCCGGTACGGCGCACATTTTCGACCGCGGTAAAGTAGCGGCGGACGATCTCCATCTTGGAAGCGTCGCGGCAGGCATCGTCATCGGTGATGGCAAAGCCGACCATATTGACGCCCATGTCCGTAGGGCTCTGGTAGGGGCTCTTGCCCAGGATCTTTTCCATCAGGGCACGGACTACCGGGAAGGCCTCGACGTCGCGGTTGTAGTTGACCGTGGTCTTGTTGTAGGCCTCAAGGTGGAACGAATCGATGATATTGGCATCGTCGAGGTCAGCCGTGGCGGCCTCGTAGGCAATATTGACCGGATGCGTAAGGGGCAGATTCCAAACTGGGAAGGTCTCGAATTTGGCATAGCCGGCGGCGGTACCGTGCTTATGCTCGTGATACAGCTGCGAGAGGCAAGTGGCGAGCTTGCCCGAGCCAGGGCCGGGCGCCGTCACGACAACGAGCGGTCGGGTGGTCTCGACAAACTCGTTCTTGCCATAGCCGCCGTCGGACACAATCAGATCGACATCGTGCGGATACCCCTCGATGGGATAGTGCAGCTTGGCGGGAATACCGAGCGCGTTCAGACGGTTGCGGAACACATCGGCAGCGGGCTGTCCAGCGTACTGGGTGATGACCACGGCCGCGACAGCAAAGCCGTTGCCGCGGAACAGGTCAACCAGGCGCAGCACATCCTCGTCATAGGTAATGCCAAGGTCACCACGAGCCTTGTTTTTCTCGATGTGGTTCGCGTTGATCGCGATGATAACCTCGACATCGTCGGCGATGCTTTTGAGCATGCGGAACTTGCTGTCCGGCTCAAAACCCGGTAGCACGCGGCTGGCATGATAGTCATCGAACAGCTTGCCGCCAAACTCCAAATACAGCTTGCCGCCAAACTGCGAGATGCGCTCCTTAATGTGAGCAGCCTGCAGCTCGATATACTTCGCGTTGTCGAAACCCTGGCGCATGTATGGCTCCCGTCCCGTTTCGTAAATTAAGTTCCTACGCGATTATAACGGAGCCCGCCCTCCCCGATAACCAGACCATCAACAGGCACCAACCAAACACGCCATCGATAAGTTGCGGTGAAATAGTTCCTGTTTAACCCCTCAAGACGGCCAAACGGGAACTATTCCACCGCAACTTCCCCTTTTGGCGCAAAGTAACCTGACCCCTTTGCACCAACAGCAGAAACGTCGCGGGCAGAGAACGGACAGCGAACAGGCACCAGAGCGAGCAAGCCGCCCCCTGCGCCAACAATGGCAGCGCCGCAGGTTGAGCATAAGTCAGCGAAAGCCCACCAGAGCGAGCAAGGTGACGTGAAAGAGGAGGGCATAGGCCTTTTGGCCATGCCCGACGATTGAACGTCAGATTGCCGCTCTGGCGGGCTTGCAGCGTCGAGTGGTTCCGGCGTTTGGTAAAACGCCGGAACACAAGAGCGCCCCCTCCCGCGCACGGAACGGGAGGAGGCTAAAGGTAGGAGTCTACCGGTGGGGTTACCCCACCGGACAGACGATGACCAGGTGATCCTTTACAGGATCGTCATGGTTTCCGTGGGGTACCCAAGGGGTACTTAGAGCATCACGCAAGCGACGGTCAGGATGATGGCGCAGACGACGGAGAGAGCGACGATGAGCTTAAGAGCAAACTTGAGCCAGGTCGTCCACTCGATCTTGGCCAGAGCAAGACCGCCCATGATGGCGCCGGAGGTCGGGGTGAACAGGTTCACGACGCCGATGGCGGCGGAGAAGATCATGACCATGACCTCGGGCGAGAAGCCGAGCTTAACAGCCAGCGGTCCCATGATGGGCATGGAGACAGTAGCCATACCGGAGGTCGAGGGGATCAGGAAGGACAGGCCGAAGTAGACCAGGAAGCTCATGGGAGCGAAGATCACGCCGGACAGGCCAGCCAGAGCATTGGCGGCAGCGTCGAGGACGTAGACGTCGAGGCCGGTGCTAGCCATGAGGACGGAGATACCACGGGCGAGGGCGATGACGAGAACAACGGACATCATGTCGGCAGCGCCGGTGATGAAGGTGTTGACGATCTGCTTCTCGGACAGGCCGCCGATAATACCGATCAGGACAGCCATGAGGAAGAACCAGGTGGAAGCCTCGTCGAAGTACCACTGACCAATGGGCAGGCCGGTGATCAGGGCAGACCAGCCCTGAACGATGGCGTTACCGTCGGCGTCATAGACAGCGCCAGCATCGAAGAAGTTGGCGACGCCCTCGTTAAGGTCGGCCAGCGGGATGAAGCCGACGATCATGACGACGAAGGTGAAGGCAAAGGCGATCAGAACACCCTTCTGACGACCGGTGAGCTTGACCTCCTTGTGAACCTCGGAAGCAGCCTTGCCGTGAGCCTCTTCGGCGTCCTTGAGCTCCTGCATCGAAAGGATGGTGGAACCCTTGTCAGCCTTGACCTTCTTGGCATAGCTCATGACGAAGAGGATGGACATAACAGTGGTAACAATCCACAGGACGGCACCGAGGCCGATGATGATGGACTGGTTGACCTCAATGCCAACGCCAGTCAGAGCGTCAACGGCAGCACCGACGGCAAACGGGTTAACCGTGGAGCCGAGGCAGCCGCAGCCAGCGCCGAGCAGGACGGTAGCAGCGCCGACCATGGGGTCGAAGCCAGCAGCCATCATGGTGGCGGCGAGCAGGGCGTAGAAGGGAACGGTCTCCTCGCACATACCATAGGTGGTACCACCGAGGGAGAAGATGAACATCAGCACGGGAATGAGCATGATCTCATTGCCCTTAAGCTTCTGCACCAGAACAGCAATGCCGTTGTCCAGGGCGCCGGTCTCGGTCATCATGCCGAGGAAGCCGCCGAGGATCATAACGAAGAGGCAGACGGGCAGAGCGTCAGCGAAGCCCTTGACCGGGGCGGTGCAGAAATCGCTCAAGCGGGCAGCGGTAACCGCGCCACCGGACGTACCGGAGACGATAACGGTAACAACCGCGACGATTGCCAGCAGAGCAAGAAGAATGGTGAACGATGAAGGCATACCGCGCTTTTTCTTAGCGGTCTCAGTCATAGTTCTCATCCCCCCTTCATAAATCAATTACTGATCTCGCCCGAAGCGGCTCTTCCGTGCCGTGCATGTCGCTCGATGCGAGATTTTTACCAGTCAAAAGCGCTCGGGGTGCGCAGCAATGCCCCCCGAGCGAGATGCTAGATGCTCTTACTTGAGCGTAGCGTACATGACAGCCTTGATGGTGTGCATGCGGTTCTCGGCCTCGTCGAAGACCTTGGAAGCGGGGCTCTCGAAGACCTCGTCGGTGACCTCCTGCTCGGTGATGCCGAACTGCTCGCACTTCTCGGCGCCAATCGTGGTGTTGGTGTCGTGGAAGCTGGGCAGGCAGTGCAGGAAGATGGCACCCGGGTTGGCCATAGCCATGACCTCGGAGGTAACGCGATACGGGGTGAGCTGAGCGATGCGCTCGGCCCAGACCTCGTCGGGCTCGCCCATGGAGACCCACACGTCGGTGTAGAGAACGTCGGCACCGGTGACGCCGTCCTTGACGTCGGTGGTCAGCTTGATGGTGCAGCCGTTGGCCTCAGCGATAGGCTTGCAGGCCTCGATGACGTCGTCAGCGGGCATGCACTCCTCGGGGCCGCAGGCCACGAAGTTCATGCCGAGCTTGGAGCAGACGACCATGAGGGAGCGAGCGACGTTGTTCTTGCAGTCGCCCATGAAGACGAGGGTCTTGCCCTTGATGTCGTAGTTGAAGTTCTCCTGGACGGTCAGGATGTCGGCGAGCATCTGGGTGGGGTGCCACTCGGTGGTCAGACCGTTCCAGACGGGCACGCCGGACTTAGCGGCAAGCTCCTCGACGTCGTCCTGGGCAAAGCCACGGAACTCGATGCCGTCATACATGCGGCCGAGAACGCGGGCGGTGTCCTCGATGGACTCCTTCTTGCCCATCTGCGACGAACCCGGATCGAGGTAGGTGACGCCCATGCCCAGATCCATGCCGCCGACCTCGAAGGCGCAGCGGGTACGAGTGGAGGTCTTCTGGAAGAGCAGAACGATGTTCTTGCCCTCGAGATAACGGTGCGGAACGCCAGCGCGCTTCATGTCCTTGAAGTTCTTGGAGAGCTTGAGCAGGTACTCGATCTCCTCGGTGGTGAGGTCGAGGAGCTTGAGGAAGCTACGGCCGGAGAGGTTAACACCCATGGTTCGTTTCCTTTCGAAGAAATGAATTACGTAAGTATTAGTGTTGCCCGTTTGACGGGCGAAACCGGTGCGGTTGTAGGGGGACCGCACCGGAAACGGAAAGACTTAGAGGTCCTCGCGCCAGAAGGGCATGCTCATGCAGCGCGGGCCGCCGCGGCCGCGGGAGAGCTCGGCGGAGGGCACGACGAGAAGGTCCAGGCCCTCCTTGTACAGCACGTCGTTGGTGACGGTGTTGCGGGCGTAGACGCAGATCTTGCCGGGCTCGACGCACAGGGTGTTGGAGCCGTCGTTCCACTGCTCGCGGGAGGCCGCGATCGGGTCGCCGCCGCCGCAGGGGATCAGCTTGACCTGGTCAACGCCGGTGGCGTCCTCCAGGACGTGCTCGAGGGTGTCCTCGATCAGGCGGATGTTCACGTCGCCCGGGTTCTTGCCGGCGGTCAGCTCGTAGACGCGCAGGGTGCCCATGATGGCGGGGTGGATCGTGAACTTATCGACGTCGATCTGGGTGAAGACCGTGTCGAGGTGCATGAAGGCGCGGGAGACCGGGATGTCGAAGGCCAAGATGCGCTCGACCTTGGAGTCGGAGTTCCAGAAGATGTTCTGGGCCATGACGTCGATGGCTGCGGCCTGGGTGCGCTGGGAGATGCCGACGGCGAGGGTCTTCTCGTTGATGTTCAGCACGTCGCCGCCCTCGGTGTGGAACTGGCAGTCGCGGCGGAAATACAGGGAGACGTCCTTGTAGTCGGGGTGGTACTTGAAGACGTACTTGCCGTACAGGGTCTCGCGGTTGCGGGTGACCGAGTACATGCGGTTGAGGTTGACGCCCTCGCCGACGACCGCGAACGGGTCGCGGGTGAAGTAGAGGTTGGGCATCGGGTCGATGATCAGGTCGGACTCGGACTCGGAGTTGACCAGGGAGTCGAGGGTCGTGGACGCCGTGAGGGGCATGTCGATCTCGGCCTTGGTCATGCCGGCCATGGTCTTCTTGACGAACTCGAGGTTGTCCTCGATGGAGTCCAGCTTCTCGCGGACGATCTGCGGCATCTGCTGGCCGCGGATGCCTGCCTCGGCGATGTACTGGTCGGTGAACTCGGCGCGGGCGCCGGGGACCTGGTCGAACACCTCTGCGACGAGGTTCTCGAGGTAGAGCACCTCCACGCCCTGGTCCCTCAGGATCTGGGCGAAGGTGTCGTGCTCCTGCTGCGCGACCTCAAGGAACGGGACGTCGTCGAACAGGAGTCGCTCGAGCTCGTCGGGCGGCAGGTTGAGGAGCTCGTCGCCGGGACGGTGCAGGCAGACCTTCCTGAGCTTGCCGATCTCGGAAGGCACGTGCAGACCTTTCGTCATGGCCTCCTACCTTTCTTTCGGGCCCTTGTCAGGGCCGATTCGTTAGCGCCCCTCCGTGTGAGGCGTTATTGCTGACGACATATTTATATCCAAAATCAGCCCATACTTCCACCTTACCCCCGAACGGTTTTTTATGAGGGGTGAACGGCATACACATATACTTCACGCATGGCACACTTTGATTTAATAAAGTTTATTTACGTGCTTAAATGCTTTTTTAAGCAAAAAATCTATTGGAACTAATCTTTCTTAAACCACCCTCGATTTGCATATTTCACGCAAAGGTATGAATAGAATTCGCAATTCTTGCTACGTCTCAACCATTTTGATTTTTATTCACAAAAAAGTTTGTCCTATTCATTTTTGGTAACCAGGCTACCGTTTACCAGACGCTGGGTACCGTTCGCCGGAAGCTCAGTATAAGGCCCAGCGGATATCAGCTTGCCGTACGGCCTCATTTGTAACAACTTGACTTCTCGGTATAAAAAACAGACCCGCCCCCTCATGGGAAACGGGTCTGTTATCGATTATCGTCGGCCAATTTGAATACGGACTTCGAAGGAAGTCGTGATCCTATCGATCGAACTCGGCCAGCGCCTCACCCAGAAGCCTCAGGCCCTCGCGAAGAACGTCTTCGCTCGGGCAGTAGCCCAGGCGTGCGCCGCAGGGAAGCTCAAAGCGGCTACCGGGAACCAGCAGCACTCCCCTCTCGGCCAACAGGCGCTTGCAGAACTCCTCGTCGTCCTCGGGAATATCCAGCCGGATAAACGAGGTGGATACGCCCTGCGGGGCCGTCCAGGAGACGCGGTCCTGCGTATCAATCCAAGCCTGTGCGATATCGCGGTTGCCAAACACGATCTTACGGTTGCGCTCGAGAATCTTGTCCTTGTGCTCGAGCACGTAGGTCGCCAGGGCGTCGTTGAACACGCCGCCGCAGATCATGGTGTAGTCGCGATATGTGCGGATGCGGTTGGACACCTCTTCGTTGGCCACGACCCAGCCCACGCGGGCCGCAGGCGTCGAATAGGTCTTGGACACCGAGTTGGTGACAATGGCCTTCTCGTACACGTCGGCCATCGACATAAAGGACTCGGTGTTCTCGAGCGGCAGATACACCTCGTCGCACAGCACGTAGACGCCCACCGAACGGGCAATCTCGGCAATCTGCCCGAGCATATCGGCATCGAGCGCCGTACCGATGGGGTTCGATGCGTTATTGATGCAGATGAGCTTGGTGTTGGGGCGCACCAAGCGCTTGAGCTCATCGATATCGGGCTTCCAGCCGAGCTCCTCGCGGAGCTCCCAATACTCGACCTCGGCACCCAGCGTACGCGGAATCTCGTAGAGCGGCGCATAGGTAGGCCACTCGGCAATCACGTGATCGCCGGGCTCCACAACGGCCATGATGGCGTTGAGGTTGGCGCCCGTGCAGCCATTGGTCTGCAGAATGTGATCGGGATTGACATCGCGACGATACAGCTTGGCGACCTCGGCCTTAAATTCCGGCGATCCCTCGATCCAGCCGTAGTTCATCTTCTCGCGATCCAGGCGCTCGTAGAACGTGGCGCCGTCCTGCTCGTCCAGTGCGCGAAGCTCGCCCATGGTCAGCGACGAGATCGTCGACTGAGCGATATCCCAGGTAGCACTCTTCTCCAAAACGTTGAGCCATTCCTCAACACCGATTGTCTTGATATCCATGGCCACCTTATCTGATCTTCATTTAGCGTCATTAAACATGAATGGGGCGGTGCGAAAGATCCGCACCGCCCCAATGGGAGACATCTAATGGCAGCTAGATGTTTGTAGTAAGACCTGTACGGGTCTTTGAAAACCTTAGAGGTCCTCGCGCCAGAAGGGCATGCTCATGCAGCGCGGGCCGCCACGGCCGCGGGAGAGCTCGGCGGAGGGCACGACGAGAAGGTCCAGGCCCTCCTTGTACAGCACGTCGTTGGTGACGGTGTTGCGGGCGTAGACGCAGATCTTGCCGGGCTCGACGCACAGGGTGTTGGAGCCGTCGTTCCACTGCTCGCGGGAGGCCGCGATCGGGTCGCCGCCGCCGCAGGGGATCAGCTTGACCTGGTCAACGCCGGTGGCGTCCTCCAGGACGTGCTCGAGGGTGTCCTCGATCAGGCGGATGTTCACGTCGCCCGGGTTCTTGCCGGCGGTCAGCTCGTAGACGCGCAGGGTGCCCATGATGGCGGGGTGGATCGTGAACTTATCGACGTCGATCTGGGTGAAGACCGTGTCGAGGTGCATGAAGGCGCGGGAGACCGGGATGTCGAAGGCCAAGATGCGCTCGACCTTGGAGTCGGAGTTCCAGAAGATGTTCTGGGCCATGACGTCGATGGCTGCGGCCTGGGTGCGCTGGGAGATGCCGACGGCGAGGGTCTTCTCGTTGATGTTCAGCACGTCGCCGCCCTCGGTGTGGAACTGGCAGTCGCGGCGGAAATACAGGGAGACGTCCTTGTAGTCGGGGTGGTACTTGAAGACGTACTTGCCGTACAGGGTCTCGCGGTTGCGGGTGACCGAGTACATGCGGTTGAGGTTGACGCCCTCGCCGACGACCGCGAACGGGTCGCGGGTGAAGTAGAGGTTGGGCATCGGGTCGATGATCAGGTCGGACTCGGACTCGGAGTTGACCAGGGAGTCGAGGGTCGTGGACGCCGTGAGGGGCATGTCGATCTCGGCCTTGGTCATGCCGGCCATGGTCTTCTTGACGAACTCGAGGTTGTCCTCGATGGAGTCCAGCTTCTCGCGGACGATCTGCGGCATCTGCTGGCCGCGGATGCCTGCCTCGGCGATGTACTGGTCGGTGAACTCGGCGCGGGCGCCGGGGACCTGGTCGAACACCTCTGCGACGAGGTTCTCGAGGTAGAGCACCTCCACGCCCTGGTCCCTCAGGATCTGGGCGAAGGTGTCGTGCTCCTGCTGCGCGACCTCAAGGAACGGGACGTCGTCGAACAGGAGTCGCTCGAGCTCGTCGGGCGGCAGGTTGAGGAGCTCGTCGCCGGGACGGTGCAGGCAGACCTTCCTGAGCTTGCCGATCTCGGAAGGCACGTGCAGACCTTTCGTCATGGCCTCCTACCTTTCTTTCGGGCCTTTCGGCCGAATCTCTCAGCACCCTTCCGTAACGGGTGCTGCTTACTGACAGCTCTAGTTATATCCAAATTCCAACCGCAATTCCACCTCGCCCCCGAACGGTCAACAAAGTTCGATGAACGGTATATCGAATATGATTCCCCCATAATGCACTTCGGCGTTCTAAAGTAGCTTTTCTAAGGTAAACGCTCTTTTTTCTCAAAAATCATTCGCAATTACAACTCCAATCTTTCGATTAAGAATTGCATATCTACAACGGTTTTATGTATATAAATGACGCTTGTTTACGTTTCTGCCTGTATTCGATGATATTCAGCTATCTATCATTCTTATTCACACATACTCAGCAGTTGAGTGAGGATCTAGACCGTTTTTCGCAACGCGACGGGCGTCAGCTCTATGGCTTGACAGCGTAAGAAGTAGGTTAAGATACCGTTCGCACAATACGTCCGTGCCACAAGTCGACTAAATTGAGACAATAGTGAATAGTGTTAGGCAACCGTCCCCTGCGGGGACTGAACGGACAGATGCATATGCCGAGCAAAATCGAAAAAAAGCAAGCCGCCGCAAAGCTGCGCAAACCGCCGCGCGACTTCTCGTACACGCAGAACCGAGAGCTCAGCTGGCTGCGCTTTGACAACCGTGTGCTTGACGAAGCCTTCGACGAGACCGTTCCGCTGTTCGAGCGGCTAAAGTTCGTGTCGATTTTCGAGTCTAACCTCGATGAGTTTCTCATGGTGCGCGTGGGCGGCCTGTCCGATCTGGCAGAGCTCAAAAAACAGCCTGTCGACAACAAGAGCAATATGACCGCCTCCGAACAGGTCGATGCTGTCATGGCCGAAATGCCCGGGCTCCTTACCCGATGGGAGTCCATCTTTAAGAGCATCGAGGGCAAGCTCGACACCCTGGGCGTTCACCGCGCCCGCATCGATTCGCTTACGCCCGAGGAGCGCACCTTTGTAACCCGTTACTTCCAGGCCTACGTGTCGCCGGTCATCTCACCGCTGGTGATTGACCCGCGCCACCCCTTCCCCAACCTGCGCAACGGCGCACTCTACCTGGCCTGCGGCCTGGACGGCGTCACCGACGAGGAGAGTCTGCTGGGCCTTATCGAGATTCCCACCTCGATGAACCGCGTGGTCGAGATCCCCTCGCCCACCGGCACCTACTCCTACATCTTGCTCGAGGACGTCATCCTCGCCTGCCTGGACAGCTGCTTTGGCTCCTATAAGCCGCTCGACCGCGCGCTCATCCGCGTCACCCGCAACGCCGACATCGACCCGGACGGCGAGGGCGTCGAGGAGGAAGAGGATTACCGTCAGCACATGAAGCGCATCCTCAAGAAACGCTTGCGCCTGCAGCCGGTGGTGCTCGCGGTCTCGGGGTCGCTCGAGAAGGCGACGCTCAAGACCATCCGCAAGGCGCTCGAGCTTTCGCGCCGCTCTGTCTTTACCTGCGATATCCCGCTCGACCTAGGCTACGTCTTTGGCATTGAGGGCAAGATTCCCGAGCACCTGCGCAACGAGCTGCTCTTTACGCCGTTTAAGCCGCAGCCCAACTCCACCATCGATATGACCCGCTCCATCCGCGAGCAGGTACTTCAGCACGACAAGCTGCTCTTTTATCCCTATGAGGCCATGAACCCCTTCCTGGATCTGGTGCACGAGGCCGCCTACGACCCCGAGTGCATCTCACTGCGCATCACGCTCTACCGCGTGGCCAAGCAGAGCCGCCTGTGCGAGTCACTGATCGATGCCGCCGAGAACGGCAAAGAGGTCACGGTGCTCATGGAGCTCCGCGCGCGCTTTGACGAGCAGAACAACATCGAGTGGGCCGAGCGCCTGGAAGAGGCCGGCTGCACCGTCATCTACGGCTCCGAGGGCTTTAAGTGCCACTCCAAGATCTGCCAGCTCACCTATCGCGAGGGCATGGCGCTAACGCGCCTGACGCTGCTGGGCACCGGCAACTTTAACGAGAAGACGGCCAAACTCTACAGCGACTTTATGCTCATGACCGCTCACCCCGGCATCGGCGAGGACGCCAACCTGTTCTTCCGCAACCTGTCGCTGGGCAACCTGCGCGGCGATTACCGCTTCCTGGGTGTGGCGCCCGTCGGACTGAAACCGCTCATCATGCGCGGGCTTGACCGCGAGATCCAGCGCGCCCTCGCCGGCGAGCCCGCCCGCGTGTTCTTTAAACTCAACTCGCTCACCGACCGCGAGGTCATCGACAAGATCGCCGAGGCATCGTGCGCAGGAGTCCGCGTGGACATGATCATCCGCGGCATCTCGTGCCTCAAGCCGGGCGTTCCTGGCAAGACCGAGAACGTGCATGTCCGTTCTATCGTCGGACGCTTTTTGGAGCATGCGCGCGTTTACGCCTTTGGCGTGGACTCGGACATGATCTATCTGAGCTCGGCCGACATGATGACGCGCAACACCGAGCACCGCGTGGAGATCGCCTTCCCCGTGCTCGACCCCACCTGCCGCGCCCTGGTGCACGAGTACATGAGCATGCAGCTGCGCGACAACGTGAAGGCCCGCAGCCTCACGAGCGACGGCACCTGGGTCCCCGTGGAGCGCGCAGAGGGTGAGAAACCCTTCAACTCGCAGGAAGCCCTGCTGGAGCGTGCCTATCGCAACGCCGAGGCCGCGCCCGAGCCCGTCATTGAGGCAAAGCCCGCCCCTGCTCCTAAGCCGCAGCCGGCCACACCCGAGGTTCAGAAGGTCCAGGCGACCGTCATTGAGCCCGAGCCCGCACCTGCACCTCAGCCCGAGCCGCAGGCAGCTAAGCCCGCACCCGAGACGAGCGCCCGTCGCGATAAGCCCGCCGGCAAGACCAAGGCCATCGAGCGCCATCGCCCCGGTCGCGTGCGCATGGGCCTGGGCCTGATCGGCCTGGGTCTTAAGACGCTCATTACCGGCAAGACGAAATAGTCGTTTGTAGAAGCAGTTTGTAGAAGCGCCCCGCATTTGAGGAAAGCCTCGGATGCGGGGCGCTTTTCCCTGCTACCATGGTGCGAGCAACAACACGAATGACAGGCAGGGATATGAAGCTCACTATAGAATCGATGACCTACGGCGCCGACGGGCTGGCGCACGCCGACAACGGCAAGGCCGTCTTTGTGCAGGGCGCCGTGGCAGGCGACACCGTCGAGGCCGAGATCGTACAGGACGGCAAGTCGTTCATGCGCGCCCGTACCACCGAGATTCTGGAGCCAAGCCCCGGTCGCATTCAGCCTCCCTGCCCCTTCGTGGGCATCTGCGGCGGCTGCTCGTGGGGCAATCTCTCACGCACGGCACAGCTCGCCGCCAAGGAGCAAAACCTGCGCTCCACGCTCGAACGCATCGGCAAGTTCGCTCCTGAGCAGGTCGATGAGTTGGTACAGCCCGTCCGCCATACCAAGGACGACTGGGGCTACCGCAATAAAATCGAGCTCGAACCGACCGTCGTCAACGGTCGCGTGCGCCTTGGCATGCACGGTGTCGACCCCAGCAAAATAGTGACCGTCGATGCGTGCCCGCTGTTCGATAAGCGTTTTCCCAAGGCGCTCAAATCAGTCGTCGGCGCGCTCAACTATCTAAGCGGCAGCCACGACCTGGGCCTCGAGCGCGTCGGCATTCGTGCTTCGCGTCGCACCAAGGCACTCGAGGTCGCACTCTGGACGCCCACGGGCTCTTTTCCGCGCTCGCAGGTCTCCCGCGTGCTGGCGGACGCCGCTCATCCCACGAGCATCGTGCGTGTGATGAGCAAGGGCGAAAAGAAAGCCCGCCGTGTCTCCAAAGTCGAGATGCTCGCCGGCGAGGGCTCGTGGACCGAGAATATCGCCGAAGGCCAGATGCGCTTATCGGCCCCGTCGTTTTTCCAGGTCAATACCAAGGGCGCCGAGATTTTGATTGAGCTCGTTATGGACGCCCTCGACCCGCAGGAAGACGAGCTAGCCGTGGACCTGTACTGCGGTGCTGGCACCTTTACCCTACCACTCGCTCGCCGCTGCGACTTTGTTGCCGCCGTCGAGGCCTACGGTCCGGCCGTGCGCGACCTGCGTCGCAACCTCGAGATCAACAAGCTCGACAACGTCGACGTCATCGGCGGCGACGCGGTACGCGAGTTCCCCGACCAGGACGCCGATGTCCTGGTGGTCGATCCGCCGCGCGCAGGCTTGGCACCCGAGGCCATCGACCTCATCGCCAGCACGAGCGCACGCGACGTGGCCTATGTGAGCTGCGACCCTGCCACCCTGGCGCGCGACCTTAAGCGCTTTGTCGAGGAAGGCACCTTCTCCCCCGTCAAGATCACACCGGTCGACCTGTTCCCGCAAACCTTCCACTGCGAAACCGTCGTCCACCTCAAGCGTAACTAGACCGTTTGCCCAAGACCACGCCCGATGATTTTTCTGGGACGGGGATAAAAAATTTGTTCTGAATGATTATTTAATCCCCGTCCCGAAATTGAACCGCCCCCTCATTTCTTGGACATTAGAAATGGGGGGCTTCTTTATGGACGGGAAAGTCGGACACGACGCCACGCTGAAGACTCTTGCAGCAGAGTTTTGCGACAGGGGATACGGGCGCACCGAAGGCCGAAGGGCGCCCGGACCCGGCCGGGGCCGGCGGCGCGCGAGGGCGAGCTCTTGCGACGGAGCTGCTGCCCGGGCGCCTGAAGGACGAGTTCTACAGGAACCGGACGTGGCGGAGCTTCGAGGAGTTCAAGCGGGACCTCCACGCCTACACCGTTCACTGGAACAAGAGGAGGCAGGTTAAGCAAAAGGGACTGACCCCGGAGGAGTTCCGGAATCAGTCCCCATGTGCGGCATAGGCCGCTAATTGACCCGTCTAAGTTTCGGGGCGCAGTTCATTTCAGCGCCGCCCGAGAAAGCTAAACGCCTTCTGGCAGGTTGTCCCGGGCCGAGGGCGGCCACCTTGATCGCCCTCGGCCCTCACCCACCTCAACTGCCCCTCAATTACATAGAGCTGATTGAGGAGGGCGCAGGCTAGCGGGTGCCTTCCTCATCGTCGTTGGGCCGGTAGGTGATGAACTCGATAACAAAGGCCAGGACGGCAGAGACGAGCGAGGCGATGATCGCGAAGATCATGTGGGAGATCCCGGCGCCACCAGGGGTCCCGTCGATAAAGTTGAGCAGGTTGAAGACGCCGAGGCCGCCCGAGATGTACATGAGAGCGCCAGTCATTCCCACGATGGCGCCGCCCACGGCGGAGCTCAGGCATGCCACGACGAACGCGCGCTTGTTGGGGAGGGCGATGCCGTAGATGCCCGGCTCGGTGACGCCGAAGAAGAAGGCGGAGATCATCGCGGGAAGGGCGATGCCGCGGAAGCGCTCGTCCTTGTTTCTGAGGTACATGGCAAAGATCACCGCTCCGAGCGCGAACCCGTGGCCGATGGTGGCGGCGAGCACGCTGTCGTGGCCGAGGGTGTTCAGATTCATGATGGAGATGGGGATGAGGCTCCAGTGGAAGCCAAAGATGACGAGGCACATCCACAGTCCGCCAACCAGGGCGCTGCCCAGGACGGAACCAACCACGGGGAGCTGGAAGATGAACGAGAATGCCGCGCTCAGCAGGTTGGTGATGAGGGTGGCCACCGGGCCGATGATGAGGTAGCCCAAGACGATGGAGACCGTCATCGTGGCGAGCGGGACAAGGAACATCTTGAGCGCAGCCGGCATCCAGCTCTTGAGCCAGCGCTCAAGGATAGAGCCGAACCACACCATGAGAAGGACGGGGATCACCGAGCTCACGTAGCCGGACACGGGCATGATGATGGGGAGCCCGAGGGCGGTGGCGTACCACGAGAACGTGCCGGCCACGCCGAGGTCGATGCTGCCGAGCGCCTCGCCCGAGGTCAGGGCGACCATCGTCGGGTAGAGAAGCGCCACGCCGATTGCCACGCCGGTGAACTCGTTCATGCGGAACTTGCGCGCGGCACTGAACGCCAGGGCGACGGGAAGGAAGTAGAAGAAGCCGTCAGCCACGGTGTAGAGCAGCGTGTAGAGGCCGTCGTTTGCAAAGGCCGGGACGAAGTAGGTGATGAGGGCAAGCAGTCCCTTCATGATGCCTGCGGCGGCAAGCGGTCCCAGGATGGGCTGGAAGATGCCAGAGATGAGGTCGATGACGACGGAGGCAACGGTCTTATCGCCCTGGGGCTCGTCGTCGGCGCTTGCGCCGCCCGAGAAGTTGCCGGCCTCCAGGACCGCGTCGTAGACGTCCTCGACGATGTTACCCACGACCACCTGGTACTGGCCGTTGGCCTGGATGACCTGGATGACGCCCTTGAGGGCCTCGATCTTGGCAGTGTTGGCGCGGGACTCGTCCTTGAGTTTGAAGCGCACGCGCGTGATGCAGTGCGCGACGCTGGCGACGTTCTCGGCGCCGCCTACGTTCTCGAGTATGGATCTGGCCAGATCGTCGTATTTTTCAGCCATTATTTTCTCCTTAGTGATATTGCCCGGGCGGCTAGCCCAGGTCGCCTCCGTTGGTGGCGATGGCCTGTTGATACCAGTAGAAGCTCTTCTTGCGCCTGCGCTCGAGCGTGCCGTTGCCCAGGTTGTCGCGGTCCACGTAGATGAAGCCGTAGCGCTTCTCCATCTCGCCGGAGCCCGCGCTCACGAGGTCGATCGGCCCCCAGGTGGTGTAGCCGAGCATCTCGACGCCGTCCTGCTCGATGGCGTCACGCATGGCCTCGATGTGCTCGCGCAGGTAGGCGATGCGGTAGTCGTCCTCGATCGTGCCGTCGGGAAGCACCTCGTCATAGGCGCCGAGGCCGTTCTCCACCACAAAGAGCGGCTTCTGGTAGCGGTCCCAGAGGTCGTTGATCGTGATGCGGAATCCCAGCGGGTCGATGACCCAGCCCCAGTCGCTCGTGCGCACGTAGGGGTTCTCCACGCCGGCGAAGGCGTTGCCCTCGGCGACGCCGCCCACGGAGTCGGGGTCGCCCGCGGTGCAGCGCGAGGAGTAGTAGCTAAACGAGATGAAGTCGACGGTGTTCTCCGCAAGGATGCGCTCGTCCTCGGCGGTCATGCCCACGTCGATGCCCTCGCGCTCGAGCATCTTGAGCGCGTAGCCGGGGTAGCGACCGCGCGCCTGCACGTCCACGAAGAAGAGGTCCTCCTGGTTCTTGACCTGCGCCGCGCGAACGTCCTCGGGACGACAGGAGTAGGGGTAGTAGCTTCCCGCGGCGAGCATGCAGCCCACCTTGTTCTCCGGATCGACCTCGTGGGCGATCTTGGTGGCCCAGGCGCTCGCCACGAGCTCGTTGTGCGCGGCGCGGTACTCGGCCTCGCGGGCATTCTCCCCGGGCTCGAGGACGATGCCGGCACCCATGAAGGGACGGTGCAAGATCATGTTCATCTCGTTGAACGTGATCCACCAGCGCACGAGGCCGCGGTAGCGGTTGAAGAGCACCGTCACAAGCCGCTTGTAGAGCTCGATAAGGGTGCGGTTTCGCCAGGCGCCGTACTTCTTGACGAGGTGGATGGGGCAGTCGAAGTGCGTGATGGTCACGAGGGGCTCGATCCCGTGCTCGCGGCAGCAGCGGAACACGTCCTCGTAGAAAGCGAGCCCGGCCTCGTTGGGCTCCTCCTCGTCGCCATTGGGGAAGATGCGGCTCCAGGCGATGGAGAGGCGAAAGACCTTAAAGCCCATCTCCGCGAAGAGGGCTATGTCCTCGCGGTAGTGGTGGTAGAAGTCGATGCCCGTCTGGGCCGGGTAGTAGTACCCGGGCTCGAAGTCGAGCATGCGCCTCAGGCCGCGGCTTACGTCGTTGCGCTCCGGCCCGTGTGGGATGACGTCGACGTTGGCAAGGCCGCGGCCGCCCTCGTCATAACCTCCCTCGCATTGGTTGGCGGCGGTGGCTCCTCCCCAAAGGAACCCTTTTGGAAATGGCATGGTGCCTCCTTCTCTCTGGCGCCCCCATCTCTGCGGGGGACGCTTTATAACGTCCTTGCGGCCTCGCGCGCCTGGCCCGTGGCCCTTTCCCTGATGCGCGCGGGCCGACTGTGAAGGGGTGACTAGCTGACGGCTTGTCCTGCGGCGGCGCGACGTGCCTCCCGGCCTCCAAGCAGGGAGGGGACCTGTGCCAGGCACACGCCGGCGAGGATGATGGCGACGCCCAGCCACTCGACGACGCCGAGCGGCTCGCCGAGGACGATCATGGCGATGAGCAGGCCGGCGGGGAGTTCCGCGGCGGCCATGACAGTGGACAGGCCCGCGGGCAGGTGCGGAGAGCCCATGCCGAAGAGCAGGACCGGGCAGAGCATGCCAAAGAAGCCGGCGATGACGGCAAAGGGCAGGATGCCCTGGGCGAGGACGCCCGAGACGACGTAGTCCGGACACACCGTGAGCGACATGACCACGGAGCCCGCGCATACGATGACGCCACGCTGCTCGGACGAGCAGGGGGCCTCGACCTTGCCGGAGAGGGTGACAAAGAGGGAGCAGGACACGGCCGCCCCCAGCGCGCAGAGCAGGGCCACGGGGTCGTACCCGGTGATGCCGGTCTTGTAGACGCCGCTGGCGAACACCGTTCCGAAGACGATGACCAGGGCGGAGGCCACTTGGAGGAGCCTCGGCGGCCGGCGCGTCATGACGGTCTGCCACACGAGCCCCAGCCACGTGAACTGGAAGAGGAGCGTGAGCGCCACCGGGGCGGGCAGCACGCTCATGGCGTAGCAGTAGAGGATTGAGGTGAGGCAGGTGAGGGCTCCCAGGCCCATGAGCTTGAGGGCGAGCTTCCAGCCCACGCGCTGCCAGCGGTGCCCGAGTGCGTGCCCTGCGAGCGTGGCGAGGGCGAAGAAGAGGCAGCCGAACCACGCCTGGCTCGCCACCACCTGCGCTGAGGTGAAGCCCGCGGCGTAGGCGAGCTTGTAGGTCGTGGCCATCGCGCCGTAGCAGGCACCGCCCGCAAAGACCTGGAGCGCCGCCTTGACCTGCCCCGCGCCCGCGGCTCCCGCCTCGGCGGTCTGTTGCTTGATTGTGTTTGTTTCTGCCATTAGGCTCCCTTCCGTCTGCTGTCTTGCAGATGCACGTCTCGTGCGTCTGTTCCCTGCAGTCGGAAGGTGGGCTCGTGCGGTCTTCTGGCGGTGCATGTGGTACCTGCTGCCAAGACGAAAAAAGCCACGCAACCGACTGCTCGGTTGCGTGGCAAAAAGGTGGCTAGCGCCCAGAAAAGTCCACGCGTTTTTAGACTGGGACAAAGTACTACAACAGGTGAGATTCCGTCAAGAAAAACCGAAGAAAAAAGTGAGCCTCTGCCCGCCGTACCTGTAGCGGTCGTTTCCCCGAACGGGGCGGTGCTGTTGGAGGCTGTCTCGATCTGTAACAGTTGGGGCTAGTTTTGGTCGATGGATGTTACAGATTGAGATTGTTGAGGATGGGTGGGGGTAGCTAATTCGGACGGGGCTATTTTAAACATTGGGAAATCGAGCGTGGCAAGCGGAGGTCTTCGGGGTATAAGACGGCTAATTGTATGCCGCCTATGAAAGGAACCCTCATGCCCAGCGTTGCCGTTCTCGCCGCCGATGGCTTTGAAACTATTGAATGCCTGACCATGGTCGATGTCATGCGTCGCGGCGGCGTGCGCGCCACGCTTGTCTCGATCATGCCCACGCGCGAGGTCGTAAGCTCGCTGCAGATTCCCGTAACCTGCGACGTACTCTTTGACGAGATTAACTTTAACGAGTATGACTGCGTCGTGCTGCCCGGCGGTCTGCCCGGCGCCACCAACCTGCGCGCCGACCAGCGTGTCTGCGACGTAGTCTGCGAGTTCGCCGCGACCAAGCATGTTGCCGCCATCTGCGCCGCCCCGTTTATCCTGGGCGAGCTTGATCTGCTCGAGGGACGCCACGCCACGTGCTTCCCCGGCTTTGAGAAGAGCTTCCCCGAGAGCGCCTATACCGGCGACAAGGTCACGCACGACGGCAACATCATCACCGCCAGCGGCATGGCCCAGTCGCTCCCCTTTGCCCTTGAGCTGCTGCGTACGCTCGCCGGCGACAAGGCTGTCGAGAAGGTTGCCGAGGGCATTCAGCTATGATTTTGGCTTCGCAATCACCGCGCCGCATTGAGCTGATGCGCGAGGCAGGCTATGACATTCGCGTAATCCCCGCCGACATCGACGAGACTCCTTTTGATGACGAGGCCCCGCTTACGCTTGTCGAGCGCTTAGCTCGCGCTAAGGCTGCCGCCGTTGCCGCCGAGCACGCCGAGCCCAATGAGCTGACCATCGCGGCCGACACCATCGTCACCTTCGATGGCAAGGTTTTGGGTAAGCCGGCAAACGAGGACGAAGCCCGCACCATGCTCCACGAGCTCTCGGGGCGCACACACCAGGTCGCAACCGGCGTCTGCATCGTTAGAGCCGGAGACGTCATAGCCCCGCACGCCGCCGAGAGCCTGTCGTTTGTCGATGTGACCGACGTGACGTTTTATGAGCTCACCGACGAGCAGATTGAGCGCTACGTCGCCTCGGGGGAGCCCATGGACAAAGCCGGCGCCTACGGCATCCAGGGCGTCGGCGGGCGCATGCTCGTGCATGATATTTCGGGCGACTTCTACAACGTGGTGGGCCTGCCCATCGCTCGCGTCGCACGCGCGATTCAAAAACTATCGTAATTGCATCTGGCGCTGGGTATCCCCCAGCGCCTACAATTTTGGCGTACCGTACGGATCCCGACCGGGCATAAGGCCCGGCGGAAAACCGATAGGAGTAAAACATGGATACACTGCTTGAGGCCATTGACATTTGCGATGTCGATGGCCTTTGCTTTGGCAACTATACGGACGAGGAGGCCGGCACCGGTTGCACCGTAATCGTGGCACCCGAGGGCGCCACCGGCGGTGTTGACGTTCGCGGCGGTGCCCCGGCATCGCGCGAGACCGACCTGCTGCGTCCCGAGAACACCGTGGACAAGGTCCACGCCGTCTGCCTTTCGGGCGGATCGGCCTTTGGTCTGGAGGCCGCAAGCGGCGTCGCCCGCGAGCTTGAGAGCCGCGGCATCGGCCTTCCCGTCGGCCCCACGCAGGTGCCCATCGTGTGCTCCAGCTGCATCTTTGACCTCGCTTTTGGCGACCCCACCGTGCGCCCCGACATCGAAGCCGGCATCGCCGCCGTGCGCGAGGCACTCGACAACACCCCCACCACGCTCGAGCAGGGCAATGTAGGTGCCGGCACCGGTGCGACCGTGGGCAAGCTCATGGGGCCCGCCACCTGCATGAAGGCCGGCCTTGGCACTGCCGCCGTGGCGCTCGGCCCCATCAAGGTGGGCGCCGTGGTTTCGGTCAACGCCTGCGGCAACGTTGTCGACCCCCTCACCGGCGAGTGGGTCGCCGGCATGCGCGCCTCAGCCGATAGCGACCAAATCGTCGATATGGAACTCGCAGCCTTTGCCGCCGCCGGATCCATGCAGATGCCGCTCGACCGCACCAACACCACCATCAGCTGCATCGTCACCAACGTGGAACTCACTAAGGCACAAGCCACCAAGGTCTCCCAGATGGCCGCAGACGCCTACGCACACGCCATCCGTCCCACGCACACCACCAACGACGGCGACACCATCTACACCCTCGCCAGCGGCAAATTGGGCGCCCAGGCAAACGCCGTTCCCCTAGACCTGCTGGGCATGCTCGCCGTAAGGGCCCTGGAAACCGCCATCGTAAACGGAGCCAAAACCGCCAAAACCTCCCACGGCATCCCCGGCGCCGCGAAGTAAACTAGCTCGTCCGGTTGCCCGGTGGGTCTTGGTTATGTTTGCTGCTCTACAGTCCTGGCTCGCACGAAGAGCACATTAAGTGCTCTTCGGCTCGTGCGGAACTCGCGACAAACATGACCAAGACCCACCGGGCAACCTACCAACCAAGTCTTTTCAGCCCAGGCCCATGTGTACCGCGCGTCCAAGGTCTTCAAATTCAGCTTGCTGACATAAAGCAAGACATAACAGAGGACCCCTGGTCCTTAACTTGATACGAGTTCCGCACGCAAAGGAGGCGCCAGTGGCGCCTCCGTCTTGCGCAGGACTGTTCGAAGTAGCAAGTTAAGGACCAGGGGTCCCCGTTACCCGAGCGTTTCTGCCCTAGTTGAATTTGAAGATCTTTGAGGCAAGACGGTATAGGCCAAGTGTGGTTTTGTCTCCGGCGCGACCGCGGAGGTTGGTGAAGAAGCCGACCACGCCGTAGCGAGCACGACGATACATGCGCTCATCGTAGGCCTTCAGGTCCGCCCACAGCGTCTTCAGGCGCTCGTCGGCGCAATCCTCGTCGGAAAGCTTGGTGAGCACCGAGCAGATCGCCATCATCATAGTGAAATAACCCATCATGTACGAGCGCAGACGCGACGACTCAACATCGCTGTACAGGTGGAACGACTCCATCATGATGCGCGTCACACGGAACTGCTGGTCCAGGCGCTTGACCATCGTGGCCTCGTTGACGCTCTGGCCCTCGCGACCGATAAAGTAGCGATAGAGGTCGATGTCGGCGTAGTACATGGTCTTGCAACGCGGCAGCGGCACGTAGGCGTAGATGTTGTCCACATAGAACGTGTGCGGCGGCATGGGCAGGTTGGACTCGCGCAGCACATCCGTGCGATAGCACAGGCTGTGCATGAGCAGATTCTGGTCCAAACGGAAATGGCCGATCTGGTCCCAGGTAAAGATCTTTTTTCGAGGCAGGGCAAACTTGTAACCAATGGCCGTATGCGTACCCTCGTAAACCTTCTCGTACACGTAGTTCGAGATAAACAGGTCAACGCGCTGGTCGCGCTCTTCAAAGCCGCGCAGAATCGACAGCATGGTCGAAAGGGCAGCGCCGTCAAGCCAGTCGTCCGAGTCGACAACCTTGTAGTAGGTGCCCTGCGCCTCGCGCAGACCCGAAAGGACGGCAATACCGTGGCCGCCATTCTCCTGGTGCACCGCGCGGATGATTCCAGGATAACGGGCCTCCCACTCGTCGGCCTTGGCGGCCGTCTCATCCTTGGAGCCGTCGTCCACCACGATAATCTCGATATCGGTGGCATAATTGCTCCCCTCCAAGATGGAGGTGATGCAATGGTCCATGTCCTTAGCGGCGTTATACGAGGGAATACCGAATGTTATGACTTTATGCATGGCAGGCGATAATCTCATCCGAAAGATCGAGGGCGGAATTGGTCACGGCATCCATATCGTAGTAACGATACTCGGCCAGACGACCCACCGGGTGGAAGTTTGTCAGGTTCTGGACGCGCTCAAGATAGCGCTCATAGAGCTCACGGTTCTCGGGCTCAAGAATGGCGTAATACGGCGTCTCGCCCGAGCCGGGCGTATAGGCCTTGGAGTACTCCTTCATGATGGTGGTCTTGCCGGGCAGGACCTGACCAGTCATGTTCTTGAACTCGGTAATGCGGGTGTAGTCCTCGCTCGTGGTGTAGTTGACGGTGCCCACGGGCTGGAACTGATCCATATCGAGCGTCTCGAACTTCATGTCGAGCGTGCGGTACGGCAGCGCGCCCAGGTCGAGGTTGAACAGCTCATCGAGCGGACCGGTATAGACGATCTCGCCGCCGTAGACCTTGCCGTCGACCTTGACGGTTGTCTCGTCGATCTCGAAGAGATCGCGAGCATCCACGTCGCAGAACACATCAATCAGGTCGTGGTCGAGCATGTGCTCAAACAGCGCCGTGTAGCCATCCTGCGGCATACCCTGGAAGGGGGCCTGCGGGAAGTAGCGGTCATCGTCGCCCACAAAGACGGGAACGCGGCCGGTGATCGAGGGATCGATCTGGTCGGGCGTCTGGCCCCACTGCTTCATGGTGTAATGCAAAAAGACGTTCTCGTAGACGTAATCGGCGACCTCGGCCAAGTCGGGGTCGTTCTTCTTACGCAGCTCCATGATGGGCACTTTGACATCCTTGCCAAAGGTCTCCACGAGCTTCTGATACAGCTCCTCGCCGCGCTCATCACCAAAGGCGAGCTTGAGACTCGCATGGTTGAAGGGCACGGGCATAAGGGTACCGTTGATGTTGGCGAGCACCTTGTGCTGATAATCCGTCCACTTGGTAAAGCGCGACAGGAAATTGTGCACGCGCTCGTTAAAGGTGTGATAGATATGCGGACCGTACTCGTGGATCAGGATTCCGGCCTCGTCAGCGCAGTCATAGGCATTGCCCGCAATGTGGCTACGGCGCTCCAAAACGGCAACACGATAGCCGATGGTCTCGGCAAGACGGCGGGCGCAAACGGCACCGGCATATCCAGCACCGACGACAATCATGTCGTACGCGCCGGCGTTAAAGCCTTCAGGCAGGCCTGAGGTAATCTGCATCGATACTCCTTGTCAAAAGCCACACTCTTTTTAACTGGGCTTTTTCTCGAACATACGTCGAGACATATTTATCAGAGCGATTATAGCGCTAATGCGTCCTATAATGAGCTTGCCACACAAGGAAAGCTCAAGCACCGCGGCGTACATTATTGAAAGGTAAACCCGCTAGCAGCGGGTTTATTCGTGAACAGCCGGGCGCCTGGAGCTTAGTGAAACGCTTGTAAGGAGTAACATGAGCGATTTCCTTAACCGTATGAAGTCTGCCGCCAAGGCCGACCTTAAGACGATCGTCCTGCCCGAGGGCGAGGATCCGCGCACCATCGTCGCGGCCACCAAGATCATCGAGGAGGGCCTGGCAAAGATCGTCATCCTGGGCAACCCCGACGAGATCAACGTTCCCGGCGCCACCGTCATCGACCCGCGCAATGCCGAGAAGCACGAGGAGTACGCGCAGAAGTTTGCCGAGCTCCGCGCCAAGAAGGGTGTCACCATCGAGCAGGCTCGCGCCCAGGTGATGGACGCCACCTACTTTGGCACCATGATGGTCAAGATGGGTGACGCCGACGGCCTGGTCTCCGGCGCCTGCCACTCCACCGCCGATACCCTGCGCCCCGCGCTGCAGATCCTTAAGACCGCCCCGGGCACCAAGCTGGTCTCGGCCTTCTTCGTGATGTGCACCGACACCCCGCAGTTCGGCACCGACGGTACGCTGATCTTCGCCGACTGCGGCCTCAACATCAACCCGTCCTCCGACGAGCTCTCCGAGATCGCCATCGCCTCCGCTCACTCCTGGTCCACCTTTATGGGCAATGTTGAGCCGCACGTGGCCATGCTCTCCTACTCCACCATGGGCTCCGCCGGCGGCGAGGTCGCCAAGAAGGTCCAAGAGGCCGTGAAGTTCTGCAAGGAGAAGGCTCCCGAGCTCGCCATCGATGGCGACCTGCAGCTCGACGCCGCCATCGTTCCCACCGTCGCCCAGCTCAAGGCTCCCGGCTCCTCCGTTGCCGGCAAGGCCAACGTGCTTGTGTTCCCCGACCTCGAGGCCGGCAACATCGGCTACAAGCTGGTCCAGCGCTTCGCCGGCGCCGATGCCTACGGCCCCATCCTGCAGGGCATCGCCAAGCCGGTTAACGACCTTTCGCGCGGCTGCTCTGCCGACGACATCGTGGGTGTCGTGGCCATCACCGCCGTCCAGGCTCAGATGGCTGAGTAGCGTACGCACTCGCCCGAAGGCCGTACGGGCTGACCCCTGAAAACGTCCTCGACCAATGAAACGCCCCCGTTCTGCTCCTTCGGAGCTACGAACGGGGGCGTTTCTGGTCTGCGGAGTGTTTTCAGGGGTCAGCCCGTACGGCCTTCTACTGCTACGAAGAATTCAGGGCATCTGGAGTGGACGGCGGCTTGGCTACGAGCTGGGGCTGAGGATCTGAATGGATGGGTGCAATTGTTGGGAGCGAAGGCGTTGCGGATATGGCCACTTTGGATCTGCGAGACGTGCTGCAGATCGGCGGCTGTTCAAGCGGAAAGCGTATCCCAGTTTGAAGGCGAATTTTGGGATGCAGTTTCCCCTTGGGGCCTGTTTGGGAAACTGCGGGACGGAATTTTGCTTTATTGTGGGTCGCACTTTCCGCAACGTGCCTCAACCGGAAAGCGTGTCCCAGAATTTGCGCTCGAAATGGGATAGGGTTTCCGCCGTCCGCCTGCTAGCAAAAAGGCCTCCTGAGTCGTTGCTCTGGAGGCCTTTCGTTTAATTGCAAATGAGCGCTAGTTGTTCGCGGTCAGGCGCTCAACGTCGTGGGCGATCATGTATTCCTCGTCGGTGGGAATGACCATGACCGTGACGGCGGAACCGGCGGCGCTGATGACCTGTGGGCCGTTGCCCACGGCCTCGCGGTTCTTGTTGTTGTCGATGTGCACGCCCAGCCACTCAAAGCAGTCGCAGAAGGCCTTGCGGATCGACCAGTCATTCTCGCCGATGCCGGCGGTAAAGGTAATGGTGTCCACGCCCGCCATGGAGGCAATCATGGAACCAGCCTGCTGCATGGCCTTGTATGCGAACATATCGAAGGCGAGCAGGCAGCGCTCGTCACCCTCAGAGGCGCGCGCACGAATGTCGCGGGCATCGTTGGAGATACCCGAGATGGCAAGCAGACCGGACTGCTTGTTCATCATGTCGTCGACTTCCTGGTAGCTGTAGCCGCCCTCGCGCTGCAGGTAGCACACGGTAGCCGGGTCGATGGAGCCGCAGCGGGTTCCCATCATCAGGCCGTCAAGCGGCGTGAGGCCCATCGTGGTGTCGCGGCACACACCGTCCTCGATGGCGGCAAGCGAAGCGCCGTTGCCCAAATGGCACGAGAGCAGACGGTGGCAGCGCGAGCCCAGGATCTCTTTGGCCATCATCCACTCGTAGCGGTGGCTCGTACCGTGGGCGCCGTACTTGCGCACGTGGTACTTGTCGCACACGTCCTTGGGCAGGGCGTAGGTGTAGGCGACCTCGGGCATGGTCATGTGGAACGAGGTATCGAAGACAGCCACGTTGGGCAGCTCCGGATACTTCTCGCGGCAATATTCGATTGCCGCGGCCTCGCCGTAATTGTGCAGCGGGGCGAGCGGGGCCACCTCAAGGATCTTAGCCATGACCTCATCGTCGACGACCGCGGAATCATCGAAGTGCCAGCCACCCTGAACGATACGGTGGCCGATGCCGTCGATCGTAAAGTCGGTCTTCTCGAGCTCCTCGAGCACGCGCGCAATGGCGCAGCGATGATCAGGAAAAGGAATCTCCTCGGTCTGCTTGGCACCACCGTTCTCGGAGTGGCCAAAGATGCCCATCTCCGAGCCGATACGCTCGCAGTTGCCCTTGGCGAAAACCTCGCGGGTATCGGTATCCAAAAGCTGATATTTAAGGCTCGAGCTGCCGGCGTTGACAACAAGTACGTTCATGAGACTCCTTCGTGATTACAGTACGGTCGGCAAACCTATAAGGCGGCCGTACCCTTAATAAGAAGTTATCAGAATCCAATAAATATCTATTAAACTCTTCGCCCAAAGAGCATAAAAGGGGGCTGAACGGCACAAGGCCATCCAGTCCCCTCCCCTTGCATAAATTACTTACCGCTGACGATGCGCTCGACGTCGGAAGCGATCATGAACTCCTCATCCGTGGGGATGACGAAGATCTTGACCTTGGAATCCTTGGCAGACAGGCACCAAGCGCCGTCGCCACGCAGAGCGTTACGGGCATGGTCCATCTTAACGCCCATAAAGGCCAGACGGTCGGCCACACCGGCGCGAACGGCCGGAGCGTGCTCGCCGATGCCGGCGGTAAAGACCAGGGTGTCCATGCCGCACATGGAAGTGGCCATCTCGGCGGCCTTGGCGGCAATCTTGTAGACGAACATATCGAAGGCGAGCTGGGCCTCGGGGTCGCCGGCAGCGGCGAGTTCCTCGACATTGCGGCAGTCGTTGGTCTTGCCGCCGGTCACAGCCAAAAGGCCGGACTTCTTGTTCATCATCTCGTCGACCTCGTCGAAGGTGTAGCCGCCTTCGCGCTGCAGGTAGCACACGGTAGCAGGGTCGATGGAGCCGCAGCGGGTGCCCATCATGACACCGTCGAGCGGCGTCAGGCCCATGGTGGTGTCCATGCACTTGCCGTCCTCGATGGCGCACAGGGAAGCGCCGGAACCGATGTGGCACACGACGACCTTGCGAGCCTCGCCGTTGGTCATCTCGGCAACCTTCTTGGAGATGTAACGGTAGCTGGTGCCGTGGGCGCCGTACTTACGGATGTGCAGCTTGTCGCAGACGTCCTTGGGCAGGGCGTAGGTCTTGGCGACCTCGGGCATATTGAAGTGGAAAGCAGTGTCGTAGACCGTGACGTTGGGCAGGTCGGGATACTGCTCGAGGCAGTACTCAATAACGTTGGCCTCGGGGTTGTTGTGCAGCGGGGCGAGCGGAGCGACCTCGCGGATCTTGGCGAGGACGTCCTCGTCGACGAGGGAGGAATCGCCGAAGTACCAACCGCCCTGAACGATACGGTGGCCGATGCCCTCGATCTTGACGCCGTTGGCCTCAAGGTCCTTCAGGACGACCTCGATGGCGACCTTGTGGTCGGGGAACTCGATGTTCTCGGTCACCTTCTTGGAGCCGTTGGCAGCGTGGGTGAAGGTACCGCCGGTAAAGCAGACGCGCTCGCAGGAGCCCTTTGCGGACACCTTGTGGGACTTGGTATCGATGACCTGATACTTAAGGGTCGAAGATCCTGCGTTGACGACCAGAACGTTCATGTGTCTCCCTACTAACAGGCGGTGTGGCGCCGCCAGGTTACATACGCTTCAATAATAAACCCAAACGCCCTCGCGCTCGGGTTTATTGCGTTGATATATAAGTTATCGATGCCCAAATACTCACGGCCTTTGACTTGTAAGACGAAATAGCGCGGGGATATACACCAGGGAAGAAATCCCGAGCGCAACAAGCAATACGACTCGAATGCCCGCAACGCTACTCAACACAGCGTTGAGCAGATAGAAAAGAACGGCACCCACCGCCACCATCTGGCTTTGAACCGAAATCAGTGAACAGCGCATCGAAGAATCGGCAGCATTTTGAAAAATTGAGTATTTGATTGGGGCAAACAACGAGTACGCAACCGTCTGCAGCACATAGAACACGGGCAGCAAATTAACCGGAGTAAGGGGAATCAAAAACAAAGCTGTCAATACTAAGCGAATGATGCCGCAAATACGCGCAAAACGGCCCTTGTCGACACGAGTAATCGCGCTGGGCACAATAAACCCTATGGAGGCGGAGGCAAGGAGCTGAACCGCAATGGTCACGCCCGAAGCGACGGCATTCATTCCGCGACCCGCAAGCAACAGTGAGAAGAAGTCTTCCAGGGCGACGAAGGCAAATGCCTGAGAACAGTCCATGATGAACGCTGACCGAAGAACGCCATTACAGGCAATAGCGGCACCGATCATCTTCGGGCTCATTCCACGCTCAGGTATCGCCGCAGTGCCCCCTCTTCGCATCTCAGGAATGCAGATAACGACAACCAACGTCAACACCATTGCGATGACATCCGCCGAAAGACCAATGAGATATGCACCGACAGACGAAATGAAGCCGCCCACACAAGCGGAAATGGCATAAGAGGCATAGAAAACAAATCGCTCAACGACATTAAGCCTTACGAGCTGGTCCTGAGAGACGCTGTCAATGTAAATCGCTTCTATGGATCCGCTCACACATGCAACGGCAAAACCTTTAAGAGCAAACGCGCCGATTAAAAGCAGAGGAGAACGGACGAGAAGCAGGGCGGCGTAGTATCCAAGCATTCCCACGACGCCAACGAGACCGCTTGTCTTTCGTCCAAACCTATCAGCAATATAGCCAGTGGGAACTTCAAGGATGAACTTGCTCACTTGGTATGCAATCATCATGCTAGAAATCGCTACCATCGAAAGCCCGACGAACTCAAGGTAGACAGTTAGGAAATACAAGATGGTGCTGAAGTTCGACAGGAAAACGAACATCATATAAAGCAAAGTCGTACGGTTTTTCATACTCCGCCCTCCAAGAGTCAGCAATCTAAATCGGAATCTTGGAAAAGCATGAGGGCAAAGCTGTCAGTTATGTGTTACAAGGCGTCAATAATCACTTGACGTCTCGAAGCCAATTAATCTCACGAAGCAAGGTGACGCAATAGGTGCAGAAAAACCGTCTGGTGTCGATCAGTCCAGGAATTCTGCCGATAGCAAAAGTAGATAGGCAAGGTTACATCACGCGAACCTTCAATGGAGCACTCACTCACTTCTGACCCATCCGATGCGAGAGGGGACCCAGACAAACTCAATATCAATCCCCCGCCTTGAAGAAACTCAGTCTGAGCCCTGCTTCCGTATTCAACATCACGGAAGCGAAAATTGACGAGCTGGGCTTCAGGGCATTGGTTAATCGCATTGAGACAGGGTGACAAATTAATGGGAACAGCAAGCCTGCCGCCCAGTAACTCACGAATGGTCATAGCGTCAACAGATTGATGACCCGCTGGGCATGAAAGAACCTTGAGCTCCTTTTCACCCAAATATTTTGAAGAAAGGACGCTGTCCCGTGGTTCCTCAAACGAGATAGCCGCGTCCGAAATTCCAAGTATAAGTGATTCAAAGCATGTTGCCGTTGGCTGATGCCACACATCAAGATGAATCTGAGGGTGCGAGCGTTCAAACGAGTCATACCAGTTTTCGGCAAAAAGGCGCCCCCGCCCATGAAGGCAGGGGGCGTAAAGACGAAAGTGGCCATCGGGGGAGACGCCGTCGCCCCTCGATTGAGCGTACTTTTTGAGATCGTCGACTTGTGCCAGGATCACGCGTGCACGACGCGCAAATTCTCTGCCCGCCGGAGACAAAACAGCCTCCCCCGCCGATCGGTCGAGCAAACCAATCTGATACTCAGATTCCAACTTTTTGATTGCCGACGAAACGGCCTGCGGACTCACATGAACGGCGCGAGCCGCTTTGCGCACGCCGCCATAGTTCGCTACCGCTTGAAGGTATTCGAGTTGAGAAAGCTGCATAGATTACTCCAAAGGCAGCCAAGTCGACGGGCTACGCACCCTCAGATGAGGTTCTCGCCCAGGTTCTTGCCGCCGAGAACGTGCATGTGGAAGTGCATGACGGTCTGGCCGGCATTGACGCCCTTGTTGGAGATGACGCGGAAACCGTCCTCCAGACCCTTGGCTTTGGCGACCTCCTGGATGGCGTGAGCCATGGCGCCCATGGTCTCGGCCGGCACGTTGTCGGCGATGTCGCCGTAGTGCTTCTTTGGGATCACGAGCGTGTGGACCGGCGCCTGGGGGTTAAGGTCGTCGAACGCGATGACCTGATCGTCCTCATAGACAACGGTCGAGGGGATCTCGTGGCTGGCAATTTTGCAGAAGATGCAATCGCACATGGTTGGTTCCTTTCTCACAGACCAAGGTGATTATATTTGGTCGGAATGGTTAGAACGAGAGGCTGTCGTCGGTGTTGGCGGCTTCGCCGTCGGCGAGCACGTCGTTGCCGTCGACGTCCTTAAGGAGCACCGAGACCTTCTGCTCGGCATCGGACAGGCGGGTGCGCAGGCTTTTGAGGAGCTCGACGCCGCGGGTGTAGCTCTCGAGCGACTCCTCAAGCTCCATATCGCCCGACTCCAGGCTGCGGATGATGAGCTCCAGCTCCTGCGAGGCCTGCTTGTACGTAAGCTGCTCGACCGGGGTCTTCTCTGCCATATCTGTTTCCTTTCCTAAGGGTCTATCACTGCGAAACGCGGTCTACTCGACCGTATCGACCGTTGCTGCCACGTTGCCGTCTGCCATGCGCACGCGAATGGCGTCGCCAGGCTTAAAGGTCTTGGCACTCGTAGCCACACCATCATCGCTGTACGCGATGGAATAGCCGCGAGCAAGCACTTTGAGCGGCGACAGGGCATCGAGCGACGCTGCCGCACGGCTCAGGTCGGACGCTGGCTTGCTGAGCATCGTGCGCCCTTGATGCTCTAGGCGGGAACTCGCAAGCGTGAGCGCATGGCGCTTACCATCGAGCCCCGAGGTGCTTGTAATCAGACGCTCGGGCAAGCGCTCAAAGTTGGAGCGGAATGTCCCGACCGAGCGTACTATGGCACCCGACAGGCGATCGGCAGTCAGCGCAAGCTCCGATTCGCGACGCTCGACCATAAATGTGGGGTCGTTGAGGCACGGGCGACACGCAGCGGCATCGAGCGCATCACCCAAGCGAGCCGTATAGGTATCCCAGGCACGGCGACCGCGCTGATCGAGCATCTCCAGGTCGACCTGGGCCGACCCAATCATCGATGCCATCGCGGCGCCCAGACGCTGATGGCGCGTCTCGAGCACGTCGGCCAACTCCGTCATAGCCGGCGCCACCGATTCTGCCGCTGCCGTTGGCGTGGAGGCGCGACGGTCGCTCACCATGTCGCAGATCGAGGTATCGGGCTCATGCCCAATGCCAGTCACCACAGGCACGGGACAGGCTGCCACCGCACGGGCAAGCTCCTCGTCGTTAAAGGTCATGAGATCCTCGAAGGAGCCACCGCCGCGCACCAGCAAGATGCAATCGGGTGCCGGCGTAATGGCAGCGGCGCGGCGCAAGCCTTCAATAAGCTCAGCCGGCGCACCCTCGCCTTGCACCTTTGCGCCCACGCAGACGAGCTCGACGAGCGGGTTGCGTCGGCGCAGCGTACGCTTGACGTCGTCGATTACCGCACCGGAAAGCGAGGTGACGACCGCCACGCGGGAGCAGAACACCGGGATGCGGCGTTTGCGCGCTTCGTCCATCAGGCCCTCGCGGCGTAGCTTTTCGGCCAGTTGCGCCACTTGTTGACGCAGCAGACCCTCCCCCGCCAGCGAGAACGAGCGGGCGACAAAGCTCATACGACCCGTGGGCTTATAGAGGTTGAAGCTGCCCTTAAAGCTCACCTGCATGCCGTCACGCAGATCGAAGGTACGCTTGAGATAGGCGCCCTTCCAGATGATGCAGTCGACGGCGGCCGAGTCGTCTTTAATCTGGAAGTAGCAGTGGCCGCTTCGGGCGTTGGGGCCACGGAAACCCGTGACCTCGCCCAGGACACTCAGCTGCGGAATGGCATCGAGCGCGCCGGCGGCGATCTCTACCGCTTGGCTCACGCTGAGCTCCTTGCGCTCCTGATCGTCCGAGCCGTCGAACTCGGCGGAAACGGCATTGCCGGTTAGATTCCAGCCTGCCACGCAGCCTCCTTTCGTCATCGTGCACAAGGGCTTCGGCCCTGCGCAAATTCAAGTCCAACACATAGTACAGCGCCGCGGGGACACGAATCCCCGCGGCGCCCAGCGACCCAATTTGTTATCGGTTGGAGTTTCTGTTGTAGCGAGCCATAAGATAGAGCAGCTGAATGATCGAAGTGAGCGCTGCGGCCACATAGGTAAGCGCGGCCGCTGTCAGCACCTTCTTGGCACCGTTGACCTGCTTGGAGCTCATGCCCGACTGCTCGATGTACGCCACGGCGCGGCGGCTGGCATCAATCTCGACCGGCAGCGTAACCAGTTGGAACAGCACGCTAAACGAGAAGAAGATCAGCGCGAGGGTCGTGAGCCCGGCAATGTTCATAAACAGGCCCAAGAGCAACACGATGGTCCAGGTGTTCTGGGTAAAGTTGACGACCGGCACGAGGGCGGTGCGAACCTTCATCATGGCGTAACCGCTTTGGCGCTGGGCGGCATGGCCCGCCTCGTGGCAGGCGACGGCAACGCTTGCGACCGACCCGCCCGAACGGTTGGCGTCCGAGAGATACAGGTTATTGTCCTGCGGGTTGTAATGGTCGGTGAGCTCGCCGGCGACACCCTTGATACCCACGGCGTTGCAGCCGTTGGCGTCGAGCATGCGGCGAGCGACCGTGGCGCCCGTGTCGCCGTCCGAGCGAACCTTGGACCAGGTTTTGTACGTCGAGTTGATATAGTTCTGTGCGGCAAGGCCAAGCACTGTGCAGACAAGAACAACCAGCAGGTACAGCGGGTCGATGCCAAAGCCGTAACCATAGTAATAGGGCATGCGAATTCCTCCGAATCGAGTTACACGTTGGAGGCATTCTACCCACTCGACTGACCAGCAAATCAACATCGATGTTTTGGCAATGTCAGCGAAAACGGTCGAGAGCGAGCAAGGTGACGTGAAAGAGAAGCGTCGCGTACTTTGGTACGCGAGCGACGATTGAACGTCAGATTGCCGCTCTCGGCCGTTTGCAGCGTCGAGCTGTTACGCGGTTTGGTAAAACCGCGTAACTATATACCTATAGCAATTCAATTTTGCCGTCCTTCACCGTCAGCCCCATATTGCCCGAGAGCAGATCGTCCAGGCGCGAGCCCACAAGCTCAAAGCGCCAGCCTTCGCGCAGGGGACTCTGCTCGGGATGCTCAATATAGTCGGCCAGGTCATCGCGCGAGGCAATGACCGAGGTCGCTACGCCCGAGCGCTCGGCAACCAAGCGAATAAGCGCATACATAAGGTCGGTCACGCTCTCCAACTCCGGCGAAATCTGGCGATGCCCGCGCACCATGAGCGGCAGGCGGTCGTGCGGGCAGCTCGCGCCGCGTTTGATGGCCATGAGCGCGCCGTCCACATCGCGCTCCCCCAGCTGGTCGGTGCCGCGGATGCTGCGGAACTCCTCGACGCGCACGGGATTGCGCTTGACGAGCGCCAGCAGCGTATCGTCGGACATGACCCACTTGCGCGGGATGTTGCGGCGCTCGGCGCGGTCCTCGCGCCAGGCGGCGAGCTCGCGCGCGATACCCAGCTGGTGACGACTACACGAATTGATACGTTTGACCTTGCGGAACGCCTCGTGACGATCGGCGCGATAATGCGACTCGTCGGCCAGCGGACGCAGCTCATCGAGCACCCAGTCCACCCGGCCCAGCTCGCGCAGGCGACTCATCATCTCGGTATAGGCAACGATCAGATACTTGACGTCATCGATCGCGTACTCGATCTGTTTGTCGGTCAGCGGGCGGCGCGACCAATCGGTCAGTGACTCGGTCTTGGGCAATGAGACACCGCAAAACGTCTGCACGAGCGCGCCGTAGGAAATCTGCTGGCGCTCGCCCAAAAAGGCGGCGGCCACCTGCGTGTCAAAAATGGGACGCGGCAGCACGCCCACGGTATGGAGCATAACCTCCATATCCTGCGAGCAGGCGTGAAATACCTTGGTCACGCTCTCATCGCCCATAAGCTCGGCCAGCGGCGATAGGTCGTCGATCACCAGAGGATCGACCGCGACGCTCTCGGCAGGGGTGGCAATCTGAACCAAGCACAGGCGCGGGTGGAACGTGCGCTCGCGCAAAAACTCGGTATCGACGGCAATCGCGTCGAACTCGAGGGCGCGCTGACAAAAGTCGAGCAGAGCCTGATGTGTGGAAATGTACATATCAACCCATCGAATAAGGTTAGGCCCGAAAAACACGGGTAGGATATCGGCATTGCCCTACAACTATACTCGGTTAGTCACAGAACGGGAACGTAAGTATGCGCTGCCTTATCATCCACAACCCGGCATCGGGCCCCAGCTCAGATGAAATCTACGCGTTCACGCACGCCCTCGCGCAGGGCGGCGACGAGGTCGTGATGCGTTTTATCGGCGATGGCATGGAACCCGAGGACGCCGTGGCAGACGTGCGCGAGTTTGATCGCGTGGTGATTTCGGGCGGCGACGGCACCGTCTCCAACGTGCTCGACCAAATGCGCGGATGCGGCGTCCCCACGCTCGTCTTCCCCTCCGGCACGGCTTGCCTGTTCTTTAACAACATTGGCAATGCCCCCGAGGCCGCGGCGCTCGCCAAGGCCTGCCGCGTCGGCCGTACCGTCAAGGCGGACATGGGCGAGCTCTTTTGGCTCGACGAGAACGGCAACGAAAAGCGCCACGGCTTTATTATCATCGCCGGATCGGGCTACGACGCCGAGATCATGATGAAGGCCGCCCCCACCAAAAACGACATCGGCGAGATCGCCTACTTCCTATCCGCGCTCGCTACGCCCAACCCCACGGTGGCGCACTTTACGATTGAACATGACGGCATTGTCGAGGAGCTCGATGGCATCTGCTGCATGGCCGGCAACACCTCGGTCATCCAAAACGACATCAACCTGTTCCCCGACTGTCGCATGAACGACGGCATGGTCGACATCGCGGTCATCGAGCCCGTAAAAACCGTGCAGCTGCTCCCGACCGTGATCACCGCCGCGCTCGACCCCGCCGGCAAGGTGCTCGGCCGTCCGCAGTTTAAGATCATCCAGACCAAAGAAGCCAAGATCACCTGCACCCCGTCGCTGGGCATGCAGTTCGATGGCGAAATCATCTCCAGCAACTCGGGCGTCTTTGGAGCCCGCGCACTTCCGCAATGCCTCGACCTCATCGTCGACGAATTCTCCCCACTCGGAAAATAGGAGGACCCCATGAACGACAATCCCCTGCTCGGCTTTATCGTCATCGTTTTGGCCATGCTCATCGGCTATGCGATTAACGTTATCCACCGCCGGAAGAAGTAATTCCACATTGGTATGATATTCATCCAATCATCGTCTCCCCCGTTGTTTATGCATTTGCCAAACAGCGGGGGATTTTTCTTTGCGCCCCGTGCAAGGTGCTTTATTCAGGTAGAGTAATTGCAGGGTGCCTTTATTTAAGTAAAGCTACATAATGAGTATTCTTATCCGTTCATCGCATATTTTAGGACGCTCATCGAGTATTTCATCGAAATAGATGAATACTCTTTAGACTTCCTATAGGCTAATAGATGTATTTATTAGCTGAGATTCCACATAGCTTTGCGGGGTCTCAACAGTTGGGAGGGATTATGAGGTTTACTCATCCCGTCAACACGCTCAAGAAGCTTGGCTGCGGCCTCGCATTCGGAGCTGCGGCCATTATGGCCATGCCGACCTCGGCGCTCGCTTGCACCCAGATCTACATGGGCAGCAAACTCACGGCGGACGGCAACACGTACTACGGCCGCGCAGAGGACTTTAGCCCGCGCTATATCAAGCACTTTGGCATTGAGCCTGCGCACAAGGACGGCAGCGAGTATAGCTCGCTCGAATCCGGCTTTGAGTACAAGTCCAAGGGCGCGACCTACCGCTACACCTTCGTTCGCGACAACCCCTCTCAGTGGGAAGATCGCTATGACGCTTATTCCGAGGCTGGCATCAACGAGAAGGGCGTCTCCTGCTCTGCCACGCTGAGCACCTCCTACAACGAGAAGGCTGAGGAGGCCGACCCCATTACCGAGGAGACCGGCATCGGTGAGTACAATTACGCCAGCGTCATCCTGGGCGAGAGTGCCACGGCCCGCGAGGGCGTCGAGCTCCTCGGTAGCCTGGTCGACGAGCAGGGCATCTGCACCAACGACCAGGTCATCATCGCCGACAACAACGAGACCTGGCTGTTCGCCGGACTTTCTGGCCATCAGTGGATTGCCATGAAGCTCACCGACGACATTGCCTCGGTCAACCCCAACATCGGCAACCTTAACTACAAGGTCAACCTCGACGACACCGAGAACTGCCTCCACTCCAAGGACATTCAGACCATGCCCGAAGAAAAGGGCTTTGCCAAGTACTTCGAGGACGGCCAGTTCGACGTTGCCCAGACCTACGGTGAGGAAATTAGCGATAAGGCCATGCATTCTTGGTCTCGCTATATCCAGGGCCGCGATTATTTCATGGCTCCGCTTGCCGAGGGCACCGACTACGAGATCGTTAAGGACGAGCGCGAAGATGCTCGTGCCACGACCGGCGCCCTGGTCCACGAGATGCAGCCGCTGTTCTTCCAGCCCGGCAAGTCCGACTGGAACACCTTTGAGATGATCCGCAGCTTTGCCACTCGTGGCGAGAATGTCGCCGGCCTCAACGCCAACACCGACGGTGCCTATGCCATCGGCTCCAACCGCAACACCGAGATCCACACCTTCCAGATCCGTCAGGGCATGGACCCCGAGATCGCGACCATCCAGTGGGAGATGCTCTCCAACGCCGAGTTCTCCGTCGCTATTCCCTTCTACTCCGCACTGCTCACCGAGGTCAGCCCCTACTTCAGCGATCAGGATGTCTCCTTCGATCACTGTGAAGAGGAAGACGTCGTGAACAACGAGGAGCCCAAGAACTCCATCAATTACGTCCTCATGGACATCAACACGCTCGCCGAGGAGAACCGCGACAACTGCGCCACCGGCGTCCGCGCCTATCTCGACGCTCTGCAGAAGGAGCTCATCGAGCAGAACCTGACCGTCGACGAGGCCATGCAAGCTGCCGAGGGCACCGAGGCCCGCACCGCCCTGGCCAACAAGGCTGGCAAGGCCGCGACCAAGAACACCTACGTCAAGTGCAAGGCCATGCTCGAGGAGATGCGCGATTACCTCAAGAAGGGCGACTTCTCCGAGAAGTTCGTCCCGAGTGACTACGATGCCGACAACGACTGCCTGGTCGAGTCCATCACCTACGCCGACGAGGCCCTCTCCGATGAGGACGTTGCCGAGCCCGAGGCTAAGGAAGAGGCAACCGAGGAGAAGTCCGAGGGCAACAACATGGCCGCCATGGCTGTTGGTGCCGTCGTCATCATCGGTGTCTGCGGCTTCGTGCTCTATCGTCGCAAGAAGGCCTAAGACCCTCACGTTCTAAAGGAGGGCGAGACAGCGTGAGCGGCCTTGCCCCCTAGCCCGTCATCTGACCGGCGGGAAACGCCGGGTTGATTTCCGATCTCAGCCGAACACATTGAGCAAATAGGCCATTCCCGCAGT
>URPK01000005.1 GCA_900549715.1 uncultured Collinsella sp. | reverse complement strand
TTGAACGTCAGATTGCCGCTTAGGGGCGTTTGCAGCGTCGAGCAGTTACGCGGTTCGTAGAACCGCGTAACTAACAAATGAGCATTGCGTCGCCAAAGCTGAAGAAGCGGTAGCGCTCCTCGATGGCGGCGGCGTAGGCATCCATAATCTGGTCGCGGGTGGCAAGCGCGCTCACGAGCATCATGAGCGTAGAGCGCGGCACGTGGAAGTTCGTGATCAGCGCGTCGACCACGTGATAGGTCGAGCCAGGCATGAGGTAGAGCTGCGTCGTCGCGTTCTCACGCACCACGATGTCACCGCGGCCGAGCGTGTCGGCGCCGTCCTCACGACCCTCAAAATAGCGCGCCGTCACAGCCGGATCGGACACCGGCGCGTCCGCGTCAAACGCGCTCTCGAGTGAGCGCACCGCGGTGGTACCAACGGCGATCACGCGATGTCCCTCGGCCTTCGCCTTATGCACGGCGTCGACAACCTCCTGCGACACGTGGTAGCGCTCGGTGTGCATGACGTGCTGTGTGGGGTCGTCCTCCTCCACCAGACGGAAGGTATCGATACCGACCTCGAGCTCGACGGCGGCAAACTTGGCGCCCTTGGCCTCGATAGCGGCCATGAGCTCGGGGGTAAAGTGCAGACCCGCCGTGGGAGCAGCGGCCGAATGCTCCTCCTTCATGGCGTAGACGGTCTGGTACTTCTCGGGATCGCCCTCGTAATCGGTAATGTAGGGCGGCAGCGGCACGTGACCGGCAGCATGGATGGCCTCGTCGAGCGTGCGCGGCTCGCCGGCGGCATTGCAACCGGCCGGCTCAAAGCGCACCAGACGGCCACCGCGGCTATCGGTGACAAAGTCGACGACCTCGGCCGTCAGCACCACGGGAGCCCCCTCGGGCGCATGGGCGCCACCGGCGCGATACTCAATCTGAGCACCGGGCTTCAGGCGCTTACCCGGCTTGACCAGACACTCCCAGACGTGGCCCAGCGGGTCAACATCCTCACGGCGTTTGAGCAGCAGCGTCTCGACCACGCCACCCGAGCCGGCTTTGCGACCGATCAGGCGGGCCGGCATCACGCGCGTCTTGTTGATGACGAGCACATCGCCCGGCTCGATATAGTCGATGATGTCGCGGAAGATACGGTGCTCGACGGTGCCGCCATGCTCCAGCGGCGTTCCTGCCTGGGAGCCCTTGCGATCCACCACCAGCAGGCGGCAGGAGTCACGCGGCTCGGCAGGCGCCTGGGCGATGAGCTCTTCAGGCAGGTTATAGTCAAAATCATCGGTACGCATAGACACGTCGGATACTCCTTATATAGATAAAGTTCGCTCTACATCCTAGCAGGCCGCCAGCCCAAAAGAACTACTTTTTGGCAGCTTTGCGCTCGTCGCGGATACGGGCGCGGTCCATGGCCGCCTCGACAGCCGAGAAGCGGCAACCACAGTAGTTCTGCCGATACATGCCAAGCTCGCGCGAACGGCGTGTCGCCTCGGGGTAATACGGGCGAAAATCGCGAATCACCGGGGTGAGCCCATGTGCCGCCGCCAAGCGCTCAAGCACGTCATTGCAGGTATTGAACAGCTGATACGGCGAGACGGCGAGCGTCGTGCCCACAAACTCAAACCCGCGCTCCTGGGCCACGCGGCACGCCTCGGCCAAGCGCAAGGCGTAGCACGCGCGACAGCGACGGGGTCGATCGGCGCCCAGCGGTGCCACACCGGTCTCCCAGCGCTCGCGGTCCTCGCCCGCCTCAATGAGCTCGATGCCGCCGTCGGCACACCACCGGCGCAGCTCGTCCAGGCGGCGCTGCCATTCATCGCGCGGCTGAATATTGGGGTTGGTCCAGCAAATTGTGGGTTCAAACCCCTCCTCGCGCAGCAGGCGGACCGGCTCAAGCGAGCACGGCGCACAGCAGGCGTGCAGCAGCAACGGCTTCATCAGCATCTCCTCCCCTGCAATGATTTTTTAATCCCCGTCCCAGAAAAATCATCCAAAAAGACTACCTTGCGAAAAAGCGCACGCCAAAGGATGTGTCCTCACAGGCGACAATGCGGCGGTCGCGCAGGATGGTCCGCACGTAATACCAGTCGCCCACACAGCCCGACAGGTGCAGACCAGCTGCCAAGTAGCACAGCAGCGGATAACCCGAGCATGCAAACCCCAAGGCAAACGCCGCCGTCAAAACAACCGTCGGCGCCAGGCAAATGAGCATGTACCGCCGGCGCGAATACACAACGCCCTCGGCGCAGGCATAAATCATGCAGGTTTCGAGATTTGCCCCAAAGGTCACATGCGCACCGGCGGGCGCAAACAACTTAAAGAACACACCGTGAACCAGCTCGTGCACGACAAACGACGCCGCAGAGACGACCGCCAAGCCGACTATCCAGCCCAAGACCGCCATCCAGCCGCCCGCGTCGTCCGCATCCAGGTCCGCGGGCCCGCCCAGCAGCATAAACACCGGCACCAGGCACACGGCAAACACCACAAGCACGGCCATCCCCCACACGAAGCAAGCGTGCAGAAAATCCTCGTCTTCAAACGCATGTATGTTGGAAATCTCATTCATAGCATCTTAGGATAGCGCCCCCGTCACGCACCCGCCCGCATGTGCGATAATGTCGAACGATATGCACGAATTGACCACCGCGTCGCCAGGCCTTGCGCCCGGACGCGCTCTCACCATATGCGAAGGAGTCCCATGGCATCCAAATACTCCATGAACGACCGTCCCAGCTGGCCTCGCCGCGCCATCGTTACCGCCGGCGAGCCCTACGGCAACAAGGGCCTTCACTTTGGCCACGTTGGCGGCGTCTTTGTCCCGGCCGACTTCTTCGCCCGCTTCCTGCGCGACCGTCTGGGCCGCGAGAACGTCATCTTCACCTCGGGCACTGACTGCTACGGCTCGCCCATCATGGAGAGCTACCGCAAGCTCAAGGAGAACGAGGACTACGACAAGTCCATTAGCGAGTACGTCGAGTCCAACCACTCCCGCCAGGCCGCGACCCTCAACAACTACAACATCAGCTGCGATATCTACGGCGGCTCGGGCCTTGAGCCGGCTGCGCAGATTCACAACGAGGTTACCGCCGAGATTATCGAGCGCCTGCACGAGCAGGGCACCATCTCCAAGCGCTCCACGCTGCAGTTCTACGACGCCAAGGCCGGCACATTCCTCAACGGCCGCCAGGTGATTGGCCGCTGCCCCATCCAGGGCTGCAAGTCCGAGAAGGCGTACGCCGACGAGTGCGACTTGGGTCACCAGTTTGAGCCCGAGGAGCTTATCGCACCCAAGAGCCAGCTCACCGGCGAGGTGCCCGAGCTGCGCCCGGTCGACAACCTCTACTTCGACCTGCCGGCCTACCTCGACTTTATGAAGACCTACACCGCCAAGCTCGCCCAGAACCCGCAGGTTCGCTCCGTGGTCTCCAAGACCATGGAGGAGTGGCTGCTGCCGGCTCAGCTCTACATCCAGAATAAGTTCCGCGAGGCCTTCGATGCCGTCGAGGACCAGCTCCCCGAACACACCGTGCTGGAGCCCGAGGGCAACAAGAGCAGCTTTACCGTCACCTTCCCCAGCTGGAAAGAGCGCGACGACGCCCACGCGGTGCTCGCCAACGGCGGCGTGCGCTTCCGCAGCGGCAAGGCGCTCGTGCCCTTCCGCATCACCGGCAACATCGACTGGGGCGTTCCGGTGCCCGAGGTCGACGGCGTGACCGACGTCACCTGCTGGTGCTGGCCCGAGAGCCTGTGGGCGCCCATCAGCTACACCCGCACCGTGCTCGCACGCGATGCCAAGGCCGCCGGCGTGACCGAGGGCGTCGCCGCCCAGGATGCCGCCCTCATGGGCGAGCCCGCCGCCGATTCCACGCAGGTCCCCGCGCCCACCTACCAGCACAGCTCGCTCGACTGGCGCGACTGGTGGTGCTCTGACGACGCGCAAATCTATCAGTTCATCGGTCAGGACAACATCTATTTCTACTGCATCGCGCAAACCGCCATGTGGGAGGCCCTGGGTTGGGACCTCACGCAGAGCACCGTCAGCGCCTGCTATCACCTGCTCTACATGGGCAAAAAGGCGAGCTCGTCCTCGCAGACGCCTCCCCCGCCGGCAGACGACCTGCTCAACCACTACACCTGCGAGCAGATGCGCGCGCATTGGCTGTCGCTCGGCCTGTCCGAGAAGCCGGTGAGCTTTAGTCCCAAGGCATATGACACGCGCGTGACCGGCAAGGACAAGGACGGCAACGAGGTGCGTGCCTGCGACGACAAGCGCGTCATCGATCCAGCCCTTAAGGAGAGCGCCCTTTTGACCGGCGTGTTCAACCGCTTGGCCCGCAGCTGCTTCTACGGCGTCGCCATCAAGGAGGGCGACGAGAGCCCCTATCGCAACGGCTGCATCCCCGCCGGTGCCGCCTCCGCCGCCGTGGTCGAGGCTGCCGAGCAGGCCGCCCTTGCCTTTGAGCAGGCCATGTACAAGTTCGAGACGCACCGCGCGCTCGCCGTGTGCGACGACTACCTGCGTGCCGCCAACAAGCGCTGGAGCGATGCCTCCAAGGCCGCCAACAAGCTCGAGGGCGAGCCGGCCAATGCCGCGATGACGCAGGCCCTCGTCGACGCCTTTACCGAGCTGCGCGTGGCGACCGTGCTCATGCACGGCATTGTCCCGGCCGGCTGCGAGCTCATCTGCGAGTACTTCGACGTCGATCCGGTCGCCTTCTTTAGTTGGGATAACATCTTTGCCTCCACGGACGAGTTTGTGGAGAGCCTGGGCGAGAAGCCCGCCGAGCACCACGTGAAGCCGCTGCCTCCGCGCTTCGACTTCTTCAGCAAGCACGAGAGCCAGTACTAAAGCACGCCAGCAGCGGCGTGCCCGGAAAGTAGTCTATTTGGGACGGGAAGGAAAGACGGATGTCCAAGCCGCGTCGTCGTAAGCAGAAAAAGCAGGTCAAGGCCGAGCTCAAGCTTAGGCAGTTTGCCGCTACCGAGCTTTCCGACCAGCTTGCCGCCCAACACTCCGCCGCCGACCTGCCGCGCTTTATGATCGACACGGTCGCCGGCGCCTATGCCCCCACCGATGCCGAGCTCATGATTGAAGGCTTTGGCGCCGCGGCCACACGCCCAGTCACGCTGCGCGCCAACACGCTCAGGGCAACCGCCGAGGGCATCGCCGCCGCACTCGACGAGGCCGGCATCGCGCACCAAACCGTTACCTGGTATCCGGACGCCTTCATCCTGCCCGAGGCCCAGGTTTCCGACCTGTGGGACCTCGACATCTACCGCGACGGCAAAATCTATCTGCAGAGCCTGTCGTCCATGATGCCGCCTTTGGTGTTGGGCGCCCAGGCAGGCGAGGACATCCTGGACATGTGCGCGGCCCCCGGTGGCAAGACGACGCAGATCGCTGCCCTCACCCAGGGCCAGGCACACCTCACGGCCTGCGAGATGAGCATTCCCCGAGCCGAGAAGCTCGAAGCCAACCTCCATCGCCAAGGCGCCAAAAACGTGCCCGTCATGCGCATCGACGCACGCGAGCTCGACGAGTTCTTCCGCTTTGACCGTATCCTGCTCGACGCTCCCTGCACCGGCACGGGCACCGTCATCAGCGGCAACGAGAAGAGCCTGCGTGGCCTGACCGAGCAGCTGCTTTGCAAGTGCGCCCGCTCGCAGCGAGCACTTCTGGACCGCGCCATGGGTGCCCTCAAACCGGGCGGCACACTCGTCTATTCCACTTGTTCGATTATGCCGCAGGAAAACGAGGACGCCCTGCAAGAGGCCCTCGACAAGCACATGGACTGCGAGCTCATCCCCCTCGACGGCACGCCGAGCAAAAGCGAAGCACGCCGCGCCCAGGATGCCGGCGAGGAGCCGCGCATCGAGTCCAACGCTCTCACCGAGGCAATCGCCGCGGGTCAGGTATCGGCCATCACCAACGGCATGCCCGGCACGCTCACCATCCCGCCCAGCCGCGACTTTGAGGGCTTCTACATCGCCCTGGTCCGAAAACGCGGCTAGCGCACGGATTCAAAACTCAACAAGCTATTCCCGTGCGCGCTTGTCCTGCTGGTCACGGTGCTGCTTAAGCGCCTCGCGTTCCTTGCGCTCGGCTCTTTTGCCCTTAATGGCCGTAACCACAAAATAGATGACCGCGGCGGCAACGATTGCGCCCACGCATAGGCCAATCGAGCCCAACATTGCTGTGAATTCCATTCCGCGTCACCTCTCTTTTAAACGGGACTTTCAAGATAGCACCTCAATACCCGCCACCACAGCTCCTTCACGTTCGCCGGCCCTTCGGTCTAACGGATGGCACGGCGGGGAAAAATCAACTCGTCAAACGATTTAGCAAGTACAATGCTGCCGGCACCCTGCCGGCCGTCATCACATAGAATCGAGCCTCCATGGATACCCTCAACGACCTAAACGAGCGCGTCGACGCCTTTGTCGGCACCAGCTCCTTCGACACGTCAGTCACGGCAAACGACCAAGCCCCCATCGATGTTCCCGCCGAGGTTCACGAGGACATTGTCGCCTCGGTCGACTTCTCCGAGGTAGAACTTGCAGACGAATTTACCGAGCCCCAGGTGGCCGTAACTCCCAACGGCCTTTTGCCCATGGAGCCGCTGCCCATCGACGGGCGTCTGCGCAAGGCGGCTCTCCGCATGCCCGATGAGATCGAGGAGGCCAGCGGCTTTACGCTCTTCGGTCGTCGCATCAAGTCGCTTATCTACACCACCGACGTCGCGGTCATCCGCAACTCCAACGCCGATGCCGTCTTTGCCGTTTACCCCTTCACGCCACAGCCGGCCATTACGCAAGCGCTGTTGACCGTTGCCGAGTGCCCGGTCTTTGTAGGCGTGGGCGGCGGAACTACGACCGGTAAGCGCTCCGTACAGATGGCAGCCGTCTCCGAGATGCAGGGCGCGGCGGGCTGTGTGGTCAACTCCCCTGCCACTGCCGAAATGATCGAGCACATCACCAACATCGCCGACATCCCCGTCATCGCCACGGTCGTACGTTGCGACGACGATGCTCACGCCAAAGTGCGCGCCGGAGCCAAGATCCTCAACATCGCGGCCGGCAAGAACACGCCCCAGGTCCTGCGCGAGCTGCGCGAGCACTATCCCAACCTGCCGCTCATCGCACCGGGCGGCAAGACGCCCGAGAGCATCCGTGAGACCATCGCCGCCGGCGCCAACGCCATCATTTGGACGCCGCCTTCGGCCCAGCAGCTGCAGACCGACATGATGCAGCGCTACCGCAAGATGAAGGAAGACGCCACGCCTGTCATCTCGCGCGACGATGTGCCCATTATCGACCAGGTCGCCGCCGCCGAGGTCAGCCAGGTCGAGAATATGAATCCCGACGTGCCGATTCCCGACGAGGTCATCGAGCGCGTCGCTTCGATCCACGATCATATCGAGGAACGTCGCGCCAACCGCGGACTCAAGCCCTCGCTGCACGGCTTCTTCTTCCGCGGAAAGAAACGCTAACCGCAACAGCAAGGCCCGCCCCGCAAACAACGGGACGGGCCTTTTCTGTTTTCGAATGTCAGGAGTGACAAGCGCAGCTGTTAAAACTGACAGTCAGCGCACGAACGCTAATCCACGCGCTTGTCGCCCATAAAGAAGAGCGCCACCGTACCAGGTCCGGTGTGCGAACCGATCAGAGTACCGATGTTATTGATCTCGATCTTGCCTTTAAGCTGCGGAACCTGTTCCTCAATCAGCGCCGCAACTGCCTCCGCATCCTCGCGGCACGCCGAGTGCGACATGATGCACTTACCCGAATATTCCGCACCGTCCTGCACGTGTGCCATCATGGTCTTAGCCATCTCGGAAATCGCGCGCTTCTTAGTGCGAATCTTCTCACGTGGCGACAGCCCACCTTCGCAATCGACCGTCATAAGTGGGCAAATCTTAAGCGCCGTGCCGATGATCGCGCTTGCGGCCGAAATGCGACCGCCTCGTAGGTAGCTCGACAGATCGGTCGAGAAGAACCAGTGGTGAAGGTTGAGTTTATGCTCCTCAATCCAAGCGGCCGTCTCGTCGAGCGAAGCGCCGCCATCGCGAACGTCGGCGGCACATTCCGCCAGCAGGCCAAAGCCCGAAGACGCCGCCAACGAATCGATGACGCGCACCTTGCCGCCCTGAGGATAGCGATCCGCGAGCATCTGTGCCGCAACGCAGGCCGATCCATACGTGCCCGAAATACCCGACGACAACGTCAGGTGCAGCACGTCTTTACCCTCGGCAACAAACGGCTCCCAAAACTCCTCGTACTCACCCACGCTCACCTGAGACGTCTTGGGCATGGCGCCCGCGGCAATCTGGGCAAAAAACTCGTCCGGCGTAATCGACTGATACAGATCGTCCGTATAGACAACATCGTCGATCTCGTAATGAAAACACACGACAGGGATATTGCGCGACGCAAAGAACTCACGGGTTCGATCGGCGGCGGATTCACAGGTCAGGACAAAATCACTCATATGAGGCTCCTTAAGTATTGCTGTGCAAATTATCGCACAGCAAGCCTAAATACGATACAAATGTCCACTATTTACCAATGCGAACCATTTGTATTGATTATCTTTATCATGAACATCCTCATCCCCGCCATGGGCCAACGTGGGCAAAATCACCCGCTTCGTCTCCACTCAACCGCCATATCTACCTCAACTAAATCGATTTACCAAACCGTTCAGCCGACAATTCAGCCGCCGGCGCAAAATCGAAACAAAGCCGGCGCATACTGGTAAACGCTTGACGCTGTTTTATCAGTTTTACCATCCATATCGGAAGGTGTTTCATGGTCGCATTCGATCGCAATCCGCAAGACTTCAAGTATCTGCGTCTGCTGTCGAAACAATTTCCCACCGAGCAATCCGCGTTTACCGAGATCATCAATCTCTCGGCCATTCTCAACCTGCCCAAGGGCACCGAACATTTTATGAGCGACGTGCATGGCGAGTACGAAGCCTTTATGCACATCCTCAACAACTGCTCGGGCGTCGTGCGCGAGCATGTCGACGAGATCTTTGGCGACACGCTCACCTTTGACGAAAAGGGCGAGCTGTGCACGCTCATCTACTATCCGCGCGAGAAGATCGACCTGGTCCGCAGCCAGCGCGAAGACTCGCCCACCTGGTACAAGACGATGCTTGATCAGCTCATCATGGTTGCCCGCTCGCTTTCGAGCCGCTATACGCGCTCCAAGGTGCGTAAGGCCATCCCACGCGATTACGCCTACATCATCGACGAGCTGCTACACACGCATCCGGACGAGAACAACTATCGCGTGCGCTATCACGAGCGCATCGTGGAGTCCATACTGGAGACCGCCAGCGCTGACGACTTTATCGAGTCGCTTGCCTCGCTCATCAAGCGCCTGGCCGTCGACCACCTGCACCTGGTGGGCGACATCTTCGACCGCGGCGGCGGCGCGGCCAAGATTATGGACCGCCTGCTCACCTACCATTCGCTCGACATCCAGTGGGGCAACCACGACCTGCTGTGGATGGGCGCTGCGGCCGGTGAGCCCGCCTGCATCGCCACGGTGCTGCGCAACAACCTACGCTACGACAATTACGAGATCCTCGAGAACGACTATGGCATCTCGCTGCGCGAGCTTGTCGCCTTTGCCGATGCCACCTATACCGCCGGTGAGCCCATCAGCCCGCTGATTAAAGCCATCAACGTCCTGCTCTTTAAGCTCGAGGGCCAGATTATCCAGCGCCACCCCGAGTTCGACATGACCAACCGCCTGCTGCTCGACAAAATCGATCACGACGCCGGCACAGTCACGCTTGCCGACGGCAGCGTGTGGCCGCTCACGACCAGCGACTTCCCCACCGTCGACCCGACGGACCCCTACATGCTCACGCTCCAGGAGCAACACATCATCGACAAGCTCGTGTCCGAGTTTGTCACCGCCGACCACCTGCATCGCCATATCGATTTCCTCTACACCCACGGCTCGATGTATAAGGTCGCCAACGGCAATCTGCTGTTCCATGGCTGCGTGCCGCTCAACGAGGATGGTACCTTTAGCAGCATGAACTGCCTGGGCACCTGGCACGCAGGCCGCGATTATCTCGATTTTTGCGACCATATCGCCCGCCGAGCCTGGCGCGTCGGCGACCGCGATGCCCTCGACTGGATGTGGTACCTGTGGATCGGCTTTAACTCACCCGCCAGCGGACGCCTGGTGCGTACCTTTGAGCGCGCCTATATCGCCGATAAGAGCACCTGGGTCGAGCCGATGGACCCATACTTTACGCTTACCAAGTCGCCCTCGGTCTGCGACGACATCATGCGCGAGTTTGGCGTCGCGCCCATGGCATGCTCACCGACCGGTCACATCATCAACGGCCACACGCCCGTTAAAACCACCAAGGGCGAGCAGCCCATCCGCGCCGAGGGCAAGCTGCTGGTCATCGATGGCGGCTTCTGCCGCGCTTACCATCCCAAGACGGGTATCGCCGGCTATACGCTCATCTCGAGCTCGCGCGGCTGCCGCCTCAAGTCGCACCGGGCCTTTACGACGGTTGCCGAGGCACTCACGCGCAACGTGGACATCGAAAGCGAGACCAACCGTTTTGACCAAGCAGACCGTCGCCGCATGGTGAGCGACACCGATACTGGCGCCAAGATTCGCAGCCAGATCCAGGATCTGCGCCAGCTGCTCGATGCATATAGAAACGGTGCTATCGAGGAGCGCGTCTAGCCCCACCCGCGGGGATTGGCTAAACTTGCTGAGTTTGTCATCCCCACGGCGTCCCGGCGCCACCCTAAGGCAGGTACCATGCAAAAGCTCCTTGCGCAGATCATGAAATTTGGCGTCGTCGGTGTCATTGCCACGGTTATCGACTTTGGCATTATGAATCTGCTCCACTTCGGTCTGGGCCTTAACATCCTAATCGCCAACACCAGCGGCTTTATCATCTCACTCATCTTTAACTACCTCGCAAGCATGAAATACGTGTTTGCGCACAAGGAAGGCATGAGCCGCCGCCGCGAGTTCATTATCTTTGTCGTGCTGTCCGTGATCGGCCTGGCACTCAACGACGGTATCGTGTTGACACTCAACGCCGGCCTGGGACTCGAGGCCAATATCGCCAAGATCTGCGCCACCGCGCTTGTCATGGTCTACAACTTTGTGACCCGAAAGATCTTCCTGGAAGGCGACGAGACCAAGTAACTCGCAACCTTACAGCTTTACGATGCCCACGGATGACGCGCGTCGAGCGCCGTGTTGTTCGTGGGCTTTGCTCGTTTACGGGCAAATTTTCAACGTTTGCGGATTAGCACTTGATAATTTGGCGAGTTCGTATAGTTCTTGGCAAAGACCTTACGTTTCCCTTGCAAAAGCTCTAAAGTATCCTCTGCTCGATTCATCAACGCATTGGATGTGATTACGTGCGCAAGGCACTGGCACAACCTCATACCAAGCAGTTCCTCAAGTTCGCTGTCGTGGGTCTTATCTCCTTTGGCATCGACTGGGGCATGCTTATTGCGCTCGTCGAGCTGTTTCATCTCGACTTTTTGATGAGCACCACGGTCTCGTTTACCACGTCCGTCGTGGTCAACTACTGGCTCAGCATGAAGTATGTGTTCGACCACCGCGAGGGCATGAGCCGCAAGCGCGAGTTCACGATCTTCACCATCCTGTCGGTGATCGGCCTGGGCCTCAACGACCTATACATGTTTGTGGGCGTCACGTTTTTGAGCATCGGCTACCAGGCCATGAAGGCCATCGCCACGTTCCTCGTCACCTGGTACAACTACTTCAGCCGTCGCTTCTTTCTCGAGGGCGCACGGTCGTAGTCGATTCACTATTTGCTTGAATGTATAACCGGTTGGAATTCCCGTTCCAACCGGTTTTTTTGTTTGCCGAGAGACCCGGCGACCCAGTCCCATTCGCATGAAAAACGGGCGGCCCGGATGTTTGTCCGAACCGCCCGTCTGGCGCACTATGTCGAGGTCCCTAGCCTGTAACGTAATACCAGACCACGTTGTCGCCATTGGAGAGAACGTAGTTACTGCAGGCCGTCATGGGCGTTGTGCCGTTGACGGAGTACATCCAGCCGCTCGTGCCACCGTACTGTTTCTCGGCCAAACCACCAATCGCGGAGACATACGTGCCGTACGACGAGCCATGTGCGTTAACGGAAAGGCCCAGCGCGCACAGGGCATCATAGACGGTAGCGCCTTCGTTAAAGGTAAAGGTGCCACCAGAAGACACAGGATTGCCCACAGCGCTCGATGTGACCGAAACCGACACCGTAACGTAGTTGGACTCCTGCGAGCCGCCCTGTCCGCCCGAGGGAGCGCTTCCGCCATTAGAGCTGGAGGCTCCATCAGACGACTGACCGCCGCCCGAAGAAGCACCGCCAGACACATTGGAAGTATCGCCGGCTCCCGTATTTTGGGCAGCGGATTTGTCGCCAGACTTCTTGCCGTCCTGGTCCTCGGACTTCTTGCTATCCGAGTTCTTGTCCGATTCCTTGTTTGAAGACTCGGAATCGTCCTTGGACTTGGACTCATCAGAATGCTTGGACTCGTCTTTTGCGTCATTCGATGACTTGGAATCCTTGGAACTGGCCTCGCCCGAAGTCGTAGTCGAGCCAGACGCCTTGGTGTCCTTGGTGACGACGCTCTCCCCCGTCACGGTCTGAATGATCCAGTCGATGGACCAGGCGCCGCTCTCGGAAGGATGGACGAAGCCCAGCGAGACGACAATCAGAATGGTGCACGCGGCAGTCAGAACGCCGAGGAGCGCCTTGCGGCGAGGGGCGGACGCCGCCGAAGCGGCGCCCTGTTGCTTTGCATCGTCGAACTGAATGAACGAGGAATCTGGTTGCTTGGGGTCAGCGTCCTTGGATTTATTGGACACAGCCCTCACCTACCGACGTTTGGTGAACACGAACACGCCGACGATGGCGAGACCAATGACGCCGGCGGCAACGCCAACAATGGCGAGCGGGTTGATGCCAGTCTCCTGCTCGGAAGCACTAGAGGACTTCTTAGCAGTGGTCGTGGAAACAGCACCCATATCGGACTTGGAATCGGACTTCTTGTCAGACTTCTTCTCGTCCTTCTTATCGGACTTATCGGAGTCCTTCTTGTCGGACTTGTTGTCCTTGGTCTCGGTCTTGGTCGACACCGTCGTCTTGGTCACCGGCTTCTTGCCCGGGGCAATAGCGCCGCCCTTCGAGCCGGAGCCAGAACCCGCGCCAGCGCCAGCACCGGAACCGTTGCCAGCGCCGCCGTTGCCACCATTAGTGCCAGAACCGCCATTACCGCCAGGGTTAACGGCATTCTTGGTCCACTTGGCATACAGCGTCAGATCGGCCGTCACCGGCGTGCTAAAGTCATACGCCTGCGTGCAAGCCTCATCGGTATACCAGCCAGCGAAGGTGTAGCCATCGCGCGTCGGATCGGCCGGCTTGACCAGCTTGCCATCGGCCGTAGCAACAAACTTAGTGTCGCAAGCAGACCCGCCGTTGGAATTAAAGGCAACCGTCCAAGACTCAACGGCCCCGAGCTTGAACAGCGTGCCCGAGTCATTGATGTAGTACAGGTTGCCAGATGCATCGGCAATGACCGGAGAGTCACAGTACTGGTAATGGCCAGCCGCATCATAAATCTGCGTCGCTTCCGCATCGCCAAGCGTATAGCGATACACGCCACCACCAGCAGAGTAGTTGACGTAATCCTTGCTATCCGCGCTGTTAACAGTGAAGTACACATAGGTCTTGCCGCCCTGAACACTCACCAGCGGAGTAGCAGCAATACCGTTAAATCCGGCCGGCAGTTCTTTACCGTCAGCAGCGGTGACCATCGTGGTTTTACCGGTCTTCAGATTATAGAAAGCCAGAGCAGAGCCAGTAGCCGTCTGTCCGCCGACAATCAAGTTTTCGCCAGCCACCGCCGGTGCGCTCATGTTATTCGTAAGACCCAGGTCGACCGTCTTCTGCTCGCTCAGTACGCCCTTCGTCGAAAGCGAAATCACATGGAGCTTTCCATCGTGCGTCATCTGATAGAAGGTCGAACCATTGGACGGATCGGCGACACAGTCGGCGTTCGCGAGAGCGCCGAGCTTCATGGTCGAAACGACATCACCCGTTGCCTTATCAATGCACTTAAGCGTACCCGCACTCGTAGGAACGATGGCATACTTATCCGTCAAAGCCGCACCAGTCCAGTAATAGCCCTCAGCAGGGTCGATGTTCTGCCAAGAAACTTCGCCCGTGGCAATCTTAATGCGCGCAAAGGAGCCGTTGCCGTAGGTCGCGTTGTAATTCTCGTCATACGAAATATCGACCGTGCCTACATAGACGTACTCGCCGTCCGAAACGACGGTGCAGGAGCTCTGCGTCAAGTCCGTCAAACCAGGCGTCAGCCACTTGCAGATCAGCTTGTCTGCAGTAATCGCCTGGACCGCACCGCCGTTGAGCGGAACGATGATAAGGCCATTGGTATAGATCGGACGAGAGGTATAGCTCACCTTGGAGGCAAGCGGCGCAGAGGCAACCTTTTTGCCCGTGGTCGAATCGATCTTAATGAGCTCGTTCTCGGTCGCGATGCACACAAAACCGTTAGCGATGACAGGCTCGCTGCAGTTGGCATACTGCTGGCCAGACTCGGCCTTCCAATCGAAGGCCCACTTGAGACCGGCGGCCTGCGCAGGCGTCTTGGCATCCGTTACGGTCGAACCGTTGCCACTGTTGCCGTAGCCGGCCCACTCGGCATCCCAATCAGGAGTCGTCGCACTCGGGTCCACGACAATTTTGTCGGGATCCGGCATGGCCGAATCGTCGGTGGTGTAGGCAAATGTGACCTTATCGCCGCTCTTGAGCGTAATCTGATTGGCGCAGAGTAAGGAGGGCTCTCCATTGATATACAGGTGCCAATATTTTTTGGTCGCACCATCATAGCCGTACGCCTTGTCTTCGAACGGCGATTTGATGGAATTGAGGAGCCAGTACTCACCATTCTGGGAGCCGTTGTACGTAACGCCCTTGGCCTTCAGAACCGTCTCAATAAGGTTCTGGGCAGTAGAGCCTTCGGGCAAAGAAACATTGCTTGCCGAGCCCCAGCGAGTATTGTTGCCGTTGACATCGGGGCCGATAACATCGACAGACCCAAGAACCTGACCAGGAAGGGCATCGGCGTCAGCACCATACATAAAGGTGACGGCGTCACCATCTTGGAGTTCGTAGTTGCCGGCACCGACCGTGGCGGACTTGCCATTTACATAGAATTGCCAATAACTGCGGGTCGCAGGATCAGACTTATAGGTCTTACCGTCAAGCGGCGATTTAATGCCGCTGAGGTACCAGCCCCAAGACTCTTCACTAGTAACGAGATCAAGACCAATCTGCTCCAACAGGTCCTTGGCAGTAGAGCCCGCCTTAAGACTCGTCTGGCCCGTCGAAGCCCAAACCTGCTGCTTGCCGTCCTTGCCCTTGCCAAGCACCTGAACGGAAGCATGGACAGAATCGGACGGCAACTGGTCGCCCCAGCCACCGTAGAACCACGTAACGGTATCGCCGGCATGAATGGTGACATTGTCCGCCGTGTAGTCGCTCGACTTGCCGTTGATGAACAGCTGCCAAGAGGTCGAATAATCGAGCGGCGTACCCAGCTCAACGCCGTTGTACTTAAGGCTCAGAATGAAGGAGCCCGCAACAACGGCGTCAATATCATTCGCCTCGAGCGCGACCTTCGTAAGGTCAAGTGCGCTCGAGCCGGACGTCACCACATACTGCGCGTTGTCGACCCAGGTCTGAGTCTTGCCCTGGGCATCGCGACCAATGACGGTCACATTTGCGGCAACCTGGTCCTTAACGACAGGGGACGAGCTACCAGCCGTATAGGCAAACTCAATCTTCTGCCCCTGGGTGAGCTTGACGCCGCTCGCGCCAACCGAGGAAGACGCGCCGTCGACAAACAGCTGCCAGTAGGCATAAGTCGCCGGATCGAAGGCAAGCGTGCGGCCATCGCTCGGGGACGTGATGCTTTCGAGGTAGAAACCGTATGCCGTGTTCGGATCGTATTTCGCCTTGAAGCCCGTCTTCTGCTGCAGCTTAACGAAGGCATCCGCGGCCGTCGCGCCCTCGTCGAGCTTGAGCTGCGTAGGCGCCACCCAGGTCTGAGCCTTGCCGTCGGCATCGGCGCCGATAATCGAGAACGAGACCTCGACTTGCTTCTTGGCGACATCGCCGGTTTCTGTCGGGTTCTCTGTCTGAACGGCAGCCGCGGCGGCAGATCCTGCTTGGCCAGCGGATACCGTCGAAGACTGCTCGCTCGTGGCAGGGCTCTCCCCCGTCGCCGAGCCTGCGTCGCCAGTTGCTGCCTCTGTTGTGGCGGCACTGGCTGCAGGCGCGCTCCCGGAATCCGAAACCTCGGCGCCGCTCTGCTCAGCGGCGCCGCCCGCAAGCGCTGCGTCCTCGCCCGGCGTCGCAGTCTGAGCCACAGCCTCGGCAATGCCCTCGGCGCCCTCGGCCCACAGCTGAGCCGGCGTGGTGCCAAAGGCCATCGCGAAGGCCAGGAATGCCACCAGGCCGCGCTTGGCTACGCCGCGCGCAATCGCGCCACGGCGATGCAACGAGGTGCGCTCACGCTCGTCCTCAAACATATCCATTTGTCCCCCATTGTCTGTACTTGGAGCGTTGCCTTGAGGCTGCCCCACGTCATCGCGCATGTTGCGCTCGAGTTCCCCCATCGGGGTCCCCTTCCCTCCAGAGCCCTATGCACACCGGCAGCATACGCCGCAGCCGCATGCAAGATGGGAGGCGATCCGACTTAACCTTAACGACTCGGGCACGTCGTCCGATCTGCGACGCGAACATCCCGAGCCAAGAGGAATTACGGTTACTGGTACAGCCGGGGACTTGCACCCCGATTCTCCCAAACGCGCAGGAAAACCGCGCATTCGTGCGTCTCCGCACCACCATCTAGGCCATCGATTATTACCGTCAAAATGGTATCACGCAAAAGGGCCTCGCACGCAGGCGAAGCCCAAGGTAAAAGCTATTGTTTGCGATAGGAAAATGCGGTGACGGTCGCAGCCTCTAGTGCTTGCCGCCGTGGCTGTTGAGCCAGATATTGCGGCCCAGCATAAGCGCCAGCACCAGCGCGCTCACGTAGCCCATAAAGCCAATGACCGGGATACCAAACACAACCGGCTCGATGCGTGCGTAGTACACCACCGACGAACCGATAAACAGACCGGCGATCACAATTGCCATCGACATGCGATCGATGATTCCGCCCAGCTGTCGCAGCGCCTTATCGCTGCTCATGATCTGCGTGTTCACCTTAAGCTGCCCGCGCGTGAGCATACGCGAAGCCAAGCCCAGATACTCGGCTGCCTCGAGCGAGCCTTTTGCCGCACGATAGCTGCTCGCGGCAAGATCGCGTCCCATATCACGTACGCGCGCATAGGTGCTCTTCTCGTTTTTGATATGCGTCTGGATGATCTGGATCATGTTGACGTTGGGCATGTACTCGGTCAGCAGGCCCTCGAGCGTCACCATGCCGCGGGCGAACATCGTCACCACGCTCGGCAGTTCAACGTCGTTTTTGCGCGCCAGGTTTAGCAGCGAGGTCAAAAACTCGCCGATATCCAGGTCCTTAAGGTCGAGGCCCGCAAAGTCGGCAACGATAAAGTCCAAGTCGGACAAAAAGGCCGAATGGTCGAGCTCGGCCGAGTCGCCGCGCGTCACGGCGAAGCGCATAAGCGAATCCTTGAGCTTGGGCACGTCGCCCTCGGCCACGGCGAAAATCATGTCCTTGACGATACCGCGGTCGTGGCTCGACATGCGCCCAACCATGCCCAGGTCGATAAAGTAGACGACGCCGTCCTTGAGAATAATGTTTCCCGCATGCGGGTCGGCATGGAAAAAGCCGTCGTCGAGCACCTGCGTCGAGTAGTCCTCGACAATCGCGGCACCGATCTTTTCCAAGTCATAGCCCTCGGCCACCAAGCGTTCAGGATCGGCGATCGAAATGCCGTCGACGTAGTCCATAACCACCACGTGCTCGGTGCACAGGTCCAGATAGGATTTAGGACACGTCACGCCATGAACACTCTTATGGAACTCGTAGAAGTCGTTGAGGTTTTTGGCCTCGGCCAAAAAGTTGGTCTCCTCGCGAAACGAGGTCCACAGCTCCTCGACTACGCCGTGCAGGTCAACGAATTGATCGGTGTTGACGAACTTGGAAACGATACGCACCACCGAGCGGATGATATCGATGTCCTGTGCCATAACCTGCTGCGCACCGGGGCGCTGCACCTTGACGGCCACGTCCTCGCCCGTCACCAGACGAGCGCGGTGCACCTGCGCGAGCGATGCGCTACCAAGCGGATTGGGGTCGATCGCATCGAACATCTCCCCCAGGCGCAGGCCGTATTCTTCTTCCAGACAACTGAGTACGACCTCGTACGGCACCGGCTCCACGTCGGAGCGCAGACGACGCAGCTCGTCGCAAAAGCGTTGCGGCAGAATCTCGGACCGGTTAGCCAGAATCTGCCCCATCTTGACGAACATGGGGCCGAGTTCCTCGAGCAGGCGGCGCAAACGAACCGGCGTGAGGTTGTCCCACACGCGGTACTTTTTGACCAGGCGAACAATCTGCCCGATGCGTTCGCGACGACCCGCCGGCGTGAGCTGGTATTCCTCGTCCGGCGCCATCGCGTCGGGCTCCTCTGGCACCATATCGACAGCGCGCGGCTTCTTGCGAGCGCCCGAGACGGCGGCATCGACCTCGTCGACAACCGCCGCCTCATCACCCAAGGGATCTAGATTGTTGTAATCGGTGGTGGAATCTGCCATCTGCGCTACTACTCGGCCTCTTCGGCGTCCCCTGCATCGTCGGGCTCAACAGACTCGACGGGTACCGAGGTCACGTTGTCCTCGACCGAATCGACGATGTCGCGCACGTGGGCCAGGAAGGCCGTACGCTCGGGGGCGGTCATGACGCGGACGCGAGCCAGGATGAGCTCGTCGAGCACGCGCTGCGCCGCGGTCTCGCCCTGCATGCCCAGGCGCTCGGACAGATCGGAGATGGTGCCGCCCGCCTGCTCGAACATGTCGGACACGCTGCGGGCGATATCGGGAGCGCCGGCGTCCTTGCGGACCTGCTCGCCCTTGGTATTGAGGTCGTCGAGAACCTTCTTGCCGCCCTCAACGGCAACGGCAGCGGCGCCAAAGCCCACGTTAATGGCACCGTTAACAAGCTGATCGAGTTTCATAACCATGGTTGTCTCCAATCACAAACAACTGCATTGGCGTTCTTGTACCCAAGATTGAGTGAAAGCGACAAAGCGTTTTAGCGCTATTCGATCGACGGGAAATCCCTACCTCACGTTGTCGTTCATCGCGAAAGAGTTCTTCATGGCGCAGCTCGTGGTATAGAGCACCTTGCCCAGTAGAGCATCGGTCTCTACGCGAACACGCTCGGCAAAGGTCTCATTGGCGCGTGCAAGCTCGGCAGGTACCTCGGCCTCGGGCAGAGCGGCTACGGCAGCATCGACGTCATGGATCTGCTTGTGGCCCATGCCACCGATCTTCTCCTGATAGTCCTCCACAGCGCGGCCGCACTCATGGAAACGGACGTCGGCCAGGGCGCCGATCAGGCGGTTGGCCCAGTAGAAGTTTTCGGACGTTACGCGAGCCTGCGTGTCGGCATAGTACTCGGGCATGGTCTCGACGTTGGCGTACAGCGGAACTAGCGCGTTAAACGAGTTGGAACCAAAGGCCATCCACTGCACGGCGCGATACGCCGGCTGCGCATAGGGGCGCAGCTGCAACACGGCGAGCTGGCTGTTGCGGTTGATGCCGATGGGGCGATAGGCGCCACGCGTGGCGGGCGTGCCCTTGCTGCCGTAGCAGTCGTACTCCGTGCCCTGGTAGTGGCTCGAAAGCACGTACTTGATGTCCTCGATGGTCACCTTGCGCTCGGGCACGCGGCTCCAGGGAATATCGTCGCTCTCGGGCGTGTAGTCGGCCTCGGGACCGTCCCACACATCGCTGGGGTTAAGGCAGCGCTGCATGTACCAGGCGCGCGGCGTGTTGTAAACGTGGTCGCTGTCACTGTGCGAGCCAAAGGCCTCGCGCGGGTTAAAGACCGCGGCCGGACCGTCGCCCTCGACGCCCAGCGTCAGGTCCAGATGCCACTCGGCCATCCAAGAGCGCAGGTCGGCGGAGCACATGTGGTCGGCCCGGGCGCCCTCGGCGTCATCCAGGTCAAAGCTGTCGATACCCAGCTGGTTGGGCATGGTCACATAGGCGTCATCAGGCACGCGCTTGGCAATCCAGTGGTGGCCGCCGATGGTCTCGAGCCACCAGATCTCGTCCACGTCGCTAAAGGCGATGCCGTTGTTCTCGTAGGTGCCATAGCGCTCGAGCAAGTCGCCCAGGATACGAACGCCGTCACGGGCGGACTTAGCGTACGGCAGGACCAGGGTCACCATGTCCTCCTCGCCCAGACCGCCGGGCTGCGCCGGAACAAAGCCGTCCTCGCCTTCGTTACCTTTGGCGGGTACGTAGTCCACGAGCGGATCGGCGCCGCGGACGCGCTCGTTGGTGGTAAGCGTCTCGGTTGCGGACATGCCAACATTGAGCTCGTTGAAGCCGGCCTCGGCCCAAATACCATGACCCGGAACAACATCGGGGACGGTCGTGTAACGCATGGGGTTATAGGGCAGCTCAACGGTCAGGTGGCTCAGGATGCTCGTGTAGACGCGCGGCTGCTCGTCGGGATGCACCACGCGCATACGCTTGGGCTCAAACACCCCGTTGGACGAGTCCTCGTTACGCGCGACCAGGGTCGACCCGTCGTAGCTTGCGTTTTTACCGACCAAAATCGTTGTGCACGGCATGCGCATCCTCCTTGAGCGAAGAAATCAAACGATAACAGTGTATCGCTTCGGCGCAGAAAGGGCGAAACCGCCGCCCCGGCAGCCCCTGTGGTCAAAAAATGCCAAATATGAGTACTGTCACCAATTTAGTAGCAGCAAATTTCCTTGTAATGAGTGCCAGAAATTCCCAATTGTCCAAAAGCAAGACAACGTTATTCCCCATAGGTTCAATAAAATGGGCTCCCCAACGAGAATGAATATCGTTAGGGAGCCCAAAGGACAAAAAAACATATGTGACTATCTTGGCAACAGTACTCATATTTGGCGGTTTTTGACCACGTGGTATATGGCTAACCCCTCAAACAGCCCAAAACGCCTATTTCGATGCACGCTCCGCCGCCTCGATCACGTGTTTGGCGAGAATCGCCGTCGTTACAGCGCCCACGCCGCCCGGCACGGGCGTGATGGCACCAACAACCGGCTCCGCAGCATCAAAATCGACGTCGCCGACCAGCTTGTCAGCGGTCTCGTCCCAGTTAATGCCCACATCGATGATCGTCTGGCCCTCGCGAACCGCATCCGCGCCAATCGTGCGCGCGCGTCCAACGGCTGCGACCACAATATCAGCCGCACGACACTCGGCAGCCAAGTCGCGCGTATGCGTATGGCACGTCGTCACCGTGGCATTGCGAGCCGTAAGCATGGCGGCAACGGGACGACCAATCACCAGCGATCGACCGACGACCGCGACCTTGGCCCCATCCAGCTCAACGCCGTAATGGTCCAGCAACGCCAGCACGGCCTCGGCCGTGCAGGGAGCAAAGCCCTCGCCGCGCCCCGAAAGCGTGGTAAGCAGCGAGGCCGGCGTCATGGAGTCAACATCCTTGGCGGGATCGAGTGCCGCGGCAACCGCATCCTCGTCAAGCCCGGCGGGCAGCGGGCGAAACATCAGGCATCCGTGAACAGCCAGGTCGGCATTGATGCCCTCGATAGCCGCCAGCAGCTCATCCTGCGAAACATCGGCAGGCAGCAACACGCGACGAGCTTCGATGCCCACCTTTTCGCAGCGTTTGAGTGCACCGCGCTCGTAGGACAGGTCGTCCTCGCGCTCGCCCACGCGAACCATGGCCAACGTCGGCACAACGCCGCGCTCACGCAAAGCCGCGCAGCGAGCAGCGAGCTCCTCAGTCAACGCGCGGGCGACGGGAGCACCCTTCAATAGCTCGGCCATGGCTATCCCCTCTTCCTTGCGGCGTCGGCGGCGCGGCGCGCCAGCGCATCGGCGCACGGCAGCCACGTATCCAGCAGCTCATCGCACGCCGCCTCGAGTTCCTCGGCGCGCGCCCGGTCTTTCATAGATGTGGTGTTGGCAAAGAGCGTCAGGCTCGCACCCTGCATGGCAGCGCGGCAGAACACGGCGCCGCAGGCCACGTCGGACAACAGCTGGCGCGAGCCCTTATCGGCCATGTCCTCGAGCAGCGCCAGCGCGCGGCCGCAGGCATCCATGATCCGATACGGTGGCATGGCCGCCACGTGCAACGCGTCCTGAATCGCCGCAGGTCGAGCTGGGTCCTCGCGCGGAATACCGTACGCAGCGGACACCTGGCCGTACGCGCGAACGTCCTCGGCGACCAGGTCCACAAGTTCCTGCGCCAACTCGTCTGCCTGGGCAAATGCGCGCGTCAGGTCGTCCGCGCGATCGGCAAGCGCGGGATTAGTCGCCCCATAACGAGCAACCATCCCACAAAGCGAGGCACCCAGCGCGCCCACAAAGGCGCTCGCGCTGCCGCCGCCGGGAACCGGCTCGCGCGCGGCCAGCGCCTCGGCGAACCCGCGGCAGGTCTTGTCCATCATCTCTTGGCTCATACGCATGCACCCTCAAGTCGTATACATCGGTCGGGTGGCAACCGCCGGCCAACCGCATCGATCACATAATGGTGCTAAGTCTAGCCCATAAGTACTCGAGCGTCAGCGCACCTGGCCATCGCGGATTACTATGACGAACGATAGGCGTCGGCACCGCAAACATGGGACACATGGCCCACCTTTCGAGACTTCCGGGCAGCGGCAACTGGGGCATACATATAGGTAAGGAGCCCTATGTTGGGGCAAGCTCATCACGGCACCGGACGACGAATGGAGGAATAACCGCACAGTAAACAAAGGCATCATGTGCATGCGTCACCGCCGCCCCAGCGATCCGCGGCACGTGATGTCCCTGGCAGACAAGGAGGACGCCATCATGAAGAAAAAGACCCTATCGATCCTTTCCCTTTGCATCGCCCTCTTTGCCGCGTTTGCCCTTGTCGGCTGCGGCGGGATCGCATCGGGCGGAGGCGGCAGCACCTCAAAGAGCGAAGGCAAGGAAAAGGCCCCCGTCGCCGAAAAGACTGACTTTATCTGGTTTAAGGTCGAGATGCCCGAGGGCGTCGGCGTAAGCGACTCCGCCGGCAAGAATGCCGACAGGGTCCAGCTCACCTTCCCCGAAGACGAGAACGCCTCGGCCGATCGTTTTATCCCCGTTTGGAAAAAAGCGCTGACGGCCGAGGAGTCCCACGCCGACCAGGCAGAAAAGAAGGGGGATACGTTCCAGTGGAAGGATGGCGGGTCCGTCGAATATAACGGCAGGACGTGGCTCGTCGGAACGTACGAAGACAACAGCGGCATCTCAACCATCCTTTTTACCGACGTTGAACCAGGAAGCGTCTACGTCCTCATCTCGAACTTCGACCAGCACAAGAAAGAAGCCGAGGCGCTCCTCAACTCCATCGAGTTCCCCGATGACATGGCAGAGGCAGTTTCCGAGGCGCGCGAAGTCGAGATTTCGAGCATCGAGCTCAAGTAACGGGACACCCGCACGCGCCTACGCGCACCTGCGCACATGCGCCCCATTAAAGCAACGGGCACCCAACCCCGGGGAGGGCCGACAGGCATCGGCCCTCCCCTCTTTTGGACCCGCGCATATTGCCACTTGTCGGCGCAAATCCGGCCCTCAGAATGGGACACATGGCCCACCCTAGCGAGCCGTCCACGCGTACAGTAAAGGCAGGTAATCCATGGGCGGTTACAGATCGAGGAGGACACGACCATGAAAAAGAAGGCCTTTGCGATTCTCACACTCTGCATCAGTCTCCTTGCCGCGGTTGCCCTGGTGGGTTGCGGCGGAAGCGGCGGCGCTACCGGCAGTGGCGGTGGCGGCGGCGCAGAAAAGCCAGCCGTGGATATGAGGACCGACTTCATTTGGTTTAAGGTCGAGGTCCCCGAGGGCGTCGAGATCACCGACGTCGCAGGCGACACTGCCGACAGGGCCCAGTTTAAGTTCACCGAGAGCGAGCACGCCAGCGATCGCTTCATCCCCGTCTTCGATCCTGACAAGAACGCCGACGAGCTGTTCGACTACGAGGCAAAGTGGAATGCCAGCTTTGAGTGGACCGAGAATGACCCCGTCAAGTACAACGGCAAGACTTGGCGCAACGCTTCCTATACACACTCGGGCGGCGTAACGACCGAATACTTCACCGACGTTGACGGCGGCAGCGTGTACGTGCGCATCGACAACGTCGAGGAGCACAAGGACGCCGTCGAGACCATGATGAAGTCTCTGGAATTTGCCGACGACATCGCCGAGGCCAAGACCGAGGCCATGGACGTCAAGCTCGACGATATCGAGATCAAGCGCTAAGCGACTGGCGAGCGCAACGGGAAACACGGTCGCAGTGCAAACAAGCGACGGTACCCCAGCGCTTCGTACCCAGGGAGGGCCGGTAAACCGACCCTCCCTTTCTTATGCCTGTAGCCGACGAACGCGAGGATGCCGGACGCCGGAACCGCCCCAAATGTGGCAACAGTACGAAAACGACAAACACCCCAACACGTCCGCCCACCGATTTATTGCGCCGCGCAGACAATTAAACCAGCATCTTTAAACATCTGGGCAGTATAGTGACCAAAACTATCGCATAACCGCACTCTGCGAATGGAGAAGTTATGACCGAACACCATGCCATCAGCCGCCGAGCGTTTACGCTGGGCCTAGGGCTTGCGGCGTTGTCACCACTTGCAAGCCTGCCCGAAACCGCAGCGCCGGGCATTCCCCTGCGAGCGGCATTTGCAGACAACACACCCGCACCGTCGGACAGCCTCGACAATTTCGTCATTCGCCTTCGCCCCGCGGGCTATTTTCGCACCGCGAGCGTCAACCAAGACGGCAACGTTCGCGGCAACGTCTGCCACCTGTTTAACGACGGCACGTCCAGCAAGCTCATCCTTGAGAACGTAACGACCAAGAATGACGATACAAACTGGTATGCTATCCGCACCTTGCTCAATTTCGAAGAGCATAAAAGACGGGCTACAGCATTTGGTCGGTCGACGACGACTCTGACAAAGATGGAAAGGTCATCCACGTATGGGGCGGCGAGTATGACAACAAGCCCAGCCGCGCTTTTGCGTTCGAGCGTCAATCAAACGGAACCTATATCATCCGAGACCGCACGGTCGAGAAAGAAACCGAGAAAAAAGACATTAAGTACCTGGCAATAGAATCGAACGGCAAAGACCAGGACAACAATAAGATCTGCCATAAGAGTAAGAGCATTCCGTGGGAGCTCGAACTTATCGGTTACGACATGAAAAAGAACGATGCCACGGTTAGCAGCCTCGACTGGATCACGTACAGCAGCTACGTCGATGGGCCATGTTGGATGAAATACGTCGACGACAACAAGTTCCTCGACGAGCTGAGCATCCCGGGTACGCACGATTCGGGCACCTGCAGCGTGGACAACGACACTGAGCCCCAATCCTCGCAAGTAAAATGCCAGCAGGATTACATTCCTACGCAGTTGCTCGAGGGAATCCGCTATTTTGATATCCGACTCGGAAAGGGCAACGACCCCGGTATCTGCCACGGGGATTTCTACCTATTCAAAAAAGACGGGTACTATCTGCATCTCTCCGATGTCATCGGGTACTTTAAAACGTTTTTGAGCGAAAACCCGAGAGAAGCGCTTATCATGCTCGCATCGCGCGGCAACGACGAGGCTACCGATGACAGTGTTACGACGGCTTTCGCTAAGGTTATGGACGATAATCCCGATCTGTTCTATACGTCGAGCCATGTCCCCACGCTGGGCGAGGTTCGCGGAAAGATCGTTCTGCTGCGTCGATTTGGACTCGTCGGCGACAGCGTAAGCGGCCACACGTGGGGCCTCGACCTTACCGAATGGGATGACAAGATCAAGACTCACTCCGACAGCACCACTATGTGTCTCGTCCAAGACGCGCGGGGCTTTGAAGCCGCGGGGGAAACAGGCAACGAAAAGCCCTATTGCACCAAGGTATACGCCCAGGACAAGTACAAACTCACGGGAACCGACAAGCTCAGCTGGGTCGATAATGCGCTGAAGGAAACGACCGAGCGCACGCGCAACAAGGTGGACGTCGTGGACGATGACGAGGCCAAGGTGCAAGTCCAGGAGCGTTGCTGGTCTATCAACTACACCAGCTGCACGGGCTTGTCGCACGGAGGCAATCCTTTTACCTCGGCACGAGTAGTCAACGAGCATCTGTATAAGAGCCCGTACATCAATCCCAGCGACACCGAGGATACAAAGTCAGATTACCTCAAGCACATTGGCATCATCGCATCCGACTTTGTTGATGCGGCGCTGGCCCGGAGCATCTACCAGCGCAATTACGATACGGAGCACAAGCGGACGGCTTCGTACTATCTCCCGTACTATCTCCCGACCCGCATGCGCATGACGTACGGCGACTCGCTGAGCGATGCCTCATTCCAGGATGGCAAGACCGTTGGCGAGGGTCATTTCCGCCTTGCTGACAGCAGCAACGCGCTCAACGCGACAGCTTCGGGCCATGCGTTTGCCATTGAATACGTGGATGTCGACGCCCTGGGCAACGAGACCGTTACGGGGCTGCAGGGCTCTGTGCCCATCGATATCGATCCACGCGCGCTGACGCCCCATTTTGAGGGACTCGAAGGCCTTAAGGCCGGCGAAGACGTGCGCGCCAAGATTGCGGCATCACTCGAGGGCAAGCTCGAAACCGATGCCTGCACGGCCCAGCTCGAGTTTGTGCACGACGCGAACGGCGCTCCGGGCACGGCAATGGCCGAGGGCGAAACATTTGCCGCAGGAACGTACTGGGTGCGCGTGAACGGTCTCTTGGGCGACGCGGCGCAGAACTACACGCTCGCCAGCGACGGAGCCGCAAGCTTTACCGTAGCGGCCTCGGGCAGTGCGGGCGGCACCGGCAGCGGCACGGGTTCCAACGCAGGCGGCGCCGACAAGAACGGCAAGAGCAACAAGAGAGACCAGGGCAAGAGCTCGGGCGGAAAGCTCGCCAACACGGGCGACGGCTCTGGCGTTGCCGCCGGGCTCGCTGCCGCCGCCGTGGCGACAACGGTCGCAGGTGCAGCAATGCTTGCCAGTGACCGCGAAAACGCTGGGGACGATAGCGAATAGGCAAGCCGGCCTTTTAGACACATCGACTCAATCGGGGGCGCAGGATACCGTTCTGTGCCCCCGATTTTTACCTTGGCCCAAACGCCGCCATAGGCTACATCACCATGTTCAGCGCGTTAACAAACTCCTGGGCCTTCGCACGACTGCTCAGGCTAAAAACACAAGCAGTCAACAGCCTGTTACGCAGAAAAACATCGCGGCCTTTGATTCTATTGACGCCCGTGATGTCCTTAAGATAGACAATTTCGGTGTGCTTGCCACCAAAAGCGCCCTTCTTGAGCACCTCGATACGGTTGGGGTAGATCTTGACGTCTTTAAACCTACCCGAGCCCTTGTCCTGAAACAGCAAGGTGTTGTTGTCCATGCATGTCACTCCCATGGGGTTCGTGAAAACTGTCTCTATTGCCACATTTTAGTCACTTCGGGAATCCTGCACGAAGGCGCTAGGCGACATTGGAATTCGAGTCCGCGCGAGGACTTTTAATGAAGTGCCCGGCACTTCCCCGCAACACAAAAACGGGGCAGTCCGCAGGAGTGCGGACTGCCCCGTTCCTCTAACTATCGCATCGCAGCGCCAACCGGCTGCGCTTCCCTACTTCCCAAAGATCGCAGCGAACAAGCCCTTGCGTTTGGGCTTCTCCTCTCGGTAGGAACCCTCGACGGCGACTGCAACCTGGCGCGGCTGCTCGCCGCCTCCACGGCGCACGATCTGGTACAGAAACGGCGACTTAACGTATTTGACCTCGATGGGCGTGGCGTGCACGGTGCTCTCGCCGGACAGATGCAGGCTCGGGTTGAGCGGTGCCACCACATGCGTCTCGCGCTTGTCGCTAAACACCACCGCGGCCGCGCGGCCCGTCTGGCCGTTCACAGCGATGCGCACTTGCTCGCCGTCGCGGCTGTCCGTCGCCGGACGATCGACAAAGTAGACCGGCACCATCACCAGACCGTCCTTATGCTTGCGGGCCTTGCGCGCCCAGGTTCGGATGCTCTTTTTATTGAGCCCAAGCACTGCCTCGGCATCGTTGCCGACAATGTCGAGCGCCAACTTATCAATGACCACTTGGTCCTTGGTAGACGCATCGACGGAGACAACGCGAAAGTCACCTTCCTGCATGGCCGGGTCAAACGGCCCAACCTTGGCAAAGTCCCACGGCTCCAAAATGCCCATAAGGCGAACATCCAGATAGTTTGCCCGCGGATACGCCCAGTCGAGCACCTCGTAGTACACCAGGGTTTCCTTGCTCAGGCCCTTGCCCGGGAAGCTCGCCATCATACGCAGGTCCGCCAGCGCCATGGGGAAATAGAAGAGCATCATGTCGTTTTGGATTGCGTCTTCCACCTCGTGCCCGGCAAAGGCATCCGGGTACTGGCGCACCAGCTGCAGTGCGTTGGCACGTGCCTGCTGCGGTGAGATTTCGCAGGGAATACCCTGCTCCGGCACATACTCCGCACCCACGCCCATGGTCAGACGTTTGCTAAACGTACCGGGCTTGAGCAGGTCGGCAATGCCGATCTTGTTGCCGCAGGACGGGCACTCAAACACACGCTGCGTTGACTCGCCCTCAAAGGACGCTCCGCAGAAGGGGCAAGGAATGCTCACATGCGTGGCCTCTTGGAACTCCTGCGCCGTGCCGCGATCCTCCCACAGCAGATGTTCCAGGACCGACTGATTGCGCCAGTGCGAATTGAAGAAATACCAGTCCGGGTCCTCCGGGCGCTCGAGTTGCGACACATGCGTGAGCTTGAGCAGTCCATCCACCACCGTCAACGGCGTATGGCGAATGCCCAAAGCGCTCTTGGGCTCTCCGGCGTCCGCCTGCCACGGAATGACCGCGCCGCAATAGGCGCACTCAAAGCTGCGCTTAGCCTGGTGCGAGTACATAGGGCCGCCGCAGTTTTGACATTTAATGGCAAACATCTCGTCCATGGAAACGTCCTCCTTTGCACAGGGGCTATCGACGTTAAGTATGTCGAGCAAACAGGCACATGCCCATACCCATGTGGCCCAAAATGGACCACCCAGGCAGACGAGAAGGCTCGCTCGTTAGCACCGGCAGACCATTACTGCATTTTCTGAGCATCGGTGCACAGCGCCTCCGCGCGAGCTACACTATCCCCTTAAACATGATTGTGAGGACGACCGCTATGCTATTTGTAAATCGGCTGGTACATACGCTTGTTCCCGGCAGCGAGGGCGAGCCGGTCGATACCTCCTGCCGCACCAACGCGGGCTTCGCCGCAAGCCTCATCTGCATTGGCCTCAACATCACCCTGTGCCTGGCCAAGGGCATCGCGGGCCTGCTCGCCGGCTCCGTCTCCCTCATCGCCGACGCCTTCAACAACCTCTCCGACGCCTCGAGCAACATCGTGAGCCTGCTCGGGTTCCGCCTTGCCAGCCGCCCTGCAGACGAAGGCCACCCCTATGGCCACGGCCGCTACGAGTACCTAGCCGGCTTGTTTGTCGCCGTCCTGGTTTGCGCCGTCGGCATCAACCTGATCCTCGAGTCGGTCACTAAGATCATCAAGCCCTCCCCCACCGCCTACACGCTGGTCTCCCTAGCCGCTCTCGTCTTGTCCATGCTCGTCAAATTCTGGATGGCCGCATTCAACCGTGCGCTGGGCAACCGTATCGATTCCGAAACACTCATCGCCACAGCACAGGACTCCAAAAACGACGTCATCACCTCGGGATCGGTCCTGGCCGCAGCGCTTATTTCGCAGACGACCGGCTTTGACCTCGACGGCTGGGCGGGCCTGGGCGTGGGCGTCTTCATCTGCATCAGTGGCATGGGCCTGGTGCGCGACGCCATCAGCCCGTTGCTGGGGCAAGCGCCCGACCCCAAGCTCGTCCAGGCAATCGGCGACAAGATCATGTCCTATCCGCAGGTCTTGGGCACACACGACCTGATGGTGCACGACTACGGCCCCGGCCGTCAGTTTGCCAGCGCCCACGTGGAGATGCCCGGCGAGGGCGACGCGTTTGAACATCACGAGATCCTGGACACCATCGAACACGACATCAAACGTCAGATGGGCATCGGTATCACGCTGCACTGCGACCCCATTGCCACCACCGGCGACGACCTGCGCGGCTGGGTCAAGCGCGGCATCATGCAGATCGATCCCGCGCTCTCCATTCACGACCTGCACGAGCACGACGGCTTTGTTTCGTTTGACTTGGTGCGTCCCGACGGCTTTGACATATCCGACGAGGAGCTGCTGGAGCTCGTCACGCGCATCGTGCACGAGCGCCGGCCCAATGCCTCGTGCGTCGTCACATTTGACTCGGGCTTCAGCTCACCCGAGCGTCCGGCCGAGCAGCTGTAATCGACAGCAAAACGGGACGCAGGACCGCCGACCAACGCGCCTACGCGCCCGGTCACGCAATCCCGCGTCCCGTTTTTGCTTGCACCGCTAAGGTTCTCGCCGCTCGACCGCTAGTTCCCCTGCGCGCCCGAAATGCCGTTTTGCAGCGCATCCCAAGCGTTGGTGGCCATATCGCCCAGATTCTGCGCAGTGTCACCGAGGTTCTGAGCCGTGTCGCCCAACTGCTGCGCCTTATCTCCCAGCTCCTGCGCCTTGTCGCTCAGGTCCTCCAGCGTGTTGGAGCTCGAACTGTCTGTAGTGCCCTGATCGCCGGGCGCATTACCCGACGAGCTGTCCTTGCGCGCAAGCTGGACCTCCAGGTTGCCATCGCCGTTGTAGTATGCAGACGTAACCACCCAGTTGGCGTCGACAACGGGCGTCGAGCCGTCGTCGGTCAGAATCACGGCATTCGAAAGATCGGCCCCGCGCGACTTGAGGAGCTTCTTGGCGTTGGACCAGTACTGACCCGGGATATCGCTCAGGTCGACGGTGCCGGACTGGGCAGTCTCGGTCTGCTCGGCCGTGGTATCAGTCGTGGCGCCCCGCTTGTTGAGCATGCCCGACACGATGGCAAACACAACCGACAGGGCAAAGAAGATTGCCAGCACGATCAGGATTTTCTTGATCATACTCGACGAACGCGAAGGCTTCTTCTCCTCGTCCTCGCCATACTGAGGGATGGACTTGGGATACTCACGATACGACTCGCGCGCATATCGGTCGCGCGACTCGTAGCGCGGCTGTGCCATGCGCGGCATATATGTCGTCTGCTGAGGTTGCGGAATGGGATTTTGCAGCAGGTCATCATAAGGGTCTGCCGCCGCGTTGCCGTAGGGGCTCTGCGACGAGATGCCATACGGGTCCTGCGCTGCGTTCCCGTAATTCACAACGCGCGTGGGATCGGCCGAGGCCTGGGTCGCATCGGCCGAGGCGTATCGGGCGTCCGGCACGACGCGGGTCTCATCGGCGCCATTGCCCGTCCGCGGGGAGCCGTAGCCACCCATTACGGTCGTCTTATCCTGGTCCATGCAACGACCCCTTTCCGTCGCCCGTAAGCATCAAGTTATCCATGCATTCTACCCGCGCAAAAGCCTATGATGGGCAAAGCCCGCCGGTATCTACAAGACATGCGCGGCCGACGGTCACAAGCGAATCGAGGATACGTCATGGCAAAAAGCAAGCTCATCAAAGACACAACGCGCGCCGAACGCGAGGAGATCATTAAGCTGGCACTCGCGGGCTGCGGTAACGGCAGCTGCGACAACTGTGGAAGCTGCAGCTTGGGAGCCGGCGATCCATATGGCACCTACCAGCCCTACATTGACGGCGAGATGGAAATCGCCGACATCAACATGATGGTCGCCGAGCGCAACGCCAAGCTCTTCGGCCTCCAGCGCGGCTAACGACCTCTTCTTGGGCTGTGCACCAAAAAATGCGCCCATCTACTACGTTTAACCCAAGGGTGCTAACCATAGCCATATTTGTGTTAACAAAACCGCAGGTAAACGTCTTGCCGCATTGTTAAAAAACGCTCCATGGTCGGTCCAACCCTGACAAACGTAGTAGATGGGCGCTTTTCGTGGCGCGGCTGGCCCAGATAGCTTGTTTGGAGCCAATTTGCATCAAAAAGTCCCCGGCGGCGTTTTGCTTGACGCCACCGGGGACTGTTCAATTTATCCCTCGCGGTCCACCTTACTCATTGGGTACGTACGTAGCCCTGGCTCGCTCGGGCGTTACGTCCTGGCCGCAGGAATAGCTCGAGTCGAAGGCGTGCGCAACCAAGTCATGGGTATCCCATGCCATGCAGTCAAACTCGCCAGTATCGAGGACGATGATATAGCCCTTGCCGTCATAGTAGAAATGATCCTCGGTGTAGTTATCGTCATCGTCGATGTTGTCTTCGGACACGGAGTCAATATTCGGCTTTGCCGTCTTAATTGCCTGCTTGGCCTCGCTCTTGAGGGTGTCAAACGAAAGCCCGTGCTGCGCAAGCGAATCCTCGAGCGAAACCTGCTCACCCGTCTTGAGATTGTAGTACGCCGACCTTGTCACTCGCTCCGATCGATACGGAGGTTGATAGCTATCGGTGTAGGTTCGCACGCAGGCAATATCGCCATCGATCGAGACGATCTCGGCGGTATACATCATGGTCACGCGGCTGTCCTCGTCATCCATCGAGGCCTGCTTGCTCGCGTCGAGCGTATCCGCGACCAGCTGAACCATATCTTTGTTAAACTTGGCGACGCCCACGCCCTGGCCCTTTACCTGAGGATAGGTCCACGTAGCCGTGATCTGGCACGTGTCATCAGGGGACGGGTCCAGCGGGCCCTCGCCCACCGGCGCCGTAAAGTCAACATCCTGCGTGGCAGAGACGGCCTCGTAGCTCGCCTGCGCATCGTCAGCGTCCTTCGACTTCAGCTGCTCCAGCGTCGTGGCGACCGTGCCAATGGTGCTGTTAACCGAGCTCTCGTCGGCATACAAGAAACCAAAACCGCCCAAAGAGGCAGAACCGACTTCATTCGGGGCAACAAGGTCGGTCATGGCTTTGAATGACTTGCCGTCGTAGCCAATGAATTTAACTTGGTATTCGTGAGCAGAAGGACCACTTTCGCCAGAGAGATCTCTTTGCTTAATTGCTGTCCCATGGTCATACCACTGCGAAAAACCAATCTTGCCCTCGTATTCATCAATCCAGACAGACACACACGCCTCCTGATGAGATACGTTTACCTCTGGCGTGTAGACCTTCTCAATCTCGCCATTCTTATACGCCCAGACCTCAAGATGCGCAGCGGCTGCGTTATCCCCACGGTCCACCGGTTCATCGGAATACTCTATCAGCAGCTCGTCTTGGCCGTCGCCATCAAAGTCAACAAGTTTGGCGTAAGCAACACCCTGGGCTCCATACGTATATTCATCGAATTCGACAGCCTCGCCCTCGCCGTACTTCTTTTGGTACTCGAGGATCTTGTCGGTGAACAGTTCGTTTGCCGTCTTTACCGTCGCCTTGGCAGAGGCTTTGGCCTCCTTCTTGGACTGCGTGAGTTCGACATTCTTGGGGGCGTCCGAACCTTCCTTGGTATAGTCGACCTTCATGGTGGTCGTGCTCTTCTTTTTGCCCTTGCCCGAGGTGATGGTCATCTGGTACTTCTGGTCGGGCAGCTCGCCAAAATCTTCCATGGCAAAGCCGTCCTCGCCATCGACCTTGATGGTGTAGCTCTTGCCCTTGCCGGACACCGGCGCCAGCTCGACGGTATAGCTCTTGAGCTTTTTACCCTTGCTGTTCTTGGGCAGCACTTTAGTCTCGCACGCGCAGACAACATAGCCCTTGCCGCCCGAAGTCACCTCGGACGACGAGCCGATGCGCGGCACGATCACGATAGCGGCGACAATGGCGACAACGGCAACACCGCCGATAACGGCAGCGACGATACGGCCCCTGTGCTTGGGCTTCTTGGGCTGCGGCGTCGGAACAAACGATTGAGCGGCCTCAGCAGGCTCGGTCATAGGCTCCTCATAACGAGGCTGCGCCGCCATATGAACCGGGGCACCCTGAGGAGCTTGCTGTCCCACAGGAGCGGACGCCGGCGCATCCTCCACCGGAAACGCCACGGGCTCCGCTTGGTCCTCGGCGCCACCCACGCGAGCGCCGCAGCTCGTGCAAAACGTGGAGCCGTCGGGTATCTGAGCTCCGCACTTGGTGCAATACATCGCATCTCCCGTCTCTCGTCGCAGCCGCAATGCGCCCGCGCAGTTTTTCCAACTACACCGTACGAGAGAAATCGCGATTCTTGTTGCGCAACATTGCCGCCACGTCCAAAACTATGCCGGTTTACTACGATAAATCGCCCGAACCTGAGCACGCTACTTTACAAGAAAACAAAACCGCAGGTAGACGAATCGGTCATTATCGGAAAATCCAGATATGGTCGAGGTATACCAATTCATCGTAGTAAACCGGCATAGTTTTGAACGAACGACCCCATACGGATAGCCTCATTGACCCAACAGCCGCAAAATGATCCGTTTTCCTCCGTCCCCTTGGGATCAAAAAGCCCCGCCGGGCCTTGGTAGGCGCGGCGGGGCGGGCAAGCGGCTATGAGCAGCGGGCTTAGAACAGACCGGTGATGTTGCCGTCGTTGTCGACGTCGATGTTCTCGGCCGCGGGAACCTTGGGCAGGCCAGGCATGGTCAGAACGCTGCCGGTCAGCGCGACCACAAAGTGGGCACCGGCGGAAACCTTGAGCTCGCGCACGGTGATGCGGAAGCCCTCGGGAGCGCCCAGCGCCTTGGCGTTGTCGCTAAAGCTGTACTGCGTCTTGGCCACGCACACCGGCAGGTTGCCAAAGCCGTTCTCGCGCAGCTCGGTGAGCTGACGCTTGGCAGCCGGCGTAAAGTCGACGCCGTCGGCGCGGTAGATCTTGGTGGCAACGGCCTCAAGGGCGTCGTCCACATCGGCGCCGTCCTCGTAGGCAAACTTGAGCTCGCTCGGCTGCTCAATCAGGCGCATGACCTCATCGGCCAGCTCAAGTGCGCCCTCGCCGCCCTTAGCCCAAACCTCGGACAGCTTAACGTTGACACCGAGCTTCTGGCACTCGGACTCGATGAGCTCGAGCTCGGCCTCGGTGTCCGTCGGGAAGCGGTTGATGGCGACCACGCAGGGCAGACCATAAACGTTCTGGATGTTGTCGACATGACGCAGCAGGTTGGGCATGCCAGCCTTGAGTGCCTCGAGGTTCTCCTCGTTGAGGTCGGCCTTGGCGACGCCACCGTTGTACTTCAGCGCACGAGCGGTCGCGACGACCACGACAGCGCTGGGGCGAACGCCCGTCATGCGGCACTTGATGTCGAGGAACTTCTCGGCACCCAGATCGGCACCGAAGCCGGCCTCGGTAATGGCAACATCGCCAAAGCGCATCGCCATACGTGTGGCCATGATAGAGTTGCAGCCGTGGGCAATGTTGGCGAAGGGACCGCCGTGGACAAACGCGGGCGTGCCCTCGAGCGTTTGCACCAGGTTGGGCTTGAGCGCATCCTTAAGCAACGCGGCCATGGCACCCTGGGCCTTGAGGTCGCGGGCACGGACGGGCTCGCCGGCAAAGCTATAGCCGACGACAATCTCACCCAAGCGTTCCTTGAGGTCGTTGATGCTCGTAGACAGGCACAGGATTGCCATGACCTCGGAGGCGACGGTGATATCGAAGCCGTCCTCGCGCGGCACGCCCTGGGCCTTACCGCCAATGCCGTCGATAACGTGGCGCAGCTGACGGTCGTTCATATCGACGACGCGCTTCCAAGTGATGCGCTTAACGTCAATACCGAGCTGATTGCCCTGCTGGATGTGGTTATCAAGCATGGCGGCCAGCAGGTTGTTGGCAGCACCGATAGCGTGGAAGTCGCCGGTAAAGTGCAGGTTGATATCCTCCATGGGGATCACCTGAGCCCAGCCGCCACCGGCAGCACCGCCCTTAACGCCAAAGACAGGGCCGAGCGAAGGCTCGCGCAGGGCCACGGCGCTCTTGACGCCGCGGCGACGCAGACCATCGGCCAGACCGATGGTCGTGGTGGTCTTGCCCTCGCCCGCAGGCGTTGGGTTGATAGCGGTCACGAGGACGAGCTTGGCCTGGTGATCAGTCGGCTCGTTGAGCAGTGAATAGTCAACCTTAGCCTTGTCGAAGCCGTACGGAATCAGGTGCTTTACGTCGACGCCGGCGTTCTTAGCCACCTCGGTAATGGGCAGCGGCGTGACGGAACGTGCGATTTCGATGTCAGTAGGCATGGGCGGTCCTTTCGTTACCGAATGAGAAAAAGACCAATTCAGCATAGCACGGGCGCGCAATAGTAAAACACCCGTAACCGATGAATGGCGATATGTTTATCCAATGCTCAGCGATAGCCTACAGACTAGCCAAAACAAAGCGCCCTAAACGGTAGGTTCAATCCCCAGGTGCTCAAAGGTGCGAAGGGTTGCCTGACGACCCTGCGGTGTACGAATCATCAACCCGCACTGCAGCAGATAGGGCTCATAGACATCCTCGAGCGTGCCCGGGTCCTCGCCCACCGCGCTGGCAAGAGTCGTAAGTCCCACGGCACGACCGGAGAACGTCTTAGCAAGCGTCTCCAAGATGCGAATATCCATCCAGTCCAGACCGAGCTCATCGATCTCGAAGAACTCGAGCGCCTGGCGACAGATATCGAGCTCGATGGGGCCGTTGCCGCGAACCTGGGCGTAATCGCGCACGCGCTTGAGCAGGCGGTTGGCAAGACGTGGCGTGCCGCGCGAACGCGAGCCGATCTCGAGCGCACTGGGATGGTCGATCGTCACGCCCAGGATAGTCGCCGAGCGCGTCACAATCTGCGCGAGCTCCTCGACCGTGTAGTAATCCAGGCGATATGAAATGCCAAAGCGGTCGCGCAACGGGCCTGTCAACATGCCTGAGCGGGTCGTTGCCGCTACCAACGTAAACTTGGGAATATCCAGGCGAATCGAGCGCGCCGCCGGACCCTTGCCAATCACGATATCGAGGGCAAAGTCCTCCATCGCGGGGTACAGGACCTCCTCGACCGAACGGTTGAGACGGTGGATCTCGTCGATAAACAGCACATCACCCGGCTGCAAGTTAGTAAGGATGGCCGCCAGGTCGCCCGTGCGCGCGATGGCAGGGCCACTCGTGGTCTTGATCTGAGCGCCCAGCTCGTTGGCGATAACGGTGGCCAGCGTGGTCTTGCCCAGGCCCGGAGGACCCGAGAAGATCACATGGTCGAGCGTCTCGCCACGGCTCTGCGCCGCTTCGATCAACACGCGCAGGCTCTGCTTGATGTGCTCCTGGCCACAGTAGTCGTCCAGTCGCTGGGGGCGCAAAGTGCGGTCGACATCGAGGTCCTCGGCCGTCAGCTCCGAGCCCACCATGCGCTCGCCGTGCGCCATGGATGCCGCCGGCGAGTTGCCGGGCGTCGCCCACAGATCCTGAGAGTCATCGGCTTCCCACATCACGCATCCATTCCGAGTCGCTTAAGCGCCGCGCCGAGCAAATCCTCGACACGCATATTCTGCCCATCATACCCGCTCAGGGCAACATCGGTCTCCTGCGGGCTAAAGCCCATGGAAAGGAGCGCCGCACGGGCGTCATCGATCGCCGAAGGAGCGGCGGCGGGAACCGGCATCGCAACCTGGCCGGGAATCACGTCGACCGGCACAAAGCCCTTATCCTTGGCAAAGGTGCTCTTGAGTTCCAGGATCAGGCGCTGAGCTGTCTTTTTGCCCACACCGGGTACCTTGGCCATGCCCTTGTCGTCCTCGGCCATCACCAGCGAATACAGCTGCCCCACGGTATAGGTGGAAAGCACGGCGAGCGCCAAGCGCGGGCCAACGCCCGAGACGGACACGAGCCGGTCGAACATCGTGCGCTCATCCTTAGAGGAAAAACCGAAAAGTGTCATGGCGTCCTCGCGCACCTGCATACGCGTGTAGAGGCGGACCTCGCCGCCGGGCGTCGGCAACGTGGCCGCAGTGCTGCCCGAGATGCCGAGCTCAAAGCCAACGCCCGACACATCGACGACAGCAGAACTCATCGTGGACTCGACAAGCGTTCCGTGGAGCTGGGAAATCATCAGTATCCGGTTCCTCTCTGTTGATAGAACTCGCCACCGGTGAGGGCGCGGGTGCGGCTGAGGTTTACGTGGCAGATGGCGCAGGCCAGGGCATCGGCGGCATGGTCGGGATGCGGGTCGTGGTCGAGCTGTGTGAGCGTGCGTACCATGTAGGCGACCTGCCGCTTGTCCGCGGCGCCGGTGCCCACCACAGCCTGTTTGATCTGCATGGGCGTGTACTCGCCAATCTCGAGCGCGCACTCCGAAAGCGCCACAAGCGCAGCACCGCGGGCATGCGCCGTGGGGATGGCCGAACGAACGTTGGCGCCAAAGTAGATGCTCTCGACAGCAGCCGTGTCGGGTCGATAACGCTCGACGACATCCTTAAGGTCACGGGCGATATGCGACAGGCGCACCGCGAGCGGGCTGCCCGCGCTGGTCTCGATGCAACCGTAGGCACGGCAGCGAACCTCGCCACGCCGCTCCTCGATAATCCCCCAACCCGTATGAGCCAAACCGGGGTCGATACCCAAAATGACCAAGCCAGCCTCCCCTCGTCTTTTGCCAAGCACAAGGCAAGGCCCCGCGCATCATTCACGAACGTCTGTTCTAGAATAACACAACGGGGCCAAGACGCTTAGTTGAAGTATCGGGGTTGGGAGCAAATCCCAGCCCTTAGTTAGTTCTGGCTAAAGAATGGGAACTGTCGGGGATCAACCGGCGGATGCGGCATCGGCGTGCCCTGGGGCCCACCCTGCGGTCCGCCCTGGCCGCCCATCATCTTTTCGATGGCGTCCTGGACCTCGCCCTCAAACTTTTTCATGCCCTCGTGCAGGCGGCGCTGGCCGTCCTCGGAGCGCAGTTCCTCCATCTGCTCGGGTGAAATACCCAACAGGTCACCCAGTATGCCCATCATCTCGCCACGCATGCGCTCGCTTGTATCCTCGTCAGCAAAACGGCGCACCTCGGCGCGCGCCAGCAAATCGACCGTCATACGCTCCTTGCCGTTAAGCCCCAGGTCGGACCACGCGAGCATGTACGGCCAGGAGCGCTCGGCAAACGAACGGGACGAAACGATCGGCGCCGTCGGCAACATGCGGCGGGCAGCCTCGCCCTGACGCACGAGCATCAGCAGCAGCGAGCAGGCCTCAGGCTTGCCAGCGGCCATCGGGATGTCGTCGAAAGATCGATTGCGGTCCACGTGCGCCTCAAGCGCGCCATCGATCTCACCCGGCTCGACCCCGCCGAGCAGCTGTGCCGCGCGGTCGAGCATATCGACCGGACCGTCGAGCGTCGAGAGCGCCTGCGCCAGCACGCGCTCCATACAATCTTCCACCGCGTTGAGCGTCACGAGCTCTTGGGGCACCACGGCAGACGCGCGGTTGCGCACACGCGCCACAAACTCAAGCGTCGACAGGTACACATCGCCAAAGGGCGCGTAATCGCCCTGGTAGCCGCCGCAAAGCGCCGGCGCCGCCAGCGCGTACTCGGTTTTGGACAGCGGACTCAGCGCCATCGCACCCAGCTCGAGCGCCGTATCCTCCAGCATGAGGCCCAGCGTGCGAGAGCGCAGGCGCTCGGCGTCGCCCGCCGACACATCGCGGTCGAGCACGCGCGCGGCATCCGGCGCATCGCGCTCAACCGTGCGAATATGCAGGCGCTCGGCAATGGCGCGAACGGCGGCACAGCGAGCAGCCTCGGCCTCCTCCTGCGCCGGCGTAAAGATGCGGTTGCGCCCCAGCACCAGGCCAATCACATTACGTGGGCCCAGAGCGTCGACGGCCAGCGCCGCCAGCAGGGACGACGGCAAGTCGCCCTCGAGTGCCACCACGGCGCGCGACGCACCGTGGGCCCGGGCGTTGTCGCGCACGGCAAGCACCAGCGCCTGCCACAGCCACTCCTCGGAACGGAACTCGGGCAGTTCGTGATCTTCCAGGGCATCGAGCATCACGCCGCGCTGAATCTCCTGAACCAGCAGGCTCTCCTCAAAACACGGCGCCTGGGCCACCACGCGACCGCAGTCGTCGAGCACAAACGAACCGCCGGTATACACCGACTCGTCATAGGCACCGACCGGCGCCATGCAGGCAAACCACACGCTGCGCTTGGATGCGATCTTGCGGTAGGCGCCGCTGCGAACGGCGGCAATGGCAGTAGTCTCGCGGTCGGTCATGTCAAACGCGTTGAATTGGAAATACGCAATGAGGTCAACACCGGTCGGCAACATCTCGAGTTCGCGGTCCAAGTCAAAAATCACGGCGATGCGCACGCCGTCCACGTCGAACACCGGCGGCGCCCAACGCGTGTCGTTGTTCTCGCCACGCTGCAGGGCAATGCTCGAACGCGCCGGCACCACATGACCGTCCTTGAGCATCATGTAGTCGAGTAGCGGCTGGCCCTCAAACGAAACCGCCGCGGGCACGATGCAGATCATGTCAAGCTCCTGGATGCGCTCGGCGACACCAGTCAAGCCGGCAAGCATGTCGTGCTCAAAGTCGGCAGCGCCCACCAGGCCACCGGGCATGGCGCCCATAAAGAGCGGAGCCGGAACGCACAGCACGCGCGCCCCGCGCTCGTGGGCCAGACGAGCCTGGTCCTCGATGCGGCCGCAAATGCCCTCAATATCACCCAGGCGCATATCGATCTGTGCAAGCGCGAGCTTCATGGCTCAGCCCTTTCCGTCGTTAACCATCGAAATCGTAGTAAAAGCGCCGGCCGCATGATGCAGTCGGCGCTCGCATGTGCATATGCTTGCTATGATACCCCGAGCGGGGGCGCGCTCCTAGAACGTCGCAGACCACAGCCCGTGCAGGTTGCAGTAGGCATAGACGGTACCGGTCTTGGAACCGCCGGCAAAAAACGTCGCGGGCTTCATGCCGGGCTCAAGGTAATGGACCTCTAAGCGGCCCTCGGCCTCAAGGGCGATCCACTCAATATAGTGCTCGGGCAGGCTGGGGTGCTCGACCGAGCCAACGCGTGCGCGAATCACGTGACCGTCGCGCTCGGTCTCGACAACAGGCACGTGCTTCTCGTGCGCCGCGTCCTCAGTGTTTGCGGTCAGTTCCGTGCAACCGGCAGGGGTTGCAGCGTCGTTGCCAAGGGCGGCAATGAGCTTACCGTCGGGGTCCTTAAAGAATTTCGCCATGATGTTCTCCTTTGCTGACGCGCCAATGTTCTTGATGGTTCTTATGCCCAAAGGCAGACAAACCATCCACGGCATTGCAAATGAACACATAACGGGCGGGGACGATGGGGCAGCGTGCGCTATCCGCCCTGGCGGCCCCACCCGAGCGGGTTAGCGCCCGTCGCCGCCCAGCAGCGCCAGAACATCTTCGCGGGTAAACAGCGCCGACGAGATGCCGTCGCCGCCGAGCACGCTGTTGACCAGGTCGCGCTTGGACTCCTGCATCTGCATAATGCGCTCCTCGATCGTGTCCTTGGCGATGAGCTTGTACACGGTCACGGTATGTTGCTGGCCTATACGATGCGCGCGGTCAGTCGCTTGGTCCTGCGCCGCCACGTTCCACCACGGGTCGTAGTGGATGACCACGTCGGCCGCCGTCAGGTTGAGGCCCACGCCGCCCGCCTTGAGCGAGATCAAAAAGACCGGCACCTCGCCCGCCTGGAACTGTGCGACCATCTTGGCGCGGCTCTCTTTAGACGATGCGCCCGTGAGCTTAAGGAAGGCGATATCCTCCTTGGCCAGGCGCTTGCCAATGATATCGAGCATGCCCGTAAACTGGCTGAACAGCAAGATGCGATGACCACCGTCGAGTGCGCCGTGCACGAGCTCCATGCACGTATCGAGCTTGGCGCTCCCCGCCTTGTAATCCTCGTAGTGTAGACGCGGGTCGCAGCAGATCTGGCGCAGCTTGGTGAGCTCGGCAAGTACCTTGAGCTTGTCCTTCTTAAACTCCCCGGCCTCGCGGTGCTGCACCTGCTGGGCGATGCGGTCCTGGTTGGCCAGGTAGAGCTTGCTCTGCTCGCCGGTGAGCTGCGCCATGACCGTATCCTCGATCTTCTCGGGCAGGTCGGCCACCACGTCTTCCTTTACGCGGCGCAGCACAAACGGCGACACGAGCGCTTGCAGGCGGGCGGCACTGTCGCCCTCGGCATGCTCGACCGGGCTTTCGAAGCGCTTTGCAAACGATTCACGCGTACCCAGCAGGCCCGGCATCAAAAAGTCGAAGATGCTCCAGAGCTCGGATAGGCGGTTTTCGATGGGCGTGCCCGTCAGGGCAAAGCGCACGCCGGCAGGCAGGCGCTTGGCGGCGCGCGCCACCTGCGTGAGCGGATTTTTAATGTACTGTGCCTCATCGAGCACCACGCGGGCAAAATCCTGCTCGACGTACTCGTCGATATCGCGCCGCATAAGGTCATACGACGTCACGACCACGCTATGCTCGGCCACGCCGGCGATCTGCACGCGGCGTTGCGCCTTGGCGCCCACAATGGCGCACACATCGAGCGACGGGGCAAAGCGCTCCAGCTCGGCAGTCCAGTTGTACACGAGTGAGGCCGGGCATACCACGAGCGTGGGCTTGGTGTCCCCCGCCTCCACGCGCGCCAGGATATGCGCGATCATCTGGAGCGTTTTGCCCAGGCCCATGTCGTCGGCCAAGATGCCGCCAAGGCCCAGGTGTTCGAGCGAGCCGAGCCACTGGTATCCGTCGACCTGGTAGCCGCGCATCGTTGCCTTGAGCGATGCCGGCACCGTAAAGTCCATCTTGCCAAGCGTGTCCAGGCGCTCGACGGTGCGGCGGAACGCGGCGTCGCGATCGGCCTCAAGCGCCGGCGTGCGTGCGAGCATGCTATCGACAAAAAGGGTGCTCGACGCGGGGAGCGACACGCCGTCGAGCAGGTCGACGGCATCGACGCCCAGATCTTCGGCAAGGCCAAACGCAGCGCGCGCTCCCTCATCCAGGCGCACGATGTCGCCGGACGTCAGGCGCGCAAACGTCTGGTGGCGCTTGTACGAGTCCAGATAGATGGCAAGATCTGCCGCCGAAAGCCCGCTCGCGCCCAGCTCGACATCGAGCAGATTGCTCTTGACGGTCGCACGAACCGAGAGCTTGGGCGCGGGGCGCACCGAAATCTGGCGCAGACGGTCGCTGAGCATGACCTCACCCAGCTCGGACAGGGCGGACAGGCCCTCGGTCAGCAGGCAGAACAAGCGGGCGTCATCGCGCTCCTCAAACGCCAGACCGCCCTCGTAGAAATCGAAGTACAGGGCCGCCGTATCCATAACGCGAAACTCCGCCACCACGTCGCGGGGCGGCACGCCGGGGCGCTGCTCTTCAAAGGGACTGCCCGGAGCGCCCAGGCTAAAGAGATCCGCCGACCAATCGCCGTAGGTAACCGTAATTTTGCAGATCACGAGCCCATCGTCGACGCCGATTGCCATGGCAAAGCTCGGCTCGGGCGCCACGGTATCGAGCGCGGCGGGCGCGGTGAGGTCGGTGTAGTCGCGCAAAATGGGCAGCGCCATACGGCAGAACTCACCCACCTGCTCGGCGGCAATATGGGCGGGCGTGCGGCACGGCAGCAAGCGCGACAAAAAAGGTGCGGCATGCTGAGCAAATGCAGCGTCGGTACGGCGCGCGCGGCGCGTGTCAACCAAGTAGGCGGCATCGCCCGACGCAAAGCAGTACATATCGGCGGGCAGGCGCAGGTCATAGCTACCACCAGCCGCCGGCGCGATTTTGGCGGCAAGGAGTGGTGGACGCTTAGCGGACGCCTCGTCCTCCCCTTGCGGAGACAGCTCAACCGCCACGTCGTAGGTGCGATGCGTCGTCGTCCCCCGCGACCAGGCGGGCTCAAAGGAGATGGTCTGGCCGCGCAGCAGGTCCAGCACATATACGATGCTATGCTCGGACAGCGGCAACTGACGCTCGGCAACAAAACCGCTGCGGGCAAAGTCGTACGACGCCGAACGCGAGCTTGTGATGTCATCGAGATAGGCAACTGTCGTCACAACAAGGTTGAGCAGCTTTGTCGATGTTTCGTCAAAGGCCTCAGGTGAATGAACAAACGTGAGCTTCTTGCCATAGGAGAACGTGCCGCCGCGCACGTAGGCATCGGCCATGCCGTCGATGTCCTTGACCACGTAGGAGACCGATCCACAGCGAATGCGGAACTCGAGCGCCCAGCTAAAGCGGTCAGCGAACAGCGGATTGTAGTACGGCACCAACGAGGGCTCCAATGCCGCTTTGGGGGCGTCGGGATCAACGGCACCGGCAAGCTTGCGGCGCATGCTCGCCAGCTCATCCATGCGCGCGTCCGAAAGATCGGAGAGCGCCGCCACAAGGCTCGGGCTCGTGGGGACGGGCGCCGGAAAGGGAAAGTTGGGGTTGACGGCCGGCGCTTTGGGTGCGGTGCGCGCGGGCTGTTTCGACTGCGCCGTAAACGTGCGAACCGGCGTGCGCAAACCTTCGACGGGCTCGGCGCCGCTGGCATCCAAATACGCCAGAGCCGTGGCAATAGCGTGCTTGCACATACCGGGGTAACGATAGGCGGCGGGGCAATCGCAGTCGTAGTCGATCACCTCGTGCTCGTCCATGTCGAGCGCCACGTGCGTCTTGTACAGGTCGCCACGCGAACCGCGCACCGAGCCCTCGACCGTCACGTTTTTGGAGAAGCGCGAGCCGCTGTCCTCGATCGACAGCACGGCGCCGTTGAGCATGAGCGAACGCCCCTTCATAAAGGTGCCGCTCAACGCCGCCTCTTTGCGAAGCGCCTGCACAAACGTCCCCTGCGCCATCACTTCCTCCAATCTCACCCGGGGTAGCTTAGATCACCGTCACGCGGCCCTGGTTACCCACAATGGCCTTGGCCTCGGCCAGCAGCGGAATCGAACGCGCGTTGACCTTGGCAGGTACCTCGGCACGCAGCACGCGCCCGTCCACCTGCTCGATAAAGATCTCCACGCGGTCGCCGCCCGGGTTAGCGGTGAGCACCGTGGCCAGGCGCGCCATATTGCCCTGGCTAAAGCGGCTGTTGGGCACCATGACCTCAAACACCTTGGGCTTGTTGTTCTCCTCGTTGAGCTCGAGCGGCACGATCTCCTGCGCGATGATCTGGTCGCCGCGGTCCGAGCGCTCGAGCTTGCCCTTAATGCGCACAAAGGCATCGGACAGCTGCGCGCCGGTCTCGGGATCGACCTCGCCGTACAGGTACCCCTCGGCCTCCTTGTAGGTCTTGGGGAACACGACGACGGTGGCCTCGCCTTCCATGTCCTCGAGCTGCACGATGCCCATGGGGTCACCGTTTTTGGTCACGCGCTTGGACACGCTCGAGACCATGCCGGCCCACCACAGCGCCTTGCCCTCGGGAATTTCCTGGTTGATGGTGCCGCCCGTAGGATTCTGAACTTCGTAGCCGGTGTCGATCTGCGAGAACGAGAAGTCACGCGCCTTGGCTAGTGCATACTCAAACGGGCGCAGCGGGTGGTCCGAGACATAGATGCCCAGAACCTCCTTCTCCTGACTCAACTTAAGGTGGCGGTCCCATTCCTGGCCATCCGGATCGGGCACGCTCACCTCAAAGCCCGAGCCCTCAACGTCGCCAAACATATCGAAGAACGACGTCTGGCCGCTCGCGCGATCCTTCTGGCGCTTTACCGCGGCATCGATGATGTTCTCGGGGTTGTTCTTGTCCACAAAGTGCATCATCTGGCGACGCGGATACCCCGTGGAGTCGAAGGCGCCTGCCTTGATGAGCGATTCGATCACGCGGCGGTTGGCCTGGCTCGAGTCCACGCGCTCGACAAAATCGTGCAGCGTCTTAAACGGACCGCCCGCCTCGCGCTCGGCGATAATCGCCTGCGCCACGCCGGTGCCCACGCCGCGGATGCCGGCCAGACCAAAGCGCACGCCCTCCTCGGTAGCCGTGAACTCGGTACCGGACTCATTGACATCTGGCGAAAGCACGGGGATGCCGTCGTGACGGCACGCCGAGACGTAATGAACGATCTTGTCGGTCTTGCCCGTGTAGGACGTCAGAACGGCCGCCATGTACTCGTGCGGATAGTGCGCCTTGAGCCACGCCGTCTGCATAACCAGGATGGCGTAGCCGGCGGAGTGCGACTTGTTAAAGGCGTAAGATGCGAACTCGAGAACATCGTCCCAAATCTTCTGGGCGACCTCGCGCGTGTAGTTGTTCTTGATAGCGCCGTTCATCCAGTGGTCGTAGGTGGTCTCGTCCGAGCCATCCTCCCAGTGCAGCACCGTCGACGTGAGCAGCTTGATCTTTTTCTTAGCCACGGGTTTACGGATACGCGAGTCCGATTCGCCCTTGGAGAAGCCGCACATCTCGACGGAGATGAGCATAACCTGCTCCTGGTAGACCATGGTGCCGTAGGTTTCGCCCAGGATGTCGTCCAGGCGATCGTCGTAGGAAACCGCCGGTTCCTTGCCGTTCATACGGTTGATGTAGGACGAGACCATGCCGGCGCCCAGCGGGCCCGGGCGGTACAGAGCGATCAATGCCACGACGTGCTTGTACTCGGTGGGCTTCATGTTCTTGATCGTGGCCGTCATGCCGGCGGACTCGACCTGAAAGACGCCGGCGGTGTGGCCGGAACCCATGAGCTTAAAGATCTCGGGGTCGTCAAAGGGAATCTCTTCCTCTTTGATGTCGATGCCGAAGTTCTTTTTGATGTTTGCCTTGGCCTTGGAGATAACAGTCAGCGTGCGCAGGCCCAAGAAGTCCATCTTGAGCAGGCCCATGTCGGCAACGGTATGGCCCTCGTACTGGGTAATCTCGACGCCGCCCTTGGTGTCGAGCTTGGTGGGCACGTGCTCGTTGACGGGGTCGCGGCAGATCAGAACGGCGCACGCGTGCACGCCCTCGCCACGGGTGAGGCCCTCGATTGAGAGCGCCGTGTCGATGATGCGGCGGGCGTCGTCGTCCTTTTTATATGCCTCGGCAAAATCGGGGTTAAACAGGTCCTCTTTGCCGGGTTGCTTTTCGAGCACCTGCTTGAGCTTGACCTTGGGGTCGCTCGAGACCATCTTGGACAGACGCTGGCCCATGTAGACCGGGTAGTCCAGGACGCGAGCGGCGTCGTTGATGGCCTGCTTGGCCTTAATGGTCGAGTAGGTGATGACGTGGGTGACCTTCTCGGGGCCGTAGAGCTGGCGAACGTGCTCCACGACCTCGAGGCGCCGCTCATCGTCGAAGTCCATATCGATATCGGGCATCTCGGTACGCTGCGGGGACAGGAACCTCTCGAACATCAGGCCGTTCTCGAGCGGATCGAACGCGGTGATGTTCATGGCGTAGGCGACGATAGCGCCGGCAGCCGAGCCACGGCCGGGGCCGACGCCGATGCCGTTGTCCTTGGCCCATTGCACGTACTCGGCGACGATGAGGAAGTAGGCGGCAAAGCCCTTGTCGCAAATGACCTTGTATTCGTACTCAAAGCGCTCTTTGATGTTGACGCCACCGATCTCGCGCGTGGCCCAGTCGTCGCCATAGTGCTGGCGCAGACCCTTCTCGCACTCGCGGCGGAACTGGCTCTCGTGCGTCTCGCCGGGGTCGAGCAACGGGAAGCGCGGCAGGATGATGGAGTCCCAGTCCAGCTCGACGTAGCACTTGTCGGCGATCTCGAGCGTGTTGTCGCAGGCCTCGGGGCAATACGGGAACATCGCCCGCATCTCCTCCTCGGTCTTCATGTAAAACTCCGAGCCAGTCATGCGCATGCGGTTGGGGTCGTCGACTTTGGCGTTCATGCCAATGCACATGATGACGTCCTGCACGGGCGCGTCCTCGCGGCGCAGGTAGTGGAAGTCGTTGGTGGCGATAACCTTGACGCCCACCTGTTTGGCGATGTCAATGAGCGTGCGGTCCATCTGCTCATCGGTCAGGCCGTTGTCGGTGGTGATGCCGTGTTCCTGGATCTCGATATAAAAATCGCCGGGCTCGAAGGTGTCACGGAAGGTCTCGGCCCACTTGATGGCGCCCTCCATGTCACCACGGTCGATGTATTTGGGGATGATGCCGGCGATGCAGGCGCTCGTGCAGATCATGCCCTTGGCGTGGCGGCGCAGGTTGTCGAGCGTCACGCGCGGCTTGTAGTAAAAGCCCTGCACGGCGGCCTCGGAGACCGTCTGCATCAGGTTGACGTAGCCCTCCTGGTCCTTGGCCAGAAGGATCATGTGGTAGAGCTCGGGCTTATGGTCGCGGGCGAGCGTCTCGTCCGGCGTAAAGTAGACCTCGCACCCAAAGATGGGTTTGATGACCAGGGGCGGCTTGAGCTCGTCGATGTTGCCCTTCTCGTCCCACATGGCCATGTCCTTCACATACTGGGCATGCTCGCGCGGGCTTGCCTCGGGGTCGGGCTCCACCAGCTCGTCGCGGCGATCCTTTTCCAAGAAGGCCTTGTCGTGGCTCCAGGTTTTGTACTCGGGCGTGTTGTGGTTGACGGCGTCGCAGGCCAGCGCCAGGTCGGGCACGCCATACATGTAGCCGTGGTCGGTAATGGCCACGGCGGGCATGCCAAGCTCAACGGCACGGTTGACCATATCCTGGATACGGGTTGCGCCGTCGAGCATGGAGAAAACAGTGTGATTGTGCAGATGGACGAATGCCATGTGATGAGCTCCGATGCGGGTTCGTGTTCTGACTGAACGATTTTACCCCACGGCACGGACAGCACCCGAACCTAGCCAAACCCACACGGCTACTCACGCAGTTGCGGTGAAATGCGGACTGTTTGGCGGCTTTTTTGGCCAAAACAGTCCGTATTCCACCGCAAGTTATTGAGGGCTAGAGGCTGTAGGTGACCACCTGAGGCTCGCACGGGTTGGCGAGGTCGACTTGCTCCACGCGGACGAACTTGACGGTCACGGCCTCAAAGCCCGCCTTGTGCAAAACATCAGCGCAGACGCGCGCCTGCAGGGCGTGCTTCTCCTGCAGCTGTTCCGGCGTCTCGTCCGGCGTGCCGCCCGTCTTGTAGTCGATGACCAGCGCGCATGACGAATCCGCCGGGTTCGTCGCCAAAGCATCGATGGCGCCCTCGGCATATGCACCGTAGCGGGCAATGTCCTTGTCCTCACAGCCCAGCGAAAAGAACGGCACCTCGGCGCGAACGCACGGCCACGCGAGCAGGTCGGCACGAACAGCCGACTTGAGCCAGCGGTCCAGGGCAACGTCGAAGCGTTCGCGCTGCTCCGGCGTCAGGCGCCACAAGCGTGCCAGCGCATCGGCGCGCGCAGCGGGCAACGCGTCGGCACCCATCTCGATCAGCCACTGGCAGGCAGCATGGAACGCCGAGCCCAGCGCCATGGGGTTGCCGGCGGGCTCAACGGCGGCCACGTCTGCATCCGTCATCTCGGAACCATCCGACTCCGCATCATCGCCAGCCTCGTCCATGGGCACATGCGCCTCGGCGGCACGGTCCTCGGACTCGGCATGCAGCGCCGCGGCAATTGACGAGTAGCTGTACGAATCGCGCTCCGGATACGGACAGGTGCCCATGCGCACGCCCACTGCCTGGGGATACACAAGCTCAAACGCATCGGGCTCGGGGTCGGCAGGACCGGGAACGGCGGCGCGGGCATCTGCACCGGCACCCTCCGGCTCCGCATCGCCGCGGACAAGCCTGCCCTCGGCATCCAGCGAAGCGTTGGCCTCAAACGCCTGCTCGCCAAAGGAAAAGTCCGCCAGCGAGATGAGCTCGTAGTCGCCCGGCTGGGAGTTGTCGAACACCAGGCGGTCGGCATCGAGCTGCGGCATGTCCAGACTGTCGGTCGGCAGGATGCGGCGCAGCACGTCGTAGGTCAGATCCATCTCGACATCGAAGGTCGGCGCACACAGCTTGCCGCGGCTCACGCCGGCATCCATCGCCAGAATGACCAACTCGCGCGCTCGCGTCATAGCGACGTAGAGCAAGCGGGCCCGCTCCTCGAGCGAGAGCCGCAGGTCATCGTTGCGCAGGCGAACGAATGCCTCGGCGGGAGAACCCGTCGCACAGACGTCCTCCATGAGCTCCGGCGGCAGCCACAGCGACGTGCCCTTGCCCTTAAACGCATGCTCAAACTGCTTTTTGACGTCGTCGCCCTTCACAAAGGTTCCGTCGGCGAGCTTAACGCCGTCGAAGCGTGCCGGCAGCGCCACGACCTGCGCCCCGCCGTCGACGCGACCCATCTGTGCCGCACCGGACGATTTGCGCACGCCAAAACACTCGGCGACCGCCACGACCGGATATTCCAGACCCTTGGAGGCGTGCACCGTCATGATGCGTACCGCGCCGTCGCCCTCCTCGTTGAGGGCACCCGGGGCTTCCTTGCCAGCCAAAAAGCGGTCGAAGGCCAGCGCGATGGAACGCGGCGAGTTGCCGAACTCGGCCTCCGCCTCGGCCACGGCGTCGAGCGCCTTGAGCACGTTGGCGGCAATGGCCTTGCCCTCGGGACCACGCTGCGCCAGACGCACAAACCAGCCGGAGGCGTTGACCACGTCGCGCGCGATGGCGGTGAACGAATCGCGGCCCACGCGACGAAGCGCATACCGCAGTACCTCGCGGGCGCGCGTCACCAGCGGCAGGTCTTGCAGGCCCGGCACATCGGAATCACTCATGATGCCCGCATCGATGTTGCGGCGCGAGGTCTCCCCCGTCTCGCTATCGAGCTTGGTCGCCAGCGCCAGGAACTCCTGGGCGCCGAGCGCAAACATCGGCGATGCCAGCAGCGGCATAAGGCCCTGCGCCGTATCGGCCGGATTGGCGAGTGCACAAACCAGGGCGCGCACCGTCTGCACCTCGGCAGCTTGGGCAAAGACTGAGCCGCCTGCGATCACGCAGTCGAGCCCCTGGTCGCGGAAAGCCTGGGCGTAGACGTCGGCGTTGGTCATGCGGCCCAGCAGCAGCACCATGCCACCCTGGGGCTGGCCAGCATCGGCAAGCGCGCGGAAGCGCTCGGCGATCGCACGGGCCTTGGCCTGTGTGCGTTCCTGCGTACTGCCGCCGGCAACAAAGAGGGCCTGGCGACGCGAGGCGTCTGCCACCAGCGTGTCCTTGCGGCCGTCGCTCGCCTCGAGATCCAAAAAGCCCTGCATCAGACCGCCGTCATCGCCGTCGAAGACGCGCGCCACGTAACGCAGCACCTCGTCATGGCTGCGGAAGTTGCGCACGAGCTTAACGAGCTCGCCAGAAGGGGCGTCGGCCGCGGCAGTCGCCTCGGGAGCGGCAGACAGGCCCACCTTGCGCTCCTGGCGACGGAACACCTCGACCTCGGCGCCACGGAAGCGGTAGATTGACTGCTGTGCATCGCCCACGGTGCACAGCGCACGCTCCCCCGCACCGGTCAGGTAACGTATCAGGTCGACCTGCATCTGGTCGGTATCCTGGAACTCGTCGATCATGACCATCTTAAAGCGGCCCTCATATGCCGCTCGAATGGCCGGGTAGTCGCGCAGCGCCTCGTAGGCCATGCGCAGCAGGTCGTTGTTGTCGAGGGCAGACTGGCCGGCCTTCAGTGCGCGGTACTCAGCCTCTACAGAGCGGGCCAAGCCCACCAGTGCATCGAGCGCCGGGCCACCGCAGGCAAGCACGATATCGATAAACGCATCGGCGGCCTCTGCCTTGAGTAGCTCCACCTGCTCCTTGGGGAACGCCTTGCTCGCCCGCGGCATGGTGCACGACATCATGAGCCGCGCCGCATCGGCCATGGTCTTGCCGCTCGCCTCAAACGCGTCGATGGCGTCGAGTGCCACTTGTGCCTTCTCGGTCGCGGCCTTGCTCGCACCCAACGCCGCGCGATAGGCGTCGGCGAGTGCCGAGGTATCGGCCTGGCCGCGCGCCACGCACACATCGTCCATGCCGCCCGGCAGCTGGCTCGAGAGCTCCAGCAGCTCGCGCACCAGGCCCTTGATGGTCGTGCCGGCGCCAAAGGGGCCGCCCTCGCCCGCCATGGGATACCAGGCGTAGAGGGCCTTGAGCGATGCCGCGAGCTCGGGGGCGGCACCGGGCGCCGTCGCGCGGCCCAGCACATGCTCAACAGCCTGGTCCATAAGCTCGTCGGTATCGGTGAGCACCGTGAACTCGGGATCGATGCCCAGCTCCAACGCGTGTGCGCGCAGGATACGAGAGCACATGCCATGAATGGTCGAGATCCACGCATCGTCGACGGTCAGGGCCTCCTCGTCCATGCCCTCGTCGATAAGCGCACGGCGCACGCGGTCACGGATCTCGGCCGCGGCATCTTTGGTAAAGGTAATGGCAAGCACCTGGTCCAGATGCTCAACGAACGGACCGGATTCGGGCGAAAGCGCGTAGACGATGCGGCGCGTGAGGGTAAAGGTCTTGCCCGAACCGGCGCCCGCCGAGACAAACAGCGGACGGTCGAGCGTTTTGACGATCTGCAGCTGTTGCGGCATCAAAGTCGAAAGATCCATGGTCTACACGTCCCTCCTTACAAACGTTCCTTCGTGGTTATACGAGCAGCGCGCATGCGCGGCCTGAGCCGACGTCGGGTCGACGGCGGCAACGTTGCCTGCCTCGAGCTCGCGCAGGCGCCCGGCGATGCCGGCCTCCACGCGATCGAGCAGGGCGTCGAAGTCCATGCTGCCACCCTCGCCGGGGAAACCTTTCTTAAGGCCCGGGATGCGACCGTCGCCGCGCTCTTCCTCGAGTAGCTCGGCGCTCGCGGCACCGCGCAACGCCGGCTTGCCGCCCTTGGTCGAAAAGTAGAGCGCCGCGCGGGTGTCCAAATCCAGCGCCCGGCGCATGGCCTGGGCGTAGATGAGCGTTTGGGTATGTGGCGGCAACCAGCGCGGATCGTCGATGGGCGCCGCGCCCGATTCCTCGTCGCGCACCGTAGGGTCGGCGAGCTTAAACTCCTCAACGCCCGTGCGATGCTTGTAGTCGATCACCACGGCGCGATTCTCGGCGTCCACGTCCACGCGGTCGATGCGCCCGCCAAGCGGCCAACCGGCATACTCGACCTTGAGCTCGTTAAAGGCGAACTCCAGGTAACGCGGGGCAAAGGGGGCAAGCGCCTCGGACTCGTAGGCAAGCACGCCCTCCAGCTGCGGCAAGATCTCGGCCACCTGGCGCTCCTCCACTGCAGAGAGCGGCACCAGTGGGCCCTCCGTGCCGCGTTTGCCGGCGTGCTCGGCCAACGTCTCGTCAAAGACCTCGCGCAGCAGCTCCTGAGCGCGCGGCAGATTCTCGGGCGTCACGCGCTCCATGCCCTCCTGGGGCAGGCGGGCATGCAGGTGCTCCAGCACATCGTGGACAAAGTTGCCCTTCTCCATATTTCCAAAGCCCGCGTCGATGGACTGGGGCTTCACGCGATACGACACGAACCAGCACAGCGGGCACGTCGAGTACGCCTCAATCTGCGAGGCGGACGTCAGACGCGGCACGAGCGGCGCGTTCTCGTCCTCGCCATCGCGGCGACGCAGGACCAGGTACGGCACAGCCGCCTCACTCAAATGCTGAGGAGCCTCGCACGCGACGCGCTTGCACTCGATGCCCTCGCCGGCCGCTGGATCAAAATCGGCGACGATACCGCCCTCGCCCACGCACGCAACCTTGGCGGCGCCAGCGGCCTCGGCGTGCGCCCGCAACTCGGTCCACACGGCAGCCGGATAGCACTCGCGCGCCTGGCGATCGTGGGTCACGCGGGCAAGCGCAACCGGGCCGCGCGCGGCCCGCATCGCGCGGCCAAAGCGCACGCGCAGCAGGGCCGCGGGCTCAAGCGTCACGCCGCTGCGCCCCAGCTCGGCCGTCAGCGTGGCCAGCGGGCCTTCCTCATGTGAGAGCGGATAACTGTCCAGGTCGACGTCGGCAAACAGCACGGCGTCGTAGCTGTCGGGGCGCAGGGCTGCCGCATCGGCAAGCGACGCAAAGCGCACCTGGGCGCGCGGCGCGCGGTCGACCTCGTAGGTCTCGTAATCGTATGCGGTGCTGCGCTTGTCCACCTTGGTACGAACGTCGTCAAGCACGGGCACGGTCGCGGCCTGCGACACGTCGAGCGCGCGAGCATCGTTCATAAGGATGTCGATGGCATGTCGCAGCAGGTCGGTCTCCGCCTGGCGACGAGCCTGACCGTCAAGGCCTCCAAGGGCGCGATCGGGCAGTGCCTCGGCAACGGCGAGCATGGCTTTGAGTGCCGTCACGGGTTTGTCGCGCCACAGCGCTTGGAACACGTCCGAGACCACACATGGCACGTTCTTAAACCAGTTCTCATCACTGGCAGCCTTGCGCGTGCCCCTCACCTGGCCCTGCACGCTCTGCAGCAGGCTCTTGACGGCCGTGGTGGTCTTGCCGCGCGACAGGCGCATGTTCTTGTCGAAGGTGCGCGCGCTGGCGGCATCGGCACCCGAAAGCGGACTGTAAATCCAGTCGGTAAGCTCCGGCGCGGGCCACCACTCGGTCTTGGAGGCGGTGCCCTCGTCGGCGGCCTTCATGCGCTCGATCAGATTGGCGAGCGCCGTGAACTGCCTGCCCGCGATGGATTGGGAAAACGCCGTGAACTCAGTTGTCTCGGCCGCAATATGACGCGCCGCCAAACGGGCAGCGAGTTCACCGAACAGCCGAGGCGCCCGGGCAGACACCACGAGCACGCGCACGGGGTCCGCGGCCGCCGTGACACTGCCGTCGACCGCGGCGGCCTCACACGTTTTTACCAGATCATCGATTGCATCCACATAGGCGTGGGCGCGGGCGTGAGGGCCGGCAACCTCTACAAAGGTAGGCTGAGCGGCGGACTTGGAGGCAGTCTCGGACGCGCCGGCGTTCTCCCCCAACGGGGCGGCCTCAAACAGCACACCGCGGGCATCAAATGCCGCGGCAAGCTCCTCGCGCATTGCCGCCTGCTCGCGGGCAAGCAGCACAACGACCTCTCCCCCATTGTTCGCCACGGCCGACAGCAACTCGAGCAGGCCGTGTGTAAACGACGTGACACCGCGCACGCAGACGGCGCGGGTGCACGCCGGAAGGTTGTCGGCCAGCACCTCGCCCATAAGGTCAGCCGCCTCGCAGGGCTCGACCATGCCTCGACGGTCCAAGCCGCTCGCATAGGCGCTCAACAGCTCGAACACGCGAGCCTCGGCGTCGCTCTTGGGATCGGGCTGGCAAACGTCGCCGCAGCAGCGCTCGGCACCCGTTCCCGCTACGCCCGGCAGCACATCGCGGGCCATGCGCGCGAGCATGCGCACCGTGCCCCGACTGCGCGAAAGCGGCTGCAGGTCGGTATCGTCGCGACGGGCGATCATGTCCGAGAACAGCATTTGGCGTTGCATGTTGTCGACGAAGCCGCGGCCATCGCCCATAAGCTCCCACAGCGAACGAAGCCACGACGCGGGGGTTTTGTAGTCAACGCCCAGCGAGGCGCCAGCAACCGCAGCATCGTGACGGCACAGGTCGAGCTCGGCAAACGAGGGCGCCAACAGAACGGCGCGCCCGTGGCGGGCAACCAGGTCGGCCAGCAGCGCCGCCTCGGCATCGCTCAAATCCGTGCCGGCATTAGTGGTATAGATTCGAACAGGCATGGTCCTCCACTCAAACCGTTCGCAATAATCAATGCATCCATCCTACCCGCCCACGCGGACAGATTTGCCCCACGCCAACAGATTTCCTCCGTCCCCGAGGGATCAAAAAACCGCCCCCGAAGGGACGGTTCTGCGCAATTCGTTTGTCGCCGCTGGCCTACTCGCCATCCTCCAGTTTGATGAGGATCTTGCGATAGCCACCGTACTCGCCATTAAGCGCCTTGGACACGCGGCTCACCGTGGTGGACGAAGCGCCGGTGCGGGCCTGAACCTCAACATAGGGCTCGCCCTCATCCAGATAGCGCGCGACCTGCAGGCGCTGAGAAAGATCGCAGATCTCGCGCGGTGTGCAGATATCGGTTAAAAACGCCTGGATATCGTTCTCGTCGTCCAAAAGACTAAATGTGTGGACCAGCTGCTTGACATCAGGCTTGTCAAACATGTTCTCGATATTCATCGATCACCGCCAAACCCGCCAAAAGGCATCGAAGTTGATACTGACATCGGGCATCGTTCGCCCGTTCTATGCAATAAAACTAATGCATGGAGCATTTGCCCGTAGCAGTGTAGCACACCACCAAACTAAAGTGACAAGACTCTCTGTCAGCGGCACGTTTTTCAGGACGAACGCCGCTTAGAAACCGAATGCGCACGTAAGCTCCACGAATATTTGAGACAATGGGCGCCCAAACACCGCGGCGCGCCCGCGCAACCATCCAAGTCGCCGCCGCAAGCCGCTTCACGCGACGCCAGCAACCCCGGCGCAAGAAAGGATTCACGCCATGCGCTTTATGCTTAACTGGCTCTTCACCTCGATCGCCATCGCGATCGCCACGTTCCTCGTCCCCGGTATCCAACCCTTCGGCTTTGCCGAGGCCTGGGTCTGCTTTGCCTTTGTGGGACTGTTCCTCAACATCGTCGATTCGTTCGTCAAACCGTTCCTCACGGTCATCTCGCTGCCGCTCACGATCATTACGCTCGGCATTTTCCAGCTCGTGCTCAACAGCTTTATGCTGGAGCTCGCCAGCTACCTGTCGGTCAACCTGTTGGGCGTCGGCATCTCCATCGCCGGCTTTGGCTCGGCCTTTATGGGCAGCATCCTAGTGTCCATCATGCGCAGCATTCTCGACAGCATCGCCGAGGACTAAAACGGCCATTCCGGCCGCGCCCGTCTCAACAGCCCAAAACGAAGGCCGCCCATCGCAAAAATGGGCGGCCTTCTTATTTGTCGGGTCTCAAAGGACGAGAGAATCTACCATTTCCGCCCCGTCCCCACATGGCAGGTATGGGTTAGATGACGTAGTCATAGCCTTCGTTGGGAGCGACAAGTTGATCGAGCGTCACGCCGTCGAGGTAATCGTTGATGAGCTTGTCCAGGTTCTTCCACACGTCGAGCGTGGGGCACTCATCAGATCGCGAGCAGCCCTTGCAGTCGCCATCCAGGCAGGCAACCGGCGCCAGACTACCCTCGGTCAGGCGCAGGATCTCGCCCACCGTGTACTGCTCGGGCGGGCGCGTGAGCACATAGCCACCGCCCTTGCCGCGCATGCCCGAGAGCATGTTGGCGCGCACGAGCGTAGCCAAGATGTTCTCGAGATATTTCTCGGAAATCCCCTGTCGCGCCGCGATCTCTTTGAGCGGGATGCGACCGGCCGCCTGGTGCTCGGCCAGATCGACCATAACGCGCAGGGCATATCTGCCCTTAGTAGAAACCAACATGTATAGTGCTGCCTTTCGGTCATTTAGTCCGTAGAAATTCTAGCCGAAAAATAGTTTTGAAAATACCCGTTCCGGTCAAGATGGTTAATCGACTCGCAATAATCTTCTATTTCCTATTGCATTACTAGGCTTTAGTGTCTAGTATGCTTCCCAACAGCTAAACGAACAACCTATAAGGTTTATGGGTTTAGCTGCCACACGTGCCGTGAAGCCACACGGCAACCAGCAACTTGAACACTTTGGAGGTTCACCATGAGCAAGGTTTACACGTCCATCGATCAGCTTATCGGCCACACCCCGCTTCTGGAGCTCACCCACTTTGAGGCCGACGAGGACCTCAAGGCTCGCGTGCTCGTCAAACTGGAATACTTCAACCCCGCCGGATCCGTCAAAGACCGCGTCGCCAAGAACATGATTGACGAGGCCGAGAAGGCAGGCGCGCTCGTGCGCGGCGGCGACTACACCATTATCGAGCCCACGAGCGGCAACACCGGCGTCGGCATCGCCTCGGTGGCGGCGGCTCGCGGCTACAAGGTGATCATCACCATGCCCGAGACCATGTCCGTCGAGCGCCGCAAGCTGATGCAGGCATACGGTGCGCAGCTCGTGCTCACCGACGGCTCCAAGGGCATGAAGGGCGCTATCGCCAAGGCCGAGGAGCTGCAGAAGGAGACCCCCAACAGCATACTCGCCGGCCAGTTTGTGAACCCTGCCAACCCCGCCATCCACAAGGCCACGACCGGCCCCGAGATCTGGGACGACACCGACGGCAAGGTCGACATCTTCGTCGCCGGCGTCGGCACCGGCGGCACCGTGACCGGCGTGGGCGAGTTCCTCAAGGAGCAGAACCCCGAGATTCAGGTCGTCGCCGTCGAGCCCGCCACCTCCCCGGTGCTCTCCAAGGGCCAGGCCGGCCCGCACAAGATCCAGGGCATCGGCGCCGGCTTTGTGCCCGACGTCCTTGACACCCAGGTCTACGACGAGATCATCCCCGTCGAGAACGACGACGCCTTTGCCACCGGCCGCGCCGTGGGCCACAAGGAAGGCGTGCTCGTGGGCATTTCGTCCGGTGCCGCCGTGTGGGCCGCGCTGCAGCTGGCCAAGCGCCCCGAGAACGAAGGCAAGACCATCGTGGCCCTACTTGCCGACACCGGCGAGCGCTACCTGTCCACGGCGCTCTTCCAGGACTAAGGACCCGTCACTTGTCGATAGGCCCAAGGCAAGCCGGCCTATCCTCTCTTCTGGCCGCCTGAGCCCATCTCGTTAGGATGTCCCACGAGACGTCCGAACTTGCTACAATGTCTGCGGCGCGGAACCAGCCTCCCGCGCCGCTTTTCTTTTTTGGCCATATGCCACCAAGGAGAACCTCCCCATGCACAACAAGCGCGTGCTCGTCGCCATGAGCGGCGGCGTCGATTCCAGCGTGACTGCCTATCTGCTCAGGAGCCAGGGCTACGAATGCGTCGGTGCCACCATGCGCCTCACCTGCCCCGCACCCGACCCCGCCACGGGTATGAGCAAAGTCGACCGCGACATCGCCGATGCAAAGGCCGTCGCCGAGCGCCTGGGGATCCCCCATCACGTGCTCGACCTGCAGCAGACGTTCGACCACAGCGTTATCGAGCGCTTTGTGAACACCTATCAGGAGGGGCTGACGCCCAATCCGTGCATTATCTGCAACCGCCACATTAAGTTTGGCGCGTTGCTGGATGCGGCGCTGGACATGGGCTGCGACTACATCGCAACGGGACATTACGCCAAAACAAGCCAGGCGGCAGACGGCACCTGGCAGCTGCATCGCGGCGAGGACCCCAAAAAGGACCAGAGCTACTTTTTGTATTCGCTTACGCAGGAGCGCCTGGCGCGCACGATTTTTCCGCTGGCAGGCTTGGACAAAGAGTGCGACGTGCGCCGCATTGCCGCCGAACAGGGCTTTGTTAACGCCAAGAAGGCCGAAAGCGAGGATATCTGCTTTATTCCAGACGGTGACTACGCGGGCTATATCGAGCGCCGCTGCGGACATCCCGCTGCACCGGGCGACATTGTGTGGCGCGACGGCAGCGTGGTCGGGCGCCACAACGGCGCGCTGCGCTACACCATCGGCCAGCGCAAGGGCCTGGGCGTCGCAATGGCGCATCCCGTGTATGTGACTGGTGTCGACGCCGCCAACAACACCGTGCATCTGGGCGAGGCCGAGGACCTGACCGCCGCTGCCCTCACGGCCAACGACTGGATCTGGAGTGCGCCGGACGCACGCATGGAGGCGGAGCTCGACGCCGGCGGCATTCGCGTAGGCGCCAAGTACCGCTACCGTCAGAAAGACCAGGCAGCGACCCTTACGCGTGACGAAGACGGGCAAATGCTGCTAACTTTTGACGAGCCGCAACGAGCCATCGCCCCCGGCCAAGCCGTTGTAGTCTACCGCGGCGACATCGTCCTGGGCGGCGGCACCGTTACGGCAGCCATCAGGTAGCCACGGGATTATCGCCGCACGTGTCGAAGCACTTCAACAGCAGCATTCACCTCGATAACGCGACGCTCGAGGCCGCGGCGAATGGACTCGAGCCGGCCCTCCGCCGTGGCCCACTTGCTCCGCGATAGAGTCTTTATCGCTTCTTCAACAAATCCGTTGAGCCGCGATGAATCGAACCAATCAAGTGAGTCTACAAGCGCCAGTTGGACGGAGGGGTCGGGTCCAAACGGCTTGGCGGCAAACCCAAACTCCCCGGCTATGAGCACAGCGGTTGGCACGTTATACCACAGGCAGTTGCCGCTATCGAACAGCGGAGCAGGCCTTACCTCCAGGGTATCGACGTTGCGGATGATGCCAAAGTTTCGCCAATGGCGATCACTATTGGCCAAAAGGGCATCGCAGACAATCATCTGCGACATGGACCTTCTCACAACGGCCTCATCAGCTCCATGCTTACCAAGGAAGCGACAGTATCGGTCGTACGTCGAGTTTCCTCGCTGACCGCCAAGTGCATCCTTAACGTAAAAGGCTGGAACGTATTCCTCGCGGCCATCAAGAAAGTCATCGCACAGGCACACGGGGCCATCAAACATGTGCTCAACCGTATAAGAAACAAACTCATCCTCGGGTAGCAGGCGACGGTGTAGGGCCGTTGCAACCGCCTCGTTAAAGGGCCGCTGGTCATCCATGCCGCATCCTTTAGCCAAGACGCGAACGCCGCGGCGGATCATCCATGATTTAGGGAGCTCGCCCTCGGACGTGTTGTCGGGGTTTTTAAGGCCGATGCCCTCCAGCCAACCCGAACGCCCCTCGGGCGCAGACCGCTCAAAATCATTCTCGAAGTAATTGAGGTCTCGCCATTCGAGTCCCTCGCAATCGGCCGGCCGCAACCAATAGCAATCCGAAAGCGACAGCCCCAGGCACTCAACCGGCACCTCGATGCCGCTGGCAATTCCCAGTTCGCGATAGCGCGAGATAAGTCCGGGGCGGGCGTCGGGCACCGACCGATGGCTCCACCATGCATTGAGCGCCCGCTTATTCACCGTTGGAGAAGCGCTCGAGCACGTGCCCAGCGGCATCCTTTGCGCATCGAGCACCTCAGCAATTTCAAAGGAGAACTCACGCGTCGGATCAAACGAGACATGCGCGACCTCATAGTCAGCCGACATCAGCGTAAATTTGCGTCCCACATCGGCTGCAGGACGGCGGCCGCGTTTGCGAACCTTTTGATAGGCGATCGCGGAATTATACTCAACCATCTTCCGTCCACCCACAGTATTGCATGCGAGCGTTCCGGATGCCGCCAGTTGCGATATGCGAGCCTTCGTGACGCCTAGCAGGCGGGCGGCATCACCCATAGATAAGTATTCCGATGTATCCATGCGCCGCATCACCTCGTTAAGTATTTCACGCGTTAAGATAACTTATCTTATACAAGATAATACTAAACGGACTGAATTGAAAAAAGGCCCGAAAAATCGGGCCTTAGTGATTGCTCGGCTGAGTTACGGACTGCCCCTTAGCGCTGCACGTAGGCGCGAACCAGCTCGTAGGTATTGCGCACACCGTCGATGTGGCTGCGTTCGTAGTTGTGGCTCGCGTACACGCCGGGGCCGATCAGGCCGTGACGGATGTCGTAGCCGGCAGAGAGCGTGGCCTCGACGTCGGAGCCGTAATGCGGGTACACGTCGATGGCGTAATCGAGCTCAAGCTCGCGCGCGATATTGGACAGCGTGGTCACCAGGTCGTAGTTGTACGGACCACCCGAATCCTTGGCGCAAATCGACACCATGCGCTCGGTGCAGCCCAGGTCATCGCCCACGCAGCCCATGTCCACGCTGATCATCTCGCGCGTGTCGGCCGGCACAAAGGCACCGCCGTGGCCGACCTCCTCGTACACGGTAAAGAGCAGCGACACTTTGCGCGAAAGGGTCACCTCGCCGTCAGCAACGGCGCGAGCCAGACCCAGCAGAATCGACGCCGACAGCTTGTCATCCAGGAAGCGGCTCTTGATGTAGCCACTCTCCGTCACCGTGGTACGCGGATCCATAGCGATGATGTCACCAGTCTGAATGCCCAGCTCGAGCACGTCGTCTTTGCTGTCGACGTTCTCGTCGAGCAGGATCTCCATGTTCTTCTCGATGGTCTTGACCGGTTCATCGGCCACATGCGCCGAAGGCTCGGTGTTAAGAACCACACCCGTGTAGACGTTGCCATCACGCGTATAAACGGTGCAGTTCTCGCCATCGGCCGTAGACCACTGGTGCCCGCCGAGCGTCGTGGGGCGCAGGCGACCATTGTCCTTAATGGAGCGTACCATGGCGCCCAGGGTATCGACATGGCTCGCCAGTACGAGCGGCTCACCCTCGCCACCAAGCTCAACCAACACGTTGCCCTTATTGGAGCGCTCGGGGCCAAAGCCCATATCGCGCAACGTTTCCATTAGATAGTCAGTAGCCGCACGGGTATAGCCCGTAGGCGAGGCAATAGAAGTCAGCGTCTTAAGCTGGTCAGTAATAAAACCAAGCGTAGAATCCATTTGGGACACCATCCACAACTCCAAAGTCAACATCCCGTAATCAGTAAAAGCCCCAACAACGATACCATCACGCACAAATATTTACCCAGCGAGATGACCCATCGAGCTCTTCCGAACAGCGCCCGCCACGACAACGAGCCGGCGGGCCCCGCCCGTTAGCCCCAGAATCTTTCCGCAGGACAGAAGGAGGCCCCGCCGCACGTAGTGCGCAGCGGGGCCTCCGACATGTCCGAGGACGATTCTGGGGCTAACGGGCGGGGCCCGCCGAACCAGGTTAAGCAGCCGGGCAGATCTTCTTGAAGAGCTCGATGACGTCATCGAGCGTTGCCTCGCGCGGGTTACCCGGGAAGCAAGCGTCGGCCATGGCGTCCTTGGCCAGGACCTCGATCTCGTCAGCCTTCATGGCCTCGCAGACGTGCGGGATGTTCACGTCGGCAGAGAGCTGTTTGACGGCGGCGATGGCGGCGTCGGCAGCCTCGTCGGTGCTCATGCCCGTGGTGTCAACACCCATGGCAACGGCAACCTTGGCCAGGCGCTCGGCGCAAACCGGCTTGTTGAACTCCATAGCGATTGGCAGCAGCATGGCGCAAGCGACGCCGTGCGGGGTGTCGTAGTGAGCGGACAGGGTGTGAGCCATGGCGTGGTCGATACCCAGGCCGACATTGGAGAAGCCCATGCCGGCGACATACTGGCCAAGAGCCATGCCCTCGCGGCCGGAGCCGGGCTGACCGGACTTGGCCTCGGCGACAGAGTCGCGCAGGTTCTCGCTGATCAGCTTAATAGCCTCAAAGTGGAACATGTCGGAGAGCTCCCAAGCGCCCTTGGTGGTGTAACCCTCGATGGCGTGGGTCAGAGCGTCCATGCCAGTGGAAGCGGTCAGGCCAGCGGGCATGGAAGCCATCATGTCGGGGTCGACGACGGCGACCTCGGGGGCGTCGTTGGTGTCAACGCACACGAACTTGCGGACCTTCTCGGGGTCGGTGATGACGTAGTTGATGGTCACCTCGGCAGCGGTACCGGCGGTCGTCGGCACAGCGATGGTGAACACGGCGTGGTTCTTGGTGGGAGCAACGCCCTCGAGGCTGCGAACGTCGGCAAACTCGGGATTGTTGATGATGATGCCGATGGCCTTGGCGGTATCCATGGAGGAACCGCCACCGATGGTCACGATAGCGTCAGCCTCGGCGGCCTTGAAGGCCTCGACGCCGTCCTTGACGTTCTGGATAGTGGGGTTGGGCTTGATCTCGGAGTAGAGGCTCCAAGCGATGCCGGCAGCGTCGAGCTCATCGGTCACCTTAGCGGTAACGCCAAACTTGACCAGATCGGGGTCGGAGCAGACGAAGATCTTCTTGTAGCCGCGACGCTGGAGCTCGCCGGGAATCTCCTTGATGGCGCCGGAACCATGATAAGAAATGGTGTTGAGAACGAAACGATTAGCCATTGATAGCCTCCCATCGTGTACGGGGCACCCATTACGCCCCGCGCTGCAAGTTCCATCCTAACGCTTTTGAAACAAAAAATGCATGAGAACATCAAAAGTGTTAAAGCGTTTCAACATAATAACGGAGCCCTAATCCTTCCCTCCCGACAGCAGCGTAGGCTAGATTATAGGAGCACTCGCCCAAAGAATACGACCCGCTCAGTCTATAAATTGTTTCTGTTTTAGCAATATATGTTTGACAATACGTTTATAAAAGGATAATTTATAGTCAATAATATGCATGCAGCAAATAGCATCATTCATTTTGTTAGAAATTGCCCATGCTGTTATTGCAGCTGCATGTACTGCAACGTACAGCGTAATTCTCCGCACGAAGCAGAAGACGGTTCCAATTCGATCGAGGCGATGACGCGTGATGGCTACTGGTCCTAAATCGAGCAAGACGGCTACAAACGAATATCGAATCTCAATTGAAGGTAACCCTTATCCGCATGCTCTGGTTCTCGTCAACCCAGCGGGAGACAACCTCAACATCAAAAGACATGGGTTCACGGGTCCACTAGGACAGCTATTGAGTCTTAAATACACCGTTTATGACGATGCAAATGAAAAGCTCTTTACTGCCGTCGACGGTGGTTTTAGTAACATGCCCAGGGTTGCGCTCATCATCGAACACAAGGAAGTTGCGGTGTTCGATTATGGCCTAAACAGACTTGAGATGAAGTGCGTAACGAGCATACCGAATTACACAATAAAAGGTAACTTCCTATTTGGAGATTACGACATATTCAGTCAACGGGAAGTGAAGCTATCTTCAGTTAACGTCCTTCAATGTGATAAACAATCGTGCTTTAACATACAGGTTTTGGATAAAGCCGAATTAGCCGCCGCAATTGGAATACCCACAGCCATTGCCCTTCTGAGGGCTCGGATTGAAGAGCATCTCGAATAAATTGCAAAAAGCAGTTCGTAACAACATTCAGGAGCTAGATAGTTTTTTCTGGCTCCTGAAGCTGTACTACATAGAGATGAAAAATATTGCGGCAAAGGGGCTGTCCCTTTGCCGCATTCGGTTACTTTCGACAGCCCTCTTTCCAAGCCTCGGCCGCAACCTTCCAGCGAAAACGCAAGTCGCGCTCGCGGTCGATAAACATGATGGCAAACGCGACAAACAGCAGCACGCTCGCCACGACGATGGCGTGCAGGCCCATGCGCTCAATACACCAGTTGCCCAACACGGCGCCAAACACAAAGGTAAAGATCACGCCAAAGTACAGCAGGCCGTTTTCCAAAAAGCCGCGCTTGTGGGTGATGATATAGTCGTCCACGTTTTGCAAGGCATTACGGAGATTGCCGATGCACATGGTCGTGGCGATGCCGTGACCATGTATCTTGCGGAAGCTCTCGACCTGCATGCCGCAGGCAAACGAGGTGAGGCAGTTAGCGAGCAGGTTGTAACCGCCACCGGGGATAAAGCTCACGCCCAGCAAGATGACGGCTTCAAAGAACACCGTCACCTGGCGCCAGTGAATCACGCTGCCAAACCGCTCGTGTACCAGGTCGGCAAGCATAATACCCACGGCAAACGACACCACGGGGAAGAAATAACGTCCCGCGAGCGCCCAATTACCCTCCGAGATGCTTACACCCACGAGCAGGATGTTGCCCGTCTGAGCGTTTGCGAAAACATGGTCGCGCCCTATGTACGAATAGACGTCCATAAAGCCACCGGCGAGCGCCAAGATGATGCCCAGCTCAATAGACTCCGATATCTGCTTGGCACGCTGCATCGTCGTGCGGCCTCCTTGTTGACGACCCTCTCGTGCGTTGGCGGAGACATAGCCGCCGTTCATACTGTAACCCATTGACAACATGGCGTGCGCGCGAGACGGGCTCCCCAACGCGCAGATACACAGTCTGGAAACAAACGGCGGGCGCGGCGCCACACCCGACGCCCGACGCCTCGTGTACTCCACCAGTCTTTTTAGCCCCGTCCCAAAAAGACTGGTTACAATTACGTGCAGCATACTAACAACGGGAGGAATCGTGGCAAAAAAGCCCCAGGACGCTCAGCACAACCAGCACGGCAAGCATGCCCAGCGCGGCCAGCAGCAAAAGCGTGGCGGCAAGGCCCAGGGTGGCCACGCCACTCATGCCCAGGCAGCGCCCGCCCGCCCCTGGCGCCCGGGCCGCGATAAGTTCCTCCCCGTCAGCCGCGCCGACATGGATGCGCGCGGCTGGGACCAGTGCGACTTTGTCTACATCTGCGGCGATGCCTACGTGGACCATCCGAGCTTTGGCATGGCCATCATCAGCCGCGTGCTCGACGCGCACGGCTACAAGGTAGGAATCATCTGCCAGCCCGACTGGACCGATCCCGCCAGCATCACGGTGCTCGGCGAGCCGCGCCTGGGCTTTTTGGTCAGCGCCGGCAACATGGACTCCATGGTCAACCACTATTCGGTGACCAAGCACCGCCGCCACACCGACGCCTATACTCCCGGTGGCGAGGAGGGGCACCGCCCCAATCGTGCCGTCACGGTCTACGGCAACCTCATCCGCCAGACGTTCAAGGACGTTCCCATCATCATCGGCGGCATCGAGGCAAGCCTGCGCCGTCTGGCCCACTACGACTACTGGCAGGACAAGCTCAAGCGTTCGGTGTTGCTCGACTCGGGCGCCGACATCCTCATCTACGGCATGGGCGAGCACGCGATTGTCGAGATCGCCGACGCGCTCGACGCGGGACTGCCCGTCGACCAGATCACCTATATCAACGGCACCGTCTACCGCACGGGTTCGCTCGACGAGGTCTACGACTACGACCTGCTGCCCAGCTGGGACGACCTTGCCGCCGACAAGCTCAACTACGCGCGCAGCTTTAACGTGCAGCAGCAGAATATGGACCCCATCACCGGACATCGCCTGGTAGAACCCTACCCCAACAGCGTCTATGTGGTGCAGAACCCGCCGTCGGCGACGTTAACGACCGATGAGATGGACGAGGTGGCCGAGCTCCCCTACGCACGCGATTGGCATCCCGACTACGACGCGGCGGGCGGCGTACCGGCCTTTGCCGAGATCAAGTTTTCCATTAGCTCCAACCGCGGCTGTTTTGGCGAGTGCTCGTTTTGCGCCCTCACCTTCCACCAGGGCCGCGTGTTGCAGATGCGCAGCCACGATTCGATCATGCGCGAGGCCGAGCTGCTCACGCGCGATCCCGAGTTTAAGGGCTATATCAACGACGTGGGCGGACCGACGGCAAACTTTAGCCGTCCTGCCTGCGACAAACAGCTCAAGCACGGCGTGTGCAAGAACAAGCGCTGCCTGTGGCCGAGCGTGTGCAAGAACATGGTGGTCGACGAGAGCGGCTACACGCAGTTGTTGCGCGACCTGCGCCAGCTGCCGGGCGTCAAGAAGGTCTTCGTCCGCAGCGGCATCCGCTTTGACTACACCATGGCCGACGCCTCGGACGAGTTTTTGCGCGAGCTGCTGGAGCATCACGTCTCGGGCCAGCTGCGCGTAGCGCCCGAGCACGTGAGCGACGCGGTGCTCTCCGTGATGGGCAAGCCGAGCCGCGCCGTCTACGACGCGTTCTGCCGTAAATTTGAACGCCTGAACCGCGAATACGGACTCAAGCAGTATGTGGTGCCGTACCTGATCTCGAGCCACCCCGGCTCGACGATGAAGGAAGCTGTGGACCTGGCCGAAGCCGTGCGCGACATGGGCTACATGCCCGAGCAGGTGCAGGACTTCTACCCCACCCCGTCCACCATGTCGACCTGCATGTACTACACCGGCGTGGACCCACGCACCATGCAGCCGATCTACGTGGCACGCGACCCGCACGAGAAGGCCATGCAGCGTGCGCTCATCCAATACCGCAAGCCCGAGAACTACAAGCTCGTACGCGAGGCGCTGGAAAAAGCCGGCCGTCGCGACCTGATCGGCTACACCAAGCATTGCCTGATTCGCCCCGTGCCGCCACGCCCGGGCGAGACATCTGCTGGCGGGGGGCATGGCACCGGCAAGAAGGGCGGCAAGGCCCACGGCGGCGCTGGCGGTGCCGGCAAGGGGCCCAAAGGCAGCAAGGGGCACGGCGGCATGTCGCGTGCGCAGAACACTGCCGGTCGCAATCGCGCGGCCCAGGGACGGCAGGGCGCCAACGGAGGCGGGCGTCGCAACTAGGGCAGCGGTGCGCTCGCCGCGTCCATCCCACACGCGCGGCGCAGCGACCGCATTGCCTCAACGAGGATGACGCCGGCGATAGCGACCGTAATTGCCACGTCGAACGGCGTGTTCACAAACCAGAGCAACGTCATGAAATACGACCCGGCATTAAAGGCAAAGTGCAGCAGGATCGTGTAGCGGAGCTTTCCGGTCGTCACGAGCACCCAACCAAAGATGAGGCCGGCGGCACCCGCGTAGCAACCCTGCACCCAATTCATGTGCATAAAACCGAAGATTGCCGCCTGCAGCACAATCGCCGCGGCGATACCCCACGTACTTGGGGCCGCCCAGGGCACCATGGTGCCGCCCTGCGCGCTCGCACGACGCCGGCGCTTCCAAAGTGGGCGGCACTGCGGATTAAACGCTCGGAGCGAAAACTCAAAAATAATGCCGCGCACCAGCAGCTCTTCACAAAATGGGGCGCCGAGCACCGTAGTCAGTACGGCCAGATAGCTGGTGTCGCCCATGCCTGTTTCCTCGACAAGCTCGCTGTAGTCGGCCGCGGCATCGGGCAACAGCGACAGCACGGCATCGGTCACGTAGCCAACGACCACCTGCAGGGCCAGGCCGATCACGATAACGCAGGCGATGCGCTTCCATGCTTTGCCTGCTCCCCCGCCAAGCGGGCGCTCGCCCTGCCAGCGCGTCATAAACGAGCGCGGCCACAGATAACGCCACCACAGAAGCGCCATCAAAAACGACGCCATCTGCGCGGCAGCCTGAAGCAATTGAATATCGAGGTCGTCAATCGAAAAGCCCATGAAAACCGATGCGACGCCCAGAGCGGAGAACAAAACCACGCTCAGAGCGATATCGGCAGCGACGACGCCAAAACAGGCAAGCGCCCAAACCAGCGCATTGAGCATGCCAACCTCCTCCCGACGGGTAGTCATATAAGAACGTCCCCAACGACTAGTCATTGGGGACGTTCTTCAACGACCAGCCGTTGGGGACAGTCTTTGCCAAAGGCCCCGTTGGGCGAGATGTCGAACGGGAAGGTGCCGCAGCGATTGAACGCGGCGATAAACATGCGGATGGCGTTGGACGGCGTGGTGCCCACGAGCTGGGTTGCCGCCGCGAAGGCTGCCTTCTCCTCGGGCAAGACCTTCGCGACAACCGGGGTCATGTGTTCTGCCATGGCGCTTCCTTTTTGAAACGACGGTGGTGCGGATAGATGCGGGCCACGCGGCTGGGCGACGGGCTGTGAAGGCAACCCGATTGGCCCGCATCCGGAGTTTGTTTCTGCGGCGTTGGTATTACTTGGTATTCCTAAGTATTACCCCACAGATAGAATACCACACCCGACCCCATGGGGACGGAGGAAAACGGATCATTTTGTTGCTGAGTTAGTATTTAGAGCGTGATGATGTCCGAGATATTGAGGACCTGAGCGTCGACGGCATCGTGCGTAGCAAGCAACAGCATGCGACCGTCGAGCAAGTCGAGCACGACCTCGGCGCATGCGTCGCGCGCAGCGGTATCTAGACCGGTAAAGGGCTCGTCCAGAATCACCGCGTCGCCTGGGCACAGCAGGGCTCGGGCAATCTCGACGCGACGGCGCTGCCCGCCCGAGAGCTCGGCCACACGAGCATGCACATCGACCCCCGGCACCAGCAGGCGCAACAGAGCCGCGGCACTCGAGGCGTCCACGCGCGCGTCGGCGCACACCAGCACGTTATCCAGGGCAGAAACGTCCTCGACTAGGCGCACATCCTGAAACACCATGGAACACGGCGCGCACTCCCCCGCCGCCAGTGCAAGCAACGTCGACTTGCCCACACCCGAGGCGCCCATCACGCAGGTCCGTCCACCGGCGGGCACGCGAAGTACCAGTCCGTCAAGCGCCGGCGCCCAGGGCGCACAATCGCCCGCAGCAAGCGCAAGCTCCGCCGCAACCCCGCCGCCAGCAGAACCGCCCGCACGCCCGTGCAAGCCGCGTCCATGCGACAGCACCGCCGCACGCCACGCCGCTGGCCCCGAAGCCCGCAGCAGCCACACCAGCACGCGCTCGCATGCCCACGAAGCCATAACAACCAGCACGGTCCAGGCCAGCAAATCGGCAGTCTCAATCAAAAGCTTCGCCTGATAGATGCGCTCGCCCACGGTGCCCGTCGCCATGCCGATCAGCTCCGCCGCCACACCGGCCTTCCAGCTCATGCCAATCACGGCGCGGGCACACGAAAGCACAAACGGCAGGACTTCGCGCCAGGTGTGGGCACAAAACAGTCGCCAGCCCCGCACGCCATGCAGGCGGAACATCTGCTCCAGCGGTTTATCCGCTTGCATCAAGCCCTCGACCAACGAAAAATACACGCCCGGCAGAGCCATCAAAAAGACCGCTGCAATGCTCACGCGCGCCGACCCCAACCAAATGAGCAGCAGGACCACCACGCAGGCAACCGGTGTCGCCTTAACAAACGAAAGCGCCGGCGCCACCAAGCGGGCAAACGTCAGCGATCGCACCGAGACTCCCGCCAGTACGCCGCCGCACACCGCGGCAAGCGCCAGCCCGCCCAAGATACGCGCACCCGAGCCTGCCAGAATCGCCCATGTGCTGGCATCGCATACCAGTCGCAGCAACGCCACCACGACGGCGCCCGGCCCCGGCAAAATCAACGGCTGCGCCACCAGCGCCGCCACCAGCATCCACGCGGCAAGCCAAAAGGCGGCGACGGCACCTGCTGCCGCCACCGCCTTCATACGCTCTGTCATTTGTCGAGCAAACGCACGCACGGGCTACTCCAAGTAGTAGAAATCGTCAGCCGGAAGTTTACCACCCACGGCGCTCGCGTCCGCGTCGGACAGCACCTGCAGATACCCGCTAAGCGCCGCCTTCATATCCTTGCCCGTCTGGCAGACAAGCATGCACCCGGGAATCGCCTTCTCGGCGATCTTGGCGTTGTCCACGATGCCGGCATCGGCCACGGCCTGCGCCCAGTCTGCCGGCGCCGCATTGACAGCCTTAACGCTCGCCGCATGGCAGCTCAAGAACTCCGCCACGGCCTCGGGATGTTCCTCGGCAAAGGCACGGCGCACCACGGTCACGCCCGTCAGCAAACGGGAGTCCGTGTCACCCGCCAGTTCGTCCCACGCATCGGTCAGGCTCACCGGCGCCGACAGCTTGCCTTCGCTCTTGGCGATGGCCGCCGTCCTGAACGGCTCCGGCAGCACGCCCACGGCAGACGAATCGGCAAGCAGGGCCGACAGCACCTCGGTGGGCTCGCTCTTAAACTCGAGCGTCACCTGGCCGGTCAGGCCTGCGCGCTCCAGCAGGTAGTTCATGACGTACTCCGGCGTGGTGCCCTTGCCCGTCATATAGACGGTATGGCCCGCCAGATCGCCAAACGAGGCCACACTCGCGTCGCCCGTCACCACATTCAGCACGCCCAGCGTGTTGATGTCGATGACCTGCACCGCGCCCTCGGTCTTGTTGTAGAGCACACTCGCCACGTTGGCGGGCACCAGGGCAATGTCGATATCGCCCTGAATGACCTTGGGCACAATCTCATCGGCGGCAGTATTGATCGCAAAGTCGAACTCATTGTCCGTCTCGCCATCGGCCGCCCGGTCCATAAACTGCACCAGACCAATCGAGGTTGGCCCCTTGAGCGAGGCGACGTGCACCTCGACCGGCTCTGCGGCAGCACCGGCGCCGTCCGTGGCAGCCGAGCCCGCGGCGGACCCGGCACCGGCACCCCCGCCGCCACAGCCCGCGAGCGCAAGTGACAGGGCGCCCGCGGCGAGCGCCGAGGCAAACCCCCGGCGCGACATTTCAAAATCAAACGCGCGCATCGCTAGCACGTCCCCTCGTTAGGCATCGTCCATGCGTGATGATCGGTATGCAGCAATTCCTCGGCCAGCGGCGAGGGCGGCGCACCCAAGAACTCGCGATAGCATACCTGAACATCGGGGTTCTCGTGCGAGAAGCGAATGTCGGCCGCCGCATCGAGGCCCCAGAGCACCTGGCCGCGCTCTTCCGCCAGCTCGCAGCCGTCATGGATGGGCTGGCCGCCGCCACCGACGCAGCCGCCCGGGCACGCCATGACCTCAACGAAGTCATAGCTCACGCGGCCGGCGCGAATCGCGTCGAGCAGGCGGGCGGCGTTGCCCAGCCCGTGCGCCACGGCGACGCGCACCTTGGTGCCATCGATATCGGCCACGGCTTCCTTCCAGCCGTCCAGGCCACGCACGTCGGTAAAGAAGTCGGCGTCGGGATTCTCGCCCGTCACCAGGTAATAGGCCGAGCGCACGGCGGCCTCCATCACGCCGCCCGTGGCGCCAAAGATCACACCTGCGCCCGTGCCAAAGCCCAGCGGCGTATCGAGCGGCTCCTCGACCAGCGTATCAACGCTCACGTGGCTCGCGCGGATCATGCGCACCATCTCGCGTACCGTCAGCGCAACGTCAACGTCGGGCGTACCGTCCTCGCCCATCATGCTCGGCAGCGCACACTCGGCCTTCTTGGCCGTGCACGGCATAACGGACACCACGAACAGACGCTCGGGCTCCACGCCCAGCACCTTGGCGTAGTAGGTCTTGGCGATGGCGCCGAACATCTGCTGCGGCGACTTTGACGTGGACAGGCTGTCGACAAACTCCGGATAGCGCGCCTTCACAAAGCGCACCCAGCCCGGGCAGCAGCTCGTAAACATGGGCCAGCCGCGGCTGTCGCCCTCGCCCTTGGCGGCGGCGCCCAGGCGCTCGATCAGTTCGGATCCCTCCTCCATAATGGTGAGGTCGGCCGAGAAATCGGTGTCGAACACGTGCTCAAAGCCCACGCGGCGCAGCGCGCAGGCCAGGCGCTCAACGGTGGCCTCCTCGCGAGATATGCCGAGTTCCTCGCCCCAGGCGCTGCGCACGGCCGGCGCGATCTGCACCAGCACGATCTTGTCGGGATTAGCGAGCGCGTCAAACACGGTCTCGGTATCGTCGCGCTCGCGCAGGGCGCCCGTCGGACAATGTGTAATGCACTGGCCGCACGCGACGCAATCGGTCTTGCCGATCGGTGCGCGCCCGCGGGTACCCACGGCGGTATGCGTGGCGCGGTTGGTCAGGTCCCAAATCCCTAGGCCCTGCACGCTCTCGCATACCTTGATGCAGCGCATGCATTTAATGCACTTGTCGTTGTCGCGAATGATGGGGAAATCGAAGTCCCAGTCCTCACCCGTCAAGTGCTTTTGATACGGCAGGTAGAAAATACCCAGGTCGTTGGCGATGGTCTGCAAGTTGCAGTTGCCGCTGCGCACGCAGCTCGCACACTGCGCATCGTGCTGCGACAGCAGCAGCTGCACGTTGGTGCGACGGGCCTCGCGGGCCTTGGGGCTGTTGGTGTGGACCACCATGCCGTCGAGCACGTAGTTGTTGCAGGCGGCAACCAGCTGGTCGCAGCCCTCGACCTCGACCACGCACACGCGGCAGCCGCCGATCTCGTTCAGATCGCGCAGATAGCACAGGGTGGGAATCTGGATGCCGACGGACTTAGCCGCGTCCAGGATCGTGGTGTGCTCGGGAACCACAACCTCGCAATTATCGATAGTGAGCTTGACCATGTTATGCGCTCCGTTTTTTGTGTTGTCGCTGACGGTGGGGTTGTTGAGCTCTACCATTCAAGGTTCCTCCCTCCGCGGAACGCGCCAAAGCCAAAGTGGTCACAGCGCAGGCAGCGGCTCGCCTCCTGGCGTGCCTCCTGTTCGGTAAGACCCTGCTCGACCAGATTCCAATCGTGAATACGCTCGCCGGCCTCGCGCTCGCCCAGCTCGCAGCGGCCGCACTCGTGCTTGCCCTTAAACTGCACGGTCGGCAGCTCAACGTCGAGCTTGATCTTGTGGTCAAAGCCCAGGTAGCGGTCGATATTTGCCGAAGCAACGCGGCCGGCGTTGATGGCGCGGATGACCGTGGCGGGGCCGGTCTGGCAGTCGCCGCCGCTAAAGAGGCCGTCGAAGTTGGGCACGGCGCCGTCCGAGTCGGTGACCACGCAGCCCCACTTGCAGGCAATGCCCATGTCCTCAAACGGCTTGGAATCGATGTCCTGGCCAATGGCCACAAACACGCGCTCGCAAGGAATGACGCGCTCGGGCGTGGCGGCGGCACGCGGGGCCGGACGCCCACGACGGGGCTCGCCGATAATCTGCGGCTGCACGCGCAGGCCGCTCACGCGACCATCTTCGCCCGTCTCGATGGCGAGCGGCGCCGTCAGCTCCAGCACCTCGCAACCCTCGGCCTGGGCACCGGCGATCTCGGCGTCCTGGGCTGTCATATCGCAGATGCGCCGGCGGTAGACGATGCTCACCTTTTCGGCACCGCAGCGCACGGCAGAGCGTGCCACGTCCATGGCCACGTTACCGCCGCCGATGACGCACACGCGCTGGCCGCTCAGGTCGGGCAGCTCGTCATCACCGATGGCGCGCAGCATCTTGACGGCCGACTCAACGCCGGGCGCCTCTTCGCCCGGAAGGCCGAGCTTCTTGTCGCTGTGGGCACCGATGGCCAGGTAGACGGCATCGAACTCGTCGCGCAGACGGGCGAGCTCATCACCGCTCACGGAATGGTCGAATTCCACGTCGATGCCGGCGCTCAAGATCCAGTCGATCTCGGCCTGCAGGCGCTCGCGCGGCAGACGATAGCTGGGGATGCCGTAGCGCAGCATGCCGCCCAAGTGGTGCCGCTGCTCAAAAATGGTCACCTTGTGGCCCATCACGGCCAGGTAGTAGGCGCAGGAAAGACCGGCCGGGCCGCCACCGATCACGGCGACGCGCTTGCCGGTGTTGTCCACTACATGGGGCTTGTGGTCGTTGAGGTCGCTGTGCTCAACGGCAAAACGCTTGAGAGCGAGGATGTTCATGGGGTCGTCGACCATGCCGCGACGGCAGTGCATCTCGCAGGGGTGCTCGCATACCAAGCCGCAGACGAGCGGCAGCGGGTTGTTTTTGCGGATGACTTTGACGGCGTCGGCATAACGGCCGGCCTCGACCAGCGAGATGTACCCGGGAATGTCGACGTGCGCCGGGCAGCCCGATACGCACGGAACGCGTGCCTCGCGGTCAAAGCCGCAGGAGTGCTCGCGAATGTGGTGCTCAAAGTCGTCGCGAAAGCCGCGAATGGCGGTAAGCGCCATGGCGCCGGCCTCGTAGCCGATGGCGCAGTCGCTCGAAAGGTAGATGGTGCGGGCGGTGCGCTCAATCAAGTTGAGCGTGGACTCGTCGGCGCGGCCCTCGAGCACATCGGCGAGCAGATCGCTCAGCGCGCTCAGACCCACGCGGCAGGGTGTGCACTTGCCGCAGCTCTGAGTGGAACACAGGTTGACGAGCGCTGCCGTAAACTCAACGGGACACGGGGCGAGCGAACTCACCGCCAAGCGGCGTCCGAGTGCATCGTGCAGGTCGTCCATGACGGCCTGGGCGTGGCTGCGTTCCATTACATGCAGTCGAGCCATAAGATCCCCTCTCACATGGCAGCCCGGAGGCGAGGCCGGGCGAAGTTGCTACATGCAACACACTGACCTAAAAAGTTGTTAGGTCTCCACGCGGTTCGGCAGGCGGTATAAAACGCGGCCCTCAGCGGTGCTAAACACCTTTACCGCAGATAAATGCCATATTTGATAAAACGCGTTACCAAATGACAATGCCCCGCCCACGCAATCACGTGGACGGGGCATTGCTCCAGGTATGCGGTCAGCGACCCTGTTGCTTTTACTTAAGCTCGGGCCAGAAGTCCTTGTTGGCCTCGATCATGTCGTCGAGAACTTCCTTGGCAACCTTCATCGAAGGCACGGTCTTGTTGAGCGTAAAGGCCTTGAGTGCCTTCTCGTACGAACCCTCGATCGTGGCCTCGACCACAAGCTTCTCGGAGTTCAGCTGCTGCATCATGAGGCCCTGCTGGAACAGCGGAATGTTGTCGCGGCTGATGACCTCGGGGCCGTTCTTGCCAATGTAGGCAGGCAGCTCGACCATGGCGTCGTAGGGCATGTTGGGGATAGCGCCCTTGTTCTCGCAAATGACCAGGAAGCGCTGCTTGGTGTCGTTCTTCAGAGCGATAGCCAGGTCGGCAATCCAGTCGCCGTGGCTGCCCGCATAGAACGTGCTCTCGTCGATCTCGCCGGTCTTCTCGTAGTGGTCGATGCCGTCGAAGAGGTTCTTCTCGCGCGTCTCCTCAACCTCGTTTGCACGGGTGCGCTCGGGGTTGGAATGCTCGACGAACTCCTTCTGCTGCAGGTAGTAGTTCAGATAGGTGTTGGGCAGGTACTCCGGGAAGCACTCCATGATCTCGTACTCGCCCTTCCAGACGTAGTACCAGCTGCCCTTGGTGTGACGGTTCTGCTCGGGATGCTCGTCGGCGGTCTCCTCGGGCTTCTTGGACATCAACGAGCTCATGCCCTTGAGGTAAGAATCAGGCAGCAGAATCTCATGCTCCTTGATGTACTCGCGCAGCTGCGGGAGCACCTCCTCGCCCTTGTGGCGGATCGAGGTGAACCAACCAAAGTGGTTGAGACCAAAGTAATCGTACTCGACATCCCTCTTGTCGATATCGAGCGCGGCACAAACCACGTCGATGATCGCGATCGGCATGTCGCAGATGTTGATGATGCGAGCGTTGGGACGCAGCACACGGCAGCCCTCGGAGACGATGGCGGCAGGGTTGGAGTAGTTGAGAATCCAGTAGTCCTTCTTGGCGTACTTCTCAACATCATCGATCAGCTCGACCATGGGGAAGATGGTGCGCATGCCGTAGGCAAGGCCGCCGCAACCGCAGGTCTCCTGACCCACGCAGCCGTGACGCAGCGGAATCTTCTCGTCCTGCTCGCGCATGGCGTAGCCGCCCACGCGCATCTGGGCAAACACGAAGCTCGCGTCGGTAAAAGCCGTCTTTTTGTCGGTGGTCACCGTGAGCTTGATGTCCAGGCCGAGGTCCTCGTGCAGAATCCAGTCCACGAGCACGCCGATCTTGCGCTGGCGCTCCTCGTTGATGTCGTACAGACGAATCTCGTCAACGTCGAGCTCGTCCTTGCGAAGAGCGATGGACTTGACGATGCCGGGGGTAAAGGTGGATCCGCCACCACACAGAGTAATGATCATTGTTTACTGCTCCTTCTCAATTGCGTTTTCGACCTTGTCGCGCATCTCGGCGACCTTCATGCCAAAGATGATCTGGATATTGTTGCCGTTGCGGTTGATACCGCTGTTGGGCACGTGGTTGATGAGGTCCTCATTGATGAGGTCCGGGTTCTTAACGTTCACGCGGAGACGCGTAAAGCAGTTCTCGAGCTCCTCGATGTTGTCCTTGCCGCCAAGACCTGCGACCAGGTCGGCAATACCAGCATCGACGCCCTCTGCGGGAGCTGCGGCAACAGCGCCCTGCTTCACCGCGACAGACGCGGCGGCCTCGCCCTCGGCAACGGACTCGGCGAGCTCGGACTCCTCCTCGCGACCAGGCGTGTGGAGGTTGAGCTTCTTAATAAGGAAGGTGAAGAGGAAGAAGTACAGCGCGGCGTTGACGACTCCAAGCACCAGCATAACCGGCCAGTTGGTCTTATCGACACCGAGGACCAGGTTGGAAACCACGATGTTGATGATGCCGCCTGCAGTCGAAGCGGGCACGGAGAGGACCTTGAGCAGGACCAGGAAGATACCGGAAAGAACCGAGTGAACGACAAAGAGCACGGGAGCGGCAAAGACAAAGAGGAAGTCCATGGGCTCGGTGACGCAGGAGAGCACGGCGGTGATGATCAGCGGGATGATAACGGCCTTGGTCTTATCCTTGTTCCCCTTGTAAGCGGTGAAGATAAAGGCGAGACCGATACCGATGTAGGGCCACAGGTTGTTGAAGGTGTAGCTGTTGAAATACGTGCTATCGGAGAAGGGCTGGCCCGTCATTGCCATCTCGGCGACACGGATGGGATAGGCACCGGCGATAACCTGATCGCCCAGCGTCAGGGTGCCACCCACATCGGAGAACTGGAACGGGGTGTAGATGAGGTGGTGCAGACCGGTGGGAACGAGCAGCTTGTTGAGCATGCCGTAGATGAACAGACCGATGTTGCCCGACTCCTTAATGATGCCGGCAACGGAGGAGATGGCACCCTGAACCGGAGGCCAAACGATGCAGAAGCCAGCGCCCATGATCCAGGAAATGATGATCATGATCAGGAACGGGAAGCGAACGCCCGAGAACATCGAAAGAGCAATGGGGAACTGCTTGTTCGAGTACTTGTTGAACACGGCACCGGTGATGCAACCAAGAATGATGCCGCCAAACACGCCGGTATCGAGCACCTGAATGCCCATAACGGTGCTCTGGCCGGTTCCGGTAAGGCCGAGCATGCCGCTCGCTTCGGCAAGAGAGCCGGTGGCGTTGAGCACGATGTTGTTAGCCTGCAGGAACAGGAAGAACGACATCAGGGCGATCAGCGAAGCATGGCCCTTGTTCTTCTTTGCCATGGCGCCGGCGATGCCCACGCAGAACAGAATCGAGAGGTTGTTGATGATAAACATCAGCGACTGATAGACAACGGCGCCCACAAGCTGGAACGGACCGGAACCCAGTACGGGGATCACGGCGCAGATGGTCTTGTTGGTCAGAATGATGCCCACGATGAGCAAAATGCCGGCAACCGAGAGATACATCATCGGCTGAACGATCGACTTCGCGAACACCTCCAACGGCGCTTTGAAATTGAACTTCTTTTTTGCGGTCATAGCGGTACTCCCCTTCCTTTTCCGCAAATTAAGACAGATGTGCCCTGGACAAGGCCATAAGCCCTGCCTTATATCAATCGATGTGTGGGCACGTTATGCCTAGAGACCAGGTTCTCCAAGCAGGTTGACAATGTGATACGCGAGATAACTCTTCTCAGCATCGGTAACGACAACGTTATAGGTAGACGCTAAGTGGTCGGCAATTGACTCCGCACACGAGAACGCCCTCGGATACGCCGTTTCATCGATACGGAACAGCGCGTCGCCATTGACCTGCCCCGCCGCGGGATCGAGCGCTCGCTGCGCAAAAAACTGCAGATGGCGAACGAAACGCTCATAGGGCAGCGAGGTGTTATCGAGGGTCGTAGCATAGCGCTCGGAAACAATCGCGAGCACATCGCGAACAAGCTGGACCGAGATGATGAGACGGTCGGAGCGTTGCGGCATGGTGGCGTTGACGATATGCAGCGTAATAAAACCCTGCTCTTCTTCGCTCATCTGGATGCCCATATACTCCTTGACAATCTGCAGCGCACGGCCCGCAAGCGCATACTCCTTGCGATAGAACTGCTGGATCTCGAGCAGCAACGGATTCTCGCAGGAGACGCCCTTGCGCTCGCGCTCCAAAGCAAGGCCGATATGGTCTGCGAGAGCAATGAGGATCTTGTCGTTGATATCAACATTGAGCTCTCGACGGAGCATCTGAACAATGTCCTCGGCAATCACGAGGTTGACGGTGGGGATGGACTCCAAAAGATGTGCCAAGCGGTCAATCGTACGCGAATCCCGAGAAGTGCCCTCCTGCAGCGCATAGGTCTTTTCGACCGATGCTTCATCGATAGCGTCGCCGGCGTGACGGCCAAAGCAGAGGCCTCGGCCGATGACAATGAGCTCGGAGCCATCGTCCGAAGTGACCATTGCGACGTTATTGTTGAAAACTCGCTTGATAACCACGGCACCCACCAAAAGAATTTACTCGGAAAGCCAGACGACAGGCTCTTTAACAGCAACAGGGCCGGAAGCGTGCTCACGAAGAGTCGAGTTCTCCGAACGCTCGCATACAATAACGAAGACCGTGGGATCGAAGCCGGCGGCGCGGACCGCGTCAAAATCGACCTCAACGAGGGGCTGGCCCGCGTCGACATGGTCACCCTGGGCAACAAGCGCATGGAAGCCCTTGCCCTCAAGTTTAACAGTGTCGATTCCGATATGCAGCATCACCTGAGCAGAGCTGTCGTCGGACATGATGCCCAGTGCATGCTCGGTCGGGAACAGCGCCGCGACGGTACCGGAAACAGGAGCGCACACCGTTCCCTCTTGGGGAACCACGGCAACGCCATCGCCCACGGCACGGCTGCTAAAAGCGGGGTCATTGGTTTTTTCCAGATGAACAAGCTCGCCGGAAACGGGAGCGAGGATTTCGAACTCGGAAGATGCAGTCTTCTGCTCATCCGAACCGCCCATCAGGCGAGAAAAGAAACCCATGGTGGCATGTCCCTTCATAAATATAGCCCAACCAAAATCAAGCGAATGCGTCCATAGAGACGCATCCGTTCAAAGACTTTGGTTAGGCCCACGTCCGAGGGACTCGGTAACCTTCCGCATTTCTTTTTACGGAAGCTATTGTAGACAAGCCAAAAGCCAGAACAATCATTATGACCGGTGAGCGGTATTTTTTCTTCGATAAACGGTATTTAGGCGGCACTTAGGGACGTTCCTTTCCCGCCGGCACCCAGAGACACTCCTTGCAGCAATTTCGCATGCGTTAGATGAAGAGCTCGCATTCCTTCCGCACGACGCAAGCCTTGCTCAGCATCTGGGAAACAGCGGATAGCTTGTTGGGATCAAGCTTGCGAGCGCCTCGCGGGCATACGGCGATGCAGCGCATGCAGGAGATGCACGCCTCGTCAGCTGCTCGCTTGGGGTCGCCCTTGTCGATAGCACAAACGGGACACGCCGCGGCGCATGCACCGCAGGAGACGCATTCCTCTGTTGCCTCGGGTGCCATACGGCGACCTCCAGCTTGTTTATAAGGGCGATTGCCGGGGATAGAGGGCTCGGACGCATCCTCAGCCAACAGCTTTTGCTGAATTTGCTGCGCAAACTCTGCGAGCTGCGCCGCATCCTGCGCGTCCGGTCGCCCAGCAGCAAACTGACGAGCAACGGAATGCTCAGCAATAGCAGAAACAGCTGCAACCACCCTAAATCCGGCGCGCTTCGCAACGTCCTCCAGCTCTACGAGCGTGTCCTCAAACGCGCGGTTTCCGTATACACAAACCAAAACAGCCCGAGCCCCGTTGCCGCGCACCATGCCCAACCGGTCAACCACCACAGCCGGGATTCTACCGGCATACGCCGGCACAGAGATTACGGCCACGTCGTCCTCAGTCATCGAGACAGCGCTGAAATCTAGCCCACTATCGGTCAGATCGACGGTAACGGTATTATTGTCCAGCGCCCCGGCCACAAGGCCAGACACCTTCCGCGTTCCACCCGTCGGACTAAACACAATTTCGAATACGCTCATCGAGGCACCCTCTCCCTACGCCTGGCAACGTGTTAAGCCGTTTTCACATTCAGACAGAGTATACGGCGCATGGGGGGAGCTCCCCGTTTTGGTGCGCCAGGCACCCCAATGCACCCACCCTACGCTGTCTGCCTCTTCGTTTTGTATAAATTACGGTACAGATTGTATATATTTACGGGATACCGCCGCGTTCTCCTGAGGTACCCCATCCTGGCCCGTGCAAAAAACGGAGTATTCTGCAACGTGACCGCGCCAGCACCGCCGCGGGTGGGCAAAACTGTAGGGCGCCGTATCATTCTAAGTCCCGACATGGCGAGAATGACGCCCCCCCCTGCTCCGGAAAACGGCGAAATCTGACTCGGAACGCTCGCTAGGGATATCCGAAGGCCACCGTTGGCGACGTCGAATCATATGCAGACAACTCGAACTGCAGAATACTCCAAAAAATGCACGGCGCACCCCATAGGACCCATTGCTGCATGGCAGGAAACAAGCCCACGGCATCCTCTAGATGCATTCCCGAGGAAATCACATTTGAACTAGCGATCGGATACGGCAAACAAAAGGGCCCCGAACGTAGTTGCTCGGGGCCCTTGGTTCACCTCGCTCTAGCGGGCGATGCGTATGTTATTTGCGCTTGCCGCCGCCGTCGCCGGGGCGACGGGAGCTGCCACCGCGCTTGCCGCCACGGCTGTTGCCATAGCTGCCACGATTATCGCGACCGCCGGCACGGCCGCCGCGGGAGCCGGCCTGGTTGCCGCCACGCCCGCCACGATAGCCGCCACGACGCTCATCGCGGGTGTCGTCGTAGTTGCGCCAGTCATCGCGACGATCGCGGCTGGCACGCGGGTCGCGACGATCGCGCGACTCATTCGAACGACCGGCGCCGCTGCGGCCACCGTTGCCACGAGCGCCCTCGCGACGCTCACCACCGCGGCCGCCCTCGCGGCCTCCGCGCTCGTCAAAGCGCTTGCCGCCGCGGGACTCGCCACCGCGGGTACCACGCTCGTCACGCGAACCACGGCCTTCGCCGCCGCGACGCTCATCACGGCCACCACGCTCGCCATCGCGACCGGAGCGACGACGGTCACCCGAACCGCGCTTGCCACCGCGCGAACCGCGGCCCTCGTCTTCGCGCTCAACACGACGACGACCGCCACGGTCCTCGTCTTCACGACGACGGCGGTGCGCTTCGCCCTGGAACTGCTTGGCACGGCGCTCGGCACGGTTGCCACGCGGGGTCTGCTCGACAGCAGCAGCACCCCCGCGCTCCTCGGCAGCCACCTCGCGAGCCACGCTCTCCACAGCCTCGTCCACGCGAGCCTGAACGCCCTCGCGCACGCGGGTCTTGCCGCCGCGCTTGGGACGGCTCGGACGCTCGCCGTCGCCGCGACGCTCATCGCGACCGCGGTTGGAACGACCGGCAACATCGCCGTAATCGTCGCCGTTGCGCTTGCCGTCGCGACGTGCCTGCTCGAGCTTCTTCTTGCTCTTGGACTTGCCGCGCTTGGTCTTCTTCTTCACCTTAAAGGCCGCAGGGTCGCGCTCGGGATCAACCGCGGGCGGGTTGGGACCCACATGCAGGTCGCCGGCCTCGTAGATGTCGGCGGTCTTGTCCATGAGCTTCTCGATCTCATAGAACTCATCGACGTCCTGCTCGGTCACAAACGTGATGGCCCAGCCCAGCTCACCGGCACGGCCCGTGCGGCCGATGCGGTGGATGTAATCGGTCGGCTCGGCCGGCACGTCAAAGTTCACGACATAGCGCACGTCGCTGATGTCGATGCCGCGGGCAAGCACGTCGGTTGCCACCAGCACGTCGACGGTACCGTCGCGGAAGGCCGAGAGCGCGCGCTCGCGCTGGGCCTGACTACGGTTGCCGTGAATCGCGGCGGCCTTGATGCCCTTACGCTCCAGACGACGGCAGCAGCTGTCGGCGCGGTGCTTGGTACGCATAAAGACGATGGTGCGCTCCGGACCCTCCTTCTTGAGGAACTCGGGCAGCAGGTTGTTCTTGGCCTCGATGGACACCGGGAACACAAACTGGTCGACGGTGTCGGCGGTCGACGTGGCAGGCGCGATCTCCACGCGGGCCGGATCGCTCACCAGGTCGGTGATCTCGCCCACGGCCTCCTCGTCGAGCGTGGCCGAGAACAGCAGCGTCTGGCGCTCGGCCGGCGTCTCGCGCACGATGCGGCGGACGGCGGGCAAAAAGCCCATGTCGAGCATGCGGTCGGCCTCGTCCAGCACCAGCACCTTGACCTCGTCCAGGTGGCAAGCGCCCTGCTCGATCAGATCGACCAGACGGCCCGGCGTGGCGACCAGAATGTCGCAGCCGTACTTGAGCGCCGCGGTCTGCGGCTTGTAGCTCACGCCGCCCACGACGGTCACGGCAACATGGCCGGTGACGTCGGCAATCTTGCTGGCGACCTCGTCGATCTGCTGTGCGAGCTCGCGCGTGGGGGTAATGACGAGCATCACGGGGCCGCGGCCGTTGCCCTCGGGCTTCTTGGCGCCGCGACGGCGGTTGCGGCCGCCGCGCTCGCGCACGGGCTTGGGCGGAGCAATGTGCTCCAGATTGTTCATGGTCGGCAGCAAGAAGGCGGCCGTCTTGCCGGTGCCGGTCTGAGCGGCGGCAAGCAGGTCGCGGCCCTCGAGCACCACGGGGATCGAGCCGGCCTGCACGGGCGTGGGCGCCGTGTAGCCCAGGTTCTCGATGGCACGAAGCATCTCGTCCGAAAGTCCCAGCTCGTCAAAGGCGGGCAGGTTCTCGGTCGCGGACTCGACGGCCTGGGCAGCATTGGCCTCGTCGGCAGCATCGAAGGCAGCCTGGGTCATGGCCTCGCGGGTCTCGTCCAGAATCTCGGCGTCCGTGACGTCAGATACAGAATTACGCATATGTTGTTGTTCCTTATCTGCACGCGTTATGGGCACGGCATGCAGCCGCGCGGGGCGTGCTTGGTAGTGCGCTAATACATACAAAACAGGTGCGCACAGAGAGGACGTTGCTCAGCACGCTGGCGATCGCTTTGGCAGCCCTATCACGCGCCGTCCAGACGCAGCGGCCCTAAGCGATGGAGCAGATTCGCCGCCGGTTAGTATACCCGCGCTTCGCATGCCCCCACGTAAACCACAGATGACGGGGCGGGTCTGGGCCGATTGTCTCAATCTGTAACAGTTACGAGACAAAACCGGGTCTACACGTTACAGATTGAGACGAACTCAAACATCGCAAAACATAATCTCGATCTGTAACAGTTAGAGGTCATTTTCCCCGCTAGATGTTACAGATCGAGATGTTTGACATGAGCTGCCAACGATTGAGCAGCCACCCGCATCTGTAGCGAAATGTCATACATTCTCATCTCCACTGGACACCCCCAGGGGGTATGGGTGTATAGTATCGGCAGGTTAACAATTCAAACACTACGCCACAGAAAGGAGAAGCCATGGCTCAAGATAAGTTCGATGTGGGCGGCATGACATGCGCCGCCTGTCAGGCGCACGTGGACCGTGCCGTGAGCAAGCTCGACGGCGTCCAAAGCGTCGCGGTCAACCTACTCGCCGGTTCCATGATGGTCGACTACGACCCCGCGCAGGTCTCCCCCGACGATATCTGCACCGCTGTCGACCGCGCAGGCTACTCGGCCTCGCCCGTCGATGCGGGCACCGGTGCCGCCGGCTCAAACGGCAGCACGCAAGCCAGATCCGGCGCCACCCATATGGAATCGCCCACCAAAAAGCTAGAGGCCACTGCCTCCGCCATGCGCACCCGTCTCATCATCTCAATCATCTTTCTCATTCCGCTGTTCTACATAGGCATGGGACACATGCTCGGCTGGCCGCTGCCCAGCATCTTCACCGACCACATCCACAGCATGACGCTCGCCCTCACCGAGCTTGTCCTGCTCATCCCCATCGTCTACGTCAACGACGCATACTTTATCAACGGCTTCAAATCACTCGTGCACGGCGCGCCCACCATGGACGCTCTCATCGCCGTCGGCGCCACCGCCTCCATCGCTTGGTCGCTCTATGCCATGTTTATCATGGCCGACCAGCTGGCCACAGGTCAGGTGCACGAGGCCATGATGACGGGCATGGACAACCTGTATTTTGAGAGTGCGGGCACGATCCTGTCGCTCGTCACCGTGGGCAAATACCTTGAGACGCGCAGCAAGTCCAAAACCGGCGGCGCCATCGAGGCGCTGATCGACCTGGCGCCCAAGACCGCGACCGTCGTTGCCGACGACGGTACCGAAACCACCGTCGACGTCGACAGCATCCTTCCCGGCCAGGTCCTGCGCGTGCGCCCCGGCGAGTCCATCCCCGTCGATGGCGTGGTGCTCGAGGGCAGCTCGGCCGTGGACGAGAGTGCGCTCACCGGCGAGTCCATCCCCGTGGAAAAGGTCGCCGGCAACACCGTCAACGCCGCCACGGTCAACCGCACCGGATCGTTTACCTTCCGTGCCACGCGCGTGGGCGCCGACACGTCGCTCGCCAAAATCATCCAGCTCGTCGAGGACGCCAACGCCACCAAGGCGCCCATCGCCCGCATGGCCGATAAGGTCGCCGGCGTGTTTGTGCCCGTGGTGTTCGTGATTTCGGCCGTGACCTTTGCGGCGTGGATGGCACTGACCGGCAGCATCAACGAGGCGCTCACCTCCGCCGTGGCCGTGCTGGTGATCAGCTGTCCGTGCGCACTGGGTCTGGCCACGCCCGTCGCCATTATGGTGGGCACCGGCAAGGGCGCCGAGATGGGCATTCTGTTTAAGAGCGCCGAGGCGCTGGAGAATCTGCGCAGCGTGGGCACCGTGGTGCTCGATAAGACGGGCACGGTCACCCGCGGCAAGCCGGCCGTGACCGACATTGTGGTGGCCACGCGCGTTGACGGCTCGCCCGCCATGAGCGAAAAGGCGCTGCTCAAGCTGGCCGCCGCGTTGGAGCGCTCGAGCGAGCACCCGCTGGCCGAGGCGATTATGGCCGAGTGCGAGTCGCGCGGAATCGTCGCGCGCATGGTCGAGGACTTTGCCGCCGTGCCTGGACGAGGCGTTACGGCGCGCGAGGGACAAAACGCCATTGCAGCCGGCAACGTACGCCTGATGGACGAGTTGGGCGTTACCGTGCCCGCGGGTCTTGCCGAGCAATTTGCCGCCGAGGGCAAAACACCGCTGTTCTTTGCCAAGAACGGCGAGCTTATCGGCACCATCGCCGTGGCTGACGAGGTCAAAGAGACGAGCGCCGGGGCCATCGCCGCGCTGCGCAAGCTCGGCGTCGACGTGCGCATGCTCACCGGCGACAACCGCGTGACGGCCGAGGCCATCGCCCGCCGCGTGGGGCTGAGCAGCGAACAGGTCATCGCCGACGTCCTCCCCGCCGACAAGGAACGCCACGTGCGCGAGCTGCAGGATGCGGGCGGCAAGGTCGCCATGGTGGGCGACGGCATCAACGACTCCCCCGCCCTGGCGCGCGCCGACGTGGGCCTTGCGATCGGCACCGGCGCCGACATCGCCAAAGAAGGGGCAGATGTGGTGCTCATGCGCAGCGACCTCATGGATGCTGCGCGCGCCATCGAGCTGTCACGTGCCACAATCCGCAACATCAAGCAGGACCTGTTCTGGGCGCTGTTCTACAACGGCATCGGCATTCCGCTGGCGGCGGGCGTGTTCTTCCCCCTCACCGGTTGGCAGCTCTCGCCGATGTTCGGCGCCGCGGCCATGAGCCTATCGAGTGTCTGCGTCGTAAGCAATGCGCTGCGCCTGAAATCCTTTAAGCCTAAAGTGGCAAAATAGGCTCACCATTAAGTCCATTTAGAACGGGTTTTCCAGGTGCCCGAGATTGACCTGAAAGAGGAGCGACGCGTACTTTGGTACGCGAGCGACGGCTTGAAGGTCAAGGTCGGGTGCTTGGGAAAGCCGACACAACAGAGAGGAATACCAATGCGTTACACGATTAAGACTTCGGGCCTTATGTGCGGTCACTGCGACGCTACTGTCGAGACGGCACTGCTCAACGTGGCCGGCGTGACCGACGCCGACGCCGATCACGAGACCCAGACCGTCCAGGTGGAGTGCGCCGACACCGTGACCGCCGAGCAGCTCGCCGCCGCCGTCGAGGGCGCCGGCGAGAAGTTCCACGCCCTGTCCGTAACCGCCGCGTAACGACCCACGCGTACCCCGACCAGAAACGAGGACCCGCCATGATGGCAGACCATAAATCGGTGACCCGCATGCTCAAGACGGCACGCGGTCAGATCGACGGCATCCTGCGGATGGTCGAGGAGGACCGCTACTGCGTCGATATTTCCACGCAGCTCATGGCAACGCAGGCGCTCATTGCGCGCATCAACGCCGACGTGCTCAAGGCGCATATCGAGGGCTGCGTGACTTCGGCAATCGAATCGGGCGACGAAGACCTCAAAGCCGCCAAGCTCGCCGAGATCGAACGCGTCGTCGACAAGCTCTCCAAGTAATTGGGGCATTGGGGACGGACTGCTTTGCACCTTCTTGGTGCATCGGGGACAGGTATGTTTGCACCACCTTGGTGCAGATTGACCTGTCCCCGATGCTCTAAATCGGGTATAAAGGCGTGCGGCATATCGAATGAAAGGCAATTTGCATGAATGACTTTATGAAGGGCCGCAATGGCGCCGATGAGCTCACCATCGTTATGGGCTTTTCCGGCATCGTCATCGCGATGATCGGATCGATAGCCCGCATCCAGTGGCTCAGCTGGATTGCCATCGCCGTCATCGTGATTGGCGTGCTGCGCGGCCTGTCCAAAAACATCGATGCACGTCGCAAAGAGAACGAGGCCTTTGTCGCCGCGACTGCCAATGTTCCCGGCTTGGGCAAGTTCGTCGCCAGCTTGGGCAGCGGGGCCGCAGCGGCCAGCACCTCACGCGCGGCCGGCACCAGTAAGGAAGACTTTGAGCGTGCCAAGCGAACGGCCAAGAAGATGTGGAAGGGCCGCAAGACCACGGCATATCTCAAGTGCCCCAACTGCGGTCAGATGCTCTCCGTCCCCAAGGGCAAGGGTAAGATCCGCGTCACCTGCCCCAAGTGCCACGCCAAGATGGAAACCCGCTCCTAGCGCCCGCACGCGGGACAAATTAATCAGGTTTGCTTGTCCCAAATCTTAAGTATTTGTTCGATAAAAAAGCCGAGGCCTCGTGTTGAGACCTCGGCTTTTTGCATGCGGCAACGGAGCTGCCCCTTTGTCACATCTACGCCACACCGTCGCGGGCGAGCTCCTCGGCCAGCGCCTCGGCCGGCATGGCCATAATCGCGTCGAGCTCGGCATCCACCTCAGGGATGCACTTCACCTTGAGCTTGCGCACCAGATCACCGCGACACATCACATGCATCGGCTCACGCAGCGCGCACAGGTCATCGAGCGGGTTCTTGCGCGTCACCAGGATATCGGCAGCCTTGCCGCACTCGATCGTGCCGGTCTCGCCGCCCAGCCCCAGCAGCTCGGCATTGACTTGCGTAGCCGTATGCAGCGCAAAGGCGTTGCTCACGCCCACGTACTTGGCAAAATAGGCCACCTCGCGCCACATGTCGTACTGCGTCACGAACGGGCAGCTTGAGTCCGTGCCCAGGCCCACCTTAACGCCAGCTTCCAGTGCGGCACGGGCGCTCTCGATGATGCCCGAACACACAATGTCGCCGTTCTTCTTTTGCGTGTCGGTCGAATGGGTCTTCTCCGGATCGAGCAGCACAAACGGCAGCGCGGGGCTGATAGTGCAGGTAACGCTGGGCGCACGCCCCTCAAGCTGCGTGCCCGCGGCGCCGCGGTACAGTTCCAAGATCTCGGGAGTCATCGGGGCACCGTGCTCGATCGTATCGACGCCGGCCTCAAGCGCGGCCTTCACGCCCTCGGTGCTCTCGACATGAGCCATAACCGGCAGGCCCACCTCGTGCGCAGCCTTGCACGCCGCCGCGGCAACCTCGACCGGCATGCGCAGCACGCCCGGCTCACCTACTTCGGTCGCGTCGAACACGCCGCCCGTCACGAACAGCTTGATGACGTCGGCACCGCGCGCATGCAAGTCACGCACTTGTTCGGCCGCCTCATCGGGGGTATCGGCGACCTGCGCGAACAGCCCCGCACCGTGACCGCCCGGCACCGTGACACCCGTTCCCGGCGCCACCAGACGCGGACCCTGATACTTGCCGGCGTCGATAGCGTTGCGCACGGCAATATCGGCAAACAGCGGGTCACCCGCACCGCGCACCGTGGTCACGCCGCTTGCCAACTGCTGCTGGGCGCTGCCTTTGAGGATGTGGCGGACGATGGCGCGGCCCACGGGATTATCGAGCTTCTTCATAAGTGCGCCCGCATCGCCGGCCGAGACAGGCTTGCCCGAGCCGCACAGATGCGCATGCATATTGATGAGACCGGGCATGAGATACGCACCACCCAGGTCGATAACCTCGGCACCTGCAGGCGCCTGCGCCACAGCACTCGGCCCCATCCAGGTGATGACGCCGCGCTCAACAGTCACGGCCATATCGGGTTGCGGCTCCATATGTTCCGAACCATCCAGAATGGTCGCATTGATAAACAACGTGGAACGATCGGCAGACGCCATATCGAGCTCCTCCCTCACGATTAACTTGAACATTTGTCCATTATCACCTAGTCCCGCTGGATTGCTGCAGACGCATCGGTTAACGGAAGGAAGAGAGGATGTGGGGGACGGAATACGTTGCAATCCCATCCCAGCGGCACTAGGGAAATCTCTCGATCTATAACAGGTAGACCGGGTTTTAGCAGCCAGATGTTACAGATCGAGATCTTTCGGCACCGCGTCCAACCTTTGTCTCGATCTGTAACAGTTGGGTCGAATTTTGGCCGTTAGATGTTACAGATTGAGAACTTTCACCAGGCGCCAACCTTCTGTCTCGATCTGTAACAGCTACGAGGCCAAACGGCCCCTTGTTGTTACAGATCGAGACAAACTCGGCAGAAACAACCACATTCGCGTCAGTTGCACCCCTTAGCACCCATACCACTGACGCTTCCATCCCTCAGCCAAATCGGCCCGCTGCGAAATACCCGCCAGCCTCATCTTTTCAGCCAGCTTCCCCGGGTCTTTGAGTTCATCAAACGTAAACCGAAGCACCTTATGCCCGAGCATTGTCAGATGAGATTCCCGCTGACGCTCTGCCACGAATGGGTCAACCGACTCCCGACCCCCGCCGCTCTGCAAGGTGTACTTCCCCTTTCCGTCGAGCTCGCCGATGACACATGTCCCGTCCTCGAGCCGCCAAAAATAGTCGACGCGAAACACCTGGCTCGGATCGAGCGGGTCGCGAAACTCCACCTGCAGCTCCGGAACCGGAAAGCCGTACGCAATAAAGAATGCTCGGAACCGAGACTCGCCGCCGTTTTCAGACAGCCCGTCCGCATACGACGCAATCACCTGTGCCCTGCGATACCCTCGCCTGCCCTCGCAATCGGCGCGGAGACACTCGCACAGGTCATCGCGCGATACGCCCCTTGCCCTCAATGCAGAATCGGCAATCGCCAACCCGTAGGAGAACGGCGCACGCAGCAAGCAATCCTCCACCGTGCGCCAAAACGACGTCGCCTGCACGCCGTCGACTTGTTCAAGTGCGCCCGCCGCCTGCGGACGCAACAGCCGACATCCTGCACTCAGCGGCACCGAGCAACCTGTCTTAACAAGATATCGTGGCCCAAGCAGATCATTCGGCACCTCCAGACCCCACAAAAGCGCCGCGTCATAGCCCCAAAACGCCCAATCGGGATGAAACTCTGCAAGCCCTTTGATGGTACGCAGCGCTCGCTCCGCCGGCGTCAGTACACCCCAATCATGTTGAAAGCAGAACAAATACGGCTCGGGCTCCGCAATATCATCGGTTCCCACATGACGCCGTAGCCACATGAGCTCGGCATTGTCATGCGTTGCGAGCAGCGCACCTTGCTCGGTCGCCTCCGTGAGTCGCGCGAGCATCCTATTCCGCGCCAACGTGTTGCGAGTCGTATGCTTGTGCTTGAAAACGGTATTAGACACTTCCATCACCACCACATCGGACAAATGAACCATCGTCACCGTTGCCTCCGCCGACAAATGTCTTGATCTGTAACAGTAAACCGTTCTTCAGGCCCCTAAACGTTACAGATTTAGACAAACCAGCGGTGCCCAAGCGTTCGTCTCGATCTGTAACAGATAGGCTGGTTTTTTGTCCCCAAACGTTACAGATCGAGACAAAAAGGCAAAAGGCAAGGCAGGCGACAACCACCCATCCCCTACTCCCACTCCTGCTCGTAGATGTTGAGAGACTTTACGTAGCGCCCCTGGGCACCCATGATGTCGCGGACCAGACGCAAGAAGAAGCTGATGCACGAGGTGTCAAAGCCGTCCTGCAGATCCTCGGGATGCACCGCACCCGGCCCGTCGACCGCCGTGTCACTCAGGCGCGCGATGTCATACAGATAGAGTTGTCCCGCTGTAAGCCAGACATCGTCGACGCAGGCGAGGCGCACCGCAATCGCGCCGTCGTTCCAATGCTCCTTTTGCACGATATGCGGGTCATAGACATCAAAGCGATGATCGGTGCGTGTGTCCTTCAGCGCGACCATGCCGGACGCAGGATCCTTGTCCAAAATGCCAAAGCGAGAGAAGTACTGCGTGTCGCGCACTTGCTTAAGTCGCCCAAGCGAGGCAGGAGAAATTGACGCTGGCGGCTCATCCACATATAGCTCGAGCAGCGTCTTGCCATGGCGATAGGGGCGCTCGAAGAGCAGCCAATCGGTAAACGCCATGTTGTAGGCCATGATTTCGTTTTGAGAAGGCCCCTCGCAATAGCTGAGCCACGGGTCGACGATAATCTCGAACTGTTCGCGCGCCGGCTCCAGGAATTGAAACTTCCGCAGCATCCAAAAGTGAGCCATGTCGGCAATATCGTTGCCGACGGCTTCAGCCAGCTCTGCTCGGTCAAAAGCGTGGTCAGTCATGGCATCCTCCTCAAACTGATGGACCTCAATTTGAGCTTACGAGGAGGGTGGGCAGCCACGACCAGCGCGGGCAAAATAGGCCTCCGGCTGCAAACCAGATGCTGACCAAACACTTGACGAAAAGCTTGACCGAAAATGCGCGCCGCAACAAAACCGCAGGTAAACATCGACGGCCAACCCGCCCTTTTGAGCCAGATGCCCGCAGCCACCACAGAAACAACAGGTGACCACAGCCCAAGAAGTCGACAAATGAACACCCGCACGTCGACAAACGAGCAAACTGCTCGCAAAGAGTGTCCCCAACGACTAGACAAAAAAGGCTAGTCATTGGGGACGTTCTTAAATGACTACTTTACAGTTCCAGTGCCTCGGCGACTTCGGCTGCGCAGGCCAGGGCATCGGCCATGGCACTCACCACGAGCGAGCTGCCGTTGCGGGCATCACCCGCCACATACACCGGCGCGGCATCCGCGGCGACACCCTCCGTGCGAGCCGCGAGATGCGAGCCCTCGGCAGCCATCACCGGCAGCGGACGACCAGCGGTGGCAACAGGCACGCTCACCGCATCGAACACGCCGTGCTCCGGACCCGTAAAGCCACAGGCGATGAGCACCAGCTGGGCCGGCACCTCGTGCTCGGAGCCCGCAATGCGTTCGGGCTTGCCGGCCGACCAATCCAGATCGACCACGCGCAGACCCGCAGCCGCGCCCTTCTTGTCCAGCAGCACCTCGAGCGTGTCCACGCCCCAAGCGCGCATCTCGCCGCCCATGGCAGCGATAGCCTCCTGCTGGCCGTAGTCGGTCTTCTTCACGTTGGGCCACTGCGGCCAGGGGTTGCTCGCCGCGCGCTTATCGGGCGCAGCCGGCAAGAACTCAAACTGGCGCACGCTGCGCGCGCCCTGACGCACGGCGGTACCCACGCAGTCGTTTCCAGTATCGCCACCGCCAATGACCACGACGTCCAGGCCGCGCGCGTTCACCGCGGGCTTGCCGCCATCGAGCACCGAGACGGTCGAAGCCGTCAGGTAGTCCACGGCATACACCACGCCCGGGGCATCAATGTTCGCAGCCGAAAGTCCACGCGGAGCACGGGCGCCGGCAGCCACCACGGCGGCGTCAAAGTCGTCGAGCCTGGCGGTAACCTTGGGATCGCTCACGTCGGCGCCCAGCTCGAACACAATGCCAAGCTCACGCATAAGTGCCACGCGACGCTCGACCACGGACTTCTCGAGCTTCATGTTGGGAATGCCGTATATGAGCAGGCCGCCCGGGCGGTCGTCGCGCTCAAACACCGTCACGCGGGCGCCACGACGCGCAAGCTCCCATGCCGCCACCAGACCAGCAGGACCGGAGCCCACCACGGCAACCGTGGGTGCGCCCTCCCCTGCCGGCTCAAAGCGACGCGGACCGCCGTTGGCCCACTCATAGTCGCTGATCGCGCGCTCGTTGTCGTGAATCGTCGTGGGCCGGCCATCGACCGAGCCCAGGTTGCACGCGGCCTCGCACAGCGCCGGGCACACGCGGCTCGTGAACTCAGGCATGGGCGAGGTGAGCGACAGGCGCTCGGCAGCCTCGTCCCAGCGGCCGCGGTACACCAGCTCATTCCACTCGGGAATCAGGTTGTGCAGCGGGCAGCCGCTCGGGCGTGCCTTGCCAAAGCTCGCGCCCATCTGGCAAAACGCCACGCCGCACATCATGCAGCGGCTCGCCTGGGCACGGCGTGCATCGTCGTCAAGCTCCACGTACAGCGGATCGAAATCGCGGCTGCGCTCTTCCACGGGGCGAAGCTCGTGGGTCACACGATCGATATCAAGAAAAGCACCGGGCTTACCCATGGCACTTACGCCTCCTTCTTGGTCGAAGCAACAAAGCTGGCAGCCACGGACGCAGCGCCCGCAGCACCGCCCGCCACATCAAAGCGAGCGACATCGGCAGCGTCGGCGCGACCGGTCACAATGTCAAACGCCAGCTCCTCGGCCTGCGCATGCGTCTTACCGATGGCCTCGGCGGCGGCGACAATGGCCAACACGCGCTCGTACTCGGTCGGAATGACCTTCACAAAGTGCTTGCTCATCGTCTCAAAGCTGTAGAGCAGCTTGATGCCGCGCGGACTCTGCGTCGCGTCCACGTGCTCCTGGATGAGCTTGCGAATCTGTGCCAGCTCGCCGGCCGTCGGGGCTTTAAGCTCAACGCTCTCGTGGTTCACACGGGCATCGAGCGTGCCGTGCTGGTCAAAGACATAGGCCACGCCACCCGTCATGCCGGCGGCGAAGTTCTGCCCGACCTCGCCCAGGATGAGCGCTAGGCCGCCCGTCATGTACTCGCAGCCGTGGTTGCCGCAACCCTCGACCACCACGGTGGCACCGGAGTTGCGTACGCCAAAGCGCTGGCCGGCCAGGCCGTTGATGAAGCCACGGCCGCTCGTGGCGCCAAAGAACGCAACGTTGCCCACGATGATGTTTTCGTCGAACTTGTAGGTCGCATGCGGGTTGGGGCGCACCGACACCTCGCCGCCCGAAAGGCCCTTGCCAAAGTAGTCGTTGGCGTCGCCGCACACGTTGAGCGTAATGCCGCGCGGCAGGAAGGCGCCAAAGCTCTGACCGGCCGATCCATCGCAATCGATGGTGATGGAGCCGGCGGGCAGGCCCTCGGGATGTGCCTTGGTCACCGCGTTACCCAGGATGGTGCCCACGCAGCGGTTAACGTTGGCGATGTCGGCATGGAAGCGAATCGGGCGCAGGTGCGCACGGGCATCGGCCGTATAGGGCACAAACAGCGTGGAGTCGAGCGTCTTGTCGAGCTCGCTGTCCGCGGCCATCTGGGGCAGGAAGTGACGACCGTCGGCACCCGGGATGTGGGCACCAAACTCACAGGTCGCGTTTGCCAGCACGGGCGTCAGATCGAGCAGGTTAGCCTTGCGGTTACCCGGGACCTCGATCTGGCGCAGGCACTCGGGATGGCCGACCATCTCGTCGACGGTGCGGAAGCCCAAGCTCGCCATGATCTCGCGCAGCTGCTCGGCCACAAAGAGCATAAAGTGCTCGACGTGCTCGGGCTTGCCGCGGAAGCCGCGACGCAAGCGGCAGTTTTGCGTGGCGATGCCGGCGGGGCAGGTATCCTGCTGGCAGTCGCGCTGCATGAGGCAGCCCATCGAGATGAGCGGCATGGTCGCAAAGCCAAACTCCTCGGCGCCCAGCAGGCAGGCGACGGCAACATCGGTGCCGTCCATGAGCTTGCCGTCGGCCTCGAGCACCACGCGCGAGCGCAGGCCGTTTTGCAGCAGCGTCTGCTGGGCCTCGGCAAGGCCAAGCTCCAGCGGCAGACCGGCGTGCCAGATCGAATCGCGAGCAGCGGCACCCGAGCCGCCATTGTGGCCGCTGATCAAGATCTTGTCGGCAGCGCCCTTGGCCACACCGGTGGCGATGGTGCCGACGCCGGCCTCGCTGACCAGCTTGACCGACACGCGTGCGCCGGGGTTGGCGTTCTTAAGGTCAAAGATGAGCTCGGCCAGGTCTTCGATGGAGTAGATGTCGTGATGCGGCGGAGGCGAGATCAGGCCGATGCCGGGCGTGGACTGACGGACCTCGGCAATCCAGGGGTAGACCTTCTTGCCGGGCAGGTGGCCACCCTCGCCGGGCTTGGCGCCCTGGGCCATCTTGATCTGAATCTCGAAGGCGCTGCACAGGTAGCGGCTCGTCACGCCAAAGCGCGCACTTGCCACCTGCTTGATCGCGGAGTTCTTGGAGTCGCCGTTGGCCAGCGGGGTCTCGCGACGCGGGTCCTCGCCGCCCTCGCCCGAGTTGGAGCGTCCGTGCAGGCGGTTCATAGCGATAGCCATGCACTCGTGCGCCTCTTTGCTGATGGAGCCGTACGACATGGCGCCGGTGTTAAAGCGGCGGACGATGTTGAGCGCGGGCTCGACCTCGTCGAGCGAAACCGGCGTGCGGCCGCTGGCATCAAAGTCGAGCAATTCGCGCAGGCGCACGGCACGGCCGGTACGGTGCAGACGGGCGCTGTACTCCTTAAAGGTGTCGTAGCTGTCCTCACGGCAGGCGGTCTGCAGCAAGTAGACAGTCTGCGGATCGATCAGGTGATCCTCGCCGCCGAGCGGGCGCCACTTGGTCAGACCCAGCGTGGGCAGCTGATCGGGAGCCGGGCTCTTAAGGATAGCGAGCGCGGCGTCGTAGCGCTCGTTTTGCTCGTGCTCGACGTCCTCGACACCCATACCGCCCACGCGGCTCACCGTGCCGGCGAAGTACGCGTTGACGAACTCCGGCGTAAAGCCCACGGCCTCGAAAATCTGCGCCGAATGGTAGCTCTGCACCGTGGAGATGCCCATCTTGGACATGATGGAGACGATGCCGGCGGTCGCAGCCTTGTTGTAGTTGGCGATGCCCTGCTCGGCCGTCACGTCCAGGTCGCCGCGTGCCGCCAGATCACGGATGCACGCATGTGCGTTGTACGGATAGATGCCGCTCGCGGAGTAGCCCACCAGCGCCGCAAAGTCATGCGGGGACACGGCGTCGCCGCACTCCACCACGATATCGGCAAAGGTACGCACGCCGGCGCGGATCAGGTGGTTGTGCACGCAGCCCACAGCGAGCAGCGACGGCACGGGCACCTCGCCCGCAGCGGCACGATCGCTCAACACCACAATGTTCACGCCGTCGCGAACCGCGGCCTCGACGTCCTCGGCAAGCTGCTTGAGCGCAGCCTGCAGCGCGCCCTCGCCGGCATCGCGGCGGTAGACGGCACGGAAACGACGGGTCTTAAAGCCAACACGGTCGATGGCACAGATATGCTCGAACTCTTCCTCGTTGAGCAATGGGCGCTCCAAGCGCACCAGCTGACAGGCCGTGCGGGAATCCTCGAGCAGGTTGCCGTGGTTGCCCAGGTAGAGCGTGGTCGAAGTCACCATGTGCTCGCGAAGGGCGTCGATGGGCGGGTTCGTGACCTGAGCGAACAGCTGATAGAAGTAGTCAAAGAACGAACGCGTCTTCTTGGACAGGCAAGCCAGCGGCGCGTCGATGCCCATCGAGGCGAGCGGGGCCTTGCCCTGCTGGGCCATAGGACGCACGACCTCGTCGACGTCATCCCAGTGGTAGCCGAGCTTGGCCATGCGCACAGCGGCGGGCACCTCGGCATCCTCGGCGGACGCGGGCGCGGCGGGTTCATCGAGCGCGTCGACGGTCAGCGTCTCCTCGGCAATCCAATCACGGTAGGGCTTTTCCTTGGCGTAACGGGCGCGCAGCTCGTCGTTGTAGATCACGCGGCCGCGGGCAAAGTCGACCTCGAGCATCTGACCCGGTCCCAAGCAGCCGCTCGTCAGGATGTTCTCGGGGCGCACCTCGATGGTGCCCACCTCGCTCGCCAGCATAAAGCGGCCGTCGCGCGTCACGTAGTAGCGAGCCGGGCGCAGGCCGTTACGGTCGAGGGCGGCGCCCAGGGTACGGCCGTCGGTAAAGGCGATAGCGGCAGGACCGTCCCACGGCTCCATGAGCATGGACTGGTAAGCGTCGTAGGCGCGGCGCTCCTCACTCAGGCTATCGTTGTGGTCCCACGGCTCGGGCAGCAACATGGACGCGGCACGCGTGAGCGGGCGACCGTTCATGACCAAGAATTCGAGCACGTTGTCCAGAATCGCGGAGTCGGAACCCTCGCGGTTGATGATGGGCATCACGCGCTCAAGATCGTGCTGCAGCACGGGGCTGTACAGGTTGGGTTCGCGGGCGCGAATCCAGTTGACGTTGCCCTTGAGGGTATTGATCTCGCCGTTGTGAATGATAAAGCGGTTGGGGTGCGCACGCTCCCAGCTGGGCGTGGTGTTGGTGGAGTAGCGCGAGTGGACGAGCGCCACGGCCGTTTTGACGGCGGCGTCGTTGAGGTCGATGAAGAAGCGGCGCATCTGCGTGGCGACCAGCATGCCCTTGTACACGATGGTGCGCGAGCTCATGGAGCACACATAGAAGATCTTGTCGCGCAGGGCAAACTCGGCGTCGGCCTTCTTCTCGATAGTGCGGCGGCACACGTACAGGCGACGCTCGAAGGCATCGCCGGCGGGCGTGTCGTCCGGACGGCCCAGGAAGGCCTGCAGGATAGTGGGCATGCAGGCGCGAGCCGTCTCGCCCAGGTCGTGCGGGTCGACGGGCACCTCGCGCCAAAAGAGCAGCGGCACGCCGGCCTCGGCGCAGCCCTCCTCAAACACGCGGCGGGCATCCTCTACGCCCTTGTCGTCCTGCGGGAAGAACAGCATGGCCACGCCATAGTCGCCCTCTGCCGGCAGAATCTGGCCGCACTTTTGAGCCTCTTTACGGAAAAAGTGATGCGGAACCTGGAACAGGATGCCGGCGCCGTCGCCGGTGTTCTTCTCGAGTCCCGTGCCGCCGCGGTGCTCCAAGTTGACCAGAATGGACAGCGCATCGTCCAGAATCTGGTGATGGCGCTCACCGTTGATATCGGCAAGCGCGCCGATGCCACATGCATCGTGGTCGAATTCGGGGCGATAAAGGCCCTGCTGCTGAGCGGAATCTGCCTGCATCGCGATCCTCCCCTAGATATTTAGACAGTCAGTTGAATAGGCATACTAGGAGCATCGCCGACCCGTTGTGTTTCCCACCCGTTTCGAAACAATCGCGTAACGCACACCTTACGAGTGGGCACCGCCGACCTCAAGGGCGAAAACATAGGCCCCAAGTTCGACCTGCAAACTCACCTCTTCATACATCTCAATCTGTAACAGTAAGACCCAATTTCGACGACTAACTGTTACAGATTGAGATGTTTTCGAGAGACGGTTCCAAATGTCTCAATCTGTAACATGAAGGGCCGGTTTTTGCAGCTAACTGTTACAGATCGAGATTTTCCATAGGACCATTTCTTCCTGTCTCGATCTGTAACACCTAGGCCCAATTTCCATCCCTAGTTGTTACAGATCGAGACATTTCGGCAGCCCCCTTTCACCATCCCATTCAAATACAACAATTTTGTTAGTCTTGGTTAACTTTTAAGGTTAAAACGGGTATCCTTTGCGGCGTCAAGCAAACGGCACGCACACCGTGCCAGATCAAGGAGGCCCCTATGGCGCACCGAGCAGACCGACAGACAATGCAACTTGTCCTTATCCGTCACGGAGAATCCGAGTGGAACAAACTCAACCTGTTCACCGGCTGGACCGACGTAGAACTCACCGACACGGGCCGCGAAGAAGCCGCAGCAGGCGGTCGAGCCCTCAAAGAAGCGGGCTTCGACTTCGACGTCTGCTACACCTCGCGTCTCAAGCGCGCAATTCACACCCTCGACATCGTGCTCGGCCAAATGGATCGCGAGTGGTTGCCCGTCATCAAATCCTGGAAGCTCAACGAGCGCCACTACGGCGCGTTGCAGGGTCTCAACAAGGCCGATGCCGCGGCAGAGCACGGCGACGAGCAGGTGCTCATCTGGCGCCGCTCCTTCGATGTCCGCCCGCCGGCACTCGAGCCGGGCGACAGTCGCGACCCCCACACCCAGGAGCAATACCGCGACGTCGCGCCCGATCAACTGCCCTATACCGAGTGCCTCAAGGACACGATCGCCCGCGCCTGGCCCTATTTCGAAGACGAGATTCGCCCCCAGATGCTCGCCGGCAAGCGCGTACTCATCGCCGCACACGGCAACTCCCTGCGCTCACTCGTCATGAAGCTCGAGCACCTCACGCCCGAGGAGATCCTCAAGGTCAACATCCCCACCGGCGTGCCGCTCGTCTACACCTTCGATACCGATTTCAATGTCCTCGACAAGCGCTACATCGGCGACCCGGCGACCATCGCCGCCAAGATCGACGCCGTGGCCAATCAGGGCAAAGCGCACAAGTAGCCCCAACCCAAATCCGACGCGTGGCGCCGCACGACCCAGATGCGACGTCACGCCGCCCATACGCAGGAGCGCACCATGCTCAACCATCTCAAACAACACTTTGGCTCCCGACGCACCGGTGGTCACGGAGGCCTAGACATTGCGCGGCATATCGGCCCCGGGCTGCTCGTGACCGTCGGCTTTATCGACCCGGGCAACTGGGCCTCCAATATGGCCGCGGGCTCGCAGTTTGGCTACGCGCTGCTGTGGATCGTCACGCTGTCCACGATTATGCTCATCGTGCTGCAGCACGACGCGGCGCACTTGGGCATCGCCACGGGCGCCTGCCTTGCCGAGGCCACGACACGTTACCTCCCCCGCTTCGTCGGGCGTACGGTGCTCGCCAGTGCCTATCTCGCGACCATCACCACCGCCATGGCCGAAGTCCTGGGCGGCGCGATTGCCCTTCAAATGCTCTTTGGGCTGCCCGTGCGTGCGGGCTGCGTCATCGTGGCGGCAGTATCGATGGCGATGCTCATGACGAACTCCTACAAGCGAGCCGAACGCTGGATCATCGCCTTCGTAGGCGTGGTAGGACTCTCGTTTTTGGCCGAGCTTGCACTAGTCAAGGTCGACTGGCCACAAGCCGCCGCAAGCTGGATCACGCCTAGTATGCCCACTGGCTCTGCTGCGATTATCGTGGGTGTCCTGGGTGCGGTCGTAATGCCACACAACCTTTTTCTGCACTCCGAGGTCATCCAATCCATGCACTTCGAAGGCCAAGGCGAGCAAGTTATCGAAGAACGTCTGCACTACGAGCTCTTCGACACGCTCTTTTCGATGGGCGTGGGCTGGGCAATCAACTCGGCCATGGTCATCCTTGCCGCAACGACCTTCTTTGCGCACGGCATGGTCGTAGACGACCTCGCCGTCGCAGCGGCCACGCTCTCCCCCATCTTGGGCCCGGCGAGCTCGACCATCTTTGCGGTAGCGCTGCTGTTTGCGGGCCTCTCGAGTAGTGTGACGGCGGGCATGGCGGCGGGCACCATCACCGCGGGCATGTTCGACGAGGAATACGACATCCACGACCGACATTCCTCGATCGGGGTGGCGGCCTGTTTCGTCGGCGCAGTGACGGCGTGCCTGGTCGTCCCAAATCCTTTTGAAGGTCTCATCTGGAGTCAGGCGCTGCTGTCGCTTCAGCTGCCGATTACGGTCTTTGTGCTCATACGGCTCACCAGCTCACGCCGCGTCATGGGCAAATATGCCAATTCGCGCCCGCTCAACGCGCTGCTCGTAGGGATCGGTGCCATCGTGACGATTCTCGATGTCGTGTTGTTGACAGGGATGTAATGGGGCGGGGCACCTACTCAGGCAAACGTCTCGATCTGTAACATCTAGACCCGCTTTCGATGTCTAGATGTTACAGATTGAGATCTTCTGCCGGACGGTTTTGGTTTGTCTCGATATGTAACAAGTGGGCCCAATTTCCACCGTTAGATGTTACAGATTGAGACAAAAGGTCGGCCGGACTCACGACAGGCAGGATCGGCTAACAGCAGCCGTGATCCCTTAGGGACGGAAGAAAAGGGCCCCGGCCGAGAATTCGACCGGGGCCCTTGGACAGAGCTATGTGTTGCTGCAAGTCGTGTGCCTGCGAGCTACTCCTCGACGAGCTCAAACTGATCGGGACCGACGCCGCACACCGGGCACACATAATCCTCGGGCAGCTCGGGCGTATCGACCTCAACCTCGTAACCACAAACGACGCACACGAACTTATACGTCTTCTTCTCCTCAGCCATGATGTTCTCCTCTCGAACGTGACTGGTGATGTACTTCATTTATCAGTATAGATTCTCAATAATATAATGCAAGTATTATTAAAACATTTCTAGCCTTGATACGAGGACGCCTTCGGAGGCGTCTTGCCCTTCAGGACCTTATGGTAGTAATCGTAGGTGAGCGGCGTCTCGTCACTCAGGCGTTCGGCATCCTCGACCTCGCCGATAAACAGTAGATGCGTGCCCACATCCACAGTGTCGATCAAACGGCAGCTAAACAGGGCCGCCGCGTGCTCGGGCACATAGGGCATGCCCAGAGCCGTCTCGCGGGTCTCGTATTTGGCAAACTTGTCGTAATCGCTGCTGGTGCGGAACCCAAAGTTACCGATGTAGAGCATATCGGCGGTCTGATCGATCACGGTCAGCGCGAACGCTTTGGCCGATGCGATGACACCCGAGGTGACGTTGTCCTTGTTTACGGCAACCGAGATGCGAGGTGGTGCTGCCGTCACCTGCACCGCCGTGTTGATAACGCAGCCGGCACGCAGCCCGTCGGCCGCGGCACTCACCACATAGAGCCCACTCGGCATGGTAAAGAACGCAGTTTTGTCCATAACAAGTACTCCCCTAACCCGGGATTGAACCTTAAGGCTGTATGTACCCATAAAAAGCGGCGCCCATAACGGACGCCGTCTTTTGGAAATATATGGCAAAACAGCAAGGAAGACGGGGCGGGCGCGGTAGGGCACCTTCCCGTGAACTCGCTCCTAGCGGTTGCGTTCTTTAAGGGCGCGATCGATTTCGCGTTGAACATCGCGTTTGGCCATGTCCTCGCGCTTGTCGTAGAGCTTTTTGCCTCGGCCCAGGCCCAGCAGCAGCTTTACGCGGCCGTCGGTATTAAAGTAGAGCTCCAACGGTACCAGCGCATAACCACGGTTGCGAAGTTTGCCGTCGAGAAAGTCAATCTCCTTGCGGTGTAGCAGCAGACGACGACGGCGATCAGGATCACGGTTCCACACGCCACCATGGCTATAAGGGTGAATATGCAGGCCAACGAGCCAGCACTCGCCGCCACGAATCAGCGCGAAGGTATCGGTGATCTGGCAGGCGCGCTCGCGAATCGACTTGACCTCGGTGCCACTCAGCTCAATGCCGCACTCAAACGTCTCATCGATAAAGTACTCGTGATGTGCCGAGCGATTCTTGGAAATGAGCTTGCGCTCGCGCTTACTGGGCATCGCCGGCCTCCTTGGCGCCATCGGCGTTTGAGCCCGCGGCGTCGCGCTTTGCCTTGCGCTCAGCATTGAGCTCGGCGTCGCTCTCGCGCACCAGTTTGATAATCGCCGCGCAGGCCTCCTCGCCCACCAAATCGCGAGCACGCACCGTCAGGCGCGTCGCCTCCTGCTTGTCGCCGTCGCTTGCAGCATCGGTCGCACACATGATCAGGCAAATGGCAATCTCAGCCGAAGGCGAGGTCGGCACGCCTTGCAGGCTCAGCTCGCCCATCACGTGCTCATCGCTCTCCTCGGCGGCATCGGGGTAGGCAGTATGAATCTTGTTGAGCAGGCGCGTCGTATGCGCATCGCCAGGCGCCAGACGCAACGCCAGGCGCGCACAACCCACGGCGGCCGAGACATTCTCGGTCTCGGGCTCCAAGAAGTACTGGCCCAGGTTGGCATAGGCGCGGGCGGCGCACTTGCCATCGCTTGCACGCTCCAGCACCGAGTACGAGAGCGATGCCCATTCCTGCTTGTCCTCGAGCGCGCGGAACAGCTCGGCCAAGTCCAAGCGATAGTTGCAGTTCATGGGATCCCAACGCACAGCCTGCATCAGGGCATTACGAGCGCTCACATAATCCTGCTGGCGAATGTAGGCAAACGCCATGTCGGAGTACAGACGGTCAAACGGCACCTCGACCTGCACGAGCTCGCGCGGATCCTTCTCCACGCGGCGATAGGCCAGACGCTCAAACTTGCTATCGAAGCTAAAGTATTGGCGCTTCTCCTCCGTCTTGCACTCGGCGTCGATATACTCCTCGGCAAGCTCCACCAGGCGCTCCAACAGCGGCGTCGCCGTGGCCAGGTCGCCCTGCGCCAGGTAGTTCTCGGCATACGTGATGTCTTGCAAGCTGATGGGCAGATCCATGGCTACTCCTCGATCTGAGCGAAACACGGCAGGCGCCGTATATACGGTCGATACACAAAACCCGGGTCTCTTGCGAGGCCCGGGCATTCATTTGTGGGTAGCCCGTACCAGATTCGAACTGGTGATCTCCGCCTTGAGAGGGCGGCGTCCTAAACCGCTAGACGAACGGGCCATATGTAGCAAATGCAATGGCTGGGATGGAGGGAGTCGAACCCCCATTGACGGAACCAGAATCCGCTGTCCTGCCATTAGACGACATCCCAATGACTGCATCGCTGCGCTCGGCTGTGCCTTTGCGCAAGAAAGAAATATACGGGAAGTCCCGCCATGACGCAAGCCCCAATTTTGACTTTTTTGAAATTCGGTCAAATTGGCCTAATTTCGTCCAACCCGTGAAGGACCTGTGAAGCCGACCGCTGTACACAAAGGGCAAAACGCCGCGAGCGGTAGCCGTCAACCGTTGGCAGATTCTACCGCGAAAACGATAGCACCAGGCAACACAATCGAAGTATCAATGATTGCGTAGATATCGAGGCGCCATGGACGAAGAGCTTGATTACCTATGGGAGACCCTGGGGCTCGAGATCACTGCCGACCTTTGGCCCGAACGGGACAAAATCCATCCCACTCTGCGCCCCGCCATCACCGTGATGCAGGCAAAATACCGCCGTGCATCCTTTTTGATCATGCGGATGTCATGGCACGCGGGACTCCCCGACCTTAAGCGAATCCAGGCAAGCCTCGTCGAGCTGTCCGGCATGCCGACCGTCATATCCGAGGCGCGCCTGGAGCAGCGCCAGCGCGAGCGACTGCAACAGCAGCGGATTCCCTTTATCTGCCCCGGCATTCAGGCATACCTACCCTTTATGGACGAGGAGTACTGGAGCGGCAAGCCCAACAAACACGTAAAGGTCTACGATCCGCACGAATGGGCACAGCTCGAGGATTGAGCTGAGCAAGCCCGCCAGTGGAAAACACGTCCCACCCTGAGCACTCAAAACGGATCGCACTTTCCGCAGCCGCTACAGCAATGCCTCGGTCCAAGCCGCTTCCCTAAAGCCGGGAATCGCAAAGTTGTCGCCCACCAGCAGCGGGCGCTTAACCAGCATGCCGTCGGTCGCCAACAGCTCGCAGCATTCCTGGTCCGTCATACCCGCATCCAGACGCGCCTTCAGGCCCAGCTCTCGATATTTCATGCCCGACGAATTAAAGAAGAGCCGCACCGGCAGCCCCGAACGAGCAATCCAGGTCGCAAGCTCATCAGCCGTGGGATTGTCCAAAACGATATCGCGGTCGATATACTCTACCCCGTGTTCGTCCAGCCATGCCTTGGCCTTCTTGCAGGTCGAGCACTTGGGATATTCAACAAACAGTACGGTCATGGGATTTCCTTTCTTAGAGAAAACAGGTGTCTGGAAAACTGCACATCGACGGCCACTCGCGATTGCAGCCGTTATTGTAGTCAATGTCGAAGCGCAGGCAGTCGCGATGTCTCGTCTTAAGGCTAGCGCCTCGCATGGGCGCCGATCGGCCGAGTCGCATAGCGCACCAACGCCGCTGCCAGCAATACCAACAGCATGGCGGTGACATAGCCCGCAGCATCGAATCCTAAATCGATAACGTCGAAATGCCTGCCGGGAACAAAGATCTTATGTGCCTGATCGCCAACGGAGCAGACGGCGCAAAAGAGCAACACGGGCACGCAACGGGAGCATACGCTCCACGGACGCCTGGAAAAGCAAACCACGACCACCGAGGCGAACAATCCGACGAAGAAAAACTCTACGGTATGGGCAACGCGACGGACGTTCGTGCCCACCCACATGCGAATGGAAGCAAGTCGGCCAGACCGGACATTCGAAGCAGCCGAATCGGTGCACCCGGTCATCCCGTTCTCGGTCTGAGCTTCACCCGCGACATCGGCAGCCTGTACGCCCGTAGCCTGACCCTCCACCACACGCGCGGTGGACTCGCTCAGCAACGACGTCTCCACCGCATTTTGCTCCGTCAGCACCCAGATGCCCGCCAGCGTTGCAGCGAACAGAACGATCGCGGTCCATCCGATTATTTGTTTTACGCGCGCCAAGGGCCTACCTCCTTTTTTGAATATCAGCGAGTGTAGCCCCAAATGACATCGCCATCGTATCAAAATTTGAATCGCAACAGGAAGCGACAAAGCGACGCAAACCCCTACCCCGCCTCGCGCATCCAGCGATCAAACGTCCCCACGCACACGCCCAGGCACTTTGCTGCCTGGCTGCGGGTAATATCGCCCGCCTCATAGCTATCCCGTACCAGATCAAACTGAGGAGGGCACGGCTTGCGAGGTCGACCGAAACGGACCCCTCGCGCCCGCGCCGCTGCAATTCCCTCCGCTTGGCGCCGATGGATATTCTCGCGCTCCACCTGCGCCACGTAGCTCAGCAGTTGCAGCACAATATCGGCAATCAGGGTATTAGTCACATCCGGCGTGCCGCTTGCCCTGACGCGCGTGTCAAGCAACGGCATGTCCAACACCACAATGGCAACCCCGAGCTCCTTGGTAATGCGTCGCCATTCCTCAAGAATCTCAGAGTAATTACGGCCAAGTCGGTCGATAGAAAGCACCACCAGCACGTCCCCGTCTCCCAGGATGTGCAGCAGCTCGCGATACCGCGGGCGATCGAAGTCCTTGCCGCTCGCATGGTCGGCATAAATATTCGCCGAGCCCACGCCATAGGCGCCCAGCGCATCCAGCTGCCGATTTAGATTCTGATCGCGCGAACTCACCCGCGCATAACCATACACCGTCGCCATCTCATCCCCGCTTTCTTGTAAACCTGCCAAAAAGGGACAGGTTTATTTTGGTAGGTTTTACCTCTCGAATAGCAGGTAAGCGGGCGGCCGAGCAGACGGCAAGGTAGCCATGATCCAAATGCGGAGGGCGGCCCCGAAAGACCGCCCTCCGCTCTCCCGCCATGAGTCGAGATTTGGCTAATGGATAAGCTTAAAGTCCAAGTGCCCACGCGTGGTATTGACGCGCGAGACCTCGATAATCACGCGCTGGCCCAGTTCATAGCGAGTCCCCGTGTCGGCGCCCGTCAGCGTAAGCGCATCCTCGTCGAACTCGAACCACTCGTTGCCCAGACTCTTGATCGAAACCAAGCCTTCGACCTGCGTCAGGTCCAAGCGCACAAAGAGGCCCATGCTGCTAACCCACGAGACGGTTCCGGCATAGCGCTCGCCCAGGCGATCCTCATAGTACTGGGCAATCTTGATCTTTTGCGTCGCATGGCTGGCGGCATCGGCCGCACGCTCCGCATCGCTGCACGCACGGCAAATCTGCGGCAGAATGCGCGGCAGCGACTCGCGCCCCTTGCCGATCAGCCGCGGCGTACGGACCAAGGCGTCCTTGCCGCCGAGCTGCTCATAGGCCAACTGCAGTTTGAGCACGCGGTGCACCACCAGATCGGGGTAGCGACGGATGGGACTCGTAAAGTGGCAGTAGCACGGCGCGGCGAGCGCAAAGTGGCCCTCGTTGCGCGGCTTGTACAGCGCGCGCTGCATGCTGCGCAGAAGCAGCGTGTTGACGAGCGGTGCGTTGGCCGTACCGGCGGCAGCATCAACTGCAGCCTGCAGCTCATCGGGACTCCCCAGGGCAATACCGGCAGCACGGCGATCGTCGATGATGCCCAGCTGCGCCAGCGCAACGGCGGCACCGTGCAGGCTATCGGGGCTCGGATCCTCATGCACGCGATAGCAAGCCTCGATATCACGGTCTGCCAGCCACTCTGCAACGCACTCGTTGGCGAGCAGCATGGCTTCCTCGATAAGCGACGTGGCACACGAACGCTCACGCGCCACAATCTGCACGGGCACTCCGTCCTCGTCCAATAGAGCGCGAATCTCGGCCGTGTCAAAATCGACTGAGCCGCGGACGCGACGAATACGACGGCGAAGTTCGGCGAGTTCGTTGGCGGCGACAAGGAAATTGCCGAGGTCGACGTTGCAGCCGCGGGCGGCCTTCTCGCACGCAAGACCGCGCTCAAGCGCCTCCTCGCGCGAGGCCTCAGCAGCCGCAACATCCTCGGCCGCACCCTCCAGCACCCCATACTCCACCGCGCCGGCGCGCACCAGCAGCGCCTCGGCGCCGTCATAGTCCATACGCACACGCGAGCGAATCACGCTGGGGTACGGATCGTAATGCCGCACGCGACCCTGCGCATCGAGCTCAATGTCAACGGTAAACGCAAGACGGTCCTCGTCAGGGCGAAGCGAGCACAGGTCACAGGACAGGCGTTCGGGCAGCATGGGAAGCACGCGATCGGCCAGATACACCGATGTCGTACGATGGCGAGCCTCAAGATCGATATGCCCGTCCCAAGCCACATAGTGAGAAACGTCAGCGATATGCACACCCAGCTTGTAGCCACCCTCGGGCGTGCGCTCAAGCGAAATGGCATCGTCAAAGTCGCGCGCGTCGACCGGGTCGATCGTGATGACAAAGCGGTCGCGCAGATCGCGGCGGAGCGGGTCCTTAAGCGCCGCGGACACATCGAGCGAAAGTCCCTCGGCCTCGTCCAGCGCGGCCTCGGGATAGCTATCGGTATAGCCGTAACGCGCCATCACATACTGAACGCCCAAATCCGGCGCGTCATCTCCGCCAATGCGGCGTTCGATCGTCACGGTGCCTGATTCCAGGCGCGTCGGGTAGGTCAAAATGCGCGCGACAACGGCATCACCCGGGTGAACGCCCAGACGATCCGCCGAGGTATCCTCGGGCAGAATGAAGAAGTCAGCCTTCAGGCGCGAATCGAGCGGCTCGATCACACCGAGCGGACCAGCGGTCTGGTACGTACCCACCACGCTTATGGCTGCGCGCTCAACCACGCCTTCGATCACGGCGCACCGCTCACCGTGCGGGCTGTTCTTAATGCTCACGGCAACGGTATCGCCATCCATGATCTCGCGCTTACCGCGGCCCATGACCTTGTAGTCGCCGCTCTCGGTTATGACATAGGCGCCATGCTCATGGAGCTGCACGCGCCCGGTCAGGCTCGAACGGCGTTCGCTGCGCACCGGCCCGCGCTTATTGCGAGCTCCACGCTTATGCTTGTTATTGCGCCCCATGGCGCCTCCTTGCTATCGATGACGAACTCCAAAGAGTCTACCCAAATGATTCGCTTTCCTGCCGTTCCCTTGGGATCAAAAAACGGGCCGCCCCATAAGAGACGACCCGTTGGAAGGGATGAATTCCAGGCATGCCTACACGCGCAGGTAGCGGCGCATGGCTATGGCAGAACCAAAGAGACCGATAATCACACCGACCAGAATCAGCGCAGCATAGGTCACCAGGTAGTACTGCATCGGCAGGGCAAACGACATCCAGCCGATGCTCTCCTGCAAACGCGGAATCATCAGATTGCGCAGCAGCTCCAGAACACCGATGGAAAGCAGCGAGCCCAAAATGGCCTGCAGTACGCCCTCGGTGATAAACGGGCCGCGAATGAAGCCGTTGCTGGCGCCGACCAGACGCATAATCGCAATCTCACGACGACGCGCCGTGATGGAAAGGCGAATCGTGTTGTTGATGAAGATAAATGCGATAAAGGTCAGAAGGCCAACGAGCACCACGGCGGCGATGCGGATGTAGTTGGTCACCTGGAACAGGCGGCTCACTTCCTCCTGGCCGTACAGCACGCTCGCGTTGACGTCGCCGTCATCCGCGATCTTCTGGAAATCGGCATCCTTCTTGAGCTTCTCTGCCGTGCTCTCGACCTTGGACGGATCGTCCATCTCAATTGCAAACGAAGCCGGCAGCGGATTCTGGCCATCGAGCGCGCTCATGGTGGCGTCGGCGTTGCCCGACATCTTGCTCGTATATTCGGCCAGCGCGTCGTCCTTGTCCTTATAGGTCACGGACTTGACGTTATTCCACGTCTTAAGCTCGGCCTCAAAAGCCTGAACATCAGCCTGATCGGCGTCATCGCTAATGAACGCGTTGATGACAACCTGATCCTCGACGGTGCCGATCACGGAGTTCAGCATCGCGGAGCCCATGATGAACAGGCCGATGATAAACAGCGAAAGGAAGATCGTGATGACGGCGCCGAGCGAGGTAGTCCAGTTACGGAAGAAGTGGCTGATTGCCTCTTTGAAGGAGTAGCCCACGTTAGTTGGTGCCATAGTTGCCGTAACCTCCCCTCTCCTGGTCGCGGATAACGTGGCCGCCCTCGAGGGCGATCACGCGACGGTGCATGCTATCGACCATCTCGCGGTCGTGCGTGGCGACGATCACGGTGGTGCCGGTGCGGTTAATACGCTCGAGCAGCTTCATGATGCCCAGCGAGATCGCCGGGTCGAGGTTACCCGTGGGCTCGTCGCAGATCAGCAGCGGCGGACGGTTGACCATGGCGCGGGCGACGGCAACGCGCTGCTGCTCGCCACCGGAAAGCTGGTCGGGTAGCGAGTCCATCTGATCGGCCAGACCGACCAGACGCAGCACCTCGGGCACCTGGCTGCGAATGACGCCCTTGGGCTTGCCGATGCACTGCAGAGCAAACGCCACATTTTCGTAGGCGGTTTTTTGCGGCAGGAGCTTAAAGTCCTGGAACACGGCGCCAATCTGGCGGCGCAGGAACGGAACCTTGCGGTTCTTGATCTTCATGAGGTCCTGACCGGCAACCAAGATGCGGCCGCTCGTCGGCTTGACGTCGCGGTTGAGCGTCGACAGCAGCGTGGTCTTACCCGAGCCGGAATGACCGACCAGGAAGACGAACTCGCCCGGATAGATCTCGATGTTGATGTCGTCGAGTGCAGGCTTGTTGGGCTGTGCCGGATAGATCTTGGTGACATGCTCCATAAGGATGACGGGCTCGACACCGGCCTGCTTGGCCATCTTCTTGCGGCTGGCTTGCGGATCGATGGGCGCAAACACCGACGTAAAATCGGGGTTGTTGAGCGCGTTATCGAGGCTTGCGACCTCGGCGGCCTGATCGCTCTCGACCACCGGGGCAGCAGGCTGCGTGGGATCGGGAATAGCGGCAAAGAGACCGGACTGCGCAGGCTGAGGAACCGGCGTCGCAGGGGCCATGGGGTCGGGAATGCCGGCCATGGTAGGCTGCGGCGTGGCGGCGCCAGCCTGAGGCTGCTCCACGCGAGCGGTCACGGCCTGAACGGGCTCAAAACCCGCCGTGCCGGAAAGCGCGACATCGCTGGTGGGATTGTAGGCAAAGGGATCGGATGCCGGCTGTGCCTGATCTGCCGGCTGAGCGGGGGCCTGAGCAACAGGCTGGCCCTCTGAATCCGGAGTGGCGAAACGACTGCCCTGGACGCCTGTCTGCGTCTTGGGGGCATCGTCGCCCGCACCGGAGGTACGGAAGTGGTTACCCACTGGTGCTCCTTATCGTCGTGCGTTTAAACTACATGAGCGCTTTGTATTTTAGCAGCATTAGCTTTACTGCACATAAGAAGCATGGCGGGGTTTGGTCCCACCGGCCGCGCACAGGGTTACCTCCCAAATCGTCCTCGGACATGTCGGCGCCCCCGCTGCGCGCTTCGCGCTGCGGGGGCGCCTCCGTCCTGCGGAAAGATTTGGGAGGTAACCCTGTGCGCGGCCTGCGGCTACTATGGGGTCGCCGCGTGATCTTGGGGTGCTGCACATACAAAGTTGGGAGGGCTGAATTGCACGTTGCCGTACTGGGCCCTTTTCCCGAAGAAGGCCTTGCTTGATGCGGCACTGATTTTGCTGAAATATAAAAACAGGGGCGTCCTCTTTTTGAGGGCGTCCCTGTCTACGTCTATTTGCTATTGGCTTGTGGCCGATTTGAGCGGTGGTTGCTCTATGCCAAGAACTCCTTGGTGGTCGCCACGATGTTGGCGGCGTCCAGGCCGTACTTGTGCAGGAGCTCGGCGCCCGGGCCGGACTCGCCAAAGGTATCGTTGACGCCGATCTTCTTGAGCGGCGTCGGGCACTGCTCGCACAGGACGTCGGCAACGGCGCTGCCCAGGCCACCGATCACAGAGTGCTCCTCGACGGTCACGACGTGGCCGGTCTTGGTGGCGCTCTTGACGATCAGGTCGGCATCGATGGGCTTGATGGTGTGCATGTTGATGACCTCGGCGTCGATGCCCTCGGCAGCGAGCTGCTCGGCGGCCTCGAGAGCCTCGCCGACCATCAGGCCGCAGGCGATGATGGTCACATCGGCGCCCTCGCGCATGACAATGCCTTTACCCAACTCGAACTTGTAGGTCTCGGGGTCGTTGATAACCGGCGAGGCCAAACGGGCGAAGCGCATGTACACCGGACCGTCGCACTCGTAGGCGGCGCGCGTCACGGCGCGGGCCTCCACGTCGTCGGCGGGAACAATTACGGTCATGCCGGGGATGACGCGCATGAGGGCGATATCCTCGCAGCACTGGTGCGTGGCGCCGTCCTCGCCCACCGAGATGCCGGCGTGCGTGGCACCGATCTTAACGTTGAGGTGCGGGTAGCCGATGGAGTTGCGGACCTGCTCAAAGGCGCGACCGGCAGCGAACATGGCAAAGGTGCTCGCAAAGGCAACGCGACCGGTGGTCGCGATACCGGCGGCGACGCCCATCAGGTTGCTCTCGGCAATGCCCACATCGAAGAAGCGATCGGGGCAGGCAGCCTTAAACTTGCCGGTCTGCGTGGCAGCAGCCAGGTCGGCGTCGAGGACCACAAAGTCGTCGTGCTCGTTGGCGAGCTCGACGAGGGCCTCGCCGTAGCTTACACGCGTGGCGATTTTCTTGACGTCTGCCATCCTAGAGCTCCTCTCCGGCGGCCGTGAGCTCTGCCATGGCCTGCTCAAACTGTTCATCGTTGGGGGCCTTGCCGTGCCAACCAACCTGGTTCTCCATAAAGGACACGCCCTTGCCCTTTGTGGTCTCGGCGATAATGGCGGTCGGCTGACCCTTGGTGGCGCGGGCCTCGGCAAAGGCGGCGCGAATCTGATCGAAATCGTTGCCGTCGGCAAGCTCCACCACGTGGAACTTAAAGGCGCGGAACTTGTCGGCGAGCGGCATGGGGTCGTTGACCTCCTCGACGGGACCGTCGATCTGCAGGCCGTTGTGGTCGACGATCACGCAGAGGTTATCGAGCTGCTGGTTGCCGGCAAACATGGCGGCCTCCCAGACCTGGCCCTCCTCGCTCTCGCCATCACCCAGCAGGGCGTACGTGCGGTAAGTATCGCCCCAGTGCTTGGCGGCAACCGCCATGCCCACGGCGGCGGAGATGCCCTGGCCGAGCGAACCGGTGGACATATCGACGCCCGGGGTGTCGTTCATGTTGGGATGGCCCTGCAGGTGGCTGCCGATGTGGCGCAGCGTCTCGAGGTCCTCCTTGGGGAAGAACCCGCGCTCGGCGAGCACGGCGTACAGGCCCGGAGCGCAATGGCCCTTGGAGAGCACAAAACGATCGCGGTCGGCCTTGCGGGGATCGGCCGGGTCGACGTTCATTTCCTCAAAGTACAGATAGGTCATGATGTCGGCAGCGCCGAGCGAACCGCCCGGATGGCCGGACTTGGCAGCGTGCACGCCGGTGACGATGCCCTTCCTTACCTCGTTGGCAACCTTTTTGAGCTCTTCGTCGCTCATTGTGCCTTCCTTTCATCCTCATTAGACAAAATGCGCACGGCGCCGAAGGTAATCCCAACACAGCCGCAATGCACGTACGTCATTCATTATGCTGGAAACTGATGGCTTTACCAGAGTTTTTATCATTATTTGAACAATTTAGCAGGCAGAACCGCTGATGAAACGGTTTATCAATGTGAACGTCTTTTGGATGGAACGCGATCGCCCCTACGCGCTAATGTCCTTGAATCCCTCGCCGAAGGCTTCCGTAACGTCAGCGACCGTCACAATGGCGTGAGGATCGCGCTCGCGCACGATCGTCTTGAGGGTATTGAGCTCTCGACGGCTCACGATGACCATAATCACCGGCTTCTCGGCACCCGAATACATGCCAGTCGCCTTAAACTTGGTACAACCACGACCCAGGCCATACATGATATCGGCAGCGATATCAGGGAACTTGTCCGAGATGATGAGGACCATACGGCGTTTGTTGCCACCATCGACCACGGCATCGATCACGTAGCCGCTAATGACCATCGAAAGGCCTGCATATAGCGCGTTTTCGATTGAAAAGACCGGAGCCGACAGCGCGCACACGGCAACATCAATTGCCATGACGGTCGAACCCACCGGCAGCGAGGTCTTACGCGAGATGATTTGGCCAATCGTGTCCGAGCCGCCGGTGTTGGCGCCGGCGCGCAACACCATGCCGTAACCGATGCCCGTGATAATGCCGCCCCACATAGCGGGAAGCATCAGGTCTGCATGTGCCAGAGGCGCTACAAACGGGGCGAACAGATCGGTAAAGAAGCCCAGCAGCACAAAGCCCGTCGCGGTCTGCACCACGTAGAACATGCCGCCCTCGCGCATAACGACCAGCAGCAGCAAGGCATTCATCACAATGGTTTGAATACCGACAGGCAGCGAAATGCCATGAGACGCACCGACTGCCTGGATAATAGTCGCAAGGCCCGTAACGCCACCGGCGGCAAGACCATTGGGAATCAAAAACAGGTCGGTCGCGATGGCGGCCAAGGCACACCCCAACATGATCTGGGGCAGATCGTGAAAGAAGTTCATCGAAAGAATGCGCTTGATGTCCAGACGATATGCCATGCTGCCTCCCTCAAAAAAGCGCACCCCATCGGATGCGCTTTGAACTTCTTCTTGTATTCGATTCTACCGATTCGCCGGACAAAAACCACCCCTGCGCAGGGTTTGCTCTGGATACAAAACCACCCTGCTGGGAGGGTTTTAATCCATTTCCACATAAACCGGGCGGTTTATGCAGACGGGGTCTCCGCGTCAGCGTTGCCGGTAGCCCAGCGATGGTAGCCAATAACAAACGGGTCCAGGTCGCCATCGTCAAGAACTGTCTCGACGTTGCTGGTCTCAACGCCCGTGCGCAGGTCCTTAACCATCTGGTACGGGTAGAGCACGTAGCTGCGGATCTGGTTGCCAAAACCAATCGTGGTCTTGGGTCCGCGAATCTCGTCCAGGGCCTCGGCACGCTTCTCGAGCTCAATCTCGTACAGGCGAGCCTTGAGGATCTGCATGCACGCGGCCTTGTTCTGGATCTGGCTGCGCTCGTTTTGGCAGGTAACCACAATGCCGCTGGGGAAATGCGTCACGCGCACGGCGGAGTCGGTGGTGTTTACGCCCTGGCCACCCGGGCCACTTGCGTGGTACACGTCGACGCGGATGTCGTCGGGGTTGATCTCGATATCGATATCGTCGGGCAGCACCGGAATGACCTCGACGCCGGCAAACGTGGTCTGGCGGCGCTTCTTGTCGTCGGTGGGGCTAATGCGCACCAGGCGGTGGACACCGGCCTCGGCGCGAAGCATGCCAAAAGCATCCTTGCCTTCGACGGTAAAGGTCGCGCGATCAATGCCAATGACCTCGGCCGCGGGGCAATCGTTGATGGTGACCTTCCAACCGCGGCGCTGGCAGTACTTCATGTACATCTTAAAGAGCATGAAGGTCCAATCCTGGGCCTCCAAACCACCCTGCCCGGGCTTGATGGTCACAATCGCGTCGCCATGGTCGAACTCCCCGGTAAACCAGCTCGCAAGCTCAAGCTCGTCGATGGCGCGGGCCAGGCGTTCTGCCGTAGCGGCAGCCTCCTCGCGCAATGCGACGGCGTCGGGGTCATCCCCCATCTCCTCGGCAAGCTCCAGCGCAGCGCGGGCATCGGAAAGCTCGCCGCGCGCGGTGTCCACGGCGGCGATATCTTCCTTGGTGCGCGCGATCTCCTCCATCGTGGCGCGAGCGGCATCGGCGTCGTCCCAAAAGCCCGGGGCGACGCTTTTGGCCTCGAGCTCCGTTACGCGGGTGCGCTTCTCGTCCAAATGGAGGTACGACTCAACCTCACCGAGCCGGTCCGCAAACGCGTCCAGCTCGGCGGGCGTTACCTCTAAAGCCTCAGCCATTAACGATTCCTGCCGTGGCAGTACTTGAACTTCTTACCGCTACCGCAAGGGCACGGGTCGTTGCGGCCCACGTTGACGTACGGATCGTCGCTCTCGGACTTGCGGTAGGTCGTCACCTTGCCACCGTTGTTGACGGCAGCCGGACCGCCTTGGACAGCCGTGCGGGCCTGCACCTGCGCCTGCTTGCGCAGCACCGAGTCGCCGTTGTCACCATCGACCTCGGCAGGACCGGAGAAGTGCGCACCCTCGAGCGCGGGCTCCTCCTTGTGCTCCACGACACGCGGGGCAGCCTTGATCTCGATGCGCAGAACCGTGCGCAGGTAATCCTCGTACATGGTGTCGACGAGTATCTGGAACGCGCCGTAGGCCTCGGTCTTGTACTCGACCAGCGGGTCGCGCTGGCCAAAGCCGCGCAGGCCGATGCCGGTCTTGAGGTAGTCCATCTCCTGCAGGTAGTTCATCCAGCGGGTATCGATGACGCGCAGCATGACCTGGGTGTTGAGCTCGCGCATCAGGTCCTCGCCCAAGCGCTCGGCTTTCATGTTGTAGCACTTCTCTACGTAAGCCAGGACATCGGCAGCCAGGGCCTCATAATCCTCGTCGGGGAACTTCGGCGTATCGATGTGGCCGGTGAGCTCCACAACCCACTTGCGCAGACCCTCCAGGTCGCGCTCGCCATCGTGACTGTCCTTGGTGCAGAACTCCTGAACGCAGCGGTACACGGTGTCGTGCATGACCTCGGTGATGTGGTCGGTCAGGTCCTTGCCGTCCAGAATCTTATTGCGCTCAGCGTAGATGACCTGGCGCTGCTTGTTCATGACGTCGTCGTACTCAAGGACGCTCTTGCGCATGGAGAAGTTGATGCTCTCGACCTTGTGCTGGGCGCTCTCGACGGCCTTGGAGATAATCTTGTGCTGGATGGGCATGTCGTCGCCCATGTCGGCCGTGACCATCATCTTGGAGACGCGGTCCATCCTGTCGCCGCCGAACAGGCGCATGAGGTCATCCTCGAGCGACAGGTAGAACTGGGTCTCGCCCGGATCGCCCTGACGGCCGGAGCGGCCGCGCAGCTGGTTGTCGATACGGCGGGACTCGTGGCGCTCGGTGCCGATAACGGTCAGGCCACCGGCGGCAAGCACGCGCTCGCGCTCGGCCTTGCAGGTCTCCTTGGCCTCGGCGTTAAACTGCTCGAGCTGCTCGGGCGTCACGTCCTCCATGGTCAGGCCCTCGTACTCCAGGCGTTCGCGCACCAGCTCGTCGGGGTTGCCGCCCAGCAGGATGTCGGTGCCACGACCGGCCATGTTGGTGGCGATGGTCACGGCGCCGTAACGTCCTGCCTGGGCCACGATATGGGCCTCGCGCTCGTGGTGCTTGGCGTTGAGGACCTCGTGCGCGATGCCGCGCTTGGTGAGGGCGGCAGACAGCTTCTCGGAGCTCTCGATGGAGACGGTGCCCACCAGGACCGGCTGGCCCTTGGCGTGACGACGCTCAACGTCGTCGGCAACGGCGTTGTACTTGGCCTGGATGGTGCGGTAGACCAGGTCCTCGTGGTCAACACGCTGCACGGGCTTGTTGGGGGGAATGACCTCGACGGGCAGCTTGTAGATCTCGCGGAACTCGGCATCCTCGGTAAGTGCCGTGCCGGTCATGCCGGAGAGCTTGTCATACAGACGGAAGTAGTTCTGCAGGGTGATGGTGGCAAGGGTCTGGTTCTCCTCGCGCACGAGCACGCCCTCTTTGGCCTCGATGGCCTGGTGCAGGCCCTCGGAATAGCGGCGACCCTCCATGATACGACCGGTGAACTCGTCGACGATCTTGACCTCGCCGTTGGTGACCACGTACTGCTTGTCGCGGTGGAACATGTACTGGGCCTTCAGCGCCTGCTGCAGGTGGTTGACCAGCTGGCCGGAGAGATCGGCATAGATGTCATCGATACCCAGGCGGCGCTCAATCTTCTTAAGACCGCGCTCGGTGGCGGCGATGGTGTGCTTGGCCTCGTCCATGACGAAGTCGCCCGTGGGCTCCACGTCCTCGGTGGCGGTGAGCATGTCGTGCGAGACGTCCTCACCGCGCTCAAGGCCGCGCACGGCGCGCGCGAAGTCCTTGTAGGTGCTGGCGGACTTGGTGCCGGCGCCCGAGATGATGAGCGGCGTTCTGGCCTCGTCGATCAGGATGGAGTCGACCTCGTCGACGATGGCGTAGCTGTGGCCGCGCTGCACGCGCTGCTCGGGGCGGGTAACCATGTTGTCGCGCAGATAATCGAAACCGAACTCGGAGTTGGTGCCGTACGTGACGTCGGCCTGGTAGGCGGGGCGCTTCAGCTCGAGCGGCATGTTGTTCTGCAGCAGACCGACGGTCATGCCCAGATACTTGTAGATGCGACCCATCCACTCGGAGTCGCGCTTGGCCAGGTAGTCGTTGACGGTGACGACGTGCACGCCCTTACCGGCGATAGCGTTGAGATAGCCGGCCAGCGTGGAGACGAGGGTCTTGCCTTCGCCGGTCTTCATCTCGGCGATGTGGCCCTCGTGCAGCGCCATGGCGCCGATGAGCTGTACATCAAAGTGACGCATGCCCATGGTGCGCTTGGAAGCTTCGCGCACGGTGGCAAAGGCCTCGGGGAGCATGTCGTCGAGCGACTCGCCGTTGGCGTAGCGCTCACGGAACTTATCGGTCTGGGCGCGGAGCTCCTCCTCGGTCATCTTCTCAAACTGGGGCTCAAGACCGTTGATCTTGTCGACGATCTTGTAGTAGCGCTTCAGGTCCTTATCGGATCCAAAGGACAGCAGCTTTGACATGAATCCCATGTGGTTTTCCTTTTGGCCATCGCCCGCGGCATGAAACCTTGGACGAGTTAAACACAGATATTTGTACTTTAGCCAAACAAGGCGCCGCCTATGCGGTCGACACGCTCGACCACGTAATAACTACGACAGCCTGCCAAAAAGGGACTGGTTTAGTTTGGCAACTTTTATCTGGGAAAACGCTGTCTCTCTGCCATTTGGTGCAAATCAACCTGTCCCCTTCGCACCAATCTGGTGCAACGGGGACAGGTTGGTTTGCACCAATAAAATGAAAAGGGCCGCGCACCCAAATGGATGCGCGGCCCTTATGCCATGAATGCGAGTGTTTCCGCGGCGAGCTATTTACTCAGCAGCCTCGGTGGTCTCGGCCTCGGCAGCGGCCTCCTCGACGGGAGCCTCTGCGGGAGCCTCGGCGGCCTGCTTGGCAGCCTCCTCGGCGAACTTAGCAGCACGCTTAGCCTTCTCGGCAGCCTTAGCCTCAGCGGCGGCCTTGCGAGCGGCCTCGGCCTCAGCAGCCTTGGCGGCCTTGGCAGCCTTGGCCTCCTCAGCCTTCTTGAGCTGGGCGGCAGCGGCGCCACCGAACTTGTCGGCGAAGCGCTGGACGCGTCCACCGGTGTCGACGAACTTCTGCTGGCCGGTGTAGAACGGGTGGCACTCGTTGCAAAGCTCGACCTTCATCTCGGACACGGTAGCGTGCGTCTTGAAGGTGTTGCCGCAGGAGCACGTCACCGTGCACTCGACATACTGGGGATGGATACCCTGCTTCATGGTAGGACTCCTTATTGGTCAGGCGCTGGTTACCGATCAGCGCATAAGGCGTCTTGGTTTCCGACCAAGACAACAAACTCGGCTATGGTACCACGGCGCCGCGTGTCCCACAAAAGGTTCACGGTCTTTTCGGAACGACACGAGCTGGACCTTAAATATCAACTTCATCCGAACACTCCCCCACATTCATCTCTCGTATGTATCGAGGTATTCCTGCTTGAGCGTCTGCGAGGACGACTTGATCTTTTCCACGAGCGTGCCGGCCTCGATGAAGTAGAACGAGTTGGTGAGGTCTGCCAGGTCGTCGAGTAGATGGCTTGAAATGAGCACGCTGCGTCCCCGCGCCACCTCGCTGCGCATCGCGTCGCAGGAGGTTTTCCGTTTTCCCG